>JAJECO010000040.1 GCA_022822005.1 Candidatus Poribacteria bacterium
CCACCTGAAGGACCTTCTTTAGGGAAAGTTCCAATGTTTGGATAAGTTGCTTCAAAAGTGATTATATCCATGCCGTAGTAGTATCTTGGAAATTGGGTTCTTGGTGATACACCACAACCAATAGCAAGCACAATCAATGCTAATAGAATCCTCATGTCTGTGTCCTCCACCCAAACCGTGCATGCGACTTTTACAGCACACGGCAGTCCCCCTGACAAGGGGGATTTAGGGGGTTAAAAAAAATCTCGCGCCGCGTGCTGAATTTACGTAAGCCCTGTTATAAATTGATGGTGTTGTTTTCGGTTGGTTATTATCGTTGATTTGTTCAGCTTCTCGCTCCTCTAGAGCGAAAGAAACGATTGAACTCTTGCATCCCCCTATACCTATTTTGACAGCGGCATATATTCCGCTCCAGCGGGGCGGTATGTCTATAGAATGGCGATATGTCCAACCCTCGCGCTCCAGAGGAGCGCAATGTGTATCAGGTATCAGCTGCAGGGGCCGCATCAAAAACCTTGGATTAGTTGATTTGTTCAGCTTTTCGCTCCAGCGGAGCGATATGTCTATAGAATAGCGATATGCCCAACCCCCGCGCTCCAGAGGAGCGCAATGTGGATAACCGGAGCAAATCACCACATCCCAAAGCGATAGGTCGCAACTTGCGTTAGGATGATAGATCGCAGGGAAATGGGGAGAGAAAAATTTGGGGCAAGGGACACCAGGCAATTTTCAACGAATTCAATTTATCCCTCTGAACTGAAACCTTTTTGAACACTGAGGTAAGTTTCATATCGCATCTCCCCCGGTTTTATTGGGATTCAAAGCAACTGGGGCTAAACAAATCAATCCAATAATGAACCCCTAATCAATCGCGTTTTACACATCACGTTTCACGCCTTCCAAAATGCCTATCCCTTTCCTCTCCTCTGCGTCTTTGCGTCTTCGCGTCCTTGCGTTGAATTCTTCTCACGTTTCATGTTTAATCCGTAATACTGACCTCCGGCAAACCCTCCACAATCTCCACCGTCTCCAAACTGACCGTGATTACCTTCCCGATTAGCTTAACGATGTACTGCGGATCATCCTCGCGGTTCGGGTCGTTGACGATCCCACTCCGCTTGTCTGTCTTGACGCGATACTGATCTATCACCCATTCCAGCGCTGACCGATTCCCAAGCCGATAATCAAACACCTTTGGGGGTATTCCGTCGAGGGTCAGGAAATCGTTGTATGTTATCCCCGTTTTGTCTTTGGACAGTCTCATCTTTTCGACACGCCAATCGAGGGGTTGTCCCGGTGTTTCGACCTTCTTGATCGGATATTCGTCCGCGTCTTCATAGCCGATGTGGATTTCTCCCAACCTTCTCCCCGCTTTGGCAAATCCCCAAAAGTCCGGTGTGTATGGCAGGTGCGGTAGGTCCCGCTTGAGGTTCGCCTGATACCGCCTCCGATAGACGGGGTGATGCAGGAGGCCATAGACATAATGGAAGATATCCCACTTGGTGATTGCCTCATCTCGGTAATGGGACCGGAATTGTGCTAACGCCCAATCGGTGATGTTCTCCCGGCGGTTTGTGCCATCTTCGTCGTAGGTGTAGAAGGGGAAACATTGATTTTTTTCAAACGCTAAATCTAAGGTAGGAATCCTGTTTGTTATAAGACAACCAAATCCTTTTCTATTACCAACACCAGCAATACAAATTACACGATTTTCCATTTCGGTACTAGGCGTAGGAAAAATTCGATACTGTTGATAACGTTCCTCATTCCAGAAGTTATCGAAATAGAGGTATTTCTGACTGAACGGACGATACAACGCGGTGCGAAAGTGTGAATCTTCATAATTGCTCAATTCCAGTTTTTTCAATGATGCCTTAACCTGACGAGTCCATTTGATACATGGGTCATCTGTATCAATGATACTTTCAACGGGGATGTTGGGATCATGCCTTTTCCTGCGGTCAACGGTGCTGTTGTATATTTCGATAAATGTGTGAACACGTTCTTGTAGCAACTCAAGATTAAACGAGTAAGCCAAAATATCCCTATTCGTGACAACCCCCAAAGAGTAGAGACGAAAAATCGCTTCTTTGTCTCCATCCTTCACCGCTTTTCTTGTCTTGCTGCCCATCGGGATAAAAGTCTCAAATTCCGGGTGAAGACCTTCTGTCAACCATGTGTAACGTGCGTCGGGTTGAACGGGCTGCCAATTTATATTGCTAAGGTGTTCGCGTTCACTCAGAAAATCGAATTTTTGTTTTTTGTTCCATAGATCATCAGTGCGATAGTAAAAAATACGGGTAGGAACAGAATTACCATCGTTTGTAGTAGGGCGATTTATCGCTCGTCCGGTTTTCACAAATAGGTTGATACTCACACCGACCCGTATCCCGAACACATTGGCATCCGAGGCTTTTAATCCTTTCCGCGCATTCCCACCCAGGTCCAGAATGTAAATCGCGTCAAAGTCGCCTGCGAGGTGTTTCCGCATCCCATCAAACGCCACATCGCCGAGAAAGCTATTGTTCGTTACAAAGGCAACAATCCCTTCTTGTCCAATGCGATCCGATGCCCACCGAATCGCCTTTATGTATGGGTCGTAGAGTTTATTTCTGAGCGTCGCTGTGGAGTCTTTTGCATAGGTATCTTTAACCCGTGCATCCATCGTTGGATATTTCCGATTCTTATTGTTATCATTTTCGTTGATCTGGCCGGCGTTGTAAGGGGGATTGCCGATGACGACAAACATCGGGGCTTTTTTCTGGCCCGCAACGCGGCGGGTGGTTTCAGGATCAAACAACGACAACTGCCGATCTTCCGCCAACTCAAATGTATCGACGAGGCAGATCCCCTCAAATGGCTGATACCCACCCGTCGCCTCGAAAAACTCGTGTTCGATATTCAGAGACGCGATGTAGTACGGGAGCAGCATCACCTCATTGCAGTGGAGTTCGGACTGATACTTGTCGGCTAACGCAGTCTTCTGAATCTCACGCATTATCCGCACGATAAAATTGCCGGTCCCCACAAACGGATCAATGATATGCACACCGGAATCGGAGAGCGATCGGTTGAATTCTGCCCCTAAAATCTCCTCAACACTTCTCACCATGAAATCGACAATCGGCTGCGGCGTGTAGACGATACCGTGTGTGTCCGCAACCTCCACCGAAAAGCCTTGAAAAAACTGCTCGTAAACGGTGTTGAGAAATCCCTGCTTTTGGGAGAAGTCGCTGATCGTTCTCGCTGTGTCCTCAATGGCAATGTAGAAGCGATCGAGGCTACGGAGAAAACCGTCACGGCTAAACGACTGGGAGGTGAGCGCGTCTATCACCTTCTCAATCTCATTGGCAATAACATTGCGGCGGGTGAAGTCGGGGTTATCGAAAACGGTGCGGAAAATCCGTTCGGTCAAGAGGTGTTGGATCAGCATCTCCTCAACCGCTGCTTCGGAGAGGTCGGGGTTGATTGACTGGCAGCACTTCTCATGAAAAGCCCTAAAGGCAGCCGCAAACCGGCGGTTTGTCCCCCGTTCCCTTTCGATGAGTCCTACCAAGCCTTGCCCAAGCGCGGGCACCCTGTCTTTGAACTGAGAGACCGCTTCTTCCCATTCGAGGTATGCTTGCGGACGATGGGAAAAGAAGGTTTGGAGTGTCTCGATCAGTTGCGTAGCGTCGGTTAGATCCGCCTCAAGTGCGGGTTGGTCATTCTGCCAAAGGACAGCGCGTTGTGGAGTTTGAAAGAGGATGTTGTCACGCGGGTAACCCGCCTCAAATTTGTGCTGGACTTCAACGGGTAGGTTGTCGTGGATATCCTTCGCCTCCCAATAGACGGGAGGCCGTTGGAAACGGTCGATCAACGCGCCGTCAATCACAATTCGCCTGTCTTGACGGTTGATCGGATACTCGGGCACAAGGATCCAATTTAACTTTCGTCCGTAGTGTTGGAGTAGGGATTGGAACGCCGATCGGACAGCGGTTTCGTTTGTAAAGCCGCGCTGCTCAAATTGATCGAGCGCGCCGTAGTAGTCTTTGATGGGTTGATCTGTGGGTTTGAGATTAAGGACCGTCATTCAAAAAAACTCCGTATCTTATCCGACCCGTGCACTCAAGCCGCCATCAACGGGCAGAAGCACCCCTGTAATATACCGTGCATCGTCGGACGCCAGGAACGCAGCCGCAGCCGCGACATCCCAGCCGGAGCCCATCTTTTGAAGAAGCGGCACATCCTCGTCCCGTTCCTTACGGATAACGTCGTGGCTTACCCCTCGTTCTGCTACCCGTCGTTCAATCGCCATCGGTGTATCCATCAGACCGGGCAAAATCGCATTCACGCGCACCCCATATTCCGCGTTTTCGATGGCGAGGTTCTGTGTCATGGCGTTGATTGCGGCCTTGCTGGTTTTGTACGCGAGCATGGTCGGTCGCGTACAGAGCGACGCTGTCGAAGAGATATTGATAATCACCCCCGATCCTTGGGCGCGCATCACGGGCAGGACATGCTTGATGGTGAGAAACATGCCTTTGAGGTTGATATCCATCAATAGTTCCCAATTCGCCTCAGTCACATCAGCCGTGTCAGCATCACCCGCTGCGATCCCGACGTTATTATGCAAAACATCTATCCGCCCGTAGCGCGAAACACAGGTTTCGATAATTGCCCGACAATCCTCCTCAACAGTTATGTCCGCACCGAAAACTGAGGCTTCACCGTCAGTTTCTTCTATCATCCGGGCGGTATCTTCCGCTGAATCGGGTCGCTTGTCAACAAGAAGCACCCGCGCCCCCTTCTTTGCGAAACAAATCGCGGTTGCCCTGCCGTTCCCGATGGTTTCTCCCGGCGTCTGACCGGCACCAACGACGATGGCGACTTTACCACTGAGCGACATATACAGTCTCCTTCCTTCGCTCCAGAGAAGCGATATGTCTGTAGAATCCCAACGCGTCCAAGCCACGCGCTCCAGTTTTGAATCCCGATTTATCGGGGAGGAGCGCAATGTGTATAACAGATTTCAAGGCACTTGCGTCATTCCGACGCTTATGGAATCGTGGATGCGCGGTTTTAACAGTCTTAAGGTTGTTAAGGCTCCGTGCGGTTTGGGCCTGCCTCAGTACCAACGAACGGTGCACTCTCACCGACGGGCACCGGCACCTCAAATACATTCAGCGTCATTGACACGAGTGTGTAGTAACCGAGCAGGATCACCAACTCCGTAACCCCCGCCTCATCGAGCAGTTCAACCGCCTCATCGTATAGATGGTCTGACACACGATGTTGGTCGAGCAATTCACGGGCAAAGTTATAGACCACCATCTCGGTTGGATTGGATAACTCTGGGGCTGTTTCCGCCTTGACGCTTTCGATTATCCGATCGTCCAAGCCTTCACTTCTTGCAATTCTCTCATGCGCCCACCATTCATACTGTGCCTTCCATTTGGCAGCAACGATCAGGATTGCGAGCTCTCGCAGCTGCGGCGGGAGGGCACTTTCAAAACGGACGGTCTCGCCGAGTCGTTGTGCTGCATCGCCCAACACCGGACTCCTGAGCCACGGATTGAATGGACCGCTCATCCCGCCTTCTGAGTTGAGGAGATCTTCGGGAGCCCGTCCCTCGCCACGCTTGCCGCCGGTTATACTTTCGAAGAGGCGTTGTTGCGCTTCGGTAAAGTTTTCGGGTGTGATGTATGATATTCGACTCATTTCTCAATTCCTTTTTGCTCACATTTATAGCACATAACCATCTGAATAATTTCGATGAACTGATGCGAAGAACGGCGGAATAACTCTATCACGCTCCCTGTGCGGAGTCAAGCGCAAAGTGGCAAGGGCACCCGCAAGGGGTGCCCCTACAGAGATCCGTTTCTCAGTGTATCGTTCTCTAAGTTTTTCATGGTTTCCCACCTGCATTTGTGATAACATCTGAGATGATAAAAAAATCTAATGCGTAAGACCTGTGCACATTTTCATAGTTTATTATGGTGAATTCTAAAAATAAATAGACACTTTCACCCCCGGTAGATGCGGTTTCCAATCGCACCGGTTTGGTGTGTCCCATTAATTCTACGGTCCACTATAATACGAGTCACACGAAAAACGTGGGCAGCCTTCAGCCCCAGAGGGGCGACATGTTTATAGAACGCAAGGCAACCAAATATCCAAAGCCCCAGAGGGGCGACATGTGAAAAGTAGTAGGCATATCCCCTTAAATATCGCCTGTCCCGATCTAGCGGGGCGGAGCGCTATGTGCCAACTTGTCTGAAGCGCAGATTAACAGATTACGCCGATAAAACGAAAGGCTCATGTTAGGGGTGAGTCTCATAGTTTATATCTGAAGGAGAACATAATGAAAACTTACCGAGTGGCGATTGTGGGACTGGGGCGTATGGGCAGTACACTTGACCAGTCGATTGCGTCTGCATCGCATGCAAGCGAACGGCTTGAAGTGGTAGCAGGGGCAGAGACAATGCCAGAACGACGGACAGCGTTCCAAGAGAAATGGGGCGTTGAAACAGTTTATGAAGACTACCAAGAGATGATTGAGAAGGAGCGGCCGGATATGGTGGGGATATGTACGACAGCGACCGGTTTGCCCAAACCGGGCAATCGTGCCCCATCAACATCGTTCCGGGACGACGCACACGCGGATATGGCGGTCTATGCGGCGAATGCCGGTGTGCCAATGCTCTTTGTGGAGAAGGCGATATCCTGTTCCGTGGAAAAGGCTGATGAAGTCCTTGAAGCCTGCCGCAAACACGGTACTATACTCAACACCGGCGTACTGAGACGGTTCAGCGGACGATATAAACGGATACGGGAGATGATCGCACGGGGCGATATCGGTGAACCGCAATCAGCGGTGGTCTATGGTGCTGCCAGCTTGATGCACGTACACATCCACTGGATGGACACCGTCTCCTACCTGCTGGGCGATCCAGAGATTGCAGCGGTACGGGGGGATCTACTGCCCAGAAGTATAAAGGTTAAAGACAACCGACTTGAGGAAGACCCGCAGGGACTTTTTCAGATCGCCTTCGCCAACGGAATCGAGGCATGGTCAGTGCCGGACGGGGGACGGGAGTATGAGATAGTCGGAACAGAAGGGACTATCCGATCGATGTGGGATGGCGCAGCGGTAACTTTCCGGAAGCTGAATGGGGCAGATGATTGGCCCCTACAATGGGAGGGAGAGACATTTCCAGAGGAAACTCCGGTCAGCACAGTTGTTACCTGTTTAGAAGATTTGGTAGAGTCGCATGAATCGGGACGGCAGTCAATTGGCAATATTGAGGTCACACATCCCATCACAGAGGCGTGTATCACTGTGGCGGAAAGCCATCGACAGGGCGGTCGGTGGGTTGATTTACCGATGCAGAATCGGGACTTGTATGTGTTTCATGTGTAGAATGTGTAATTTTATAGTAAAGTTTAAAATTATGGTGAACAATATAAATATGTAGACGTTCATCAATAGTGCCCATTATCGAAGCCTCATGAAGTCCCCCTGAGTTTCCCAAGTCCCCCTGACAAGTGGAACATCCCGATTTATCGGGGGCGGGATTTAGGGGATTGGTTGTGCATTGAACAAGCTTCCCCCCTGACAAGTCCCGATTTATCATTTCCCCCTGACAAGGGGGGCTAGGGGGGTTGGGGATTTAGGGGGTTGGTTGTGTATCGAAAGTGTATAAGTAATTATAGAATTTACCATAATTGGACCCTCTGTACCGGCGAGGTTTCCTAATCGCACCGCATCCCGATGAATCGGGATAAATCGGGATCCCGACCTGTCGGGAGAAACAGCGCCTACCAAACATGGGGGGACAAGAGTGTTTATTTATTTTTAGAATTCACCATAATATGAATTAACCCCCGATGCTGAACAACCATGAATCGGAGAAACAGTATGGCTTACCGCGACATCTTAGAAAAAATTCGACTTGCTTTTCCCCAACCGGTATCCGATGCGATACATGACTCGTACTTTGTGCATTCTATTATGCGCGCCTTGGATCAGGTTGATGGGCTAAAAACACACCTGCCGATGCTCGGTGACATCGTCTCCGGTGATTTCGAGAAAGCCAGAGAAGCGACGTTGCCGGATACAATGGCTTCAATTGAGGATGTCACGGCTGACCTTGTGAGTTACCTCCGAGGAATGACCCTCTTTGGCCATCCCCGGACGCAACAGAACGTTATTCCTCCACCGACAATCCCAAGTGTGATTGGGGTACTCCTCGCCTCTCTGTATAATCCAAATCTGGTTTGGGATGAATATAGCCGCCTGGTGGCGTTGGCTGAAGTTGAGGCGGTCGCCATCGCATCGCAATTGATTGGATACGACCCGGAGCAGGCGAGCGGTGTGTTCACTTTCGGGGGCACCGCAACGACACTCTACGGCGTGAAGTTGGGGCTTGAAAAGGCGTGTCCGGGAACGATGCAGAACGGTACGCCTGAAGACGCCCTCGTGTTCGTATCAGATGCAGGTCACTACTGTGCTGCTAATATTGTCGGTTGGCTCGGCATAGGAACGAACAACCTGATTACGATTCCGACAACAGTTGAAAACGAAATGGATCTCGTGCAACTTGAGGAGGAAGCGCGGGGGGCATTGGGGAGCGGAAAAAAGATTGCCGCCATCATTGCGACCTTGGGCACTACCGACGCGTTCGGGTTGGACGATTTGGAGCACATTGCGGCGTTACGAGACACGCTCGTCGATGAATTCCAACTTGACTATCGGCCACACATCCACGCAGATGCAGCTATTGGGTGGGCTTGGTCTGTGTTCAACGACTACGATTTTGAAAATAACCCGCTTGGGTTTCGCCCACGTACTGTCCGCGCATTGGCAGGGGCATCCCGGCGCATACGGCATTTATCCCTAGCAGATTCTGTTGGCATTGACTTTCACAAGACCGGTTTTACACCTTATATCTCCAGTCTTGTCCTCTTTCAAAACCGAACGGATCTGGAATTGGTAAAACGTCAACCAGAGCAGATGCCGTATCTCTATCAGTTTGGGGAACATCGTCCGGGAATGTATACGCTTGAAACTTCCAGGGCAGGGACAGGTCCCCTTGCTGCGCTCGCCAATTTTCGGTTGTTCGGCGAGCAGGGGTTGCGAGTCATCCTCGGTCACATCGTTGAAATGACACAACTCCTGCGCGAACATCTGGAAGGACGCGAAGGCACAACTGTGCTGAACCGCGAGAATTTCGGAACCGTCACGCTCTTCCGCGCCTATCCAGTCGGCGTCGATACCTTCTCAATTAAGCGACATGAATTCGAGGATGCTGCCTACCGCGATAGCTTGCTCAAACACAATGACTACAACCGAGAAATTTCTGAATATGTCCATTCGGAGGCGATGGAGGGCAGAGGGGTTGTGATTTCGATCACAGACTGCTATCGGCGAACTCAATACGGCGAACCGATTGTTGCTTTGAAATCTTTCATCTTATCCCCATTTGTCGATGAAACCGATGTCGAAATGGTTGTTTCAAAGGTACTGGAAGCGAGGGGAAAGGTGAGTGGCTCATGTCAAAGGGAGGCGTAAAACGTGATGTCCCGATCCGATTGGTCCCGACAAGTGGGGACATTAATTGCGGTAGTTTTAATCAACGGTTTCAGTTTGTTTTATTTTAATGTGGCGTCCGCTGATATTACCATTGATGGCGAGACTGTCCACGTCGAAACTGACAGCTACGCTGTCCAATTTGATAGGGGTGTTATTACCTATATTCACAACAAGTATACCAATAAGACCTATACAGTATCCGCCGATCAGGGTCCATCGGGCTGGACTGGAATATGGTTCAATCAGAATTGGTGGGAAGCAGGGAATATTTCGACCAGTTGGGCAGAACTAATCTCCGCAACGCAGATAGATCCACAAAGCGCCGAACTCCTGTTCCGCCATGAGGGAACGGATATTCGCCTCTCTATTGCTGTTGATCCGATGACCGACGATCTGTTGATTGACATGGAAGGGGTGTCCGATACTCGCGGGATCGTCGGGATGCAGTGGGGGATAAGTTACTTGGATATTGATAACCTATCGGTTATCATTCCAAAAGATGGTGGACGCATCTTTGATGGTACAAGTCCCGCTACCTATCACGACTATTTCTATCCTAGTACTGATTGGGAAGCCCAACTCGTCATTCTTCAAGGGGAACGTGGCGGGTTTTACGTCAGAAACACAGACAATACACTCCAATTTAAGCGGCTTATCGGCGATCGGCCGGACGACGGATTGGCACTTAACTTTGGGACGTACAATCAAGCCCCGCTCGATTCGCATACATCAGGGCATTCAACGCTGTGGCGATTCAATACCTATACTGGCGATTGGCGGGTGCCTGCTCGTATCTATAGAGACTGGATGGAACAGGCGTTCCAGCCCCGCCGGTTATCCGATATTCCGTGGACTCAGGATATCACTTTAGTGGTAGGCAGTGCGAAAGGAGGCCCCAGCACAAATTCTGCCCCCCTACTTGACAGACTATCCGAGATTGTGGACCCCACGAAAACGTTAATCTTATTGGGCTCATGGGCGGAGGGTGGAGAGTGGTGGTCTGAGGAACTTCACGCACACATGCCAGACTTTATCCCAAAGTCAGATATGGGAACTTTCATGGAGGCGGCACATCAGCACGGGTTTCGCGTGATTCTTTTCACCATCGCGCTTGGTTTTTCGCCCGCTCATCCGCTCTATCCTCATTTCCGTCAGTATCAAATTAGAGATACCTGGACAGGAGAAATCATAGAGAACCCACCGCCTGCCCACCCAGGTGAGCATCTTGTTGAAACTATTAGTCCTGCGAGTTCAGAATATAGAAAACTAATTGTCGAAAGACTAAAGGTGGTATGGGAAGAATATGGTGTTGACGGATTTTTCATTGACGCCAATTTCATGGCATTTAACGATGGGAATGGATTGATTGATGGGTTAAATTGGTCACAAGGGATAGCGTTACTGCACAAGGAGTTAGCAGAAGCGATGCCGGGCATCGTGTTGGGAGGAGAACGACTTCATGAAGCAACATTTACCTATGAAAGTTTCGCACAACGTCCGTTACTTCCTAACCCAGCAATGAGACCGCATCGGATTAGCACATTTCTGTTTTCCCCTTTTGTACATAATATTGGCTATGCACCGCAAGCCCCGGTTGAAGATCCAGTCTATAATGATGAGTTTCTGCGCTTTAGTAAGATTTGGGACATTATCCCAACTGCTATTATTTGGGGCCCAGAGCATCTTGGCGAACAATTTGTGGAGATGAATAAATACCTTGAAGCGGCGCGAGTGTGGCAGCCTCAATATGGGTTAAACGGGGATGTCAACAGCGATGGGGTTATTAATATTCTGGATTTAACCCTTGTTGGGCAAAACGTTGGGATAATGCCTCTCAGCCACATACAAGCAGATATCAATGGCGATGGATTGGTTAATGTGTTAGATCTGATATTGGTTTCAAATATGTTTGATGGAGCACGTTAGGCTATTGATATGAAAGTCTATTTTGGAGGTGTGCTATGAACCGATTTGTGTTTTTAGCAAAATTCACTTTATTGATTCTGTTGCTTGCGTGTTCTGTCGATGCCGCTATCACTGTTGAGGGTGAAACTGTCCATGTTGAAACGGATAGCTACGCCGTCCGCTTCGATAAGGGCGTGATTGCCCATATCCATAATAGGTTGACCGATAAAACTTACACCGTAGGTGAGGGCAGAGAGGGTTGGAGTGGAATATTATACAATCGATATTATTGGGATGACGCAAATATCGACACTCTTTGGGCTACCTTCGTTTCTGCGACAGTGATTGATCCATTCCGTGTGGTGCTTGTGTTCCGCCAAGAGGATGCCGAGGTTCGGCTCTTTATTTCCATTGACCGTGCCACTGACGATATGCTGATCAATATCGAGGGTGAGTCCGACACCCCCGGTGTGATCGGGATGCAGTGGGGGTGTAGTTATTTGGATATTGAAAACCTATCGTTTATCCTTCCAATGTACAACGGCCGTGTGGTCGATGGCACGCATGAGGATTTCTACCACAGCCGCGACTATCCCCATTCCGAGTGGGAAGCGCAATTGGTTATTGCTCAAGGTGAAGATGGTGGATTTTACGTGAGAAATACAGATAATACCTTTCAGTTTAAGCGGTTCATCCTCAGCCGATACAAAGACGAAGCAGCCACCCTTAATTTTACGACATACAATCAAGCACCTTTTGAGGCACACACCCGTGGTAAATCCGATTTGTGGCGTTTCAATACTTATCGGGGCGATTGGCATGTGCCTGCCCGCATCTATAGGGACTGGATGGAACAGGCCTTCGATGCTAGGCGGCTATCAGATATGCCGGCGTGGGTTCAAGATATTAGCTTATTTGTCAGTAGTGCAAACTTACAGGATCCTGGGAGTATCGCTCTGCTTGATAGATTAGCAGAACTCACAGATCCGACAAGAACGGTTGTGATGTTAGCATCATGGGCTGATGGGGGAGAGTGGTGGTCTGATGAACTTGGCTCCCATCATCCTGATTATATTCCAAAGCCAGGGCTGAAGAATTTCGTTGAAACGGCACATCGGTACGGGTTTAAAGTCGTGCCTTGGATGATCGCCTGCGCTTTTTCAGCAGATCACCCGCTCTACCCTCATTTCCAGCAATATCAGTGGCGAGATACCTGGACGGGAGAATTGACTGGCGAGTGTTGGGCACCGCCCTTGGATCCAGCATGTTATCACCCATCTCACGACCGTGCCGCTTTTATTAATCCTGCGAGTTCAGAATATAGAGATCTAATCGTTCAAGAACTAAAAGCGGTATGGGAGGAATATGGTGTTGATGGGTTCTTTGTTGATGCCAGTTGGTTTGTGATTAACGATGCGAATGGGTTGATTGATGGATTAAATATGGGGCAGGGCATGGATTTGCTACATCGAGAGTTGGCAGAGGCAATGCCGGGTATCATATTAGGTGGAGAACGGCTTAATGAAGCGTGCTTTGCCCGTAAGAGTTTCGCTCAACGTCCACGGATTACGGACGGCATTGAACCGCATCCAATAAGTTCATTCTTGTTTTCTCCGTTTACATACGCCATTGGCTTTCCAAAATATAATCCAGACGATCGTCCGGATCTTCATCAACAGGACCAGCAATACTACGAGGTTTGGGATGTTGTTCCAACCATTAAGGTTTCGTTTACTGGACAACTAGAGGATCACGATGTAGAAATACACAAAATCATTGCAAGCGCACAGAATTGGCAACCTGATTTTGAGTTTGTCGATGGCGATCTCAATAATGATGCAGTGGTTAATATCCTTGATTTGATCATTGTCGCGAACGATTTAAGACAGGAAATACCCGCTAATTCAAAGTCAGATGTTAATAGAGACGGACGGGTGGATATACTGGATCTTACTCTTATTTCACAATATATGAGTCAATGAAAGTCTATGACGTCAACAGGGCAGATAAAGAAGATAGGAATTACTTGCTTGGAGGTGCGCTATGAAACGATTTGTGTTTTTAGCAAAATTCACTTTATTGATTCTGTTGCTTGCGTGTTCTGTCGATGCCGCTATCACTGTTGAGGGTGAAACTGTCCACGTCGAAACCGATAACTACGTGGTCCGGTTTGACAGGGGGGTTATAACTTATATCCACAACAGGTTGACCGATAAAACTTATACGGTGCCCCCAGTCGAGTGGCCATCAGGCTGGACTGGGATGTTGTTCAATCGGTATTGGTGGGAAGGAGAGAATATTTCGACCAGTTGGGCAGAACTAATCTCCGCAACGCAGATAGATTCACGCAGTGCCGAACTCCTGTTCCACCATGAGGGAACGGATATCCGACTCTCTATTGCTGTTGATCCGATGACCGACGATCTGTTGATTGATATGCAAGGGGTGTCCGATACTCGCGGGATCGTCGGGATGCAGTGGGGATTGGGTACTTTGGATATGCAGAATTTATCGGTAATTATTCCAGCAGCCGGCGGACAAGCCCTTGACGCAACCACGCCTATCGCCCACTATTACTACCTCTACCCCGGCAGCGGTCCCGGTTGGGAAGCCCAACTCGCTATTTTTCAGGGTGAACGCGGCGGTTTCTACGTTAGAAACACAGACAATACATTGCAGTTTAAGTGGTTCTATTATGACCGACCGGAAAACGAAGCTGTGCTTCATTTCGGGACACAAAATCAGGCGCCTTTCGATTCGCACACATCAGGACATTCAACGATGTGGCGATTCAATACCTATGCTGGCGATTGGCGGGTGCCTGCTCGTATCTATAGAAACTGGATGGAACAGGCGTTCCAGCCGAGGCGGTTATCCGATATTCCGGGGGCTGAAGATATTACTTTATTCGTCAGTGCTGTCCCTATAGACACATATGGTTTTCCGTTGCTTGATGGATTAGCGGAGCTAGTGGATCCGACAAAAACGTTGATACTGTTGTGGAACTGGGCTGATGGAGGAACGTGGTGGTCGGAGGAACGTGAAGCGCATCATCCAGACTATTTTCCAAAGCCGGAGCTTGGACCTTTCGTTGAACACGCACATCAGCACGGTTTTCGCATCATGCCTGCTATACTTTCAACCGGTTTTTCACCAACTCACCCGCTCTACCCACATTTTCGGCAATATCAAATTAGAGATACCTGGACAGGAGAGATCATAGAGAATCCACCGCCTTCCCACCCATCTGAGCAACTTGTTGAAACTATTAATCCTGCGAGTTCAGAATATAGGAACCTAATTGTCGAACGCCTAAAGTCGGTATGGGAAGATTACGGTGTAGACGGTTTCTTTCTTGATGCCAACCACGGTGTATATAACGATGGGAATGGGTTGATTGATGGGTTAAGTATGGCGCAAGGGATGGCGTTACTGCATAAGGAGTTAGCGGAAGCGATGCCGGGCATTATGTTGGGGGGTGAAAGATTGCATGAAGCGACTTTTGCGCATACAACTTTCGCACAACGTCCCCATGATCTGGTGGACAGAAACAAGGAAAAGCTGCATCCGATTAGTGGGTTTCTGTTCTCGCCGTTTACACACGCCATCGCGTATTTCCCAAAATACCCGGATGATGATCCCGCATATCATCAAGAACTTCTCGATTACGGTGAGGTCTGGGGCATAATTCCAACGCTAAGATTTTGGGAGTTGTATCAACTACAAGGACAGCTTACTCAAGAATTACTTGCCTCGGCACGCAATTGGGAACATCAGTATGGCTTAAACGGGGATGTCAACGGCGATGGGATTGTTAATATTCTGGATTTAACGCTTGTTGGGCAAAACGTTGGGGCAATGCCTCTCAGCCACATACAAGCAGATATCAACGGTGATGGGTTGGTTGATGTGCTGGATTTAATTTTAGTTGCTAATATGTTCGAGGGCACAACGACAGTACGGTAAGAAAAGGAGGGACATCGCATGAATGAGCGTTTGGCTATTAATGGCGGAACCCCGGTGCGCACGCAACCGTTCGGGCAATCTCACGATTTTGGTGATGAAGACATTGCAGCAGTCACCGAAGTCATTCGTTCAGGTAACATCGGTAAGGGGCCGCAGGTTGCTCAGTTTGAGCGTGAGTTTGCGGCAAGGCATGGCGTCAAACACGCCATCTCAGTCACCTCCGGGACAGCGGCGATGCACGTCTGCATTGGGGCGATCAATCCCGACCCCGGCGACGAGATTATCGTTTCGCCCTGGACCGCTGGCGGCAGCTTCATCGGTGCGCTATTACACAACTGCGTCCCCGTATTCGCCGACATTGACGACACCTTCACCCTTGACCCGAAGGACGTTGAGGCAAAGACCACGCCGCGGACGCGGGCGATTATCGCCGTACATCTGTTTGGCAATCCTTGCAATATGGATGCATTGCGGGAGATCGCACACCGTCATCAGCTTTTCTTGATTGAGGACTGCTGTCAGGCTCACTTCGCAGAATATCAAGGTCAGACCGTCGGCACGCTTGGCGATATTAACGGCTTTAGTTTTGGCGGAAAACACCTATCGGCAGGCATGGGGGGTATCGTCCTAACCAATGATGAGGGACTCTGGGGGCGCGGTGTTCTCTTTGCTGACGCTGCGCTGCCCCGCGCCAATGGACCGTATGAAGGGCTGCCTTATGCAAACTACTTCCTCGCACCGAACTATAAGATCAACGACCTGATTGCGGCGGTATTGCTCACACAGCTCAAGAAGGTTGACGGTTACATAGCGAACAAGATTCGTGCCGCCCAGCAGATTATTGAAGGGCTCGCCGACCTTGAGGAGATTACGCCTCAACGGGTCCGGCAAGGTGATCGCCACACCTACTGGGTTCTGGGTTTTACGATTGATACCAACCGACTCAACTGCTCCGCCGGGGAGTTCGCCGAGGCAGTGAGTAGAGAGGGAGTCCCGCTGGGGGGACCATACATCGGATCGGGGAAGGAAGGACCGCTTTACCGCAACCCATTTCTCGCCGAACCGGACTGCTACGGTCGCAGCCGCTTCCCATTCGACTATGAACGGGAAAAGCCGATTGACTACCGGCTTGCCGAATGTCCGTATGGCGAAGCCCTGATGTGTCGCGGTGTCAATCTCAGTATGCTCCCCAGCTTTACCGATGCGGACATTGCGGACATCGTCCAAGCGATTCGCAAAGTCGCTCACCACTATCGCTAGAATAGGCCCTCCGGCTCCAGTCCCAAGAAGAACTGTCCCGCCGTTTCGTAGTGCGCCATACGCCCCTGAATCTGCTGTGTGATAACATGTGCATCTTGGAACCGGCGTTGAATCGGCTTGTGCTCGAAAATGGAGTCGGAACCGCACACCTCATAGACAATATCGACCGCTTCTGCCGCCATGCGGATGGCATGGGTCGAAGCCAATCGCAATCGGATGCGTTCCTCAACTGTTAAGGCGTGAACCGTGCAGGCACTCTCCCACGCTGCGGATGCGGCTTCAAGCAGAAACGCGCGCGCCGATCCCCAGATTGCCTCAGCTCTGCCGATCTCTCGTTGGACGATGGGTTTATCCCGCAACAGATTTTGATCAAAACGCGGACGCTTTCCACCCGCCAACTCAACCGCGGCGTCCAGCGCGGAACGGGCAACGCCGAGTGCTGTGCACGCAAATCCCGAAGCAAACAGCAGCAACATCGGCATCACATACAGCGGTCCCTCTTCACGCGGAGTATTGGACAGGTTAAACGTTCGCTCACCGGGGACGAAGACATCCTCGACCTCAAAGCTGAAAGTTCCAGTTCCCCGAAGCCCGTTGACCTGCCACACATCTACGAGGGTTACCTGTTCTTTCGGCATGATTAGCATCCGGTCCTCTCTTTTGTCGGTCGAAGGATCTGCAACGGGGGCAGCAGCTGCCATCCAAGTGGCATGACGGCAGCCGCTGCTAAAATTCCACCGACCCGTGAGACGGTACCCGCCGCCGACCGGAATAGCAGAGGCATTTGTTGGAGGACCGTTTGCGACCACCGCCCGCGGGGCACCCCAAATCTCTCGCGCTAACGACTCAGGCATTTTTGCCGAGACGGTCGCAAAGACGTTATTTTGGTTGATACACCAAGCGGTGCTGCCATCAACCTCAGCGAATGTCTGAACGATCGAGAGATGCTCCAGATAGTCGATTTCCCCACCACCGAGGGAGCGCGGTACAAGTAGGCGGAAAAACCCTTTGTCTGCAAGCTCGGCAAAAAGTTCGTCAGGTAGTTCTCGTTCACGATCAATCTCGTCGATGGCCGCAGCAATACGGGGCGCGATTTCACGCGCTGCGGTGAGATAGGAACCGGAATTGTTTTGGGTGGATGCCATTTCTCGTATCACTTTCTGAGTGCGATCTTTAAGATCAAGTTCAGATCAAATCGTGGGCTATAGTATCATAGATTGGCGTAATCCTTCAAGCCCCTTGACAACAAATGCGCTTGATGCTACACTCACTCAGCAATAGGGATTACCATGATAGGACTTACGCAGCTAAACGGTTAAAGCCCTGTAGTTCGGCGATTCATCGCCGTTAGACACCGGTCCCAACGCCCGATGAATCCCCGATAAATCCCCGATACATCGGGACAGGCGGGATTAAGAAACGGGCAACTACAATCGAAGTGCGTAAGTCCTGTATGAATGTAGTAGCAGCCCACCAAGAATTGGTTTGAGGACAGCGGAGTGCCTAATTGCAAGAGACATCCAGACGCAGGAAATATGAAGGCGCGACGGCGCGTGCAATACAGATTGGTCTGTTTTTAGTTCCCGTCAACGTCTATTGGGTGACAGTTGTGGAGATGAAGTACCGCGCAGAGGCGACTGCCCTGCCGATATTCATCTACCCCATTTTTATTCTGTTCTGCCTCGTTGTTTTCAACAACTGCCTATCGAAGGTGTGGGAGCGGATTAGCCTATCCTCCGGAGAGCTGCTCACCATCTATTCCATGCTCGTGATTTCGACCTCAATCGCGTCGTATGGGATGCTGCAAGATCTATTCGCATTCTTCCTTCACCCGTACCAATTTGCCTCACCAGAAAATGAGTGGAAAGAACTTTTTTTCCATTATATCCCGCCTTGGTTCACCGCCAACACGCCCTATGATATTCTCGCGGAATACTATGAAGGAGACTCAACACTTTACAAAGCGAAACACCTTAACGCCTGGGTGCAACCCGTATTGGTTTGGACAGTCTTCACGTTGGTGTTACTATTCATGCTCCACTGCATGAATACCTTAGTCCGTCGGCAGTGGGTGCAGACGGAACGATTGGCGTTTCCAATTATCCAACTGCCGGTAGCGATGGTGCAGTCATCACGTTTCCTTAGGAACGGTTTTCTGTGGCTCGGCTTCGCTATACCCGCCGTCTTAGATCTGATGAACGGACTACACGTGCTCTTTCCATCCGTTCCATATATCCACCTTAAGTTGACATCCATCAGTCAATATTTCGCTGAGAAACCGTGGAGCGCGATGGCAGGCACACGACTTTCCTTCTATCCCTTCATGATTGGACTCGGTTTTTTCCTACCACTTGACCTCTCCTTTACCTGCTGGTTCTTCTATGTGCTGCGCCGGCTAATCAGTGTTTTCACCACTTATTTGGGGCTTACGCATCTCCCCGGCTTCCCGTACTTTCACGAACAAGCCGGCGGTGGCTGGTTCTGCCTATTCTTTATCGCGATATGGGCAACGCGGAAGCATTTGGCTTTTGTGTTTCGGTCCGCATTTTCTGCCACCCCATCGGTTGATGCTGATGAGCCGATGCGCTATCGAACAGCCCTGATTGGATTAGCTGGTGGATTTCTGTTTATGGCTATCTTCTCCGCTCAAGCGGGCATGTCAATAGTCGCCATTCCCATCTTCTTCGGTCTCTATTTTGCGATCGCCCTCGTTATTACCCGGCTACGGGCAGAGTTTGGCGCACCCCACAGAATATCCAATAATCCATCGGATGTGATGGTAACCTGTTTCGGAACGCTGGCTTGGGGGGGGCGCAACTTAACTGTGATGAGTTTCTATCAGTGGTTTAACCGGAGTTACCGTTCGCACGCAAATCCGAATCAGTTTGAACCACTCAAGATGGCTGAGGTTGCCAACATCAACAGTCGTCGATTGGTTTGGGCGATGATGCTTGGATCTGCGGTTGCGCTTATTGTAGGGATGTGGATAAATCTGGACATGATGTATCGCGACGGGGCGATCGCGCGGGTATCCTTCTTTAAGATTTGGGTATCCAATACGGCATTCCGACGGTTGGAAAATTGGCTGTATCATCCGATGCCCCCCGATCTGCTACGGATGACATTTATGGGCGGTGGGATGGTATTGACCTTGATTCTGTTCGTCTTGCGGATGCGTTTCTTTTGGTGGCCGCTTCACCCCGCTGGCTACCCACTCGCACTTAGCTCCTCAATCGACTATTTCTGGTTCACCTTTTTCATAAGTTGGGCACTAAAAGCGGTTATCCTGAAGTACGGTAAAGTTAGAGGATATCAACGCGCCATCCCATTCTTTTTCGGCCTGATTCTGGGAGATTTCATAGTGGGAGGGCTCTGGATGGTCTACGGCGTCTTGACGCATCAGCAGGTTTATATGATCTACCTGAATGGGGGTACGTGGTATTAAAAAAACGTAAGCTGCTACCTCCCATCTGAATCTGGCTTTACGGAACGTGAAACATAATGCGTGAAACGCAAATCAGTTCATTGGGTAATTAATGAACCAGTGAACTAATGAACAATTGCAGCTTCTTGTAAATTTCCCCGAATGATGCGACACAATTATTCAGAAACGGTATTATAAAGAAAGAAGGGGTTTTTATGGCATCACACATCTCTAACGCTCGACCCGATCCGGACTCGATACTTGTTGACATTGCTGCATACGTCGCGCAAAACGCTATTGACAGCGACCTCGCTTACGAAACAGCGCGCCACTGTTTGATGGACTCGCTCGGTTGTGCGTTGCTGGCATTGCGCTACCCCGAATGCACGAAACATCTGGGACCAACAGTCCCCGGCACACACGTCCCACACGGTGCCCGCGTTCCGGGGACGCAGTTTGAATTAGATCCGGTTCAGGCGGCATATAATATCGGCGGTCTGATTCGCTGGCTGGACTATAACGACACATGGCTCGCGGCGGAGTGGGGGCATCCGTCCGATAATCTGGGCGGCCTCCTCGCAACCGCCGACTACTTGAGCCGCCGAAATATAGCAGAGGGTCGTCCACCCCTTTTGGTGCGCGATCTTCTCACCGCGATGATTAAAGCGCACGAAATTCAGGGCGTCCTTGCGCTGGAAAACAGCTTGAACCGTGTCGGTTTGGATCATGTGCACTTTGTGAAAGTTGCATCGACCGCAGTTGTAACAGGAATGCTCGGGGGCAGAGAGGAGGAGATTATCAACGCTGTTTCCAACGCTTTTGCTGACGGGGGCAGCCTACGGGTTTATCGGCAAGCACCGAACACCGGTTCACGTAAATCGTGGGCAGCAGGTGATGCAACAAGCCGCGCTGTATGGCTTGCATTGACAACGATGAAGGGAGAAATGGGCTATCCGTCCGTACTCTCCGCAGAGGGCTGGGGCTTTTGCGATGTGTTGTTCAACGGGAAACCCTTCGTCTGCCGGCAGCCATTTAGGGCTTACGTGATGGAGAATATCCTTTTCAAAATTGCGTTCCCAGCGGAGTTCCACGCGCAGACAGCGGTAGAATGTGCCTTCCAGCTGCACGAAGCGGTAAGGGATCGCTTGGATGAGATTGACGAGATTACAATCACGACGCATGAGTCGGCAATCCGAATTATCTCAAAGGCGGGACCGTTGCACAACCCCGCTGATCGCGATCACTGTCTCCAATATATGGCAGCGATTGGGCTAATCTACGGAACACTTACCGCCGATCACTATGAGGATGAGATTGCGGCTGACTCACGCATTGACGCTTTGCGTGAAAAGATGACAGTTGTGGAAAATCCACAGTACAGCAAAGACTATCTCGATCCGGACAAACGCTCAATCGCCAATGCCCTTCAAATCCGGTTCAAGGATGGCTCAGTCAGTGAAAAGATTGCGGTCGAATACCCGATTGGGCATCGTCGTCGTCGCGCGGAAGGGATTCCGCTGCTGGAGGAAAAGTTTGTCAATAACTTAGCAACCCGTTTTCCGACGAAACAAGCGGAGACGATTACGGAACTTTGCTTAGACCAGGAGCGATTAGAAACCACACCGGTGAATGAATTTATCAGGCAGTTTATTATCTAACAGAGTGACACCTCACCGAACGGATAAATGCAGGAACTGACTTATTTTAGAGCGCTTCTTCTTGGCTACAGGAGATACAATTTTAAAATGTCTTAAAAATGTTCAAATTTAACGAAACCGAACGAAGAAAACCCTCGTTTGTTAAGTTCGACATACCACAAGATATTGGGTTACTGAACCCAATGGCACACAAAAAAATTAGCAGAATGTGCTGAGACCCGCATTATTACTGTCTTTTTCGCTTGACATACTAATGTGTGTATAGTATAATTGACTCCGTTTTGTGGTACAATTATTAAGTTTCTTCATAATCTTAGGAGGATAATATGGCTGATGTAAGTAAGCAAGACGTCATTGATGCCGTCGCTGACGCGACCGGATCGAGTAAAGCAGACGCAAATAGAGCCGTTGACGCCGTTATCGATTGTATTAAAGGCTCTTTGGCCAACGGCAAGTCTGTTGGGATAATCGGATTTGGTACTTTTGAAGTTAGGAAGAGAGCCGCCCGTGAAGGTCGAAATCCCCAAACAGGTGCTACAATCAAAATCGGCGCGAAGAATGTTCCTGCTTTCAAAGCTGGTAAAGCGCTCCGAGACGCTGTTTAAGTAAGTAGTCACAGTGATCGTCAAGGCTTGCTTAGCTCCGCTTTGAGGACGTCTTGGCGATCGCCTCCCCCTATCCCATCTGTTCACAACCCCGCTACGCCTTTATCCAATCCTGTATTTCAAGCGAAATACCCCACAACGCTAGATCGCCCTACCTCATTTACCAATCTCAATTTTTCCGATAGAGATATGCAGATCCGAAAATAGTCGAACGCAAGGTGAGATGCTCCGTATATTCTTATCCAGATAAAAAAGGATGCATCAAGACAGTACCAAGGGCAGCTGCGCCCGGGAACTCAGCACTGTTTCTAAATCCCCACATTTGAACCTTAAATCACAGAATAGATTGACGCCGTATCATGAAATAGGCTACACTTATAGGAAAAGACCGAGCGCATTGAGCAGAATGGGGCTGATTCTCGGCTGGATCGTCCTCGCACGGATTTCGCTTAGATGGCGCAACCTTGACAAATTAGTGACCTATGGAGAACGAATAGTTGAACAATACCAATTCCGTTGATGTGTCAGACGCAGATTTAGAAGCCGCAGAGTTTCTGAAAAATGCGCGAGAATCAATTCTAAATGAACTGAAGAAACGAATTGTTGGTCAACAAGCAGTCATTGATGAACTATTGATTGCGCTTTTTTCACAAGGGCATTGTCTACTTGTGGGAGTGCCTGGATTGGCAAAAACCTTACTCATCAATAGTCTTGCTCAAATCTTAGATCTTGACTTCAGTCGCATCCAATTTACGCCAGATCTGATGCCTTCAGACATCATCGGTACTGATATTATTCAGGACGATGTGGAAACTGGCAGGAGATCCTTTCGCTTCATTAAGGGACCTGTTTTCGCTAATATCGTGTTAGCAGACGAGATAAACCGTACCCCGCCGAAAACGCAAGCGGCATTGCTGCAAGCCATGCAGGAGTACAAAGTTTCCGCGGGCGGTACAACCTATGAGCTGGATCGTCCCTTTTTTGTTTTAGCGACACAGAATCCGATTGAGCAGGAGGGAACATATCCGCTGCCTGAAGCGCAACTGGATCGGTTTATGTTCAACATCTATCTTGATTATCCCGATCCTGCCGATGAAAAAGAGATTGTTATGACAACAACCTCTGCCTACGAACCGCAGTTAGATGCCGTCATCACAAGCGAAGAGATTTTGCGATTGCAGCAGGTGGTGCGGAAGGTTCCGATTGCCGAGTCAGTTGTTGATTACGCAGTTGCGTTGAGTCACCGTTCCCGTCCCAATGCGCCGGATGCGCCAGATTTCATCAAGGATTGGGTCAATTGGGGAGCTGGTCCCAGAGCATCGCAATATCTTGTGCTAGGATCGAAAGCACGGGCGATCACGCATGGTCGCTATCATGTCTCCTACGATGACATACGCGCCGTCGCGAAACCGGTGCTCCGACACCGTATCCTCACGAACTTTAACGCCGAGGCGGATGGTATATCGAGCCTTGATATCATCGATCGATTGTTAGAATTGGTACAACCTTCCGAAGCTTAGGCAGAAGTATACACAGGAAAACGCGAAGACGGGAAAACCAGAAAACGGGAGGAAGTGAGAGTAAGGAAGTGGGAGAGCGAGCTTTTGAGGACTCGCCCCCTCACACACTCGCTCCCTCGTCCGATCATTTTCTCGTCTTATACAAACGTACTGCTACTTTCCGAGTTGCGGACTGTAACCGTCAACTCATTAAACCCGAATATTGGAGGAAACTTATATGCGACCTAATAAATTACGAGAGTTGTTGAATGCAGGGAAACCGACGCTCGGCACTCACATCCACAGCACTTGGCCGTCCCTTATCGAGGCGATCGGGCACACAGGCTTGTATGATTATGTTGAATTTGTGGCAGAATATGGTCCCTTCGATCTACACGATTTCGATAATTTAGGTCGGGCAGCTGATTTACACGGCATGTCCAGCATGGTCAAGGTCGACCAAGAACCGCGTGGCTTTATTGCGCAACGCGCAATCGGCTCCGGTTTCCAGAGCGTGTTGTTCGCCGACTGCCATACTGTGGAAGATGTCAAGGAGTGCGTGCGCATCTCACGGCCGGACACCCCTGAAGATGGCGGTTCCTACGGTGTTGCCACTCGTCGTTTTTCATACATGGGATATGGCGGCTCCGAAGAATATGTTAAAGCAATTAGAGACGTCGTCGTTGTGATTATGATTGAGAAGGCAGGTACCGTCGATAATCTGGAAGAAGTTCTTTCCATCGATGGGGTGGATATGATTCAGTGGGGTGGATCTGACTATTCGATGAATGTCGGCAAAGCCGGTCAACGGGGGGCGCCCGAAATTCAGGCTGCTGAGCGCAAAGTGTTTGAAACTGGCATAAAGATGGGGGTGCCGCCGCGCGCTGAAGTCAATACTGTGGATGCAGCGAAATCCTACCTTGATATGGGTGTACGACACTTCTGCATCGGTACTGATATTTCAATCCTTTTCGACTGGTGGAAGCGGAACGGCGACGATTTTCGGAAAGCCTTAGACGGTTAGTGTTATCTGATTTTTGAGATGCAATTACCATATACATGAGATAGTTGCATCTCTGCTTGTAAAATGCAACGTGAAACGTGAAACGCAATAGATGGGAACCTTCGCGTTTCACGCAAGGAGACGGTGTGGAACGTAAAACCGAAGTAGTCCGCGAAACGCGGGAAACTCAAATTACACTCAAACTCAATATTGACGGTTCAGGAACCTCCAGTATCAACACCGGTGTTGGATTCCTCGATCACCTGCTTGAACTCTTTGCCAAACACGGCTTCTTCGATCTTGAAGTAAATGCCACCGGCGATCTTCACGTTGATGCACATCACACCGTTGAAGATGTGGGCATCTGCTTAGGTGATGCTTTTAGGGAGGCAGTTGGAGACAAGGCAGGAATGCGTCGATTTGGCAGTTTCACCGTTCCGATGTATGAGGCGCTTGCGCAGGTTGACCTGGATCTCTGCGGTCGCTCCTACCTTCACTACCAGACCCCACTCAACTATGGAAAGGTAGGCACGTTTGACGTAGAACTTGCTGAGGAATTTTTCCACGGGTTTGCCAACCACAGCGGAACGACGTTGCACATCAATGTCCCCTACGGAACCAATCGCCACCATATCATTGAAGCAATTTTCAAGGCAGTTGCAAAAGCACTTGATATCTCCACAAGTATTGATGATCGCGTCAGCGGTGTACTTTCAACCAAAGGCACCCTATAGAAGAATATTGTTTTTCGTTGTACCAACCAGCCGCACAGAAGAATCCTCCCACTCCGTAGGCTAAATCATTTTTGTGTAAACTAGCCCCTTCCTTTCTACGTTTATCTCCAAATATTGGCAAATTGTCATGAGAGCTATCGGCCGTATATTTAAATTTCTGATGGATGCGGCAGGTATGTTCTGGCAATCTGCCAAATTAGTGACCGGTTTATCCGATCCCAGATCTGACGGAGATACGTATTGAATTTGCTCGTCACAAAAATGTTCCGCCCTCCTTCCCTTTTCATCCTCGCACTTATTTTTGCTACGCTACATCCTCCCGCTGCTCACGCCGAACCTGTCCTTAAAGACGTATCGTTGACGGAATCCTACATCCAACGCCGCTCACTGGTGCTCGACCCGAAAGAAGACATCGCTCCCTCCGAACCCGCGGAACCGTCGAAAACCCAGAATTTCTGGGCACCTACCGCAGCTACAGATCCGTGGAAAACTCCGCCACCTCTGACCGACAAGGAAACAGAAGAACAGGACCTCCGCCTCGAGATGTTGACCCCATATTTTGAGTCGTTGCGCCGGTGGAAGAATCCAGATTACCTGCTCGATCTCCGCGACCTTGATGACCTACGTGCAGGAAAACGGGAAGAGCAGGAGAAGGGAATTGCGCTCCCGCTCCAGTCCAACCTTCAGATCACAGGGCATAAGTCGGTAACGGTTGAATTACACCAAACACACTATTTCGGCGAGGGCGATATTAATCGTTATGGTGGCAGCTACGGAGGCGGTAGTTTCGGTTCTGGGCTCGATCTCGGGTTGACCTCCTCCTACAGCTACGATAGTTTTGGGAGCGGTTTCGGTGGAGGGTACGGTGGAGGGTATGGTGGGGGATATGGGAGCGGATTCGGCGGAGGGTTTGGCGGATATGGCGGCGGATACGGGAGCGGTTTTGGAAGCGGTCGTTCTGGGGTGCCCCGCGACACTGGGATAAATATTCGCCAAACTCTCGAAGTAGGTCTACACGGTCGGGTTGGGGAACACACCCACGTTGAGGTGGATTATAACGACTCTGGCGGCGGATATGGCGGCGGATACGGGGGCTATAGCAGCGGTTATGGGGGCGGATACGGTGGAATGAAAGAGCAGAAAATTCGTGTTTGGTATGAAGGAACGGAGACAAGCATCCTCAAAACCCTCTCATTTGGTGACTTGACACTCAATCTGCCCAACGCTCGCTTTCTGAATGTCAATCGTAATCTATTTGGGCTTGAGGCGGTTGCCCAGCTTGGTGGTGCAAGGTTGACTGCGTTCGGCTCTCGCAGCAAAGGTCTTTCGGATATACGTCGTTTCCGCGGGGAATCGCGACGCGCGGCAGGCGGCAGGGGTCACCAAATTCCCGACGCAAATTATGTCAAAGAACGCTTTTACCTAATTCAACTCGGCGAAGATGAGCTTCTCCACGACGCCTACCGTCCAATTAAGCACGGCAGCGAGGAGATCTATATTGACGACAACGTTGCAGGTAACAATCAGGGCGGCGTACGGACGGGGCGTGGTTACTTCAATCTGCAGCAAGCAGGTCAGGACTATAACATCAATTACGAAACCGGTGAAATCGAGTTCTTAAGCCCAATTTCTGCCAGTTATGAAATCGTGGTCGCTTATGAATATCTCGGCGATGGCGGTGGTGTGGTTGGGAGTCCGGGAAACGTCTTTGCAGACGAGAACGGGGACGGCACAGTCGACGAAGAGGGTGAGGAAATCGGCTATGTTACCATCAAAGGGAAGAGCCTGCGCGGAACAGAATCGCGGCGTGTGTACAGCCTCGGCAACCGGAATATTAGTCCACGAGACTATCAGATCGTGATTGTGCGTCAGGGGAGCGGCGAATCTTTTGATACGGGGAGCGAAGAAGTCCCGTACATCCAGATCTTTGGACTCGATGAAAATGGGGATGGCATCGTTGATCCAGAATTTATTGACTTTGACAGGGGCCTCCTGACATTCCCTGATTTGCGTCCCTTTGTCATTGATGACCCTCAAAGTCCGTATTTCCAATTTAGTGATCGACTAAGTAACGAAGCGATCTATCATGAGAATCCACGGACGACTGATGCCGCCTATACAATCATCGTCGACTATTCTTTTCAATCGGAGACGTATAACGTCGGGTTGTTTGTAATCCCCGGTAGCGAGAAAGTCCGACTCAACGGGCGACAGCTGCAACGCGATGTTGATTACACGATGGTGTATGAGGTAGGAAGTATCCGTTTCTTTACTGAACTTGATGAATTCGATGAGATCGTGGTCGAATTTGAGAGGACTCCATTTGGCGGATCATTGCAACAGACGGTCGCTGGCCTGTGGTTAGAATATTCCTACGTTCCCAAACAGAAGAAAGTAGAGGAAAAAAAGGAGCAGGAGTTCGACCGGTTTGAAAGACTCATCGGTACAACCGATCGTCCGGAAACCGACGCTATGTTTGAAACGAGCGATACCACCTTTGGGCGCAGATCTTCCGATGGATTTGGTAGCAGGTTCGGTGGCAGCCGATTTGGCGGCGGTCAGTCTGGGCGGTTTGGAGGTGGGTTCGGCGGTGGTGGTTTTGGCGGATATTCAGGTTTCGGTGGTCGATCAAGGCGAGGATTGCGTGCAGGAGGCAGCAGCTACTTCAGTCCAACCTTCCAAAAAGGATTTAGCTTCGCAACAGGCTATATCCTGAACACTGGACAAAAACCGTCTCGTATTCCTGACGTCAATGGTGCACCGAGCAGATTGCAAGCTGTTAACTTCAACACCACCTTTGGTAGAGATTTCAATTTGGCGCCGCTGTTGAATCCGTTGCCACTCATCGCGATGCGTAATTTCCCGCTGTCTATAAATTTCAGCGGGGAAACAGCGTTCTCCCACAACAACCCGAACAGTGTTGGCCTCGCTCTAATTGATAGTATGGAAGGGACACGAGAGGCGTCAAACACTCCCACGTTCAAACACCACTGGCGCGTGAGCAGCCTACCTGTAGCAGAAGGCGTAACTCTGGACAATCGGGCGCTGTTTCGTGTGCTTGCGAAGGATCGCAATGAATCCCAAGCTGTTGGCAACTATATGCGCAATCGTGAGGTGCCTGCATCGGTAATCAATCCGCTGGCAACTTCGACGGAAGAACGCCTCATCATGGAAGTGGGTTATGATCTTACGGATGTCATTGAGGAGTGGGGTGGTTTCTCGTACGGCCTTTCCGCTTCTGGGGAAGATTTCTCGGAGCGCCAATTCCTTGAGATTTGGTTTCGAGTACGCGGTGACTCCGATGTGACCTTGCATATTGATTTAGGTGTCGTGAGCGAGGATAGCGATTTGGACAACCGACTTGACACCGAAGATCTGCCACCGGAGTTGGAAGATATCAATGGGGACGGGAAAATTGACACGTTGGACCTCGATCTGGAAAACCTACCTGCCTCCCAAAAATTCCGTGCAAATGGTTCGTTGGATACAGGCGAGGATGTCGGCTGGGAGTATAGTGCCGGGTTCCAACCGGCGCAAGTTGGTTCCAGCAACACAGTTTTAGATACAGAAGACCTTAACGGAGATGGGGTCCTGGACGCTATTGATGCGTATCTCGAAATTAAGATCCCGCTCAACGATATCCCCGAAGAATGGCTAAAACGTCAACATCCGAATGGCTGGACATTTCTGAGTATTCCTCTCAGCGCAGCGACATCAGAAGGCACCCGCTTACCCAACCTTGGATATGTCCAACATCTACGTTTCTGGTTACAGAAGAACAGGTCTGGAGCCGTTACAGGTAAATTTGAGTGGGCATCAATTGAGGTTGTCGGAGTTCAATGGGAACGCGGAGTCGTAACGCGGAATGACGCCATTACCAATGATGCCGCTGAGCGGTTTACCGTTGGCACCAAGGATAATTTCAACTTCAATGACTATCACGCCGCCTATGAACAGATCAAAGATCAGGACGATTTTAGGAAGTTACATCCCTTCACAGAAGCGACATACGGCTATCAACAACGGCAGCAGCGCGAACAAACGCTGACGTTGGATTATGTGCTTCTGCCAGAATCCTTCGGCGTGACGTCGCGGGTACTGCGCGGTCGACAACACGGTGAAGGACAAGATTTTTCAAAACATGATACGCTCAGGCTGTGGATCTACGGAGACAGAAGCGAGACGACATTTGTGTTGCGCCTTGCGCCAAGTATCCGCACTGGGTTCCGGTCCTCCTATCGCTCTGCAGGTCCCTTCGAAAATCCACAAGATCAAGAAGAAGATATCAACGTCTTTGAAAACTTGAGAGACTATTACGAATACACGCGTGTAATCGACTTTGATGGTTGGAAGTTGATTGAAATCGAGTTAAGCGATCTGAAGCGAAACGAGTACCCGGAAGCCGGTCTATCGGGCAGTATTATACCGCAGACAGGTCAGATTGACCAATTGGGCACGGATCTATCAATTGCAGAAACGGTAGATCCCGACGAACCCGACGGGCATCCGGATGGTTTTGTTGTGCGAGGAACAAATAGTTCCCAACTTTCGATAAAGAACATCGGCGGCATCCTGATTGGGCTCCGCAACGACACCCCACGGGAAGTTGGTGGGGAGGTGTGGGTCAATGAGATCCATCTGAGCAACCCGATCGTCCGTTCAGGTTGGGCGCGGCGTGCCAACATGGATGTTAAACTCGGCAATCTGATTAAGGTTAACGGTGGATATGCAAAACAGGACAAAGACTTTGAGAATTCTGCTGGCGATACTGGACGCCAACGTCGCCACGATTTGGGTTATAGCACAACTAGCAATGATTTTAATATCAACAGCGAGCTTAGCCTCTTCTCTTGGCTACCCATTCGCTATTCTGTCCGAGAGGAGGAATCCGAAACAGAAAGTCAGCGCGGCTCGTTTAGCTCCTTCCAAAGCGGAAAGAGCAAAACCAAGAATCGGGACTTCTCGGCGACTTTTAACCTACGCCCACTGCCAGTGTTAGGATTCGCGCTCAACCGCCAAGATTTCTGGAATGAACGACAGGGAACAGAACTCAGCGATCTCTATACCGGCTCTTTCCAGTTCGGTCTTGGCTCGTTTTTTGGACTTGACGCTCAGTTTCACCACGAGGATGTTGAAACTGATTCATCGACAGCAACAGATACTTCTAGTAGCGGTTCTTCATTTGGAAGCTATTATGGACGAAGCCGAGATGAAAAGGTCGATAGCGGTAGTATTTCACTCGATATTAGCCCATTCGAAAGTTTCAGTCTGAACCCGCAGTATGAGGTCCGTCGAACGCTTGAGAAACGCGATCCCAACGACCAAGGGGGACGGAGTTTTAGCAGCTTTGCACAGTCCACAGATCCAATCGAGGAGACAGAAGAACCGACAGCAGTACCGATTTTCACCATTGCGGAACGAGAACATCGACTTGCTCTGAACCCGCGTCTGAATCGTGATCTGTTAGGTATCCGTCCCACGCTGAATAACCGAGTTAGCCTAAACGAAAACTGGTTCGGCGATCGGAAAGATGCCCGGATCAGTGCGAATATCAGTTTAGGGCTCAATGTTCGTCCGCGTGTGTGGTTCGGTTGGTTATTCCACGAACCAGAGCCTGAAGTCCCGTCCGAAGAAGGAGATGGGCAGGAAACAGAAAAGGAAGGGCAGGAGGGAAATAAGGAACAGAGCGGTGAACAATCTAAGCCGTCCGAAGAATTTGATAGCTTTGAGGCAGAGACGCGTCTTGAGGAAAGCCGCCAGCGACAACTTGACAGGCTTGAACAGATGGGGGTCGATTCCGACACAATTGAAGATGCGGAGAATCAACGTGGAGACTGGATTCGTCGCGACAAGGCGGAAATGGCGCGGAAGTTGAGAGAGCGAAAGAGTAAGGGAGAAGAAGAGGAGAAAAAGGAGGCAGGCATAATTCAACGAAGCATCGAAAGCCTTGGGCTGAATGCGAATGTCAGTCTTAATAACCAAGATTCTCTACGCGGATTGGATCCGGGTATGCGAATCGCAGACATCCTACAGCTTCCAGACGAGGCTGAAGAACGAACCCAGTCGCGCCAAGGCACACGCTACAGTTTTCGCACATCGGTTGATCCGTGGAGTTGGGCTTCACTTGGCGGCAACATTGACCGCAGCAATAACTTCACCAAGTCATCAAGCACCTCCTCCCGAGCTGAATCCGTTCGTTATGAAGGAGATATTAAGATTTTCAACGCGAAAAACACATCGAGCCTTCAGTTGAGATACGGTTATACGCTCCGGGATCAGAGCAACATCAATACCCAGATTGGTCAGAGCACCGCTCACGAACCTTCGATTAGCTGGAGTCATACGTGGAGAGAGACGACGAGAACCGCATTTGGTATCCGTCTCACACAGCGTGACGGGGAACGCAGCGGAATTGACACAACTTCGTTCATTGTTACACCAAATGTTAGCATCGATTACCGAGTGCGGATAGAAGGTGGGCTTCGTCTCCCCTTTGTGGGCAAGATTTCGCTGGAGCACGATTTAGACCTCAGCAACACGCTCTCAACGGTTATCCGTCGTGAACGGTTCGGAGCAAATAGGGAAGAACGGTCTGAGCGATATGAGACATCTCTGCGGGTTGGATACAGGTTGAGCGAGCGTCTCACTGCTGATATGAATCTCGGGTTGAGCTACAATAACGACCGCGTCGAAGAGGGGCGGGATTTCATTTCGGTGGCAAGTGCGTTGACGGTTCGTGGAGAGTTTGAGTAAGCGTTAGGGATTGATTCGGGTTCACGTTGGCAAGTTGCTCGGCATCTCCACTGGGCCATTCTACCTTGATCAGATCAATTTGAGCGTCATTCCCAATTCCGAAGATAGCCGTGAGTTCACTCTGTGAACAGTAGCTTGCGCCACTTTTCACCGTACGTGTCTGCGTACCAGATTTCGATTGCACGGTAATTTTCGCGCCGATTCCACTCCGATTGCTCTTGGTCCCGATCAATTTCAACTTGATCCAGTTGTTGCGATTCCCGCCATCGTTACGGTATAGCCGGGCTGCCGTATTGGAAGCATTCACCAACACATCCCAATCGCCATCATTATCAATATCCCCATACGCTGCGCCGCGCCCGACGATCGGTTTTTGGAGATCCGAGCCAACCTTTGGCGCCACGTCCTCAAACTGACCGCTACCGATATTATGGAACAGATGCGGCGGTTGTGCGTAAGTCACTTCGCTCTGCACGGCGTTGATGTCATTTTCAATGTGACCATTTGCAGCAAAGATATCGAGTTTTCCGTCGAGGTCGAAGTCGAAGAAGAAGCAACCAAACGTCAGCGTTAGCAGGCTGGTATATCCGATGTTGGCAACAGGCGCATCGTCAATAAAGAACTCCCCCTCGTTATGGTAGAGATTCATCATCTCATTGGAGAAGTTTCCGATTACGAGGCTTTCCCTACCGCTGCCATTATAGTCCCCGGCATCAATGCCCATCGCTCCCCGGGCGACACCTCTTTCATCGTAAGCGATGCCGGCGAGCATTCCTCTTTCGATAAAGGTGCCGTCCCCGTTGTTCTGATAGAGTTTATTCGGTTGGGTGTCATTCGCCTCAAAGATGTCGGGAAAGCCATCGGCATTGTAGTCAAACACGCAGACGCCCAGTGATTTACTGGTGAGGTCCTCGATCAGGGCAATCCGTGAGACATCGGTGAAGGTTCCGTCCCCACGATTCCTGAATAGTTTGCTCGCTTGCCCCGGATACGATCGGGGTCCGCAGTACGACTGATTTACGCCGTCTAATGTGCAGAAAAGATTTGTTTCAGGTGTCCACTCTATGTAATTGGCAACAAAGATATCGAGATTGCCATCTTTATCGTAATCCAACCAAGCACAGCTTGTCCCGAAACCGGGATTATCAATCCCCGCCGATTCTGTTACATCAAGAAAGGTCCCATCTCCCTGATTCTGGAACAACCGATCCGCTGTCAGGCAGCTGATATAGAGATCGTCATCGCCGTCGTTATCGTAGTCGGCAACGGCAACACCGAGTCCATACAGTTCTACGGCAAGTCCGGCAGTTTCTGTAGTATCGGTAAAAGTTCCGTCCTGGTTGTTTCGGTAGAGCCCCAGCGTTTGCCGGTTTCCGGTTGGGTGTCCGCCCCAATCCTTACCGTTTACCAACAGAATATCTTGCCAACCATCGTTGTCGTAGTCAATAAACGCACAGCCAGAAGCGATCTCTTCTGGAACGTATTTCCCGCCAAACGCACCGGTGTTGTGGACAAAGTCGATCCCTGCCTCCGTCGCAATATCGACAAATTGAGGGAGCGGTTCTGCGGCGATTGTGCTGTGAATCCAGATCAGAGATATGCAGATAAAAAGCCATTTTGTTAATGATGTAGTTTTCATTATTGGCTCACAAAAAGATAAAAGTGCAACACACTCAGAGAAACCGAGTTTTTTCCTCAAAACTCGGTTTCTTTGCACAATTTCTTAACATGACCTCACTATTGATTGTGTTCAAGTGCCCACTTTAACTTTGGTATTATGTGTCATCGCCCCCTCAACGGCTAAACAAGTTTCAACCGTTGCAATCCCTTCCGACAACGGACAAGCGAGCGGTGTATCTTCCAAGATACTATCGACAAAGTTTTCCATCTCGTATGCCCATTCAGGTGAACCGCGACCGTGTAGCGGCGTTGTGGTCAAACGCTCTGGATCCCATTCGGCAGATTTGTGCAGATAGCCTTGAAGCATCTCTTCCTCCCACCAACAGACGATTGTTCCGCCGTGCCCGTAGACAGAAAGCGACATGATGTATGGGCGTACCACCGATGCACTGGTAAACACCTTGCCCATCGCACCGTTCCTGAACTTCAAGATTGCAAGTCTCGCATGTTCCGTATAATCGCCGGATACCTCCTCAATGTCACCAGCAATCCAGCGCAACAGATCTACGGAGTGATAGGCGATGCCCAGCCGCATCTGGGCGCGGGGGCTGCGTCCCCACGTCAGACGGCTTGGATATTCATCCGGATCTGCTTTATGTGCGTAGTTGGATGAGAGGTAGAACAGATCACCGAGATTTCCGTCGGAGACTACTTCTTTGGCGTGCGCGAAGGTGGGCCAAGAACGGCAGATATGTCCTGTGGCAGCCTTCTGATTCGGATACTCAAACATGGCGATGCGAAGTGCTCGGCACTCCTCAATGGTAAGGCACGCGGGCGTCTCGCCAAGCACATGCTTACCTGCTTGTAAGCACGCGAGCAGTTGTTCCGCGTGGAGGTAGTGCGGTGTGCACAGGTTGAATGCGTCAATTTCGTCATCCCGCAAGGCTTCATCAAATGAGCGATAGATTTTCGGAACACCCCACGTCTCCGCCTTCATCTTTGAGGCATCAGAATGTGCCACCACAGCGGCAACCGTCGCCTTCTCAGATATTGCCTTGTAACCGTTAAAATGGTTCGTACCTGTCCAACCTGTACCGACTATACAGACGTTGACTTTTTCCATCGCTTAGATCTCCTTATTCCGATAAATCCTTTCGCATATAAGAACGGATTCGTTACTGGGTTCTCAAAAAAAACTAACGTCACGCCGGAACTTCTGTGATATAATAGCGTGGGTTGCAAACTGTGCGAGGAAGTTAGCACAGACTCTTAAAATACGTTCATTGGAGTAATAAGATAGGATTATACTGGCAAAGGTAGTTCCAACTGACTTTCCCCATCGCTCGGCATTAAGAGTAGTGGAAAAGTGGGGGTGTGTCAAGCGTAAAAACCCTATCCAACCAAAGCACAACAGAAGGCATTGGAGACCAATACTCTAGCATCATAAGGACAACTGTAACTCGTAACCGAACACCGGAGGTATAAGAGCTATGCCCAAACTGGTTGATCCCGTCATCGCAGATCCGGATGACATGGAAGCACAGATCGAATGCTTCAAAACCCACGGTTATGTCATCCTTCCAGACCTACTTTCACCCGATGAAGTCGACACCCTCAACGACGCCATCGATCGGGATCGGAAGACGAATCCGTTCATGTGGTTCTCAGGAACTTCACCCGACTACAACTGCAATCTCTTGCTGACAGAACCCGCGTTTGAGATGAGCATCCGCCATGAAAGGCTGCTCCCACTTATCGGAGAACTGATGGGGGGGGCCATCTGTTTTGAGGAGCTTGCTGTGCGCCACCGTGGTGGAGAGGCTGAAGCGCGCGATACGGGATGGCACAGAGATCGTGGCTATTGGCCCGAACACCCCCTGAATCTCGATTATCCGCAGGTTATCTACTACCTGAACGATGTGAACGAAACTACTCACTGTTTTTCTATCAGCCCGGAGCCGGCTGGCGGGGAAATCCTTGATGACAGAGACGCACATCTTGAACGCGGCGGCGTCCTCCATTTCTACGGCAGTGCAGGTTCGGCAATCCTTTTCAACTGCGCTACTTTACACGGCGTCACACTACGTAAAACCGATGAAGTGCGCCGTACCATTCAGGTCTATTATGGACATCCCAACCGCCGCTCCTTGAGCGAAGTGACGATGATGCCTCCGAACCTATGGCGAGACCATTCAGACCCGGAAGTTCGGCGTTTCTATAGCAAGTTCAATCGGTATACGAAAGTAATGATGGACGGCCTCAGTATGCCCGATGATAGAGAACATTCGCTTCCCCAACTGTAGGTGAAAATAATGCAATTCAAAGAGCATCTTGTTGATGACACAATCAGAAGCGTTTACGGGCTGGAAGTCGCCGACATGAACGGCAATGGCAAGAAGGATATCATCATGGGCTCGACAGGCGAGCCGATCATTGTCTGGTACGAGGCACCCGATTGGAAAAGGCATCTGATTTCGGATCAACACCCCGGCAACATCACCATCGCGGCTCAGGATTTGACGGGCAACGGCGTACCGGATCTGTTTGTTGGAAGCGCATTCAATCGGGGCGACCGTTCTCTTATCGAATATCTGCATTGGCTTGAGGCGCCCGAGGACGGTGGCCAGTGGAAAAGTCACTTCATTGAAGAGATCCCATACCTGCACCGAATCGCGGTCGCGGACATCAACGGCGATGGTCAACCCCTTCTGTTCGCCGCCTCAATTCAGGGACCCGAAGGCGGGTTAGATGATTGGTACGATCCGGGCAGTCTCTGGTGTTATCCATTCCCAAGCGATCCGGTCAACGATCCTTGGGAACGCCACTTAATTGATGGCGAATTGCATCTCAACCACGGATTGAGCGTTGGCGATGTGGACGGGGATGGCAGGCTCGATATCCTGATTGGCTGTCGCGACGGAGTGATTTGGCTTGAACCTCCTTCGGATCCGTTAATTGGAGAGTGGAACCGGTGGGTAATCAGTGACCAAGAAAGCAGCGAGGTTTTCACGGTGGATCTTGATGGAGATGGAGTCAACGAGATCTTATCCATTGAGCCGTGGCACGGGAACACGTTATCTTGGTACAAGGCATCAGGGGATTTGCGAACAGGTGAGTGGACACGACACCAGATCGATGACACGTTGAACCGCGGGCATTCGCTGCACGGGATCGACCTCGATGGCGATGGGCGGGTGGAGATTATCTCTGGATATAACGGCGAAGGCTGGAACCTCCAACTCTATCGCCCTGAAGATCTTGATCAGAACCGGTGGACGAAAGAACTCATCGACAACGGCGGCTTGGGGGTCGGTAACATGCACGTGCTTGACCTGAACGACGACGGACGGGTGGACATCATCGCCGGGGGGTTGAGCACGGGCAACGTCAAGTGGTATGAGAATGTGGGGGCGTAGTTCCCTTCTTACAGCCAACCCCCTACCCCCCTCAACTCCCCTGACAAGAATTTCCCCCCTGACAAGGGGGGCTAGGGGGGTAGGGGATCTTCTCCCTTGTCTTTCCCCTCTTATCAGAGGGGTTCAGGGGGACTTATGAACCAGCTACGTAAGTCCTAATCAATTATGCTTATACTCTGTGCCAATGTTGGCAGCACCTCATTCAAATACCAGATTATTGATGTCGAAACATCAGCATCGTTGGTCAAAGGGGGTATTGAGCGGGTCGGCAATTCACCGTCGCCATTCACGCACGATGTCCCCGGCAAACCGACTGTAACCGGCGAAATTAACGCCCCAAACCACAACGCTGCGATCGCACACACGATAGATTGGGTCACATCCCCAGAAACTGGGGTAATGGAGGATCTCAGCGGCCTCGTGGGGATAGGGTTTAAGACTATTCTCGCCAGAGGGATTTGGCGTTCCGCATTGATAACAGACGAAGTAGTCAACGCACTCAAAGCCGATATTCCATTTGCCCCGACCCATAATCCCGCTTACATCGCCTCGATCCGTGCCTTTCAGGAACGGCTCCCGAACACCCCTTTGGTCGCTGTTTTTGAGACATGGTTCCATCAAACAATGCCCGATTACGCCTCTGAATTTGGCGTCCCAAGGGAGTGGGTTGAGAAGCACCAGATCCGTCGCTACGGCTTCCACGGTGCGTCACATCGTTACATCTCAGAGCGTGTCCCCCAACTGCTCGACGATTCACCGTCGGATCTGCGGATTGTCTCCTGCCATCTCGGTGGGAGTTCGTCGCTGTGCGCTATCCGTAACGGTCGGTCAATTGATACGACGATGGGAGTTTCGCCGCAATACGGTCCCATCCAATCGTCTCGAAGCGGCGATCTGGATCCGTTTGCAGTGCTTTACCTGATGGATGCGGAGGGATGGGATACAAACGAAATTCGTCGCCAACTGATTGAGGAATCAGGGATGCGAGGAATTTCGGGCGTCAGCGGTGATTTACGCGATGTTGAAGAAGCGGCGATAGAAGGGAACGACGACGCACGATTGGCAATGGACACCTACTTCTATCAGGTCAAAAAGTATATCGGTGCTTACATCGCTGCGCTCGGCGGGGTGGATGTGATTGCGTTCACCGGCGGGATTGGCGAAAAAAGTCCGACCGCCCGTGCAGCAATCTGCGATAGCTTGGAATGGCAGGGTATCTTGTTAGATTCACAAAGGAATGAGAGTCATACCGGCGAAGGTGAAATCTCCACAACCGATAGCCGGGCGAAAATCCTCGTCGTGCCAGCAGATGAGGAGATTATTGTCGCACGGGAAACGGCAAACGTCATCACACAACAGAAGAATAATGCGTAATGCGTAAAATTTTCTCGCTGATGTTAAGAAAACGCCCAACAGAAACCGATTTTTGTAAGGGTTAGGTTACCCAATCCGTTGGTCGAGGGGAACCTTGTCTCTACGGCAGGGAGCCCCGGTCCCCTCGATAAATCCCCGATGAATCGGGACAAGCGGGATGCAAGCACCTACGATTTTACTTCGCATTTTGCAATTTCTTTTTACATAAGCCTTCTCAATAATAGCAGTTATCGGTCAAGCTGTTTGACCCATCCCCATATCGTAAACTTTCTGCTTCTAGGTGAAACTGAAAAAGGTGAGTTAAACCATGCAGGATCACTGTCAGGCTGCGGATTATTGGTGAGATTTTGAGAATTGCCCCCATCGGCGTCCATCACGTAGATTTCGGCATTCCCATTCCTACCAGACACAAATACAATCCGGTTATTGTCAGGGGACCAGGAGGGAAATAAGTCATAAACGCCATTTTCAGTGAGTCTTTGTGTATTCTCCCCATTGGCATCCATCACGTAGATTTCATCAGTGGGCCAACCGCCTTTGTCAAGGACCCAATCCCTATCAGACGAGAATGCAATCCGGTTACTGTCAGGAGACCATGAAGGTGAACGGTCATTATGGCGATCATTGGTGAGGTTTCGCTGCTTACCCCCATTCGCATCCATCACGTAGATCTCAAAGTTTCCATCCCTGTTAGACGAGAAGGCAATCCGGTTACCGTCAGGAGACCATGAAGGTGAACTGTTATGACGGCGATTATTGGTGAGTCTACGCCGATTATCCCCATCGGCGTCCATCACGTAGATGTTCATGTTCAGGTCCCCATCCCTATTAGACACAAAGGCAATCCGTTTACCGTCAGGAGACCAAGAGGGGGCCCATTCATCAAAGTCATTGTTAGAAAGGTTGCGCTGATTCCCACCATCGGCGTCCATCACGTAGATTTGCCGGTTCCAATCCCTATCACTCCTCTCAGACACGAAGGCAATCCGTTTACCGTCAGGAGACCAAGAGGGGGACCTGTCATGAAAGTCATTCTTGGTGAGTCTTTGTAGATTCTCTCCATCGACGTCCATCACGTAGATTTCAAAGCGTATACCGTTCCAATCCCTATCAGACTCAAAGGCAATCTGTGTTTGTGCTTCAACGACTATTATCAGCGACGTTAGACTCAAGACTACAACACTAGCTAAAATCAAATGGGCAAGACTATATTTTCGTTGCATTTCCTATGCCTCCTTTGTTTTTAACGCGGTCTTTTATCCTTAAACACTATTCTCTAAATAATAGCAGTTATCGAGCACCCTGTTTGAGTTGTCCCCACATCGTAAACTTTTTGCCCGCGGGGGCAACGACAAAAACAGGAACAGACCATGCAGGATTACCATCATTCCTCGGATGATTGGTGAGCTTTTGCGGATTTCCCCCGTCAGCGTCCATCACGTAGATCTCCCCTTGGTTATCCCTATAGGACGAGAAGGCAATGCGTGTGCCATCAGCCGACCATGAGGGTGACACGTCCCTATCGCGATTTTCAGTGAGTCTTTGCTGATTACCCCCATCGGCGTCCATCACGTAGATTTCATAATTTGCAAAGTCCCCCTTCCTATCGGATGAGAAGACAATGCGTGTACCATCGGGTGAGTCGTCATTTTGGCGGTTTTCAGTGAGCCTTTGCGGATTACCCCCATCGGCGTCCATCACGTAGATTTCAGAAGTGAGGCCACTGTCGGCTATAAAGTGCCCATCCCTATAAGAGGAAAAGGCAATGCGTTTGCCATCAGCCGACCATGAGGGATGCTGGTCAGTACCAGGATTGTTAGTGAGTTTTTGCGGATTCCCCCCATTGTTGTCCATCACGTAGATTTCAAAGTTCACCTCCCTATCAGAGGAAAAGACAATGCGTTTGCCGTCAGGAGACCATGCAGGAGAGTGATCAGAATTGGGATCATTAGTGAGGTTTCGCTGATTTTTCCCCTCCGCGTCCATCACATAGATTTCAAAAGTGGACCACACGCGGCCCTTAGGGACGTGCCCATCCCTATCAGACACAAAGGCAATCCGTGTGCCATCGGGCGACCATGAGGGTGCTAAGTCCCTATCGGGGTGATTGGTGAGGTTTCGCTGATTTTTCCCATCATCGTCCATCACGTAAATTTCATAGTTCCTATCCCTATCAGACTGGAAGGCAATCTGTGCCTGTGTATCAGCGTCTACTACCAGTAACGTTAGCCCTAACATGACAACGACAGCTAAAATCAAATGTGCGAGATTGTATCTCCGTTCCATCCGTTATGCCTCCTCTGTTGTCAAATCGGTTTATATTTCCTTGGAGTGGATAGAGATCGGCTTGTGTTGGCAACCTTTTTCCAATTATAGTAGATCTTAGAATTAATGAGACACTCCAAACCGGTGCGGGGAGAAAACGCACCTACCGGGAGACGAAAGTGTTTATTTTTAGAATTCACCATAAGGTGACAACTCGGTTTATTATCGCATGAAGATCTCGCCTCTTCGTTCGCGTTTATGACCCAATCTCAACGCACGCTGTTTTCTCGATAATGGTAATTATTGGTCAACGCCCTTGAGCCATCCCCACATTATAAACTTCTTATAAGAGGGGGTAACTGAAAGAACAGCGTTATACCATGCAGGAGCTCCCTCATCCTCAAGATGATTGGTGATGTTTCGTGGATTCGCCCCATCGGCATCCATTACGTAGATGTCCGGATTAAAATCCCTCGTCCTATTCGACACGAAGGCAATGCGTTTACTGTCGGGCGACCATGAGGGTGAATAGTCCCTATCAGGATGATTGGTGAGGTTTCGCTGATTCCCTCCATCGGCGTCCATCACGTAGATATCTGTGCGAAGAGCCCCAGGTCCAAAGGCATCAAAGGCAATGTGTTTACCGTTAGGGGACCATGAGGGATTATTGTCATGAGTGTTATTAAAGGTGAGGTTTCGCCGATTGCTTCCATCGTCATCCATCACGTAGATGTCCATGTCCCCATCCGCCCTCCTAGGGAAAGCAAAGATAATGCGTCTACCGTCAGGAGACCATGAGGGATTATTGTGATTAAGGAGATTCTCAGTGAGGTTTAGCTGATTGTCCCCATCGGCATCCATTACGTGGATTTGTTCGTTCCGCACGAAGACAATGCGTTTACCGTCAGGAGACCATGAGGGCTCCCTATCATCACCAAGATTATTAGTGAGATTTCGCTGATTATCCCCATCGGCGTCCATCACGTAGATTTGCCGGTTCCCATTCCTATCATTCCTATCAGAACTGAAAACAATGCGTTTACCGTCAGGAGACCAAGAGGGCTCCCTATCATCACCAAGATTGTTAGACAGGTTTAGCTGATTGCCCCCATGGTTGTCCATCACATAGATTTCCCAGTTCCAATCCCTATCAGACATGAAAACAATTCGTGCTTGTGCGTCAGTGGTTACCATCAGCGGCGTCAGACTCAAGACTATAATGCTAGCTAAAAGGATATGTGTCAAATTGTATCTCCGGTGCATTTGACATTCCTTCCCTGTTTTCAAATCGGTTGTCTATCCTCTGGATTTGATAGTGGTCAGATTGGGGGCAATCCCTTTACAATTATAATTATAACATAGACACAAATTCCTACTGGGAGTTCTCAAGTAAATTAGGTTCTGTTGACATTTACCAATTCGTAGGTTGGGTTGAACGGTTAAACGAGAATCCTTATCAAGTGCAATAGAGGTTTGGTCGATCAACAACACCTGCTTATAGACAGATAGAGTGAAATCCAACAAAGTTTTTCATCAGGAAGTCCCCTTTTCGAAAAGCATTTTCGTAAACGTGATCTTTTGTACCATCCCGATTGAATCGGGATGATCCCCGCCTACAAACTAACAGTTTGCGCTACATGTGTCAGATTAGCCGATGATTACAGCGTTTGCTCAATTAGCGACATCAAAATGTCAACACGTCCTAGCAACTCGGTTTATTAATATAGCACTTACGCAGTAGGAGAGAATTCCGATTCCCAACAAAATATTGCGGGGCAAGTCTGAGAGGATCCGTCCGTGCCGAGACCAAGCGTGACCGGGGAGGCCCTGCCTACGATTTTTAAGGCAAGTCAGTGCTGTTGCACTAATTCTTTACATGAGCGACAAACAAAATCACTAACATATCCCACCGCGAAACATTATGCACACTCCCTAAATAAGTAGGATCTACGCAGTTGAATATCCCAAGCTAAAACCCCGATTGCTTAGGGTTACTGGTTAGCTGTCAAAAAGATAGGTCAATAGCCGATCCCCGTCCTGAAAATCGGGAATGAGAATATCCGCACCGGCGTGAAGTAATCTGCCCCGTTTGTCCGCGTTCATCTGGTAGCGGTTATTCTCCGCCGAATTTACGCCCACAGCGATTGCGCCGACCGCCTTCGCATTTTCGATCTCCACCGAACCGTCACCGACTACCAGAAGCTCACTCCCGGTCAGATTGAAATCATCCAGAATTTGCTGAATTATCATTGCCTTCGAGAAGTTCTGATAGTCGCGCAACGCTCCGAAAATACCGCCATCAAAGTAGGATGCAGCGCCCAGCAGTCCCGCTTCATGCCGAACAAATTCAACATCGGTTCCACTCGCGAGATAGCGTTTCACACCCCGTTTTTGCAGAGACTGTAAAAACTCAAGCGACATCGGCACACGCAGATCCGCAGCTTCAATCTCTCCCCTCTCCAGCTTGGCGATGCGTTCATCCACAGTTGGTAGGAGCAAGCTGTTATACAGATCTTTGTAATCCAACGGTTCCTTGGGGACGCCACCCCGCTTCTCAATCTCTTCGCAGAGCTGCATCATTTGGTAGATGGTCTGCTTGCCGGTCAAATTATCCACAAATTCAACAACAACCTCTTCCAGCTGCTCCGGCGTTTCATCCGTTTCCGTTTCTCCAAGCAGGATGTCAACCATCATGGGCACCATGACGCTCTGCCAACCGTCGCGGACTAGCGAAATCGTCCCGTCGAAATCGAACAGAGCGTGCTGAACCTTTCCTCGCTCAATCTCGCGGACTATCTCAATTGACGTATTCTCTAAGGTTTGTGATTCCGCCACGGTTTGGCAACTCCCCATTTTTCAACGGTGTGAGAGGTTATCAAGCAAGGTCTTGCGCCCAATAATACTGTCCATACAGGTGAATCAGGTTTTTCGGATTGTCGGCTAGCAGATCACCAAAGGTTATCTTCTGAATCTCACGCTTCGGTCCCGGTGCATCGTCATGATACGCAGCGCGGCGTGCCTGCCCCTCAGTAGGGAAAGCAATCCATTGATCGTGATCATCTCGGAATGCGTAGACCGTTCCGCCCGCTGGCGTGTGCACCTCGACGTCCGCATCTTGGAACGGACGGATGCGCGTTTCAGAGGCATCGTGATTTTCCAGAAACTCGATCCAAGCGGCACGCATCCGTTCAGCGACATCGGGATGGGAATCCACAATGTTATGCTGCTGATCAGGATCGGTTTTCAGGTTATACAGTTCGGAAGGCATCCCCTGCGGTGCACATAGGTAAGCCCACTCATCATCGGTGATGGTGCTGGGTTCAACGTTCCGGTCAGAACCAACCCAACCGTCGAAAGTGGCACCCTCTACCGGCGTGTAGCCGGTCGTCCCTGCGCTGGGCGGGAATCGACTTGAGAAGGCGTAATCGTGTATCTTTGCTGTGTCTCCACTCATCAAGGGGAGGAATGAGGTCCCTTGGATGTGTGACGGTGTTGAGATTCCACGGAAGTCCAAGATTGAGGGTAAGATATCAGGGGGTTGGACAACCCCGTGAATCCGTTCACCTGCTCCCAATCCATCGGGGTGATGAATCAAGAGGGGGATCCGGACGGTGATTTCGTAGAGCTTACCGAGTTCGGCTCCCGGCTTGCCTTGTAGGTCATGGTCTCCGAACAGGTGCCCGTGGTCGGAGGCCCAGATGATGAGTGTATTCTTAAAGAGCCCCAACCGTTCTGCCAGATCCAGAAATGCGCCCACCCACCGATCCGTCAGTGTGACATTGCCGGCATAGAGTGCACGGAGATGCGCCGCCTCCGCCTCGGACATATATGTTGGGCGACCGTATTCCGGGTACAACATCCGATCGCCATCGTAGTCGGGATCGGCGTATAGCGCATAGTCGTACCAAGGGCAGTCGAACGGTTCATGGGGATCCCACATATCGACATAGAGGAAAAACGACTCTTGGTTGTGGTTGGTCTCCAGCCAATCCATCGCTTCCGACATCCCCCGTCCAATGCAGAACTCACGATCGAATTGACGGGCGGCGTGGTTGCGGAGGTAGTTTTGTAGACCTGAGATATTGCGGATTTTATGGGGTTGTGCCCCCAGTTGAATGTCCAGAGAGGGGTCAGTTATCCATGGATCACCCTTCTGGCTATGCACAAAACTGAGTCCCCCGAAGCCACGTGTGTAGTTATAATCGTGCATTGCAAGCATTGGGGTATCCCAGATCATTTGGGTATGCACACCGTCCGCAGACAGGAGCTGCCCCCAAGTCACATCTCCAGGGCTCAAGGGCTGCCACCCGCGAGAAGGGAAACCGAAACGCCCGGTCGCCAAGTCCCACCGGTTAGGCACCGTCGGATAGGAGGCTGCATAGAATTGCTCAAAAAGGGCTGCGTGCTGGGCAAACCCATCCAGATTGGGCGTCTGAATCCAAGTGTTGCCGTAGCATCCCAAGTGGTCCCTGCGAAAGGTATCGTTCATGATAAAGATGACGTTCATGGAGGTGCATACTCCCTTTTTTATACATCTACTGAGCCGAGCCGTACTCGCACCTGTGCAGTGGATTTGTTAATCCACTGCGAGTTGCTTTGAATCCCGATTTATCGGGGCGTTGATTTTCTTACTTTGGTTCCCATTCGCCTAAACGGTAGCCGATTCTGCAAATGGCAACTTGCTTTACCACTATCAAACCTTTGTCAATGCAGCGGTAATCTTTTCAACGATACCATCTGCACGACCACGGATTTGATCAGGTGTAAGGCTCTGGATCGGGTGGTCAACGGTGGTTGGATGGAAATCGCGATAACCGAGCGATTTCGCTTGAACTTCCCCGGCAGCGAAGAATACATCGGAGCAGATCGATACGCTGGGGATGCCACGTTCTTCTAAAGCGGTTCCGTCGTGCACACTGCACGATATACAGGAACCTCAGTCTGCAAGCCCTTCCACCACGAAGTCGCACCGATCGGCGAGTTCTGTGATTAGGTCTTGCGGTGCGGGACGTGCAAAGGTTGGTTTTGTTACACGCACCACATCGACAAGGTCAAAATTCTCACGCATCAGCTCTTCAACACGATCGAGGAAGATATCGCTGCCGTTTTTACTGATGTTCAGTAAGCCCATCACTTTGCCGTTGAGGTCATTGAGGCGCGGAGCAAGATATTTCTCCGACGGGTTGTTTGGAGCGACTGGATCGAGTAAAGTTGTATTTGCCATTGTAAGCCTCCTATGGATTTAAGAAATGTATGTAGATAGAATAGCAATTTCGATGGCGCCTGTCAACATCTATTTCCGTTGAATCTCTTCGGCAGTGTGGTATAATACGCGAAGCACAAAATGCAGAATTGACAACGACTTCGGAGCCCCTTTTCGCTCAAATGATAACGACAAAAGAACTGACCAAACGTTTCGGCAAACTTGTCGCCGTGGATAGCCTGACCATGCAGGTCAAAGCAGGTGAATTGTTCGGTTTTTTGGGTCCCAATGGTGCCGGGAAGACTACAACTATCAACATGCTAACCGGTTTGATCCGTCCAACCTCCGGCACCGCGACGATTTGCGATTATGATGTCAGGACGCAGGCATCACAGGTGAAAGCGATAACGGGCTTAATGCCCGACACACCACACCTCTATGAGACGTTGACAGGGAGGCAGTTTGTTCGCTTCATTGCAGATCTCTACGAGATTGATCCTAAACGATCAGGACGGCGGATGGAGGAGTTGCTGGAGGCGTTTGATCTTACTGACGCCGCAGACTCACTAATCAAAAGCTACTCCTACGGCATGCAGAAAAAGATCCTTTTGACAGCGGTGTTGGTGCATGAGCCGCGTGTTCTGTTTCTCGATGAACCGACAAGCGGCCTTGACCCGAAAAGTGCTCGCATCGCAAGGGATCTCTTGCGTGAGTGCTGCGATCGTGGATGCACAGTGTTCATGACTACGCACGTTCTTGAGATTGCAGAGCGGGTGTGCGATCGGATAGGTATCATTAACGAAGGAAAGCTTGTTGCGGTGGGAACGATGGAGGAGCTGCGTCAGAACCGCACAACGACGGACCTGAGTTTGGAGGACATCTTTCTGGAACTAACGTTAGATAGTGAGGATGAGACTGTTTGACGAGGTGCTCAAGCGTTCAAAAGTACATTAGTTCATTACTGAGTTCTCATGGCTCTATTCCCTTTCTGCTTGTGTGTTAGCAACTTTCAATCTATCCAAAACATGCTCAAAATTAGCAATAATAGGCTTATAGTAAATATGATGCGCCTCTTCATATTTAAGACCATCTGATGCGGACTCCCCAATTACATCAAACATCATGTCTACCAGTGGATCTATATGTTCAGGATGTTTTCGGGCAGCTCTCATAAGTCTCACATACAAGGAGAGAGGCATTCCAAATATAGGTTTCTTGATAAAACCTTCTTTAGATTCATCTTTGCCAATAGACCACATATAGACAGTATATTCAATTTTGTTATTTACCTTTTTTGCTTCGGCAATCAGACCTGAATATATTCCTATTGATGATGAGGCCGAGTAAAGCCCTTTGTAACGAGGCATCCATTTAGCAATATGTGTATTTTCTCGCATGAGCATCAATAGACTATCACCTATCTCTAATGTGACAAAGTCCTGCCCCATTGAATTCCAGTGATTCTTACCTCCAGGAATACAAAATGTTACTGTATCCTTATCAATGTTTGGAATGCCTTCTATGAGTTTATCAACATTGAAAGTAAGGTCAGTAACATATCCATTTGTTACTGGGTTATGGACGTATTGCCTTTTAACGAGTGTCCCAATAAAAACCAATTCAGTTCGCTTCATGTATGCAGAGAAGGGTTCCTTGACTATACTTGATCCTACGGCGAGATTCCCACAAACAAACAGTAAGGTAAGGGGCAGGGTTAATATTACAAAACGTTTGGCGTTCATCTTTAATCTCCCTCCGCTATTGAGATCTCATCGTTCGGATGGGAGGCCCAGAGCTGAGTGGAACAATTTCATTGACGACCCAAGACAAATGGTAATTGGTTCAATTTATCAAATATCAGTAGAACCAGCAACTCGCGTTAATTCAGTGGAGGCGTGTGGGGATCTGTCAAACGGTGTGCTTTTCGCACCAGCTCCGGATTAATAGAAAACCGCTTGGCGGCATCAATCAGATGATTCACGTGATCGTGCATATCCTTTTCCATCTGGGAGATACGGCCCAACAGATAGGGTCTACCGCTCTGATAGATTGCATCTTTGATGGTCGAAACCAACTCTGCATAGATTGCGTCTGACTCGCCGGTCTCAAGCGCAACAGCGATCTCAAATGCGTCATTGAGAGTAACCTGTTTTGCACTTACACGCTCTTCATATTCACTCAATGTGTTGTTAATCCGTTCGATAGATACATCGGCTAACTGAGGACCGGGGGCATCTAGCCCAAAGGTCTGGGCACAGAGCGAACGTCCAAAACCGACGAGGAGATGGTGCTGCCACTCCTCTGCGCTCATCTCCTGCCAAAATCGCGCAATTCGTTCATCGACATCGCCCAATCGGACAGATAGCGTCGCGTATAGTTTTGCATGTCTCAGTTCAATCTCTTGGCATAAATCAAAGGTTTCTGCTAAAGTCATAGCTAACTCACCCTCCCTTCCACAGCATTTCATCCTCATGTATCCTTTCCGAGAGCCAATTGGTGTCGTAGGGAATAAACAGCGTGTGAGGATTGCCCGTATTCACCAAATCGCAGCTCCAACTCTTCCAGACTTTCCAACGAGCCAACCACTGTAACCCAATCACCAGTCTGGAACTCTGTATAACCGTGCGTAATTATGATATGCCCAGCACGGCGAGCCGATAGGATTAAGGCATCGGACGGCAGACGCAGATCCCGGACAGCCATACCCGCCAAGTTGGGATTACGGACCTCCAAATCAATAATATCGTAGTTCTCCTCCATCCCAAGTAACAGTGATATTGATGATGGGGCCCGAACAAAATGGTCCAGTAAACTAATGATTGCCGTGGAGGGTCTGACAGTAAACGCGCCCAATTCACGGAAACGATCATAATTTGCCAAATGGTTCAGTCGCACAACGAGGTTATCTGTTCCAAAATGCTCATAGGTAAGTTCACAGATACGGTAATTTTCTTCGTCAGACAGCATGGCGACAACGGCACCGGCTTCTCCTACACCAAATGTTTGCAATTCATCTAACGAAAGACCAGGCATCGGACGGGCATCAAAATACGAACTTGTCACATTTTCTATCTCTTCCGTTTGACTGTATGCGACCTTTACCTCCCAATCATGTGCACGCAGCTGCCGAGCAAGCGCCAGCGATTGACTATCCGAACCAAAAATGATGGCACTGTGTATCTGATCTGGCTCAGATTTCTTGGCACGTGGACGCGCTTCCTTCACCCAGACGAGCGCCCATTTGAAAAGGGTAGGTCCGATAAGCTGATTCACCACGATGGTCGAAATCATCAGTGTGGCAAAAGCTGGGCCCCACGCCGGAAACGCACCTCCGACCTCTTTAGCCAGTCCCAATCCAACGCCGGCTTGTGTGATATACGCCATCCAGCTGACTCTGTTGTACGTCATTGGGTCTCCAGCCAGAACGCCGCCGGTCAAAGAGCCGATGAATATCACTACAAAACGAACCGCAACCAACAGTAACGTAATTGGCCAAATATCTGCCAAGATGTCCAAAGTAAGTGAGGCACCGGTCAGTGTGAAAAAGGCGATATAAACCAGCGGTCCAACCTCGTGCAACGTCTTCAGGAACTCATCCCGCGTGTCGGTCCTGTTAATCAGCCAGAAACTCCCAATCATGCAAACGAGCAGTGGCTCAATAAACACTTCAAACGGTAGGATAGCATGGGTGGCGTGGCGAATCCAAACGGATACGGCAAAGACAGCATAGCCTGTCAGTAAGATGCCGACTATCTTTGCACCGTGATTGATTCGGCTTGACAGAATCCGTTGTAAAATTCTTCCGACGACATATCCGGCCGCCACTGCTACCGCCAACTCAGCGAATAACAGAGCGATGAAGGTTAGATTAAACCGAAGTCCGGTGAGAAGGGCATCTGCGATAGACGCATTGACAGCAAACAGGATGATGACAAGGACATCCGTAACAACAGTAACACCCATGACTGTTTGCGTGAATGGTCCTTTGGCACGGAGTTCTTTTATGATCGCAACGGCGGAGGAGGGAGACCGAGCGACCAAAATCGCACCGGCAAGGATAGCAATGGCAATTCGACCTGTGACTGGAAGGCCACGCATAAATGGCATGAAATCTGCCAACACAAAAACGGTCAAGCTGCCTAAGATGAAGGTGCTGACGACAATACCAATACTTACCAATTTAATGCTCTTAAATCGGCTTCTCAGCTCCTTCAAGTACAGTTCACTTCCGGCGACAAAGGCAATAAATGCCAAGGAGAGCTCATCCACAAAGCGTAACCGCTCGGTCGCCTCTACAGAAATGAAGTCGAATATAAAGGGACCTGCGATTATACCGGTAAAGAGAAAGCCACTGATCAAAGGGAGTTTAAATTTGGCAAAAAACTGTCCAATCTGTTTTGAAGCCAACGCGATGAGAACAAAACCGGCGACAAACATGAACAGGTTTTGATAGGCTGCCATAGTTACCTCATGTCAATAGGATTAACTAAAGCATTAGCCCGCACCGTTAACCCCAATGTCTTGGATGATCCCGGAGTATGCTCGGGGGAGTGGAGGAGATAAAAGAGGGGAGCGCGCTTGGGGGCGTCTCCTTCCATGTTTTCACGTCTTTACCGTTTTGCATATCTGCCTCTTGATTGCGGATAGCGGTGATGATGACTTTTGCCGCTTGTTCATCGCTCACTGATCCAGTATTTAGGACCAAATCGTAGTGCTTGGGATCCGCCCAGTCGGCATCGTAGTAATGTTTGATATATTGAGCGTGTTGCTTGTCGACGGCATCAACCTCTCTCTCCGCTAAGGGATAGACGATCCCTTGTTCATTCATGACCCGTTCAATACGGTCCGCAACAGGTGCGACGAAGCGCACGTGAAGCGCATTTGGTCTATCCGCGAGAATCATCTGGCTTCCACGTCCGACAACGACAACATTGTCCATCTTCCACAGTTTTTCAATGATATGCTGGAAGAACCTCAAGACCTCCGTTTCAGTGGGAATAAGGTCCTCATCAAATGCTATATCCCTCTCGACAGGATAGCTATCCATCAGAAATTCGGAGGGGTAGTAGTAGTAAGGGAAATCCAGGTATCGCGAGAATTCCGGGACAAAGAGTTTCTTGAGGAAACCCTTTAGTCCATTTTCACACTTCTCGTCGTAGCGACTAACCTGTTGAGCGGTTGTGTTCGCGGCCTGTGCCACCTCGTTGAGGATATTCTTATCAAAATAGTTATATCCTAGGTCCTGAGCAACTTGTCGGGCAATCTCTGTGCCGCGACTGTAGTATTCTCTTGAGACTGTAATGACTGCCATGATCGTTTACCTCCTTCTATAATGATTGGGACGCGATAGATAGCGCATCCAGATTGTGTTTAGCCTTGCTGCGGTACTTCTTCAGTTTCTTACTAAAATATTAACATTCAATTTTACTGTTTAGCCATTCTACCTTGGCTTCAAGGAAGCGATGTTGAAGCCACGCTTATCTAAGCAATGTCGTCCGATTCATGTCTTGGACTACCAAATGGAATCGCTGTATCCTCAAAGATTTCCCACATTGGGGGCTGCATCAACTGATGTGCAACATCAACTCCTTCACGATACTCCTGAAGGATCTCATAGGTCAGTCGATCTATCGTATCATTTAATCCATCCTCAAAACCGTTCAGTTTGAGCCTCAAAGACGCCTCACCCCATAGCATGTCAATTTCCTCCTTGTTTTTTGATGTTTGTCTCTCACCCAGTTACCTTTTTTTCCACAAGTGAATCAACACGCTTCACAAGTTCCTTGTAATCAAAGGGTTTGTCAAGGTAGTCTGCACAACCGGTGCGCCTTAGTTCACGAAACAGCGAGCGGTTTCCATAGGCGGTGATGAGCAGAACGGGGATTTTGATTTTCAGATAATGCAACTCATCAATCAACTGAAGTCCGGTTAAACCGGGTAGCCGAAGATCCGTGATGAGTAGATCTACCGGGTGACCGTTCTCTCGTGCCGCCAATATTTCTTCTAATGCTTGTTGACCCTCCGCAGCGGTTGTGACCTGATAATTCGCAGATTCCAGAATAAATGCAAGGGTGTTAAGCATGTTCTGTTCGTCATCAACGACGAGGATATGTTCCTTTGCCATATTCTCCATGTAGACCGTTACAGGCAAAGGACTCGGTTGGACGGCGGGACTGAGACTGGACTCCGCAGGCACAAGCTCAGTGTGCCGCTCGGACGTTCCAAATTGTGACTCGATCCCGTAGGATTCCGCCCTATCAACTTCACCAATTCTTGTGCTGAGTAGTGCTTCCTGACCGAGAGTTTGCGTTAGAGTCTCCATAATTCTTCCTGTGTTATTTGAATGGTTCCTGTTGAAAAAAACAAACCCACGTTTAGCCGTCGCTCTCGCGTTCGCCTAACTCCTTGTCTAACAGATACAGAGCCGTGCCCTGATCACCAATCATTTTTAGCTGATCCAGTATCTGACGGGCTTGCTTCTCCTCTTCGACCTGCTCGGAAATAAACCATTGTAGCTCCACCTGCATGGGGTAATCTTTTTCTTGGACCGCCAGTTCGTAGAGTCGATCAATGGTCTCTGTTACGTGCACTTCATGCTGCATGACCTGCTGGAAGGCATCTGTCGGAGACTGAAATTCTATAGGCGGCTGAGCAATCGCTTCAAAGGTTGCCTGTCCGTTCCTGTCGTGGAGATAGTCAAACAACTTCATCCCGTGTGTCCGCTCTTCCTCACCCTGTAACCGCATCCAATGCGCGAAACCACCCAAATTAAGTGATTCAAAATAGGCTGACACCGACAGGTAAAAGTAAGATGAGTAAAATTCATGGTTAATTTGTCTGTTCAACGCTTCCTGAATTACTGGCTTCAATGCGGTTTCTCCTTCCTGTTTTTTGGATTCTTCTCAACACCTTTGCCATGCTATGTGCAAAATAGATGCCAAAATGTGCCAGGATGAGAGTATACAACCTCTTAGCCTCTGTCTTACACCGGAGACAATCACGCCGAAACCGCTCTGTTTACTGCTTTCACGCGCTTCACAGAATTACTCTGAAATCGGATGGATACCACTAATTGATATGAATAGGGTCTGGGAAAAAAACTGAAAGGGGTGAAACGGATGGGAGCGTCATTTTGAGATAGATGGCTCGCAAACCCTTTTAAATTCAAGGTCCGGGGCGAAAGAAACAGATGTTTCTGAAAGAAACAAATGTTTCACCCCTTGGAAAGCGCAGGAAGCAGATTCTAAAAAAAATAAATGCCTTCCCAATCAAATCGTGTTATAATCAGTTTTCGTAAGTTCCGATGGAGTTTGTATTCCGCATTTCGACAGTGTCCCCAGAGGGAGAGCCATGAATCCAGTCCAAACAATTTCAGCCGAAGAGTTAGAATTGCTTAAAGCGGTAGATACGCCCACAATTTGTAACGTTATAGAACTGTTTGATGTACGTCCACGCAACGCGGGCTATATGGATGACCGCATCCAATCCTGTTTCCCGGAAATGCCGCCGATGGTTGGGTATGCAACAACAGCGACGCTTTCTACCAGTAATCCGCCGCGTGAAGGAGAGACCTACGCCGGTATGGATAGCCAGATCGAACAGATCAACTCGATTCCTGAACCTCGTGTGGTTGTCTTCCAAGATCTCGATGTCCCAGCCGCTGCGGCAACCTTTGGCGAAGTGATGTGCATGACCTATCAGACCTTCGGTTGCGTAGGACTGGTCACGAGTGGTGCTGGGCGAGATTTAGATCAGGTCCGGGAGATCAATTTTCCCACCTTCACGAGCGGGACCAACCCCTCTCACGGCTACCACCAAATAGCGGAGGTGAACATCCCGGTGCATGTCGGTGGGACTACAGTCTACCCCGGGGATTTGATACATGGGGATTGCAACGGCGTAACGACTATTCCGAACCATATTGCCGGCAGTGTTGCGCATCTGTGCGCGGAATATATGGAAGCCGAAGGCTATGTGCTCGACTTTCTTAAAACCGGGGAGCGTGACTTAGCAGGATGGCAGTCAGCACGGGCTGCATCCGCGGAGAAGATGGCTGAACTCCGACAACGCGCGCTGAATTCGTTATGAAAATCGGATTGCTCTATGAACCCGCGTACTGGTTCCTGTTAGCAGACCTGGTTCAAGGGCTTGAGCATGAGATTAGGCTTGCGGGGGGACAGAGTTATCGACTGACACCGGCAATGCTCGGTCAGATGGACATAGACTTGGTTTATGTGTTACCCTACGATGAGCTTGAAACACTGAAACAGATTGAAGCAGAACGACTTGTCATCAATTCAGTGAGATCGCAGGAGATTGCCATTGATAAAATAGCAACTTCTCGGCTTATTATTGAAAACGACCTACCGACACCTGAAACGACCATCTCCCAGACCCCCGATGCAGTGATAGAAATATTAGACCGTTACGGAATAGCGTTATTGAAATCGACAAATCTATGCGGCGGTGCGGGGCATCGGATCTTACGGCATGAGGGAGGAACGATAACGACACGGAGGCGAGATCGGACCTATCAGGTCGTCTTTGGACAGCGCAACCGCATCCTTGATCAGACGCTGGTGCTTGCGCCGCCCTACTATGTGCAACAGTTCATCGGCACGGCTGCACAAACCAATGATCGCGTCTATCGTATGTATGTTGTTGGAAACAAGGTGGTTATGGGTACAATGCGCGTGAAGGAGGGCGTTAATACGGCTGAAGCGTCAATTATTAACGCTGCAACGGGAGCACGTTATGAGTTCCTACAAACGGTTGATGAAGAGATGGTATCACTTGCCCTGAGTTTGGCGGATCTGATTGGGTTTGAGATTGGTGTCGTTGATTTGTTGCGCGATCCGTCAGGACGTCCACTGCTCATCGAAGCCGACTGCGATGGTCGCCACCTGTTCATCTGCCGTAAATTCCAAGAGGTCTCCGAATACAGCAGTCCCTACAATTTTAATGCACATCTTGTCAAACGACTTGCGGAAATTGCGGACGGCGCTCCGCACCGCCCATGATGAATAACGCTCAAGGAGATTTGATATGACCCAACAAGAACAACAAACCTTCTTTGAAAAAGAGGGCTACCTTGTCGTAGAGAATCTACTATCGCCAGAAGAATTGGTGGAATGTCAGGCTGAAATTCTACGCCTGCACAAACTTGCCGCCGAACTGGAAGCGAAGGGCGAAAATGGTCACTTTCAACGTGAGCCTTACGCTAAAAACGAGGCACAGGAAATGACGACCCACGGTGTCGCGGATGATAGGCTTCCGGTGCTAAGAAAGGCTGAAAACACCCGCCAATATTCGGACGTATTTCGTCGCCTCTCAGTCCATCCGAAACTAATCCAAGTTGTGCAAAAGCTTCTTGGACCCGATCTCTTGCTGTTCAGAAGTACACTGATGTTCAAGCCGGCATTCCACGGCTCCGCACACGGCATCCATCAGGATTCCGCGTATTGGCCCATGGAGCCGCCGAAGTTGGTAACGGTGAGCATTGCACTCAACGACGCCACACCTGAAAATGGATGTTTTCAGGTGATTCCCCAGAGCCACAAATGGGGGCTTCAGTCTTGGGGACATATCGCTCGCGAACAGGATGAATCTCTGACAGACCATGAGGATCGCGATTTTTCAGGACAGATTGAGGTTCCCCTTTCTGCGGGGAGTGCGCTATTCTTCCACAGTCTCATGGCGCACGGCTCTGGCCCGAATCGCTCACCAAATCCGAGGAACACCGCACTTTACGCATACTTCTCGCCGCAGGTCCGTTATGTGCCACGCAACGGCAAGCCGGAACGGAAGTCGTTCCCAGTCGCCGCCGGGCTTGGTGGCAAAGAGGAATTGACACTCGTTGCCGAAAGTGCTGAGTAGCCATCGAAGCGTGAAACATAATTATAGTGGATTCTAAAAATAATATAGACACTTTCGCTCCCCATGTTTGGTAAGCGCTGTTTCCAACTGCGCCGGTAGATGCGGTTAGAAAACGCACCTACCGGGGTGATAGCTCCACCCAACTATCCAATTAAAAAAGAAATAGGAGAACCGATGGCGAATTGGGAAAATTATCTGGAAAGCAACAAGTCTCGATTCTTGGATGAGATGCTGGACTTTATCCGCATTCCGAGCATCTCCGCACTATCCGAACACGCCGGCGATATTCAGCGCGCCGGTGAATGGGTCGCAGATCGTTTGAACGCCGCTGGCATCGAAGGGGTCCGCATCCTGCCGACCAATGGACCTCCGGTGGTCTACGGCGAATGGCTACACGCTCCGGACAAACCGACTATCTTGATCTATGGCCACTTTGATACACAGCCTGTTGATCCGGTAGACCTGTGGTCTGACCCGCCCTTTGAGCCAGTTGTGCGGGACGGGCGGGTGTACGCACGTGGCTCCTCAGATGACAAAGGGAACATGCTTATCCCCATCCTCGCCACCGAAGCGATGCTCAAGGCAGAGGGGAGCCTACCGGTCAACCTGAAATTCTTCTTTGAAGGTGAGGAGGAGATCGGCAGTGGCCATCTCCCGGCAACGATAGATTCCCATAAGGAATTATTGGCTTGTAATCTGGTGGTCAGCGCCGACGGGTTGCAGTGGCGTGAGGACCAACCCTCACTGCTGGTTGGGTTCAAGGGGCTCTGCGCACTACAGATTGATGTGGTGGGACCCAATGTAGACCTGCATTCTGGAATCTATGGTGGCACTGTCCAAAACCCAATTCACGCCCTCGTGCGTCTCTTAGACTCTATGCGCAGTCCGGCGGGCGATGTGTTAGTCGAAGGTTTCTATGACGATGTTGTCCCGCTCTCCGCTGCGGATCGAGAGCAGATTGCAGCTATCGGTCACAACGAAACAGAGTATAGGGAGCAACTCGGAGTGGATCGCCTCTTCGGTGAGCCCGGCTATACGGCACTCGAACGAGCATGGGTTCGCCCGACGCTGGAGCTGAATGGCATCTGGGGTGGTTTTCAGGGCGAGGGCAGCAAAACTGTCATTCCGAGTGAAGCCCACGCGAAAATCACTTGCCGCTTGGTGCCGGACCAGAATCCTAACAAGATTTTGGAGCAGCTCTCCGCTCACATCGAGAAATATACGCCGCCGGGGGTAAAGATAAGCACCACGCCAAAAGCTGCCCCCTCCCCGGCATACCGAATACCGGACGATCATCCGGGGAATCAGGCGGCTTACGCTGTGCTCGAAGAGGTGTACGGAAAAACGCCGTACTATACCCGACTGGGCGGTACCCTTCCGGTATGCCGTCTCTTCTTGGATAAATTAGATGTCTATACAGTGACCTTCGCCTTCGGCTTGGAGGATGAAAATGCGCATGCCCCGGACGAGTTTTTCCGGATCAGCAGCTTTGAGCAGGGGCAGAAAGCCTATTGCAAACTGTTAGAGCGACTCAGTGAACAGGCAGGGCTGTAAAGCGCGGCATCTATAGTGAACCTTTAATGAGACACTCCAAACCGGCGCGGTTAGGAAACCGCCCCTACCGGAGGCGAAAGTGTTATCTGTTTTTAGAATTCACCATAGTTATGCTTGAGGGTAGTAGGAAGGAGCAGAAACTGTGCAATTAGCGAAGCGAACAGCAGTTATAACAGGGGCGGGGTCGGGGATTGGTCGTGCGATCGCCTGCCGATTCGCCGCCGAAGGTGCCCATGTCGTCGTAGCAGATATTAACGACGCTGCTGGAATAGAGACGGTTGCATCAATCGAAGATGAAGATGGAACTGCTCGGTTTGTGCATACGGATGTAACGGACTCCGTCGCGATCGAGGCGATGGTAGCTCAGACAGTTGGCGCCTACGGCAACGTTGATATCTTAGTGAACAATGCCTACTTCTGTGATGGAGGCGACCTCCTCACCGTTGATGAAGAACTGTGGAACAGGAATATAAGCGGTTGTTTGTCAAGTGCCTTCCTCTGTTGTAAAGCTGTATTGCCCCACATGATTTCTCAAGACAAGGGGGCGATTGTCAACATCGCTTCGGTGAATGGGCTACTCGGACTCGGCGAGGAGGGATATAGCGCTGCCAAAGCGGGAGTTATCTCGCTGACGCAGAACATCGCTGTCCGCTACGGAGAGCATGGAGTCCGCGCCAATTCAATCTGTCCGGGAACTATTCAAACGCCTGCATGGACGTCGGTACGTGAAAAGGATCCGGATGTCTTCGACCGTCTGGCGAAGTGGTATCCGCTCAAACGGGTTGGTAAGCCCGAAGAGATTGCTGCAGCTGCGCTCTTTCTGGCGTCGGATCAAGCATCTTTCGTTACTGGGACAAACCTCGTAGTGGATGGAGGATTGACCGCTGGCCTGAAACGTATGGGCGAAGAATTGGTAGGAGAGGGTACAGAGATTTGATAAAATAACCTGATTTAACCAATGGTGCTAGTTTGCGACTGTTGATAGCGTGAAACGTGAAGAGAAGAATAGAACACAGAGACGCTAGGAAATTCCCTTAAAAAACTTTGCGCCGTTGCGTCATTGCGTTAAGTATTCTTCATGTACTAATGAATCAATGAACCATGTATTTAGGGGATGAAGCTTGGAGATATAACCATGACATCAACACAACTCAACGACCAACAGATGGCATTTTTTGATCCGTTTGGGTTCCTGTCCTTTCCGGGATTGTTGGCTGATTGCGCCGATAAAATAATCGACGAGTTTGAAGCCATCTGGAATTCCCACGGTGGTGGACACCACGGCGCGCTGCACGACGGGGTGAACCGTTCTTGCATCTTTCCATTCCCGGATCGAAGTGAATATCTCAGTTCCATACTGGATGACCCACGTATTCACGACATAGCCGCCAGCATTTGTGGCGATGACTTTAACTATACAAGTGGCGACGGTAATTTCTACGCAGGTGACACCCGTTGGCACTCTGACGGGTACGACGGGCACCGACTGATGAGTATCAAGATCGCTTTCTACCTCGATCCGCTGACCCGCGACACCGGCGCGCTCCGCATTATCCCCGGTAGTCACCGTGTTGGTGAACCTTACGCCGATACGATTGAACGCGATATCCGTGAGAGCGGGCAGATTTGGGGGATGTCCGGTCCTGAGGTTCCTGCACTTATTTTGGAGACAAATCCCGGCGATATTGTCGTTTTCAACCACAACCTCAAACACGCTGCGTTTGGCGGTTCTGAGCGACGACGGATGTACACAATGAACTTCTGCCGTCGCTACCCGGAAGAGCGACTTGGCGAGTTGCGCGATAAACTGGGCAAAGAGGCACGGTTCTGGATTGATCGTATCCACGGCGAAGCGATGATCCGCACAGCGGGACCGGAGCGGATGGTACACTTGGAGCAGGTGATGGAGAACGACACCCATCTCGCTGAATTACATCAGGAACTAAGAGAGACAATGACAGAACCGTCACGTGGATGAGGGCTCAATTGGTCTTAGCTGAAGTTATGCTGTCAACAGAGTTCCGATAACAAAAGAACGTGCAAAACGCTAAGAGAAACCGAGTTTTCGGCAGTAAGGAACCACGATCATTGTTTACTTTCTTAACATGAGCCAATAGAGATTGGAGACGCGCCAATGGAGTCAACACGACTTAACGACCAACAGATGGCATTTTTTGATACGTTTGGGTTCCTGTCCTTTCCGGGATTATTGGCTGACTGCGCCGATAAGATTATTGACGAGTTTGAAGCTGTCTGGGCTGTCCACGGGGGCGGGCATAACGGTGCGCTGCACGACGGGGTGAATCGTTCTTGCATCTGCCCGTTCCCTGATCTCAGTGAGTACCTCAGTTCACTACTGGACGATCCGCGCATCCACGACATCGCTGCCAGTATTTGTGGGGATGACTTTAACTATACAAGCGGCGACGGCAATCTCTACGCCGGGGACACCCGTTGGCACTCCGACGGTTACAATGGAAACCGGCTGATGGATATCAAGATCCCTTTCTACCTCGATCCGCTCACCCGCGATACGGGTGCACTTCGTGTGATCCCCGGCAGTCACCGCGTTGGCGAGCCTTATGCCGACACGATTGAACGCGATATTCGTGAGAGCGGCCAGATCTGGGGGATGTCCGGTCCTGAAGTCCCGGCACTCATTCTGGAGACGAACCCCGGCGATATTGTCGTCTTCAACCAAAACCTCAAACACGCTGCGTTTGGCGGCTCTGAGCGACGCCGGATGTACACAATGAACTTCTGCTCTCGTTACCCCGAGGAACGGCTTGGGGAATTGCGTGACATGTTCGCTAAAGAAGCACGGTTCTGGATTGATCGCATCCACGGCGAAGCGATGATACGCACCGCAGGACCCGAGCGGATGGTACACTTGGAGCAGGTGATGGAAAATGACACCCACCTCGTTGAATTACATCGGGAACTAAGACAGACGATGACAGAGCCGTCACGTGGATGATGGATCAATTTGATATGATTACTCTAAACGTTGGTCAATATTCGGAGGAGTTAAAAATGAAATTTCTTGTTAGAAGATACTACTCAGGTTTTTGTACTGATGAAGTTGAAGCAGAAGATGAGGATGCTGCTCTTAATATTGCTAGAAATCTGCCCATAGATGAAGGCGAAATTCTTTCGACCTTAGAGGATTGGCGGTACGCCGATGAGGTCGAAGTTGCTGAAGATGATGAAAACTAGAAGCAAAATCAATTATAATTATCAGACAGTCAAAATCTCCCAAAGTCGAATAGATAGAGGGTTAATAGCTCTCCCGCGATCTCTAACGCGATGGTTCCCTGATCATAATACAACTATTCGAGTCTATTTGGGAGATTCCCTCATTCCGGAGGTTAAAAACTATACCTCACATACTGGCTCTACGAATGAATCCCGAATTGGGGGACTGGTGGATTGGTTTGATACAAATAATATCAGAGATGGTGATGAAATAGTTATCCAACTGATAGATGAGCAAGAGCGTATTTATAGATTGATAGCCGAAAACGATTTCATCATAAAAACAAAAGAGTTACAAGATGGCTTTGACCGTTCTCAAGATGAAGATGCAGCTTTGGAAGGTGTTGTTCGACTGGCAAATTGGACGGAATTGGATAATAGCAAAGTCGTGCTTAATGAATATCGTCGATTAGTAGACACGATGCCAGTTAGAAGAAGAGGATATGTTAGTAGACAATCGAACCGGACGAGAGAACGAACTCCTCACAATTTAAGAGTTCTATTAGGGAAGATTTATCAAGGTCATTGCCAAGTATGTGACTTTACATTTTTAAAAACAGATGATACGCCTTATTTTGAAATTCATCACATAGATCGAGCAGAAGGTCATCAACCACAGAATCTGATAGTGGTCTGTGCTAATTGTCATAGACAGTTTGAATTTGCGAATGTTGACCATACATTTAATAATGAGGGGTGGCTTATAAAAGTCAATTTCAATCAAAGTTTTTATGACATAAATCAAGTTTTATTGAATTCCAGAATAGAAGATTTTATGAAACAGACACATATATGATTAGGACTTACACAGTTGAACGCTGAAGTTTTGTAGTCCGATGTTTCAGTGCCAATGCGGGGCAAGATGCTCCGCCTACGATGGGTATGGATGCTGCCCATGCCCCGATCGCCTGATGAATCAGGCTACTACAATATGAGGTGCGTAAGTCCTGTGATATAACTAGATTGTTTGACTGCCACGCATAAGTCAAAGTATAATAGACAGAATAGCAAGAAAATGAGCAAACACGCAACAGACGCTCTCCCCGCAACAAGGGAGACCAAAGGGGAGTTAAAGTTTGAGATGAACATTCCGCAGCCCAAAGAGTATGTAGACCCAACCCTTATTTACGGTAAAGGATACTTTTAATCAAATACCCAAGACATAATAAGCTGTCGTAGGCAACAACGGGTACTCATCTATGCTTACCGTACACCCCCGAGAACTACAAATCTATCGAACTCAAAACGGGCGGGAACCTTTCACCGAATGGTTAGAATCAATCAGCGATCAAAGGACACAAAACCGAATTCAAAGACGAGTTGACCGGCTCGAAGAAGGCAATTTTGGTGATCACAAATCTGTTGGTGAGGGTGTTTTTGAGCTACGCCTCTACTTCGGTGCGGACTATCGAGTCTATTTTGGTGAAATAAATAATACGGTTCTCCTTCTGCTCTGTGGTGGTGACAAGTCATCACAGACACGGGACATTGAACGCGCAAAAACCTATTGGAGCGAATACAAGGAGGCATACCGATGAGAGAAATAAGGACATGGCGCGAATACCTAATTGAAAAGTTTGCTGACCGGGAGAAGGCGATGGGCTATCTCCAGGTTGCACTGGAAGAATACCAAGGTGACAATGACACCGCTACATTTATGCGGGCCCTCCAAACTGTGGTTGAAGCACAGGGCGGGATTCATGAACTTGCCAATCAAATCCATACACCACCACAAACCGCATTGAAAATGCTATCAAGCGACAACACACCAACGCTCGATACGCTCGGAACTATTTTGAATGCGCTTGGCTGGCGGCTTTCGATTGAACCGTTAGAGGATGCAATACCTAGCCTTGAGTAGTTTACAAAAATGAGGATAAAAATGAAAAGAAACCATAATTCACTGGATTACAAGATTCAGAAAATTAGAACAGGCATAAGTATCTACCCCTACTTCTTGCTCATTGTGGCTTTTGCAGCGTTGGTAGGCATCTGGGATGCTTCAGCTGCTATCACTGGGAAGATTTCGGGTGTAGTCACCGCTGAAGCAACGCAGGCGCCGCTGGCAGATGTAACAGTAACAATTGTCGGAACCAGTAGCACCGCCACCACGAACGACGCAGGCTATTATGTCATCGTCAATATCCCGCCGGGCGGTTATGATGTGAAAGTAGAACTCGGTGACTATGTTTCGGAGACTGTGGCGGGCGCGAAGGTGTTCGCTGGGCTTACTACAACTCTGAACTTTGCTTTAAAGACTGCCGATGTTGTCACGCTCGAAGAGGTAACGGTAACAGCTGTCAAGCCGCTAATTAAGCGGGATGTTACCCAAACAACACGAATCATCGAAGCGGAGGACATCGAAGCGATGCCGCGCGATACCGTGAATGGAATTCTCCAAACGCAGGCTGGCGTAGCGGTAAATAATGCGTCCGGTGCGGTCCACATTCGCGGCGGTCGTTCGATGGAGATTAAATATTTGATCGACGGGCTGCCGGTCAATGACCTAATTGGCAGCGGCTTAGGTGTGAATATCAGCACCAACGCCCTCGAACAGATGGAAATTATCACGGGTGGATTCAATGCAGAACACGGCGATGCACAATCCGGTGTGATTAACCTCATCACGAAAGCTGGCGCTCAGAAGTTTTCTGGCCGAATTCGGTATCGCGTTGGTCAGTGGGCAACACACCACGGCGATCCGGTATACGGTCCTTGGTTCGATCCCGATAACAACTTCCGCCCTGTAGCACTTGAACCTTTCCGGGGTATCTTCCTCGGCGAGCCTTACGACTATCAAGCCCCCTATCGCGGAGATACTACTACGGTCGAAGAGTTAGCAAATCGAGAGGGCGATGGACAGGTCGTTTTCACGGAGATTGCCCCCGGCGTATATGCGGACAGGACAGAAAACCCGCTGTCGCCGGTTATTGATCCCACTACAGGTGAACCTCAAGTGGATGCTGCGGGCGAGGTTATTATGGCACGCCAACCGTATCAAGACACCGATGGCACCCTCATCGACTATGAAAAGAAGCAGGTAACGCTGTTAGATGGCTATATTGTGGACCTGAATCAATACAGCGGTCTGTTCAACGATACAAAAACGTACGATCTGAGTCCGAGCCATATTGGGGAACTTGCACTCAGCGGACCGATATGGGGTAATCGGCTGACTTTCTCGTTCGCTAGCCAGTTGCGACAAGATGAAAGCTTTCTACCCAATAGTAATGGGACAGGATACACCTTTCAGGGCAAGCTAAAGTTCGAAGTGACACCCGAAATTAAGCTTACCGCAAGCGGGCTTTTCGATCAGCGGGAATCGTACACCTATGGTGGCAGTCTACGCTTCTTGCCGAGCGCAACCCCCGTGACAGACAGAGACGGACGGGGCCTTTCCGTGCAACTGTCACATAACCTCAACTCCGGCACCTTCTACACGCTGACGGTCGGGCAATTTCACCGTTCCTTAACAAGTCATCAACCGGACAAACTGTGGGATCCATTGCATAAAACGTTTGATGAGAACGCTTGGGATCCTGAAAAATCCTTTGAGGAAAACCAAGAAGAAGGAAGGATAAGGAACCCAACCCAACAGGCGTACAACGACACAACCTATTACATTGCAGGCGATGATAATGCTTGGACTGACCGCAATTCGACGACGTCAATAGTAAAAGCAGATTTTGCCAGCCAAGTCACGGAAAATCACCAGATCCAGACGGGTGTTGGCGTTACGCTGCAGGATATCTATAATCTTGGCACAACCAACTGGGGGAATTCAAACCTCTACATGGAGTTTTATGATGTAGCGCCCAGCTCCATGAGCGCGTACGTGCAGGACAAGATGGAATATGCAGGAATGATCGTCAATGCGGGGTTGCGGTATGATCTGTATAGTCCAGATGGGGTCTCGCCCGAAGATCCGCTGGACCCGCTTGAACTCAATCCTGATGGGACAATCAAGCTGGATAAAAGCGTCTACAAAGTTGGGCTGCCGGTCATCAAGAATCCAGTTGAGGCTTCCGCCAAGCAGACACTCTCTCCACGCCTTGGGATTTCGTTCCCAGTAACAGATCGGGCGAAGCTGCACTTCACGTATGGACATTACTACCAGATCCCACGCGGCGATGACCTCTATGAAAATCTCAACTTTGATATGCGGGGTGCAATCCGTAGAAGAGGAAATCCCGACTTAGAGCCGGAGAAAACTATTGCTTACGAGGTTGGAATTGCACAGCAGTTCACCGACGACCTAACGGCTGACATCACCGGATTTACCAAGGATATCGACAATCTAGTGAGTAGTGTGCATGTAGACATCACCAATGATTACAGCTATTTCATCAATGATATCTACGGACGGGTTCAAGGATTTGAGTTGACAGTTCGCAAGTGGCGCACGGGGGAGAGTCCGGTTTCCGGGATGCTCAGTTATACCTATTCCGTTGCAAAGGGAAAGGGTTCAAGTCGAAACTTGGGCTACCTGACCTATTATCGGCAACAACCTGAAGTGACTGAAAGCCATCCCTTAGACTGGGATCAGCGTCATATTGTTTCTGGAACGTTGGATATTCAATTGCCCTTCGATAGTGCCGTCAACCTGATCGGTCGCTACGGCAGCGGCTTGCCCTACACGCCAAATCCGAGCGCACCGATTAAACCTGACGTGAACTCGAAGCGTTATCCGCCGACCTACAATGTTGACGTGCTACTTAGCAAGCGAAGCCGGATTGGGGAGTTGACGTATACGCTTTTTGCGGACATTCGGAACATCTTCAACACGAAAAATCTGGACGATCTGCTGGATCCGGTGACTTATGACCGGTACGGTCTCCCGCTTACCGCCAGAAAGCATTCCACCCCGCTCTCGTGGAGTTCGCCGCGGTTGGTTATGATTGGCGTGAGTCTGGATTTTTAGAGAGAATGGCGATATTCGCTCCTTTGCCGATAATAAAAAGCAGCCGCGGTGCGAAAGGTGTATAGAAAGCCTGACGAAATCACTTCGCTTTTTCTATAGGAAGAACGAACATGAAACCCGATTTATATAACATGCTGTTTCCAAGTTCGTTATCAATTGCATCTGGAATTATGGCAATCTTTTTCTTGACCGTTGGGCTTCGGGGCATCTTGACTAAGCGGCCCTTCTTGATCTCACAGAGATGGTTGCTTTTGATTGTGTTTGTCGCTTGTATTCCAACATCCATACTATGCTCCTTAGCGCGGTTCCCCGGCGGTTCCAATTTAATGAGTTGGTTGGCCCCGCTCCTATTTGGGTTTATTCTTCTAATGGTGTGGTATCAAACAAAGGGTTACACCGCATATGCTGTTACGGATGCGTCGTTTCGCGAGGCACTAGTTGGGGTGCTCCAAAAGCTACAATTGCCCTACGAGGAAAGCCTTTCTTTAATACGGTTTACATCTGTTAGAGTTGACTTACAAGTATCTGTTCAGGGCTGGCTGGGAACGGGTATTATCAACGTCAAACAGCGTGCATACCATTTTATGCTTAGAGAGGTCGTTAATTCGATGAACGAGTACTTCCGCATGTCACCTGTACCTACTAATATGATTACCTGTGTTTTCTTTGTGGCTGCGGGAGGTCTTATGGTTATCGCTGCAATTGGTGTGTTATTCTTCTGAAGCATCTTTTAACCAACTGGCGAAGCATAGGCGGCGGAGATGCAAATACGTTTGGTATCCTTACCTTGATGAACGCATCTGATTAAAGCACCAGTGGTGCGAAAGATGTATAGAAACCTAGCAAGACCACTTCACTTTTTCGCTAGGAGGAAACGAACATGAAACTCGATTTCCATGACATAGTGTTTCCAATTGTGTTTGGGATTGCAGCAATCTTTTTCTTCGTTATTGGACTTCGGGGCCTCTTGATTAAGCGACCTTTTTTGATTTCCCAGAGGTGGTTTCTCTCGATTATGTTTGCTGTTTTCATTCCAACAATCTTACAGTCCTTCTTCTTGCGGTTGCCCAGCGGTTTCAATTTGATAAATTGGCTGAACCCTCTTGTATTTGGGTTTATTCTTCTGACGATGTGCTATCAAATGAGGGGTTACACCGCATACGCTGTTACAGATACGTCATTTCGTGAGGCACTAATTGAGGTGCTCCAAAAGCTACAGTTGCCTTACGAAGAAAGTCTTTCTTTGATACGGCTTACATCTATTGAAGCTGATCTGCAAGTGTCTGTTCAGGGATGGATGGGAACGGGTCAAATCAAGGTCAAACAGCGTGCACACGGTTCTGTACTTAGAGAAATTGTTAAGGCAATGAACGATCATTTTCGCATATCGTCTGTGCCTACAAATATGATTATCTGTGTTTTCCTTTTGATTATGGGAGGTTTTATGGTTATGTTCGCCATTGGCATATTATTTATTCCAAGCACCTTCTAATCAATTGAAAGCGCGTTTTCCAAGTTGATAATATGGAATTTGAATGACAACCTAAAAAAGCAACAAGTAATCTCGCTAAATATTAGAAAATGGCTGATCTAACCGTACCTGATGACACATTGCGTTCCGAATACGATGACACAACCCTGAAAGATGGGGGTCGTGGGAAATATGCAGAGCAATATGCAGCTGGTACAAACATTGTCCGACTTGCGCCAGATGTTACCGCTGCTTTCCCCAGCGAGGAAGCTGTTAATGAAACTTTGCGATCTGTATTAAAAAAATAGGAGTAAGGAAGAATAGCCGTGTCGATAAATCTCGAAAACATTTATCGCTAGGAGGGAGCGAAGAGGTAATAGACAAATGATACGCTTGATGCTGTTACTTGTTATCGTCATCTGTGTGTTCGTCGGGTGCGGGTGCATAGGTTATTACTTTGGCAACCATGAACATATCTCCTACCACAAGCACCTTACTCAGCCAGATGCAACGATTGCGTCATATGGACATACGCATTCGCACTGGCATAAACACGATAACAAACCGCACATTGATCTCAACGGGCTGACACCCGAAGAGAAGCGATTGTGGTTTGAGAAACATACGGACCACGGCTCAGATATGCTGGTGCATGGTAAAGAAGCGGACGAGTTGGAACATAACCAATAAACCAACAGTAGGCCGGCAACCGTCCCTGCCAATCAGCATGAAAGAGAATTATAATGCCTACTGTTACAAAGATAGAGAGATCGATAATGAAGGGCATTGAAAGTCATAGCTGACACAAAGCAATTAGCCCGCCATTGCGATTGATAACGAGTTCTGGTAAACTTTTACCATATTTGTCCGATTCATCGGACAACTAAACTTTTCCGTAAGTAGGAGGAAAAATGAAACATCCCAAACCGGGCGGACGTGCAGCACTGCCCTTGTTAGTATCCCTTATCTCTGGCCTACTGATTATAGCAATCCTGCCGGTGATGGCTGCCGTGGATTGGAAGGCACTGGATGTAGGTAATCTGTCATCTGCGGTCTACAACACCGCCGTTGTCGGCTTTCCCAGCAACCCGACCGCCAACCCCTCAGGTTGGTGGCCCGCAGGAACGAACGATTCGTACATCTATGAAGGTGACATCTGGATCGGTGCTAAAAAAGCAGGAGAGATTGGTGTCTCTACGTCAGATGGCAGGTCAAGCGAAATTTGGCCCACCGACGATGTGCCTGAAATAATTTCGAACAAGCCCGGTGTAACGACAAAGGGAACACCAACGAGCCAATCGATCATGTTCAAGTGTAGCGATACGAACCCGGATGCGAATCAGGGATTGGTCCTCGGCTTAGAGCTTGAAGTCAACGGCTTTCAATGGAGTTATGCACCGCTCTACGATTTCTTTATTATAGAGTACAAGGTCAGAAACGTTGGCGGTGATACGCTTGAAGACATATTTATGGCGTTCCGATATGACGTAGATGTCTCCAGCAATGAAACAGGCACAGCAAGCTATTCTGCGGATGACTTTATTGCATTAGATGAGACACCGGACGCGCTTAACCCCGACGCACACCCAAATCGCTATCTCTCCTACGGGTTTTCCAATGCATCCGCTCCCGGCTACATCGGTTTGCGGGTGTTGGATGCGTTTGTGGGGAATGACCCCGAGGCTGCCGGGGCAAGAATACCTTTCACAGCGCACAAACGGATTACCATCAATACCGACCCAACAACCGATGCGGAGATGTACGCTTTGATTAGCGTTCCCGGCGTTGATCCGCTCCCGGCAAACTACGATGACCAACGCTTCGTCCAGTCCTACGGTCCTGTGGAATCGCTTGCCCCCGGACAGGAGTTCACCTTCGTTACGGCAGTGGCGATCGGTGAGGGCCTTGCGGGTCTCCAAGCATCTGCGGACTGGGCGCAGAAACTGTACGACGACGGCTACGTTGCACCTGCCCCACCGCCGTCCCCGGTGGTATCCGCTTACCCCGCCAATGGACAGGTAACACTTGTATGGGAAAGTGAAGGACAGTGGTTAGGTAACAGTATTGAAGCGTATGTTGATCCCACCGATCCGGAGAAAATTTTTGAGGGCTATAGAGTTTACCGACGCGACACCTCCTACGATTCAGACACCGGCAGCCCCATGGAAGATTGGACGATGCTCATGGAATTTGATAGACCTAGCGCGACCGGTAATTTCTTCACCGTTGCACATGTGGGCAAGCAGTCGGACGCTACCATTGCAAGCGGGGGTGATGAACCGTTTTTTGCAGACTTCTTCAAAAATGCGGTCTACGCAATCAAATTCACTTCCAGCACAACCTTCGAGATAATTAATACAACGCTCTGGGAGGTTATGGCGCATAATCCTCAATTTCCAGCGAACGGCGAGGGATATGTTATCGTCAAAGATCCGAACACAGGTGAAGCGTATCCCGATGGAACCTACCGTTCTGGCGAGCTCATCTACTTCGGGGGATTGTATGTCACGATTACCGACGGCCCCTCAGGTCCCCCTGTGGCGGGTGATATTTTTCGTGTCGTCTCTACGCCTTCACAGGCGCTCGGCGAAGATGCAGGTATCAAGAATTTCTACACTGACGAAGGATTAACCAACGGGATTCAATACACCTATGCAGTGACCTCGTTTGATAGCGGCAACCCAAAAACAGGGCTAATCTCAATGGAGAGCAGCCAGATTGAGACGATGCTCCACGTTGTTCCACGCGCGCAACCCGCTGGATATCGAGAGGCGAGCGCTGACGTAGAAGGTCAAGGGATGGGAACTGTCACCGTTGAACCGATGGTACTTGCGCCGAATAAGGTGACAGGACACCAGTATAAAATTGTTTGGCAGGGCGCGACACAGACGGGACCCGCTGCGTATATCACAGGCCCCGGATATCAACCCCCCTCTTATGAGATTATCGACACGACAGCAAATCAGACGGTAGTAGAACAGCAATTCTTTGATTGGTATGATCCGGAGCACGGCGAGGCGGTTGAAGTACTCTCTCCGATGTTTGATGGGATTGTCTTGAAGATAACGGGGGCTGATGTGAGTTACGGAAGTCCGAACGAAAACCCGATCAATAACGTCGAACTGGTCGATGGTACCGTTTCGGGATGGTCGGTGGATATTCAATCACCCGGCTTCGGTGAGAACACTTGGCCCAACATCTTCTGGGCAACATATTACCGTCCGCATAGGTACTCAATCACGTTTGTTGACGATACGCATGTCAGAGTGGTGGATGAAGATACGGGCGAGGAGATTCCATTCAACGATCAGCGGGCCGAGGGCTACGCAATTCTGGGTGCAGGTTGGGTGGATACATATAGCCGGGAAGCCACACCGGACTTTTTCAGGATTTACATCCGGGGTGGGTACGTCTACATAAAAGATCCCAACCAAGAAATTTCCGCAGGCGATGTATTCATGGTTGAAATGGGCGGTATCAGTGCGCCGCGGGATGGCGACGAGTTTATGCTGATGACACAAGGCGAGTCCCTTGATCCTGAAGACATCAAAGCCGATTTAGACCGGATCCGCGTCGTGCCAAACCCTTACTTCGTCACGAACAGGGCTGTGACTGCTGCAGGAACGGACAAGATCTTCTTCACGCGCCTTCCACCGCGGTGTACTATTCGGATTTATACGTTGGTGGGTGAATTGGTGCGAGAGATTGAACACGAGAGCTTCGCACCCTTCAACGCAGATGAACGTTTAGCACAAGGCGACAAGGGTGGCACAGAGACATTTGATCTTCTTAATATTTACAATCAAGCCCTTGCAAGCGGAGTTTATATCTATCATGTTGAAGCACGAGATGATAGCAATGATGTTATCGGGAACAAGATCGGTCGGTTTTCGATCATTCGATAAAGGGGGATGAACCAAGGTAAGCACATGCACAATACTATTTCTACAAATCAAGCGATGTGGCGATTTTCCTCGATAATCTCTATTCTCTTAGTCGCTGTTCTATTTCTATGGACAGTTCCAAGTCATGCAACTACCAATGTCGGGACCGCTGGCGCACAGTTTCTGAAAATTGGGCCCGGTGCACGGGTGGATAGTTTGGGGGGCGCGTTCGGCGGGCTTGCCAACGATGCCACCAGTATCTACTGGAATCCAGCCGGATTGAGTCAACTCAAACAGACCAGCTTTTCGGACACACACACGATATGGCTTGCCGATACCCGATATAACTATCTCGCGTTCGCCACGCCGGTAGAGAAGGTAGGCACCTTGGGCGCAAGTGTTACATTCCTCAACGTGCCGGATACGGAAATTACAACGCTTGCAAAGCCGGACGGGACGGGACTCTGGTACTCTGCATGGGATGCCGCGGTATCAGTGGCGTATTCCAGACAGCTTTACGAGAAAGAGTCAGGAGTCAATCTTTCATTCGGTGTGAACGCCAAGTATATCCACCAGCAGATTCACCGGGAAAGTGCTACAGGCGTTGCCCTTGATGTTGGAACTTTATATCACACAGGGTGGAGAAGTCTGCGGATAGGGATGTGTTTCTCGAACTTCGGTCCAGAGATGCGCTTCAGCGGTCCAGACCTTGCGACTGGGGCCGAAGAGGCTGGCGATTCCAGAAATGCAGAGTATCGTCCCTATCCAGACACAACGAACCCGACGCGAAAGGCTGAATTGGAAACTGTAGAGTTTCCACTGCCGTCCAATTTTCGACTTGGTATCGCCTACGATCTGCTTGATTCTGGCGACAACCTCCTCACCGTAGCACTTGACGCCAACCATCCGAACGACAACAGCGAACGGCTAAATATCGGGTTAGAGTACTGGTATCGAAAGATGGCGGCGATTCGTGGGGGCTATAAGTTCAGGTTGGGACCTGACAGGAGTAACGATGAAGAGGGGCTTACGCTCGGCTTAGGTATCCACATGAATTTTGCCGCAACAATGCTGTCGCTGGATTATGCGTTCGCTGACTTTGGTACTCTGCAACGGGCACATCGTGTGAGCTTGGGCTTGAAATTTTGAGGACGTCTAACAAAATTCACTGTTGGAGCAAAGGAGTAATACGGTGCTTTTTAACAAAACCCGCGCGCAGGAGTATATGCACCGCTGTGGCGTAGATGCCTTGATAGCAACCTCACCGGTCAATATCACCTATTTCTCGGATTATCGGTGTTGGATTGATCCGTTGTTCAAGGCGTATATGATGGCGCCGGGCGCACCGAGCGATCTCGATCCGACCGCCGCTTATGCAATCTTCCCACTGGAGGGTGAGCCCGCACTTGTGGTAAGCCCGACGTTCGCAGTAAATGCGTCTGAGCTGTGGGTGCAAGACGTACATATCTTCGGTGATCACGGGCTGGACGATTCCTTGGCGATGCCCGCGTTGTCCGATACAGAGCAACGGATCTTTGATATACTCCACAGACCGCAGCAAAATGCCACACCAACTGATGCGCTCCTAAGCGTTCTGAAGGCACGGGGATTGACTGATGCTCGACTTGGAATCGAGATGGAAGGTTTATCACCAAAGGCAAAAGACGCAATCGAGGCAGGGCTACCGAAGGCACACATCAAGGATTGCTCAAACCTTATTCGCCTTATTCGGATGGTTAAGACCGAGGATGAATTGGCACGGTTGATTCGTTCAGCAGAGATCAGCGAAGCAGCAGCGACGGAAGCACTTGCACTTGCTCGACCAGATCAACAGATCGCCAATGTTGTCCAACACTATCGACAACAGATCGCCAAGGACGGTGCGGATTTCGATCACTTCGCGTTCGGGATGCGCGGCTTGGGACTTGCAACAGAGCCAGACTATACCCTGACTGACGACGACATACTCTATGTAGACTATGGTTGCATTTATGAAGGGGCTTTCTCTGATAGCGGCACGACGCTGACGATGCAGGAACCGTCAGAGACATTGATTGCAAGGCATAGAGCGTTGCGGGAATGCGTTGAGGCGGGAGTGGAGGAGATGACGCCGGGGGCAAAAGCGTCTGCCGCCCAAGCTGCCATGTGGAAAACACTTAACGCCCACGGCATCACAGCCTCATCTCCACATGGACATGGGTTGGGTTTGGAAGTCCGCGATTATCCGATTATCGTTGCAGACAATGGGCAGCGGATTCATGATGGTTGTGTGGACATCCCTTCAGACCTACCGCTTGAAACGAACATGGTTCTCAATCTGGAAGCGATGATTTCGATGCCGGGGATTGGATCGCTACACATTGAGCAATCGTTCCTTGTAACCCCTGACGGCAGCCGTCCACTGATTCCGCAAGATCGGACGCGTCCTGTGCGACCGAATTAGACAAGTAAGGGCGGAGTAATTCCGCCCCTACGGTTTCTTAACACGAGCGGATCTGTTTAGACGCGGGCAAACTTCTGGAACCGCTGTCCACGACCTGGTTCACCGATTTCGGCAACGTAGATGCTGCCCTCGTCATCCACACAGAGCCCATGCGCAGACTGGATGATACCGTTGTTTTCCGCACCGGAGAACCGACTCAGCCGCTCTCCTTCCGGGGTCCAAACGCTGACACGTGAACCCGCCCCCTGCTCGACCACATAAATCATATTGTCATCAGTTATCCACACATCGCCGGGAGCAACTACGTCCGTCCATGTTTCCATATGTTTTCCGTCCGGATCGAAGATTTGGATGCGGTTGTTTTCACGATCACAGACGATGACGCGTCCTGTTTTATCGCAGCCGATGTTATGAACCACTGCGAACTCGCCCGGACCGCTCCCCGCTTCACCCCACGCGAGAAGATGTTCACCCTCTTTGGAATACTTGTGAACAAGACGATTACCGTATCCGTCCCCGACGTAGATTTCCCCCTCAGGACCAAGTGCCACGCCAGTGGGCATGTTATACTCGCGTTTATGGTATGTCACACCAGCAACACCGCGTGTTCCCCATTCGCGCTCTAAGTCGCCGAGCAGCGTGTAACGACGCACGATATGCTGCCACGCATCGGTCAGATAGACTTCATCGTCAGGCCCGATGAATATTCCGTGCGATTGGCTAATCAGGTGCGGGGAGACACCGAAATCTCCATATCCCCACGAAGTGACGAAATTCCCCTCTTTGTCAAAAACAATAACCGGATGTACACCGCGAGTAAAAGCAAAGATGCGCCCTTTGGAATCGATCGCTGCATCCGACACCATAGAGAAAACCCAGCCTTCCGGTAGATTTGGCCATCCGTCAACTAATTCATATTTATAGTCGCCCTCACCTAGCGCCATGTTAGACCTCCAAAATTAGAGTTTGAAATGCTGTATTCTTATTTTAGCACGTCTGCAGGTTTGGATCAATAAGAAATCAAGACATCTTAGGAAACAAAAAAGGGGCTCACATGAGAATAAAGAACTTCATTCTTCTCTCATGCGAACCCCTGTATAATAAAGTGAGCTCATTTCTCAAAATGGTCTTTTACGCGGCGCGGTAATTTCCGAATATTAAAGGAGGCAAAATCTCAGATGTGAATTGTCCTGTCACACATCCCATCAAATAACGCCGGACAATGTTATTACAACCCTTCTTCCATTTCATCCGGATCGATCACATCGCCCTCTTCGACGAGTTCTTCTGGCGGCAGAATTTCTTCCGTGGATTCGGCATCACCGTCCTCCTCCTCATCTATGGCAGGGAACGGTGACTCTTCGACGAGCTCTTCCGGTTGATCTAACTCCTCATGCTCAATACGCCCTGATCTAAGTTCCTCAATTGCAACTGTTACAGGCTTTTCGGCATTAGGCATTAGCATTGGCAAACTGTTTTCGGCATTGATTTCACGTGCCCGTTTTGCTGCAATATTCACCGACAGATACTTGTTACCGCCACGTTCCAAAATGTCCTCAAGATAGATAAGTGGCATTCTGAGCAACCTCGCAATTTATTGGGTAATTTGGGTAAACTAAATTTGGGAGGTATATATTATCAGTGATTTCTCAAATTGTCAAGACAATTTCTATCGCCCCCCTCATTATAACATCTCAGATCCCGATGTCGTTGATCTATCATCAAATGGATAAACCAATTTCGTGCTGTTTCGTCCAAGTGTTAGGGTGGAATTCAGCACAAATGGGGGAGGAAAAGAAATGAAAATTGGCGAAGGATTTTCAGTTGGGTTGACAGCAATTCACGCGAATAAAATGCGATCACTCTTGACGATGCTTGGGATTGTCATTGGCATCGCTTCCGTATTGGCAATGATCGCTATCGGTGATGGAGCTAAGATGATTGTGCTTCAGGATGCCCAAAAAATCGGTGGTGCTAATCAGGTAACGTTATATCGGAGTGGCCATATCCGCAAGGGCGATCGCTGGGTGCGGAATCGCAGCAACGAATACTTTGAGTATGGGGATGTGTTGGCAATTGAAGCCGAATGTCCCTCCGTTGAGGGGGTCATCCCTCGTATCCCACAGTGGCGCGGGGTGCTTGTTCAAGCAGAAGGCGGCGCCGAAAAACGGACAGGGTATGAAGGGATTACCTCTTTCTACCAAATCGGGATGAACTGGGAGCCTGCAAAGGGACGTTTTATCTCAGAGGAAGATGTTGCGGATCGGTCTAAAGTCTGTGTGCTCGGATCGGATGTGGCGAACGAGCTCTTTGTGGGGCAAGATCCAGTTGGTAAAACAATCAAAATTGCACGCGGTGCTGGGAATAGGCGCCGTCGCTGGGAACAACGCAGCCAAGACAGGAGTATGGAACGGTTCACCGTTGTGGGCGTGATGGAGCCTCGTGGACGAAGTCTCCGTTTCGGGTGGAATCTGGATGACCGGGTTCTCCTGCCGCTAACAACTGTTCAGGAGCGATTTACCGGCAATGACCGGGTGACAATGATTTCCGTCCAAGCAAAGAGCGTCGAATTGATTAACCAAGCGAAGGAAGAGGTTACAGAGGTGATACGGAAACGGCACCGCAATCAGGACAACTTCTTTAACGTTTGGGAGATGAGGGCGGGTATGGAGCAGCTGTTCAAAATTAGCAAGGTTATCAAAATCGTGCTCGGTGTTATCGCGGGATTTTCGCTGCTTGTGGGCGGCATCGGTATCATGAACATGATGTTGGTCTCTGTAACGGAACGCACACGAGAGATCGGTCTACGAAAAGCGGTTGGTGCCAAAAGTCGGGACATCCTCCTCCAATTCTTGGTTGAAGCAATTGCGATGTGTAGTGTCGGTGGACTTATAGGTATTGGGTTGGGCGTCGCCGCCGGGCATGGGATGGCAAATGTTGCGGTCAACATTGTTAAGATCGTCCCCGAGTGGCCCGCTGTCGTCTCCACAGAATGGATGATTATCTCGGTCGCCTTTTCGGCATTTATCGGTATTGTCTTCGGCGTCTACCCTGCGGTAAAAGCTGCACAACTTTCGCCCATTGAAGCGTTGCGGACAGAATAGGAACATTAAGAAATCGGTTCAGCATTCATTTGGACGAATGCACTAAAAGGAGCAAATCGCATGAATCTCATCGAATGTATTATGATTGGACTTGCCAGCTTACGTCGTAATCCACTTCGTTCTGGATTGACGATTCTGGGCATTGCCATCGGCGTTGGTGCGGTGGTGAGTATGGTTTCAGTCGGCGACGGTTCACGTGCACTGGTTTTAGGCGAAATTGAACGTACCGGTGGATTGACCATGATTGAGATTACTCGGGACGATTGGGATCGGCAATCAGGGACATTTAGCAGGAGGGCTGGACGCACCCTGAGACGTTGGCGTAAAAACCGTGCTGAACACTTGGAAACCGAAGATATATACCAAATCATGGAACGAGGAAGAGGTGTTGTCCACGTGGTTGGTGAAGATGACATGCCCGGCTGGAATGTATATCATGAGGGAGCTAGTAGGAACTCTAGGGTGGTCGCAGGGACAGCAGGATATGATCGATCACACAATTGGTATCCAGTCATGGGACGCTTCTTTACCGAGGAAGAGGTTGAAAGAGCGAGCACGGTTACCGTTATCGGTTATAAAATCTACGATGAAGTTTTCAAGGGTGAAAATCCAATCGGCAAGGAGATGAAGGCGACACGGACAACGAGTTGGGGACCCCGATATGACGTGCGCTTGACGGTGATTGGCGTGATGGAAGAAAAAGGCGATGCGATGGACACCGAGGGCTGGGATGAGCGTTTTATTATCCCCCTCACGACCTTTCAACAGCGCTTTACTGGACGGAAGGAGGTCGAGCGTATTCGTGTAGAGGCGGCAAGTCTCGATGAGGTTGAAATCGCGAAAGAGGAAGCGAAGCACATCTTGGGAAGGATGCACAACAACTCTGGAGAGGAGTATCAATACTGGACAGCACAAGAGGAACTAGCAACCGCTGAAAAAATCGGGAACACAATGAAAGCCTTAATGGGTGGGATTGCGCTGATTGCACTCTTTGTGGCAGGCATCGGTATCATGAATATCATGCTGGTCTCCGTCACAGAGCGTACAAAAGAGATTGGTTTGCGAAAGGCACTTGGGGCAAAGCGGCGCGATATTTTGACACAGTTTCTGATTGAGGCGTTAGTTTTGAGTATAACGGGCGGTATTTTCGGTGCGATTCTCGGTATTTTTCTCGGGAAGGGGAGTGCCATGCTAATCACCAAATTTGTGTGGGAAGGCAGCAATTGGCCCTCGGTCATCTCTTACTCAACCATGCTCATCGCCATGGGTGTCTCTGTAAGCATTGGGGTTATTTTCGGATTGTATCCCGCCTATCGCGCAGCAATCCTAATGCCGATAGAGGCGTTGAGGGAAGTACCGGGAGATGAAAGTTTCAAAATTGACGGACAAGATTTTAAGCTTGCCTCGCTTTCAGGAAGATTTTGGGGACAGTTATTGGACAGTTTGGTCTACGCTGTCATAGTCGGTATTCCGTTCGGTGTGTGGATGCGGATGGGGTTAGAAGGCACCAATATTATGCTCTGGGTTGCTGCTTCTATTGCGTTATTGTATCTACTCTTTCAAGATGCCCTGAACGGACGAAGCATTGGCAAAAGACTTATGAAAATAAGAGTTGTTGATTCAAAAAGCGGGTTACCTTGCAAATGGTGGCAGTCTTTTCTCCGCAATCTGTCATTGCCGATACTCAGCGTAATTGACTGTATCTTCATCTTAGGAGAGAAAAAGCAGCGGCTGGGTGATAAACTTTCAAAGACACTGGTAGTCAGGATCACATAAGCATCAAATCTACGTTTCAATCATCAACAAAGGAGCGATCAAATAGTGAAAAAGATAATAGGAACTGTTGCAATTTTCATTTTAGCGACAACCTTCGCGTCATGTGGATGGATTCAGGGGCGCGGGAAAAAAGACGGCGCAGCTGAGAAGCGGGTTGAAGTTGTCAGAACCGGAGATTTCCAGAAGTTAATTAGTGCAACAGGAAATCTCGAAGCACTCATTGATGTCGAGGTCAAAGCAAATGTCGCCGGCGAAATTATTGACCTGTATGTAGATGATGGGGACTATGTTGAGAAGGATCAGGTACTGTTAAAGATTGATCCAGAACAGTACGTAGAAGAACAGAAGCAGGCTGAAGCCGATGTCAAAGCTGCTGAAGCACAACTCATGCAGTCAAAACTCAACATCATATTGAAAACTGATGAACTTGAGAGTGCATACCAACAAGCGGAAGATAATGTCAAAATTGCCCAATCGAATTTGAGGACAACCGTAGCAGCTTCGCAAACCCAGATTACTTCGTTAGAAACGGACATCCAAACAACGAAGAACCAGTTGGCTCAAGATAACATTGCGCTGGAACAGGCAAATATCGAACTCAATCGGGCGAACATAAGGCTCGCAGAACTTGAGACAGAACTTGAGTCTGTAAAAGTGGAGCGGGATAACGCCGAATCTGAACGCAATCGAAACAAAGAACTCTTTGAGAAGAAGCTAGTTTCCAAAAAATCATTGGAAGAGGCGGAATCGAGATACGCCAATGCAGATTCACAATATAAGACAGCGCTTAAGCGATTAGAGTCTCAGCAGCAAACTGTACAGTCTCAAGAGAAAACTATCGCTACAAGAAAGAGTGCAATTGCGAACCGCGAACTAACGCTGCAGTACCAAGACCTGAATTTGCAAGAACTCCGTAAAATGAGACAGGCGGAAGAAGAGGAGAAAAAACTCCAACTGCAAATCACCCAAACCCGCCTTACGGAGATTCGGGACACCCTTGATAATGAAAAAGCTGTTACTAAACAAAGCGAGGTGAGCGCGCAAGCGAATCTCCTGCGTCGTCGGAGTAGCCTGAAGAACCAAGAGGAACAGTTGGAATGGACAACCATCAAGGCACCGATGGCTGGCACTGTGACCCTACTCGAAATTGAAGAGGGAGAGATTGTGACCTCCGGTCGTTCAGCATTCTCACAAAGTCCACCATTGATGACCATTGCAGATCTGTCAAAAATGGTGGTGAAAACTTACATCAACGAAGTCGATATGGAACGGCTCAGGATGAATCAGCGGGCATCAATCAAGGTTGACGCATATAAGGACACACCGTATGAAGGGCGTGTCGCTGAAATCTCCCCAAGCGGAGAGGAGCGAGATAACATTATCACCTTCGAAGTGATGGTCGAAGTCGTCGGCTCACCCCCCGAGCTGCGCCCCGGAATGAGTGCCGATGTCGATGTCATCACCTATGAGGAGAAAGAGGTCTTAATGCTGCCGATTGATGCGGTCCAAGAGGAGAAATCTGCAATCGCCACGGCGACAGTCGGTGCAGATGCAGACGCTTTCAAAACGGATCAAGAGGTCGAACTCAAAACTTTAACCGGAAAGAGCTTCAAAGGAAAGGTAACCAGCATTAGCGGAAACCAATTGACAATCAATCTCGATAGCTCACAACGGGGTTTGCGTGATGGTGAACGTACCTTCACCATCCTTGTAAATGGTAAGCAGAAGGCGGACGGGGTCTCGACAAACATTAAAATCACGAAAGATAAGTTCGTCATGCTTGATGCAAACGGCGGCTCCGAGAAAGGAAACGGTAACTCAAAAGCACAGCAGGGCAAGCGTGTTTCTATTGAGACGGGCGAGCAGAACGAGACTGACGTTATCATCAAGAGCGGATTGATGGACAGCGACCGGGTGATTTTACCTGAACTAAGAAAACCTGAAGGCGGTCCTCCAGGCAGAGGTTAACCCTTCAGTTCCAGACGAAAGCGTCTCGGGCAACTGAGGCGCTTTTTTTATGCCTTTTTGTAGCCTTCTGTCCGAGCTGTTTTTGTTTTGACAGAGAATTCTATCCGTGATAAAATCCCGGAGAAGCGTATGGAGACTGAAAAAAGGCACGAGAATATCAAAAAAGATAATGACTGTATGAAATTACAGCTCGCTTTGGACTCAAGCAATAGTCAGGAAGCCAAACGCATCCTTGAGAAGGTTAGCGATCTCGTGGATATTGTCGAGGTTGGCACCCCTCTACTCATGAAAGAGGGTGTAAAGGTTGTTACAGAGATTAAGGATGCCCATCCTCAGCTTGAGGTGCTCGCGGATCTCAAGATCATGGATGCTGGCGATATTGAGGCGAGAATTGGGCTTGAAGCGGGTGCCGATATTGTGACGGTGCTGGGCGTGGCGCATGACGTTACGATTCGCCGTGTCGTAGACCAAGCCCGCGCCCTGAGTAAACAGGTAATGATAGATTTGATAGCAGTGGGTGATATTCAGACGCGCATCAATCAACTCGACGTTATCGCCCCAGATTACTGCTGCGTCCATACAGCCTTCGACCTCCAAGACCATGGCATGGACCCCTTGCGAGAAATTCAGCTTGTTCAATCTGCCCTGAATCAGACCCAAATGGCAGTGGCGGGTGGGATAAATCCGGAGATTTTACCGGATATTATAGTCTATCATCCGGCGGTCGTCATTGTGGGCGGTTTCATCACCAACCATCCAGAACCACGTCGTGCTGCGCTCGAAATAAGAGAATTGCTGACTTAAAAAGGGAGATCGGTGAATATACAAACATATATCAGCCAAATACTTGACGAGTTAGGCGAGACTGTGGGACATGTCTGCGACAGCTCGGCGGAAAAATTGGTTGATGCGATTATGGATGCCCAGATGGTCTTTGTCGCCGGTGCTGGCAGATCCGGTCTGGCGATGAAGAGTTTTGCCATGCGCTTGATGCACATAGGTTTTGAGACCTATGTCGTAGGGGAAACCGTTACACCCAGCATCACGAACAAAGATGTGCTGTTGATTGGTTCAGGTTCAGGTTCAACCAGCAGCTTGGTGACCAGCGCCAGCAAAGCCGAAGCGATTGGGGCGACCATCTGCCTCCTCACCATTGATGAAAATTCACCGATTGGCAAATTGGCGGACGTAGTGCTCACCATCCCCGCGCCTACCCCAAAGATTGACAGAGATCTCGGTTTTCGTTCGGTGCAGCCGATGGGGGCTCTGTTTGAACAGAGCCTTTTGCTGACCTTGGACGCAATTATCCTCCTGCTGATGGAGAAAACAGGGAAAACTCCGGAGTCGATGTTTAATAGACACGCCAATCTGGAGTGAAGGTAAAGATAGACTTGCCTATGATTGTTGACGCACATTCCCATATCTTCCCCCAAGTCCAAGGATCGACAGGGCGCGGTCCCACCCGCGGACTGGGTTATGGCCGCATTGCCGTCGGTGATGAAGAGATCCAGCTGTTACCCCCTTACAATGAAACAACCGTATTCACACCTGAAATGCTTATATCAAATATGGAGTGGGCGGGTGTTGACAAAGCGGTGTTGCTCCAGGGACCGTTTTATGGGGAGTGCAATTCGTATGTGCTTGACGCACTGGACCGCTATCCGGATCGCTTAGTCGGGGCAGCGTACTTCGATCCGTGGGGACCGGACAGCCGCCAAGAGTTCGAGACCATTATAGCATCATCCAAGTTTCGGGTGGTCAAACTGGAATGCTCTGAAGCGACCGGATTGTGTGGCTTGCATCCTAACGCTAGGCTCGATATGCGGGAAATTGTTTGGCTTTGGGATTCGCTGGAGCGTCGCGGATTGGTGTTGACCCTTGATTTGGGGGCTATAGGCAGCCGCTCTTATCAGACCGATGCCGCGCGTACTATTGCAGAGGTACATCCGGATCTGCGAATCGTTATCGCACATCTGGGTCAGCCGAATCCGTCGGCAGAAGCAGATGCGGAACGGTGGAGTTTATGGTGGGATCAGATCAACCTTGGACTGCTACCGAACGTATGGTTTGATACCGCTGCGTTGCCAGCCTATCTGCCGGACGAGGATTTCCCCTATCCGACGGCAGAGCGGTACCTCCACCTTGCGCTTGAGCGGATTGGACCGTCGAAAATATTATGGGGTACAGATCTGCCGGGACTGCTGCGCCACCTAAACTATCCACAACTGGTGAGGTTGGCGGAACTGCACACGCAGTCGCTTTCACCCAATGCACAGGCAATGATCCTCGGAAAAAATGCGATGCGCGTCTACGGCGTTGATTGAACCGGTTGGCCGGGCGGGTAAGAAAAGGGAATAATGAAATGCACCGAGATGTAGAGATTTTGGTCGTCGGATTGGGGGCGATGGGAAGTGCAGCGCTATATCACCTCGCCCGTCAAGGTGCAGCACCGGTTGGCATTGATCAATACGCTATTGGCCATGCGCAGGGCAGCTCTCATGGACACTCCAGGGCGTTCCGAGTCTTCTATAATGATCCCGTATACATAACCTTGGTGAAAGCCGCTCTGCCGCTGTGGCAGGAATTAGAGACACTTTCCGGCGAACAACTGCTCATCCCTAACGGCATGTTAGCCTTTGCCAAGCCGGAGAATGAGCGTTTAGATCAAAATATCCGCATCATGCAGGACACGAAAACGTCGCACGAGGTGTTGACTGCTGAAGAGGTCGCCGCCCGATTTCCGGCACTGCGACTTCCGGGGAATACCGTCGCTTGCTACACTCCGGACTCGGGCTTCCTAAACCCAAGCCGCTGCGTTCGTACCCATGTATCGCAAGCCGAGCGGTTCGGGGCAACAGTTCACAGCGGAGCAACCGTCCACCATATCGACCTCAGCAAAGAACATCCAGAAGTTGAGACATCAACAGGCAGTTATTGTTGTAGACGGCTCATCGTTGCCCCCGGTCCGTGGGCTTCGCAGCTGCTGAAAGATTTGTCGCTGCCACTTCAGGTAACGCGACAGCAGAAATTTTACTTCCAGCCGCAAGAGGTGACGGCACTGTACCAGCCAGACCGTTTGCCTGTCTACGCAGATTATGATCGGGCGTACTACGGATTTCCTTACTATGGTCCCGGCATCAAGGTGGCTGATGATGGGCATGGCCCCGTGACCTCCCCCGAAACGGTTGATCGGACGTTAGACTTAGACGTACAGAACGCGTTGGCGCAGTGGATCAAAACCATTATGCCCGAAGTCAATCCGTCCTTCATTGAAGGTGCCACCTGTATGTACACGCTCACACCGGATCACGACTTTCTTATCGGTGATCATCCGCTGAATCCAAACATCTTAGTCGGGGTAGGATTCTCGGGACATGGCTTTAAGTTTTCAACAATTGTAGGTAAGATTCTCGCTGAGCTCGCCACTGACGGCAAAACAGATTATCCAATCGACAAATTCCGACTGAACCGATTCGGATAGATAGATAAACCTCTCCTGTACTAAGGGTGGGGCTTTTATTTTCTGGAAAATCCTATAGAAAAACCACAACAAATGGAGGAAACCGATGGATGCTAAAACTTATCGTACCGGCATTATTGGCTGTGGTGGGATGGGGCGCGCACATTCGACTGCTTACACGCAAAACCCGGCGACAGAATTGGTCGCGGCGATGGATGTGAACGTGGAATCGGCGAAACGCCTTTCCGAAGAATTCTCTGTTCCCGCTGCATACACTGACTATAACGAGATGTTAGAAAAAGAGGCACTCGATATTGTCAGTATCACGACATGGCAGGGAGTCCGGGCCGAGATTACGGTTGCCGCGGCAAAGGCAGGAGTCAAAGGAATTATCGGTGAAAAACCGATGGCGGCATCCTTGGGTGAAGCGGACACGATGATTTCGGTATGTGAGGAACACGGTGCGAAGCTGGTTATTGGGCATAACGGACGCTTCAATCCGGCAAACACCGAGATTCGGAGACTGATCCAAGATGGTGCCATCGGACAACCAACGTTACTCCATCGGAGGTCAAAGCCGAATGCTGGTTTGCTCAATATCGGCACACACGCCATTGATGGGATGCGATACCATCTGTCGGACCCGGAAACACTCTGGGTAATTGGTCAGGTTGCTCGAACCACGAACAGGTGGGAACGTCGTACGCTGTGCGAAGATCTATGTATGGGGTTAATCTGCTTCGAGGGCGGTGCGCGCGGCATCTATGAAAGCGATCTTCCCGAACCCGCAATTTCGGCAGCGATAGTTTCTGGAACAGATGGACAGATCAATATGGGAGAAGATGGGACTGTGCTCCTCCAGAATAACGGAGCGAGCGGCTGGCAGGAGATTCAGCCGCGTCCAGAACCGAGAGATCAGTACCAGGAACTCATCGACTGGATGGAGGGGAAGATTCCCAAACATCGAAGTACAGGGCGACAGGCACGGTATACAATGGAAATCATGATGGCGATCTACGAGTCGTTACGGATCAAGAATGTGGTCACGATGCCACTTGAAACCAGCGAATCACCGCTTGAACTGCTGATAAAGGAGGGTGTTTTCCCGGACCTGACGGAGAACCCTTACGATATTCGGAGACCTTTCCCAGAACAGGAAAAGCGCGCATAAACCCACTGACTCATAATGTGGAGGTATTCTATGAAACTCACCGAACAACAGATCAATTTCTTCAACACCTTTGGCTACTTAGCGTTTCCCAACCTCTTCTCGGCTGATGAGGTTGCTTGGATTATCGAAGAATTTGACTTCTCCATCCAAAACTTTGGTGAAGGTAAAGCGCACGATGGTTCAAAGCGAACCATGTTTGGGGGTCCGATTGAGCATCGACCAAGGCTCTGTTCCTTGCTAGATGATCCACGTGTGCTTGGTGTTGCCGGTGGGGTTTTGGGTGAGGATTTCAACTATGCCAGCGGCGATGGGAATTACTATACTGGCGACACGGGTTGGCACCCGGATGGCAACTGGGGACAACTCTTTTCCTGTAAAATTGCGTTCTATCTCGATCCACTGACAACCGATACCGGTTGCCTGCGAGTTATCCCCGGCAGCCAACGTCCGGACCATTTTGTAAGGGCAGAAGAGATAAACCCGAACGAATCGGAGGAACTTTTCGGCGTTCCACCACAGGAGTTTCCCGGCAGTGTTGCGTTGGAAACGAATCCGGGTGATCTGGTCATTTTTAATCACGACACCTATCACGCATCTTTTGGGGGCGGCAGGCGGCGACGGATGTTCACCATGAACCTGACCCGCCACTGCACCACTGAGCCGGACCTGGCGACTTTGCGTCGGTACTTGAGTATCCACTCTCCCGGTGGCTACAACGTTGACACCGGTGCCAGCATGTATTATCCAACCATACTCGATACCGCCGACGATAACAGAAAAATCCATTTGTGGCAGTGTATCGAGATCCACGACGAGCTGTTTCCACATCTGGCTCAGAAGGCTTATTCAAACTTGCGCCCAATTTCTTGAGAAATCAATACAACATCTCAAGCCGCTTTAGGGAGGCATTGGGACAATAACTTATCAATGTCTTCGCGTTGGTCCCGTTGAAATTTGTACCCTTCAAGCCACTGTGGGAAGCTGTCACCCCGCACATGTAAGCCGAGGATATACGCTTCTGTCCCCAAGCCGAGTGTATAGTCCCCTTCCTCCTTCCATTGGAAGGCGTGTAGGTCTTTCCACGTTATAAATCGTGCTGCGTAGTAGAGGCCCTCTTCTGTGATTACAAAATGGTCTACGGAGAACAGAAAAAACAACCAAAACATTAACCCTGGCATTAAAAGCATCTGCGGTAAAGATGTCCAGCCGTTTTTTATCACCAACATGATTGGGACAAGAATAGCGCAGGTAGAAAAAACGATGCCAAGTCCCAAAGATACCTTGTAGAGTCTTGGGTAGAGTTTTGATGTGGGCAGATGGTACAAGATTTGTCCCTTTGTTTTCCGCTGCCACAATCGATAGCAAGGTACTGTCACCAAAATATCAAGCAAACGATTAACTGACATAACTCGTACCTCCTTTAGCGATTGTCATTGGAATTCTGCTGCCATAGCAAGTTAGGCACAGCTTCTTCCATTTATCAATTGGTTTTAGTGTATCATAAAACTAGCTCAAATGGAGCGAAAAAAGATCACAAAGAACAATAGCAGCCAATGATGTGGACACAATAAGAGGAAAGGAGATGCAGTTTTTTCCCCAACCCAAAAAGGGGATCTCCACTGCAAAGACTGGAATGAATTTTGAAAATATTAGGCAGCGTCTGTTGGCACTCGACACTGCCTGCGTATGTGATGGCAATAAGGCAGGGCGAGCCGCCGACCCCACGGTTACGGAGCTAAGGGTTATTGATCCCTCTATCCGCCCTATCCGAACTGGACTTAAACTGGTCGGGCAGGCACACACGGTAACCTGTCATGAAGATTTTCTCACGGTGATCAAAGGGTTGCGGGATGCCGAACCGGGTGAGGTGCTTGTGATTGACACTCAGGGGAGTCGTCGTGCGGTGGCGGGTGAACTGTTTCCCACGGAGGCAGCACGGAAGGGATTGGCAGGCATTGTCATTGATGGTCCTTGCCGCGACACCAAAACGATCCGGACTCTGGATGTGCCTTACTATGCACGGTCTTTCAACCCGATCGCGGGGACAACATCCAAGATCTTCGAGACACAGATCCCCATCACCTGCGGTGGTGTTATTGTGAATCCGGGGGATATTATCTTCGGCGACGATGATGGGCTTATTATTGGATCCATTGATGAATTGTCAGCAGCGATACCAATTGCTGAAGAGATTCAACGGAAGGAAGATCTGATGCTAAAGCAGATGGCAGCGGGTGTAAGTCTGTTTGAGATGTTGAATTTCGAGGAACATTACGCAGCGGTATGTGCCGGAGAAGAGAGCAAGTTAGAATTCACAGTTTAAGCAAATCCGACGGTTACAGGGTAATGACCGTATCGGTCTGGAACGATTTAATCGCTGCCTCAATGATTTCCTGCGCTGCGAGTCCTGCGGCACCAGAAGCGTCAATTTCACTAGGTGAAACCCCGTCCACAAGCTGTTGAATCCACGCGTCAATTCGTGTTGAGAAGGTATCTGCGAACGAGTCCATGTGCCCCTCCGCGCCCGGCGGTGGGTTGAAATACTCTTCGATCTCGTCACCCTTTCGAGGGAAGAATGTCAACTTCTCAAACACTCCATCAAGGACAAACTGTCCATTTGTTCCTGCAACCTCGCACCGCTCATTCAAACGCCCAGCGTCATAACTGCCGCTAAGGTGGCCGACCACATCGCTCTTAAACTTGAGGTTAATCGAGGCATTGCTCCAATTCTGCCGACCCGGCGCCCGGACAGCGAACGCATGTACCTTTTCCACTTCGCCGCAGAAGTACATCATCACGTCAAGCGAGTGTGGGTGCAAGGCTCTGAGATGAAAGAACGGTGAGGTTTCATTCGGGTTTTCGATCCATAACGCCATGTTGATGAAGAGCAGGTCCCCCAGCTTACCGTTCGTTACCCACTCCTTTGCTTGCATCGCTAATGGCGTGAAGCGGTGATTGAGGTTTGTCCCCAAGCAGATGTTCTTCCCCCTCGCTTTGTTGACCATCTCTCGTGCGCGAGCGACATCGTTAGACAACGGCTTTTCGCACAATACATGCAATCCTGCTTCAAGTGCCTGCATCGCTGGCTCAAAATGAGCTGCACCGTTTTCAAAGCCCCCTGTCGCAACACTGACAGCATCGAGCACCTCATTTTCTAAGAGCGACGGAACGCTGTAATATGCCTTGACACCGAGCCGTCGTGCTGACTCGTCTGCACGCTCCCTGACCATATCACACACGGCAACCAACGATGTTGCTGCATGTTCATGGTAGACGTCGGCGTGTGTGTTCCCAATTCCCCGCATCCCAATAACTGCCACGCGTAATGCCATGCAAACCTTCCTTTCACCGTTTACCAAGTTCAGTATGAAGTGCACGGTTGCTGTCTGGATAATATCACAGCAAGTTTATCATCTTTTGCTCTTGGAATGCAAGGGCTTGGTTACAGATTTCCGACCAGATCTGAATCGCTTTGACAAGACCCATAAATCGTGCTATAATCGGTTTTTGCAACCCGCGGATTTTTAAGACGGGTTCAGCATTTTGAAATCGTAGGAGTTAATAATATGCCACTTGGAAGAAAAATACGTTACGGAATGGTCGGCGGCGGTCCAGACGCATTCATAGGCGCGGTACACCGCAAAGCTGCGGCACTCGATGGGGAAATCGACCTTGTTGCCGGAGCGTTCTCCGCATCACCTGAAAAATCGCAGCAACAGGGGGCGAAACTGTTACTTGACTCTAACCGCGTATACAATTCATATCAGGAGATGGCGGAAAAAGAGAGCGCATTGTCAGAGGGCGAGCGTATCGACTTCGTGTCCATTGTGACACCAAACCACGTTCATTTCGATGTCGCCAAAACATTCATCAAAGCAGGATTTCATGTCGTTTGCGATAAGCCGATGACGACGACGTTAGAAGATGCGGAAGCACTCTGTGGACTGGTAAAACAGCACGATACAATCTTTGCGCTGACGCATAACTACACGGGTTATCCGATGGTGAAGCAAGCCCGTGAGTTGGTATCACAAGGGACGCTCGGATCGGTTCGGAAAATTGTTGTGGAATATCCACAGGGGTGGTTAGCGACGTTCTTAGAGGGAGAGGGGGCAAAGCAGGCGGTCTGGCGGACAGATCCAAGCCAAGCGGGGGTTTCGTCCTGTATCGGGGACATTGGATCGCACGCAGAAAATCTTGCCCATTACATTACCGGTTTAGAGTTAGAGGAGATCTGTGCAGACCTGACCACCTTCGTGGAAGGGAGACTGCTCGAAGATGATGGGAACATCTTAGTCCACTATAAAGGCGGTGCACGGGGAGTGTTGTACGCATCGCAAATTTCTGTTGGCGAAGAAAATAATCTTCGTATCCGCGTCTATGGTACGAAAGCTTCACTTGAATGGCACCAAGAGAATCCGAATTATCTCTCTGTCCGTTACCCCGATGGTCCTGAGCATGTGTATAAGCGCGGTAATGATTACGTTGCCCCGATTGCGGCGCATAACTCACGCCTGCCATTTGGACATCCAGAAGCGTTCATAGAAGCGTTTGCAAATGTCTATGTCAACGCTGCACGTACGCTTGCCGCAAAACTTTCCGGCGAAACACCAGACGCGTTCGATACGGATTATCCAACGGTGCAGGACGGTGCACGAGGCGTCCACTTCATTCATAAAGCGGTAGAAAGTGGAAATAAACGGGGATGGGTAGACGTGAGCTATACACCACCAGCATAAAGTGAAATGTAATATTTATCATCCTTCGGGGTTGGCAGATTTCTTACCAACCCCTTATTTTTTTATGACCTAATACAAGGAGGAATAAGATGGCAAGACCTGTAACACTATTTACGGGACAGTGGGCAGATTTAACACTTGAAGAATTAGCGCAAAAAGCCAGCGATTGGGGATATGATGGGCTGGAATTGGCATGTTGGGGAGATCACTTTGAGGTTGATAAAGCTCTTGAAGATGATAGCTACTGCCAAGGACGACATGACCTCTTAGCGAAATATGGACTAAAGGTATGGTCGATTAGTAATCACCTTGTTGGACAGGCGATTTGCGACAATATTGACAACCGGCACAAAGCGATCTTGTCACCCGCTATCTGGGGTGATGGCGATCCCGAAGGGGTGCGTGGACGCGCTGCCGAAGAGATGAAAAACACAGCCCGCGCCGCAGCGAAGCTGGGTGTGAGTGTCGTCAACGGATTTACCGGTAGCAGTATCTGGCATCTGCTCTATTCTTTCCCGCCCAACGACCCAGCGCAAATTGACGCAGGGTTTGAGGATTTCGCTAACCGTTGGAATCCAATCTTCGATGTGTTTGATGAAGTTAGAATTAAGTTCGGGCTTGAAGTCCATCCGACCGAAATTGCCTTCGACATCGTGAGTTCAGAACGTGCCATCGAAGCGGTCAACGGACGTGAGACGTTCGGGTTCAATTATGATCCAAGCCATCTTGGCTATCAAGGCGTTGATTATGTGGCATTTATTGAGCGGTTCAGTGACCGTATCTATCACGCCCACATGAAGGATGTGTGGTGGTCGTCAACGCCACGCCTCTCTGGTGTCTTTGGTGGGCACCTGGATTTTGGTGATGCCCGGCGATATTGGGATTTCCGGTCAATCGGTCGCGGCAATATTGATTTCGAGGAAATTATCCGTGCACTCAATAACATCGAATATGACGGACCGCTCTCCATCGAATGGGAGGACAGCGGCATGGATCGGGAACACGGGGCACGTGAAGCCTGTACCGCAGTCAAAGGCTACGACTTCGAACCATCTGCTCGTGCCTTTGACTCGGCATTTGAAGAGTAGTCGTGCGCTATAATCAGCTCTCGGAAATAGATTTTCCATTTTGGCGGAAGAATGGAGGTAACGAGTCCTTCCAGTTTTCCAACCTCTTACGTCAATGACGATGGACAGGTAGAAAACAATGACCAGTCAAGAACAGAAGAATCTGGTACTTGAACAGCGCAGCAGGCGCGGAGATCGGGAGGTTCAGCAGACCGTCCACTGGAATCCGCACCAAACTGGGCTCGTTATCTGTGACATGTGGGATGACCATACGTGCAAGAATGCGGCTCAACGGGTCGCGGAGATGGTGCCAACGATGAATCGAACCGTGTCAGCAGCGCGGGATGCCGGTGTATCTATCATTCATGCGCCAAGCGGTACGATGGATTTTTATGAGGAGACACCACAGCGTCACCGTGCCATTGAAGCACCGTTTGTCGAATCTTCGGTAGAAATCCAGTGGAATTATTGGGATCCTGAACGGGAAGGGGAACCACTACCTTTTATACGGAATGGTGGCTGCGGCTGCATCGAACCGTGTTCCGGTTGGATTGCTGATGACGAAGGGGTTCGGCAATGGAAGGGCGGAAAGGTGCCTTGGACCCGGCAGATTGAGACTATCGAAATTGCTTCTGAGGATGCGATTAGCGATGACGGTCAAGAGGTTTACAATCTGGTGCAGGAGCGCGGCATCGACAACATAATACTGATGGGGGTCCATACCAATATCTGCGTTTCCGGTCGCCCTTTCGGTCTGAGGCAGATGGTCTACCACGGGAAAAATGTGGTGCTATGCCGCGACTTGACGGATTCGTTTTTTCAACCCACACCCCCGGAGTTTAATCACTTCCGCGGAACGGATTTGATCGTCGAACACATCGAAAAATGCGTGTGCCCGACGATCACCTCCACAGCATTCACCGGAGAAACCGCATTTCGCTTCAGGGAGAATGCGGTTTAGGCGAGCGAAGAAATAATCCCTAATTTATACCGTTTCTGGAGGTTCCGGCTCCGGCAAACGATGAACCTCGCTTCCTTCCACATTGGTCCCCAGCATAATTAGTTCGCAAGGTTCCTTTCCGAAGTTCCTAAAGATGTGGTACGCACCGGTTGGCTTAAAAACAGAATCACCCTGCTCGATGTGATACCACTCCCCTTCAATATGGATATGGCACGAACCACTTAGTACGTAGAACCATTCTTCCTCTTTTGTATGGGTATGGTACTTCGTATTTGTTTCGCCTGCCGGAATTCGCGTCAGCCGGACTTCAAACTGTTCCGCAGCGTGCTCCTCCCATAGTGGCTTGAAGTCACCATACTGTTTCTCTTCACCGGGAAAGAATTTCGGTTTCCACGGCATCTCTTTGGTTTTTACAATATATTTCATAGGTAGCTCCTCAAAGTGATCGGTTGTTTCCGATTAGATTACACTATACGATCGACGTTGGGTATTTGGTCCTACTGAATCTTCTACATCCACTCAGAGAGGTCAACCCGCTCACCCGTTTCAGCCGAAATATACGCCCCATAGCACACAGCGAGGATGTCGCGCCCCAATTCTACTGTGCTTTTGGGAGATCGCCCACAAGCGATAGCCTCGCAGAAGTCAGTAAGTTCGTGTGGGAAACCGTTCATCCAATCCTCGTCGGGATTGGTCAGTTGCCATCCAGCGCGGGTTTCCACCTTCTCCCGAATATAGGTATCACCCAAGACGTGATCGCTCGGTGTGTACGTCAACATCCCAGTGTTTGGATTGATGTTGCACTGCACCACAGCCTTGCTTGAATACACCGTCAGAACGTTCTGAATACCTCCAAGCACAATATCTGACGCGGTGATCTGTGCGATGGTGTCATCGTCAAACGTGATGATCATAGATCCCCAATCCTCGCAATCCTTCCAACCTTCCTTGATCCACTTCTCATCCTCATTGACAAAGCTTTCGATATGGGTCAGATTTGCGACCTCTGCGACCACACTCTTAGGCTTGATGGATTTCCCATACTTCCGCTGCCCTTCGTTGTATTTGAGATAGAGTGTCCCACCAACGGGGTGACAACCCTTGTTGTAAAGCGCACCGCCCCCGGAGTACCGCCACTCCTTTGCGTAATCGGAATGCGATCCACTATGCGACTCCTCAGCAATAATACGGAGAATGGTGTTGTCACTTTGTGCGAGGATGTCGTTTGCTTTCTGTATGCTCGGTGCGTGCACCCAATTTTCCCCATAGCAGAACGTTACGCCGTTGCGTTTAACAGCATCTACCATCTCGTCCGCTGCCTTTAGCGCGGCTTCAAACATTGTGCGCCGAGAGGTCTCCCGCCCCACAAGCGTCTCCCCACCATCACCAAAATAGCCTGTCAATGGCTTTTCACAGATGATGTGTTTCCCTGCCTCGGCTGCCTGAATGGTTAGCGGATAGTGTAGATAGTTGGGAACACAGAGATCGACGACAGTTATTTCGTCATCCGCAAAAAGAGCTTCAACTGTGGGGTAAACCGTTTCCAGATTATGTTCTGCGGCAAAGGCGGTGGCACTCTCTTGGCTCCTCGCAGTTACTCCCTTAATCCGGAGGTCAATGCCGGGGACGCGCCGATAATTCTCGACATGGAATGTTGCGGAAAAGCCGGCACCGATCATGCCGATAACAATAGGGTTGGTATTCATGGTATTTTTTCCTTACTTGAGTTATGTCATCTCGCTATTCAATCCAACAACCCCCAGAGTTGCTTTCGTTCGTCGCTCCAGTCGTCCAATTTATCAGCGAAAATATACTTCAACGCCTCCGAATCGCGCTTTCTGCCTCCGGCAGGAAAGTAGTTCCAACCCATCGCCCGGCGGGGACCAGCAGCTGTCTTTATGCCTGTAGCGTGCCAGCAGCTCGGTGTCCAGACCAATGTCCAGCGTGGATCGAGGAGGACTTCAACCTCGGCGGGGTGCTTTGCGTAAAGTTCCTTCGGCGGGAGATCGTGTTGTCCTGTAGCGATTTCTAACTGTAACAGTTCTTCCCAAACTTCTTCCTTAGCGCGCAGATGACTGCCCGGCAAAACGCGCAATGGCGCATTCGTCGGGTCGTGTCGATCCAGTCCCGTCCGGAACGAAACCTGTTTCACATCGGGACCTCCATCGGCGTGCCAATAAACTTGCGGGGGCGTACCTTGACTTTCGGAGATAACCTTCAGCGCATCACCCAACCCACAGGCTCCCACATGCACTTGATCACATTCCAGTAGGCGTTTAGCAGTTTCAACGAGCTGTGGTTGCTCTACAATCTGGAGAATTGGTTCACCTACCATAAGAAATTGGCAAGCCAGCTTATTGAGTCCATCTGGCCAATCTGTGCTCGTCCACTTTTCCACATTTTCCGCAGCGATCCGTTCAATTTGGCGCATCCGTTCTTCGCCAAACGGATTGGGTATAAAGAAAAACCCGTGTGTCTGAAAATGATTCACCTGTGCTGTGGTAACCTCCATGATTGTTTCATCTCCTTTCATGGATTACGAGCAACAAACCTGAAGACAATACAATCGATCCTGTGATTTCACAAGGTCGGCATGGTAGCCTTTGGGCAGTGCGAGTACGCTATTGTGACGGACGTTCACGGATTGTTCAAACAAACCTGCCTCGCTGTAGATGCGTTGAGATGCCTGCTCTTCAGGGAGCGCAAAACGGTAGAAACAGATCGCTTCACCAGAAATTGAGTGAGTCGGTGTTTCATTGACGATCAGCACATGTTCGTCACGGTTGAAATCGTCGCCCGGCTCAAGGATGATAGCTGCTGTTTCAAGAAAAGAGGGGGTTTTACAAACGGCGACCTCAACAGGCTCGTCGTGCGCGAAAATCTCGTAGGTTGTCCGATAGGGGATAGATGCACGATATGCTTCGCCGCCAAAGACATCTGCGCGCTCACCGATGAGTGCGTGGGCTTTATTCCCGTTATGCCCAACAAGCAGCTCGCACCGGCCTCCGAGTAGAACCAGCATAACCTCGTTATCCGCAGTATCTTCAAAGAAAGATTCGCCAACGTCAAGATTGACAATACCGAACTCAAGATCCGTTATTCCCCGCTCGCCGCTTTCAACAATTCGAGTATATCCCTTACCCGGTTCGTATTTTCTGTATAGGTCTGTCTCTGATTTGCTCATTTGCCTGATGATTGAGATGGCTCTCCCCGATGCCCGACACAGGGGGCCTGATAACGCTTATCGTGATTAGGCGGTCTTGATTACGGCTTACATATTTCAGGTGCATTATACCACCAAAATTAATCGTGAACAATCGAAAATGGAACTTGCTACCAATCGCTATATTTCTGATTCACGAGGGTCCTCCAGAATTGAGAATTGACAATTCCGCCATGACTCGCTATAATTGATCTACTAATTCGGGCTGCATAAGGAGCGGACAAGGAACCCAAATATTTACGCAATGGAGAACTGTGATGAAACAGATTGATGGCGGAATAACAGCAGTACCGGGCTTGAAAGCAACCGGTGTCCACGCCGGACTAAAACCAGATAACGAGAAGGATGTCGCACTGATAGCCGCAGACGCGCCAGCAGTTGCAGCGGGTGTATTCACGAAAAATCGTGTTTGTGCCCCGGTTGTTTTGGTGTGCCGCGAGAATATCAGTGATGGTAGGGCGCAAGCAATTGTCGTGAACAGTAAGAACGCCAACGCATGCACCGGCGAGATTGGCATGAAGAACGCACGACAGATGGCCTCGTTGGTGGGGGAATCGCTCGGTATAGACCCAAGCCTCGTATTGGTGGCTTCGACAGGAGTCATCGGGCAGCAGCTGCCGATGGATAAAATCAGTAACGGCATCCGTCTCGCTGCGCCAGCTCTGGAACCAGATGGCGGACATGATGCCGCCCTCGCAATCATGACAACGGATACGATCCCGAAAGAGATCGCTGCGGAGTTTGAAGTTGGGGGGAAAACCGCAAGGATTGGTGGGATGACGAAAGGGGCGGGAATGATTGCTCCGAATCTTGCCACGATGCTCGCTTTTCTGGCGACAGATATCAACATTGCCAGTCAACCGTTACAGCAAGCGTTACGCGAGTCTGCCGCCAAATCCTTTAATCGCATGACGATTGATACGGATAGCAGTACAAACGACACAGTGCTAATCATGGCAACCGGCACAGCAGGGAATCCAGAAATTTCTGATACAACCGGCGATGCCTACGAAGCATTCCGTGAGGGGTTAGATTTTGCCTGCATTGAGCTAGCAAAGAAAATTGCACGAGATGGAGAGGGCGCCACAAAACTGGTCGAAGTAGTTGTGAACAGTGCGAAGGATGAAGTGGAAGGGGAAATGGCAGCCCGCGCAATCGCAGAGTCCCCACTCGTGAAAACCGCTGTTTTCGGGACAGATGCAAACTGGGGACGCATTATGATGGCAGCTGGAAAATCGGGGGCGGAATTCGATCCATATCAGGTGAATGTCTGGCTCAGCAATTATCAACTGGTCAAGGATGGAATGGACGCAGGGTTTGATGAAGATAAGGCAACAGAACTCTTTTCCGAAGACACCGTAACGATTACCGTCGATCTGAATGCCGGCGACGCCTCGGTCACCATGTGGACGTGCGACTATTCCTACGATTATATTAGCATCAATGCGGACTACCGGACTTAAATAGCTTCAACTTGTAATTTTCTCTACGACGTTTGATGCCCCTTCCTCAACTCCAGCGACACGCGGTATCCTTCCAAGCCCGGATCCGTATCAAGGAGCGTCTGAACAGCTTCAGCACTCCGGCGTTGGGCGGGAAAGTTATCAGTATTGGCGATCCGCAATGCCAGCCGTGCCGCCACCGCACTCCCTTTTCGCAGGTTTTCCAACTCCACTTTGTCCAGTGTATCATACGCTGTGTGTCCGTAGCCTCTGCCCGAAGGCGGGGCTTCGGCGTCCCCCATGTGGCCCGTCGGAACACCTTTGAGGACAAAGGGGAAGTGGTCGGAATACGGATGCAGCTGTTGACCGATAGGTACGTTAGCTGCAAGCTCTTTAGCGGCATCCCGGAAGAACGGTACTAAATCTGGCCAACGATGCAGCACCACACCTTTTCGGCTCGTACCACCAGCCGCATCAAGATTATACATGAAACGGACCTTATCCAGTTCACCTTCATGGGCATCCGCATAGCGAAATGCACCGGTTAAGCCGATTTCCTCGGTGCCGAAGCCGACAAATCGAACCGTTCGTCTGAGCTGCTTACCGGCATATAAAGCGAGCACGCGTGCAGCCTCGATAACGAGTACCATCCCCGACGCTGGATCGACAGCCCCTTGCGAAATGTCATGACCGTCATAATGACAACCCAGAATTACCATCTCGTCGGGGTTCTCCTTTCCCGGCAGATCGGCAACGACGTTCCACGAGGTTCGGGGCTCGTTGACATCAGTTGTATTAAGACGTAGTTTAACTGTGCCCTTCCGCTCCATCAACCGCGTAAGAAATTCACCATCCTCTTTACATATCGAGATGCCTGGAATCGGGGCAGGTTGGTCGTTCTGTAGACTCCCCGTTTCGGGTCCGACGCCGGGGCTTTCACTGATAAAAATAAACGCGCTGGCACCGCCCAAGACAGATCGTTCATATTTCTCCTTGCGATGCACCCATCGTCCTAAGTCAGGGGGAGATGCGCTGCCCGCCATCACGATTCGACCTTTCATCGCATCACCTAAGCCCTCGTACTCTGCAGGGCTGCCGTAACCGACGGAGATCAATTCTGCTGTAGTGTCGTCAGCAGGACAGTAGGGCAGTGAGATGCAGTGAAGCGACCTTTGGATTGGCTCGACGATTTCCAGCGTTGCCGGTCCTCGTGACCACCCTGCGTAGGAATAGGATTCCAAGCGAGCATCTTTGAGGCCGTAACGGTTAAGAGTCTCGAAGATGAAGTCTGCAGCCCTACGCTCGTCTGGCGTACCTGCGAACCTTGACCCGAAGTCGTCGCACAATACGGTGAGGTTGTCCATCACTTCCTGCGATGTATAAATGTCGCCAACCATCTGTTGATCCATCTGTAAATATGGATTTTCTTGACTCATATCAACTCCTGATAATGAATTTGTTTCTTTTAGACGCTACCCCAACTGATAGCTGATGGCGTTCTAATAGTGTCAAGATCATAGGACCTGCCTGCCGTCATTACTCTTCCCGCACGACCGCCAACGGCAGCTCACCTTCCCACACCCGCTGAAGATTCTGGAACACAAATTCGCCCCTTCGCGTCCACGTATCGTAGGTTACACCCGCGACGTGCGGCGTGAGCAGCACATTATCCAACTTCAGCAGGGGATTGTCCGGGATCGGTGGTTCTTGGTCCAAGACATCAAGGGCGGCTCCGAGGATGCGCCCTTCGCTCAAGACTTCTGTCAAGGCAACTTCGTCTACAACGGGACCCCGACAAGTATTGACGAGTACGGCAGTGGGTTTCAGCAGAGAAAGCTCATGTTTGCCAATAATGCCACGGGTTTCGCCCGTAAGGGGTAGATGTACTGTTACAATGTCCGACTCTCGAAGCAGGTCTTCCAGTGCCATGCGGGTTACCCCAAGTTCGGATTCTATGTTCGGATCAGGCGGATACTGATCATAGTAGAGGAGGCGCGCCCCAAAGGCACGCAACAGGTGGGAGACGCGCCTTCCGATGTTCCCAAGCCCTACAATTCCGACCGTCTTTCCGTTGATAGTGTATGTCGAAGATCCTGTGTCAATATCACGCCATCGATCCCCCCGAACATTGCGATCTAACCCTATCAGACGGCGATAAAATCCGAGTATGAGGCCGATAGTATGCTCTGCAACATCAATGGAATTCGCACCCCCATTGTTGGCAACAGGAACGCCAAGCTCCTTGCACAGGCTCATGTCCATACTATCATACCCCGCAGCGACCAACTGAATTAGCTTGAGGCGGGGAGCGGACCGTAGGACCCGTTCTGAGATTAGGCCGGGAAAGAGAATCAGAAAATCCGCATCCTGTACGAGCGAAATTTTCTCCTCATCTGGCAGATCGCTCCTGTGCACGCTGACCTCAAAACTGGCTGGGGCATATTGGGTAAGGAGGGGCGTTATTTCTGGAGATAGAAAAGTAAAGAATCTAACTTGGGGCATATTCAATAGATGGACGATAATGATGCTTTGAACGCGACAGGGAGGACGGTGATGTTTAGTTCAGGTAGCGTCATACAGCGTACCGGACAATCTACGTAACACTGTCGCGGACATAATTAGGTGTCAGTGAAAAGTAATCATCAGATTCCCCGTTGAGCAGTTGGTTGTAGCCAATTCGTGCGATGCTTGCACCACGCGGCACGTTAAAGATTGGATCAGCGAGGGGCGCATTATCACCGAATTGTTCCTTAACAACGGGGGCGTATCGCTGCAAACCATCGCCAACAAAGATTGCAGCGTCGTCGATCTGACTCAGCAGCGTTTCAATCGGTACACAGAGATCATTCGACTGTCGTACGAGACTTTGTCCCCCACGAAAGACTGCTCCGTACACCTCGTCTTTCCGCGCATCGAGGATCGGGCAGATTAACTTGTCTGTGTAGCGGAGATTATATGCAATTGCTTCCAGCGTTGAGACACCGATAATCGGTTTCTTGAGGGCGTAGCAGAGCGATTTAACTGTGCCTACCCCGATTCGGATGCCCGTAAATGATCCTGGACCTATCCCAACAGCGCATGCGTCAAGATCGTGTGCGGTCAGATCCGCCCACTTTAAGATCTGGTCTATAGCGGGCATGAGCCTCGATGAATGGGCTTTCACGATACTGAGTGTATGTTCAGCGACGAAACGTTCTCCATCAATCAAACCGACGCTGCCGATAGGGGTTGATGTATCAATGCCAAGAATTTTCATACTCAGAGCGCCATTAGCAACCATCGCCAAACACAATCAGAAACTCGGAATAGTGTGGGTATCTGTGTCCGTCTGAAAGGCGATAATTGCCTCTTTAGTTCATTACGTGCGTTTTTTGATCGATCCTTTTGTTAGCAGTCTGAATGGCTTTCAAACTGTTTTCGAAGCTGCACAATCAGACTTGCTAACGGAAGCCCTACCACGTTGAAGTAGCAGCCCTCGATTCGCTCAACGAAAGCGCCAGCTCTGCCTTGTATACCGTAAGCCCCGGCCTTATCGGACGGTTCGCCGCTGCGGACATACGCTACGATTTCTGATTCATGCAATGTCCTAAAATAAACGGCTGTCTGTTCTGCCCATACCACTTCGTTTTTTCGTTTGATATCAATTAACGCAACGCCAGTGATTACCTCATGTTGATTTCCACTGAGTCGCCTTAAGATTTGGACAGCGTGTGCATCATTTTCCGGCTTACCGATTGGCTGCCCATCAATGACGACGACGGTATCCGCGCCGATCACAATCCCTGCATCGAACTTGGCAGCAACCGTTCTTGCTTTTAAAATGGCAAGTTCCTGGACAGCAATTGCTGGAGATGCTGTAATTTGCGGCTCTTCTATTTCGCTGGGGGATACTTCAAATTCAAGACCAATTTGCTTGAGCAAATCTGCGCGGCGTGGCGATTCTGACGCAAGGATGATATTTGGGAGGGTATTATCTGATTGGGGGCTTTCAATCATTTAAGTTGAAACCACCGGGTGTTGCGTTCGGTCCGTATATGGAGCAATCCGGCATCTATCAGTTCTGTGAATCCTTTCTCAATCTCCCACTTGGACAGACTGATCTGTTGCAGCCGTTTATCTAACTGAGGCGCCCGGAACCAGCCATCCTTCATTGGGGATTGGTAGGTATCGCGAAAAACCTCCAGCGCACCATACAAACGCAGCGCTGTTGAGGAAAGCCCTACTAACGGGTTGATTGCGCTGTAGCGAGATAGTATTGCTTGTATCAGAGACATCGTTCTCTCCTGGCGTAACATCAATGTTGAGCTAACTCTTGCAACCCGTTATGCTGATTTACACTATACGGTTTTACGAAGGGCGCTCAATACATTAGAACGTTCAACCAGAGAAAACCGTTTCAAAAACAGATATGTTGGACTTTCTCCCCTCCTATTTTTTTTATAACCGGCGCAAAATTTCTATTTGGGCCAGCCTAATCATTCTCGACACGCACTGTGCCGTCTGCGTCCACCGCCAGCTTGCTGGAGTGGAGTGATGAACAAGGTCCATGCATAACGGCACGTTGCGCTTCTGTCATACCTTCCACAAGTTCCTCTCCCCAATAGATTTCCGGAGGTGCTATTTCCCGGGCTGCACCTGTCCGTACAGAGGTTCGGTCAGCGTATTTGAAGAGCACCGATCGCCGACGATGTTCAGCACGCCAAGGGAGTGTGCCGTGCGTTTGGGCACCGTCCATGAAGAAAATCACGTCCCCCGCCTTCAGTTCCGGTTGGAGGACCACCCCCATATCATCGTCGCAGGTTCGCACGCCGTGGGGCATGGCAAATCTCGATTTGTGGCTGCCGGGAACGCAGGCGAATCCCCCATCACCTGCGTTGATATCAGTGAGCTGCCAAGTTACAGTCACTCCACCGCAGTGCATCCTATTATTCTGATGATGGTAGGCAACGTAGGGTCTGTGCGGTTCACCCTGCCCGTGCAGGGTCAGCCCCTCGGTACCTTTCACACTATCGGTCACCCAAGGGCCGTGATCGAAACGGAAGCCTGTTCCACACATTACATTGAGGCGCATAATGATCTGTGGATGCACGAGCATCTTGCGGAAAGGATCACAATACGGTTCTTCCAGTTCAAGTAGACCATGGAGGGTACGTGCTTCAGTGCCTCTCAGAGTCTGAGAATCCCGGGCGCCCTCGTTGGGGCCACCGACATAGATTTGATCGGCACAGTGATCTATCGCTTCATTGGCTGCCGCAATTTCATCGGCGGTCAGTACATTTCTGAGGATAAGGTATCCGGTGAGGTCCCAGAAGTAGCGTTCACGTTTGTCCATTTTACCTCTCTCCATTTGGCGGGTTATATCCGTGCGGCAACTGTGTTGACTCGGTTCTACTATGTAACCCAAGTTTTCTTTCCGTCCGATTTAAGCAATGGAAGGTCGCCCCCTGTATGAACACCCGGACCGTAAAGTACGGCATACTGTTCGGGCGAGAGAGTCTTCGTCCAGTCGCCAAAGCGTGCTTCAGGGGTAAAAAATCGACCAACCGCGCGGGCAACGCCGCGAGACGCGTATTTGTAGAGTATGGAACGCCGTTCACCCTCACCCTTCCAAGGGAGCGTGCCGTGGGTGGCAGTTTCTGCAAAAAAGAGGACATCCCCTGCCTTCATCGATGGTTGCACAGCCAACCCCATGTCGTCTTCCACGCTCCGGACACTTTCAGGTGTGGGTTCGCAGGATTTGTGGCTTCCGGGAACAACTGCAAACCCTCCATCGCCTTCATTGACATCAGTGAGTTGCCATGCCACAGTAACACCTCGACAGTAGATAGTTCCGTTCTGCTGATGATACCAAACAGCCGCGCTGAACGGTTCGCCTGCTCCATGTAGTTGATGCCCTTCCGTTCCTGCTGTCGCTCCAATCATCAACGGCCCATGATCGAGCCGAAATCCTTTCCCGCACATTGCGTTTAGGCGGGAGACAACCACCGGATGGACGAGGAGATCGCGGAAAGGTTCTCGATAAGGTTTCTCCCACCCTAACATTCCCGTCAGTTCCAATCGTCCTGTTTGCCCCTGAAGTGTTGATGATCCGCGGGCAAGCCCACCATCATCAACCGAACGGGCTCGAATTTTCTCGGCATAGTGGTTAATTGCGGCATTACATATGTCAACCTCTTCTGGCGTCAGTGCACCACGAACGACGAGGTAGCCCGTAAGGTCGAAAAAGTACTTTTCCTCATCGGACATGACAAATTTATTGCTGTCCATGGAATTTTCTCCTAAGTCTTAAGTGAGATTCTGAACCATTTTGAATCTCAAGCCTCCGCCAGATAAACTCTGAGACGTTGCACAGGTCGGCAGGCGGAAGTCAGAACACTTACAAACGTTCGATACGTTCAATGAGAAGCGTCGCGAGGGTTTCAACCTTCTCTTCACTCGAAACGCTCACATCTGCAAATTCCTTGCTCGGTTCAACCCAAGCAAAGTGCATAGGCCGCGTTGTTGCATAATACTGTTGGATGCACGAATCCACCGTGCGTCCACGCTCTTGGATGTCGCGCACCAATCGACGGATAAAGCGGATATCAGGAGGCACGTCAACGAATACTTTCAGATCAAGCAGTGACCGGATAGAGTCAAATGCGAACAGTAGAATTCCTTCGATCAGGACAACCGCCTTGGGCTGAAGCGTGAGGGTTTCAGGGCGGCGCGTGTGCGTCGTGAAGTCGTAGCGTGGCACCTCAACGGCCTGTCCACATCTGAGTTGGCGTATCTGTTGAGTCAATAACTGGACGTCCAACGCGTCCGGATGATCAAAATTTACCTCTGCCCGCTCTCTAAGAGGAAGGTGACTGAGATCTTTGTAATAGGCATCAAGACTCAACACGACGGATCTATGCCCGCCGAGTCGTTTTTGAACCGCTGCGGCAAGTGTTGTTTTGCCAGATCCACTTCCGCCTGAAAATCCAACGAGGGTGGGTATCAATTCGAGTAGGGTATCCATAAGGTCATCGTCAACACCTACGCGAGGTAGCGTACTGTTCGCGGGTAATAACGAAAGACAACATGACCGTCGAAGCCAAATTATACACCTGTATCCCTATCTAACTCAAAATCCGCGAGGGCATCTCGTTCGTTTTGGTAGATAAACTTCTCCAGATTCGATGCTCCTAACTGATTGAAAATACGTGTGAGTGTTTCAGATAACCCGTAAACTTTGAGGTCACCGCCGTTTTGTCTCAATTCATTAGATTTGCTGACCAAGATGCCTAATCCTGAGCTATCAATTCGGCGACTCCTACTGAGATTTACGATCACTTTCATCGTGTTTCGCTCGATGAGCTCCTCAAGTATTTGGCGCAACTGAACCGATGAGAGTGCGATGAGGTCAGTATCGACATCAACAATTTGAATTGTTGCTTTTTGACGTTGGATCTGACGCCACGTATCGACCGCGATTTGCACCTCCGCACTCGACAAGGGATCAGCTAAGCCCATCACTTTATAAGAAGCGATATCATCCGGCGCCTCAGCTGATAAATCCAAGTCATGTTCTGGTGGAAGGTATTCGCGGATTGTAATTGATCTTGTTGCCATGAGAGATTCCTTTCTCGTATAAAAAAACTTCCTCACTTCAACCCATTAGTGGGAAGAGGCTGGTTGTCCTTATTTTACCTTAGTTCCTCATGATAGGTCAAATAAAATCACTATGTCCTCTCGATCAAACCATGTTACAATGTGGACACTATAGCAGGTAGAAACCTTAGTGTTTATCCCTTATTTCAATTATCAAGGAGTCCTTTCATGAACACCTCAAATCCGCCCAATATTCTGCTCATCATGTCCGACGAACATGCCCCGATGTACAGTGGCCCTTACGGACATCCTTTGGTCAAGACCCCGCATCTGGATCGCCTCGCTGCCGACGGTGTTACGTTCAGTAACGCCTACTGTAACTCTCCCCTCTGTATGCCTTCACGGATGTCCTTCATGACAGGTCGTTACATTCATCACATCGGTGCTTGGGACAACGCAACCCCGCTCCCGTCTGATACTGTCACTTGGGCACATCTGTTGCGCGGCGTCGGTTACGATGCAGTCCTATCTGGAAAGCAGCACTTCGAAGGACCGGACCAACTTCACGGATTCCGCTCCCAACTTGCCCGTGATCTCCACGCCGAGAACGATCACGGTATCCTTGATTGGGAAAACGGTACTCCCGCTGCAAACCGTCCATGGTATGGGCTTGAGGAGGCAGGTCCGGGAACCACCACGGAAATCGAAGTAGACGATCTGGCTGAGGAGCAGGCATTGACCTACCTCCGCGATCCGGCGCGCAAGGATCAGCCTTGGGCACTCAACGTCTCTTTCATCGCGCCGCATTTCCCGCTCGTGGTGCCGCAACGATTTTGGGATCTGTACCCTCTGGATAACATTGACCTTCCAGAGATTCCGGACGGACATTTAGAAAACCAGCATCCTGTCTTCAAGCGGATGCGGAGTATGTTTGGTTGCGTTGATTTTCCTGAAGAATTGGTACGGAGAGGCCGTGCAGGTTACTACGGTCTCATTACCTACCTCGACGAAAAAATCGGTCATCTTTTTGAAGCCCTCGAAGAGACTGGGCAGCTGGATAACACTGTAATTGTGTATACCAGCGATCACGGTGAAATGAACGGTGAGCACGGCATGTGGCGAAAGTCTAACTTCTATGAAGCCTCCGCTCGTGTCCCACTTCAAATTGCATGGCCCGGACATTTGCCTGCCGGACGTCGGGTCAATGAGGTTGTATCGCTTGTAGACCTTATTTCCACCGTTGTTGAGATCGCAGGCGCAACACCTATCACGCCTCTGGATGGCGATAGCCTGCTTCCTTTAATGCATGGAGAAGCGGAAGACTGGAAGGATGAAGCCTTTTCCGAATACTTGGCGCACGGTGTGCAACGTCCGGTCGCGATGCTCCGGCGGGGTAGGTATAAACTTATCTATAGCTTAGGCGACCCGCCCCAACTCTACGACGTTGAAACCGATCCGAATGAATTCCACGACCTCGCTGGGGATAGCGCCTATCAGTCGATCCTCGAAGACCTACAGGCACAGCTGCTATCTGACTGGGATCCGGTTGATTTAGAACAACGTGTACGACGCAGTCAGAAAGAACGGGCACTTATTAACGCTGCCACCGAGGGGGCGTGGCGAAAGTTTTAGCGTACCTTGAGGGAATTACGGCACGGCGATCTTCCACATCCAGTGGAGGTGTGGGGTTTATAGTGAATTATAGAAATAAGTGGACCTGTACCAATAGCTCCGACCTTCGAGAAGTTTCCAAAGTCCCCCTGACAAGTGGTACATCCCGCCTGTCCCGATTCATCGGGGATTTATCGGGGGCGGGATTTAGGGGGTTAGTTGTACATCGAAAGTGTATAAGTAATTGTAGAATTCACCATAATTGACTGTTTATAGGTCCGTCAGTCCAATTTTTTAGAGGGAGGCGGGATCATCAAGGCCCAGAAGTCCCAATGTATCACGATGCAAGATCTGGGATGGCAGATCTTCCGGCAGAGGGGGTAGTCGCATCTCTTGGGAGAGTTTAACAACATCATGTAGTCCCTTGATGGATTCATCGAAAGTGGTTATAGGATAATCGGTGCCGAAAAGCAGCTTGTCGGCGACACCGTATTCGACCGCTAACCGCAGCGAGTTGTAGTATTGCCAAGGACGGTAGAATAGGGCGGAGATATCGGCGAAAACATTGGGTTGCTTGCGGATAAGGACAATGGCTTCGGCTTCCCAAGGGTGTCCGATATGGGCGATGATCATCTTCAGGTCAGGATAACGAAGCGCAATATCTTCGAGCAGAACCGGATTAGCGTACTTGAGCGGTGCCTTCCGGGGATAGGTTGTGCCTTGATGCAACATAATTGGCAGCCCAAGTTCCTCAGCACGCGCAAAGATTTTCAGGGCACGTGGGTCCAGCGGATCCCAGCCACCGTAGATTGGACTCATCTTCAGCCCACGAAGCCCTAACTCTTGAACAGCCCGGTCCACCTCCTCAAGTGCGTGACCTTCAGTTGGGCAGATTGCCGCAAAGCCTATTAGTTTCTTCGGATCCGTGCGGATATATTCGGCTACGGTGTCGTTGACTGTAAGGAATCCAGTAAGCGGTGCGCGCAGTCCAAATACAATGGCACGGTCTGCTTTTGCCACAGCGGAGGCATGCATCTCCGGTGTAATGTCCAAATCAACCTCTTGTTGACGCATGATGTAAGTTTCGCGAGCGAGTTCCTCGGTGAGTTCCGCTGGATATCGCCAGAAATGGGTGTGACAGTCAATGATCATGGGTATCCCAACCTTTTAACGCTATGTCATGTAGCAATTTAGCTATTGAATCCCTGCTAATCTGAACCGAGCTGCAAGTGTACGTTGATTAAACTTTAAACCCTCTTTCGGCTCATACCGTACTATATTGGCTCATCAACAATAAATATTAGTTCGTTTTCCTCGCAGCCTGAGAATACTCAACAGCAAACGCAATCATTGCCTCTGCGACCTTGATTCCGGTAACCGCTTCAATTTCTTCAAATCCCGGTGAAGGATTGACCTCCAACACCATCGGGCCCGCTTGTGTCTCCAACAGATCTACCCCCGCAATACTTAATTCCATAGCTTCCGTAGCCCGGATTGCCGTGTCGATATATTCGCTTTGAAGCTCCACAGGATGGCCTTGTCCCCCGCGGTGAACGTTTGATCGAAACTCGCCTTTCTGTGCCGTTCTTCTCATGGCAGCCACAACCTTTCCTCCGACGACAATCACGCGCAGATCGTTCCCCGCCGATTCTTCGATAAAAGGTTGGATGACATAGTCTTGATGGAGATCACACATTGCGCCGATCGCTGATGTAAGAGACCCCGGCGTGTCGAGCAGTAAGATTGCGTTGCCGTGGGTTCCCTCAAAGGGTTTCATTATGAAAGGATATTCACCGGTCTGCTCTGCAGACCGATCCACATGACGAGCTGAACCTGCAGCAAAGCTGGGTGGGACGGGCAGCCCATGTTGGGCAAGAATACGGAGGGTACGAAACTTATTTCGGGCGTTTACAATCGCGTATGATCGATTGACCACCGGTGTATCATTCCACTCAAGATGTGCCACCACCTCCTCGCCATATCGCGCAGTTGTAGCACTCAGGCGTGGGAGTACGACATCGAAATCTGTGGCAGGGGTTTCTTCGTAGTAGATAGACGCCCTTGAACCGCCGATGTGGAGATAGAATCCAAATGGGTTGAGAACTTGCGGTATGTGTCCGGCTGCGAGGGTCGCTTCAGCCAAACGCCGCGTGGCATGGTTCTGCGTACCGAAGGAAATAATGCCAATTTTCATGCTGGTATAGACTAAATCCTGACCTTGTTGGATTGTGCCAATGCTTACCAAACCGCACATTTCGCGATCCTAGGGTCGTCCCTCCACTAAAGTCGCATCTGCTGATCTTCCAAAAAAGTTTCGAGTTCCTCAATGGAATCAAAGATTCGTTCACACAGATGCTCGAAAAATGGACTGCGTGCATGGGCGTATACAGCATAAACCGGTTTGTTATAGCGGGAAGCAAAGTTCATCTCACTCAAGACCCCAGGGGAGAGTTTATCGGTTGGATAGATAACAATAATAAAATCGCTCTGGTGGATGAATTGGTAGTCCCTGGAGATGGTGCGTGTCTTAATCTGGACATTGAAATCTTGATCGATATCACTTACAGTTGTAATTTCCCCGTCAGTTGTCTCCTCCTGAGGTGATTCCGTAGAATGAATCAGGTCCATATCTGCAATGTCGAGCGGATCAAAGATGATAAAGTTTTTCCGCATCTTTGAGCCAAACTCTCGGATGCTTTGAATCTGATCCGGTGCGTCTTGGCGAAGAAGTGTGATCGGATAGCTCAGGTAGAATTTTTTCTTCTTTGAAAAGAGCAGGTCATAGAAGTTTTCCAGATTGTGCTGTCGAGCAACGGTATAGTGATTTTTTTCCTTGAGGTTCGCAAACTGCTTGGTCAGGAATTCTTCTTCATCGAGCCAGACATTAATTTCATCGCGTCGCATACCCGCCCACTGCGGATTATCTTCTATACGTTGAGCAATGTCGGCAAGATTGTCAACCACATTGACGAACACGTCACCCGGGAAACCCTGCATATCCTTGAATGAGACACCTTCAACCAGTTTTCCATTCCAGCGGAAGCAAGCGTGCAAACCGACGAAGGTATGATCATAATCGTGCGCGATATTGGCAATCTCATAGAAAGCCGATCGGCGCGCCAACGAAAGGACAGCGGGATCCGAGTCAAGCACCTTGTCCGTGAATTGGATTCCGGAAGCTGCAGCCGCGTTGTGCATAAAATCGCCGACGTTGAAAAACCCAATCCGGATTCCTTTATCGCGGCAGAGTGCTTTAAACTCTCCCATCAATTCTTTTCGCCCTGAACAACTGATTCCTGTGCAAATAATGTTCATTGGAATTCTCCGGTTGGGGTAGACCTAAATGTGTTTAGCGAGTAGAAGCAACTGACGTTTAGAATCGCAGGAGGAGAGAGACTCGGTGGGCATTTCCGACCGCTTGATCCGGAACGAAGGCATAGTCAAACTGAAAATTGACATTTTCCAGAGAGGCTTCCCCAAGTCGACGCAATCCAAACCCGGCGGTCAATCCATTTTTGGGATTTTCTCCTTGACTAAAACTATATCCAACGCGAAGGGCAAGCATGTTATAGAACCAATTTTCTGCACCCAAATGGAAGGTGGGGAACCCGCCAACAATCGGGTAGTTGATATCCGCAGCTAATGCCAAAAGGTCTTGCGACTGCTTAGCCGTTTCAGCATTAGGTTTAGTGCGGACGTGGTAAGCGATGCCAGTCCGTACATTCATCGGCAGATTTTCTCCTGTATCCAGAAAACCTAAGTTTTGTGCGGCGAATCCCAGGCCAAGCTGATTGTCTAGCATTCGTAATAGCACCCCAACATCGGCAGCACCGCCTATTGAGTCTTCGACGTCGAGTTGCTGCGAAATTGTTTTCGCTGTGGCTCCAACTGACAATTGTGGGGATAAGATATATCCGATAGACAAGCCTGCAGCAAAACCTCCAACTGTGGCAGTACTGTCAGGCTCCTCCGTTGGTCGGCGGCGGCGTTCAATCTCTGTAAATGCACCGAGGAAACTCGCTCCCCAAGTGGCTTTTTCGCTGAATTTATTTGTATAGCCGAGGAATTGGTTACTAATATCTGCAATCGAGAAATTCTGCATCGCAGTAAATTGGCGTCCGCTCACCGCTGCCAAGCCAGCGGGATTCCAATATATGGTATTGACATCGTTAGCCAATCCTGCGAACGCGCCCCCCATACCAGCGGGACGGCTACCAGCCTCAATCTTGAGAAATGCAGCACCCACTGTGCCAGCGTCATCGTGAATATCTGCGGCAAAAGCGGGAAAGGCAATAATCGCAAAAACTATGACGCAGAATAACTTTAAAATCTGTTTTAGGGACATCCGTTTCTCCAATTCTTTATTTTGGTTCATAAATGAATGCCTTAACTCTTGACCTTTATCCAAATGGGGTACTCGCACCTACTCCACCACGACAATCTTTCCAACCGCATTGGTGCGGTTGCTCGTTACAATATCCTCTGCTTCTAAACGGAAAATATAAATTCCACGGGCAACATCAGTACCGACCTGATTGGTTAAATCCCACCTCACTTCATTATCGTTCCTGCCAGCGCCCAAGTCATTATATTCCTTTTCGTACACCAAGTCGCCAGCAAAGTCGTAGATACTTAGGACAACTCGTGCCCCTTCGCCACCGGGAACGTTGACTTCAAAGGAGAAATGCGCAATTTCGTCGTTTGAACGTCTTGACAGGCTGAGTGGATTGGGCCAAACATATGTTGGTCCCTTGAAGATAAGTGACACTGAAAAATTGACAGTCACGGCATCATAAATACCAGCATTACCAGCGCGATCAGTGACGCGAATATCGAGATTGTATTCACCAGATTGAGAAGGCAGAAAATCAACCGACCAACGCGTCCAAGGATCTTCCTCCCCTTCGCTGTCATCTTTTGCAGCAACCGGCTCAATCGGAAAACCATCGGGACCGGTACCAACAACTTCAACCAGGGCGACATCAGATGCGGGGATATCATCCTCGGATGGATCACGTGCAGTGCCTTGTAGTGGCAATGGTTCATCCTCAAAAGCTGTTTCTCCAACTAAATCTGTCAACTCAACAACTGGCTTGGTAGTCTCAAAGAGAAATTGTGTCGTGACCGAATCGGTCGGTTGGAAACCAAGATTTGCAATGTCCAAGCCGACACTGGTAATCGTCACCTGGTAAAGTCCCTGCTCATCGAGTGGTCCGGATTTGAAGCGGATGCTGTCAGTGCCATTCTGCGTTGTGGTCCCGCTGATCTCGTCTCCAGCAGGGGAACGCACAGTAATCGACGAATTAACTAGATCAGGTCCGAGACCCGGGCTGCCATCCGGATTGACATCGGAAAACTTCGCATCAATGGTGACACCGCCGCCCATGCTGGTCGCCGAAGGGTAATACGGATCGTTTGCGTCTGTGAATAAAGGCTGCCCATCAATGAACAAGGATTCAGTGTCGATCGCTGGCGGACGTGTATCGTAGAAGAACAGGTATTCAACCGCCGGAGTAACATTTCCCGCGCGATCCTTCGGGGCAATTGTCAACTGATATATACCATCTTGACTTCCGTCGCTAGCAAGTGGCATAATCAGGTTTATCACGAGTGCCTGTTCTTCATCGGTGGCAAGTGTCCCGTCAATTTTCCGCTTTCGACTGATATCATCAAGCGTAATCCATGACAGATCGAGGTTATCCCAATCCACTCCGGAACCGGGTTCGTCATCTGTGATGAGCGCACCGAGCGAAACCAGCGAATTATTGACATCCGGTTCGGCAACGATCAGTTGAATTGAGCCCGGCTCCACTTCAGGTGCAACCGTGTCATAAACAAAGGTAAACTGCTCCGGGGCACCTTGTCTGCCTGCGCTATTGACAGGTACTACCACAATGGTATAAGTGCCATCGTCGGATCCATCGGTAGCGAGTTCGCGCAAGAGTCGATAAATTAACATTTTTCCTTGACGCACCTGCTGGCCTGGAACGGTCATACCATCGGGGGCAAGCAATGCAATAGTAGAGCGGTTAACATCCCCATCGCTCGATTGGAGTTCGACCTCGACCTGACGGAGCGGTTCATTTGTAAATGCTTCCTCTACGGGCGTAGCTTTAGGAACGGTTGAAACAACAACCGGCATACCTGATGAATAGGTGAAGTGCGTTTCAAACGGGGTGTTTAATCCGTTGCCGGCACGATCGATTGCATCTACACGGATTGTGTAAGTGCCGTCCGCTATAAGACCGTTGATTTGCAATGCCAGCTTTCGATTCCCATCGTTGCTCTGTACACCGTTAATTGAAGTCCCCGTTGGATCTAACAGCGTCAACGCGGAAGTGGCAAAATCGATACCACTATTGCCAGGGTCTCTCAGATTGGTTGTAATTATGGTGATATCGTCACTACGGAGATCACCATCGGTTGGATCAGTGCTGACAAGGGTTGGGGCTTGGGTGTCGTAAACAAGTTGATGCGAAAGTAGATTCAGGTTGCCAGCCTCGTCTATCAACTCCAGGCTGACGGTATATACCCCATCATTGCTCCCATCGGCTGTAAGCGGATGCGAAAGCGTCAGAAAAATTTGAGATTCCCCATCATCAGATTGAATCGCTGGTACGACGCTTCCTCCTGCATCAAGCAGTTGAAGCTGTTGCTCATCAATATTCAAACCCGCCGGTCCCACATCTTCAACTTGAGCAGCGATTTGGATAATCTGCTGACTGATGTAGGATAGCGGCTGGGTCAAATCTACTGGTGTTACTGAAGTCACTTCAGGCTCCTGTGTATCAAGCGTGAATTGATGCCGAGCAGGTATTCCCAGTCTGTCGCCACTATTGACAGGAGTAACCGTCACGGTGTAAACACCATCCGCTGAACCATCTGTGGCGAGTTGTAGCGGTCTCCATGCAATTTGGTTCCCTCCACGCGAGGTCTGCACCCCTTCGATCTCACCATTGGGACCAGTTACGGCAATTGTCGAACCCTCCAACGTCAAGTTCAAACCGGTGCCGCTGACATCTTCAAGTGTCGCAACTATTTCGTCCAGCCGGTTCACAAACTCAACCGGTGCCATTTGACCATCAATCATCACAGCAGAAACAGTTGAGCGCCCAAGTTCCAGATTAAATGAGTACTCAATAGCATGGCTTGATACGTTTCCTGCCAGATCTTGTGGAGTGATTTCGAGCGTGTAAGTTCCGGCCTGACGCAGCGAGGCAAAACTGACAATGACAGTATTTCTCCCATCAGCGCGGGTGTTGATACCAAGCAGCGCACTTCCTGGACCGAGTAGTTGGACACTTGTGCCAACCAAATCTACGCCACTTACCGGTGTCGTTGCGCCATTTGCATCAGAAACCTTGATAGTCAGTTCTTCAAACGCCTGCCCAATGGCTGTTAATCCGTTTGCTGGAATGATTGTTGACGGATTGGTGTTTGCTGTCACGGAGACGACAGTTGGAATAAGTGTGTCGTAGATGAGCTGATGTGACAGTGGATTCAGGTTGCCAGCCTTATCTGCCAAGTCTAGGTTGACAGTGTATTTCCCATCAGCGCTTCCATCAGTCGCAAGCGGTTGAGAAAGCGTCAGGAAAATTTGAGATTCCCCATCATTAGTCTGAATCGCTGGTACGACGCTCCCTCCTGCATCAAGCAGTTGAAGCTGTTGCTCATCAATATTCAAACCCGCCGGTCCCACATCTTCAACTTGAGCAGCGATTTGGATAATCTGCTGACCGATGTAGGATAGCGGCTGGGTCAAATCTACTGGTGTTACTGAAACCACTTCAGGCTCCTGTGTATCAAGCGTGAATTGATGCCGAGCAGGTATTCCCAATCTACCACCACTATTGACAGGAGTAACCGTCACAGTGTAAACACCATCTGTTGAACCATCTGTGGCGAGTTGTAGCGGCCTCCATGCAATCTGGTTCTCTCCACGCGAAGTTTGAACTCCCTCAACCTCACCATGGGGATCAGTTACGGTGATTGTCGAACCCTCCGATGTCAAATCCAAACCGATGGCACTAGCATCCTCAAGCGTTGCAACGATTTCGCCCAACCGATTCACAAACTCAACCGGTGCCATTTGACTACCAATCATCACAGCAGAAACAGTCGAGCGCCCAAGTTCCAGATTAAATGAGTACTCAATAGCATGGCTTGATACGTTACCTGCGAGGTCCCGCGGTGTGATTTCGATAGTGTAAGTTCCCGGCTGGTATAACGAGGCAAAGCTGACGATGATAGTATCCACTCCATCATCACGGGTGTTGACGCCGAGCAGTGTTTGTTCTGGACCAAGTAATTGAACCCTGGTCCCAGCCAGATCTATGCCACCTACTGGTATCGTTTGACCATTTATATCAGAAATCTTGATAGTCAACCCATTAAACGAACTCTCAATGACTGTTAATCCATCTGACGGGATAACTGTTGGCGGATCAGTGTTTGGCATTACAGAAACAATAGTAGGGATGAGTGTGTCGTAGATGAATGTATGCTCGATATCTACACTATTCCCCACTTTATCGACAAGCAGCAGTTGGATGGTGTATTCGCCATCCGCTGAACCATCTCGTGATAGAGGCTGGTTTAGTTGCCAAGTAATTGATGATTGTGCTTCATCTACCGTTTGATAACCAGGAATTGCCGATTGGTCTGGAGCGATTAAGCGAATTGAAGCGCGATCAAAATCAATACCCTCGCCGCTATGGTCTTGCAGCATCGCGTTGACTTCGGTGAGATCGGTGACGGCTGCAAATTCAGCCGGTGTTGTGGAAATAACTTCCGGTTTGCGCGTACCGTAGAAAAATTGGAATTCAACCGGGCTTGTGAGCGTGTTACCCGCTAAATCAGTGGGAGTTACTTGAATCCGATAGAATCCATCATCGGATCCATCTACACGTAATGAATTGAATGAAAGAAAAACTGTATCTACCCCATTATCAGTCTGGTTTGCGCCAACCGGCGTCCCTTCGGGTCCGATGAGGTTTATGGTCGTTCGCAAAAGATCCATACCGCTGCCCTCTCCATCGGAGAATCCCACGGTAATCTGATTGATTGAGAACGTAATCAATGGATTTTCCACTCCGAACAGTTCTATAGGTGTCCCATTGTTCTGTCCAGCGAGAGCGGTATGGATAGCGGGTGTCTGCGTGTCATAGCGTAGCACAAAGATCTTTTCTTCGACGTACCCAGCTTTATCAACGGCACTGACACGAAGCGAATATAGACCATCAAAGTTGCCTTCGCGGGTAAGCGGGGTTGCTAACTCCCACCCAATTGTTGATTCATCATCATGATAGGGTGTGCCGGGGACAGTCTCACCTGTGGCATCCAACAACTGAATTAGAGATTGATCGAAGTCAATGCCAGTACCAATATCACTAACGGTCGCTTCCACCCGCGCCAGAAGTTCGCTCACATTAGAAACCGTTGCGGTTAATTCGATGTGACTTACTGCTTCAATCGTAGGCTCTTCAGCATCGTAGATAAGCGGCAGTGGGATACTACGGTTGCCCGCTCGATCCGCCAGCGTAATAACGAGGATATACATGCCGCCCTCTGGAAGCACACGAGAGCGAAACGCAAATCTACCGGTACCATCGCTTGTTTGTGCACCGTCAACCGTAGCACCGTTCACATCAAACAACTCAAAGGTTGAGGCGGAGGCGTCAAATCCACTTCCCTGTACACCTGCAAAATCATCAGTCACCTCAAATTGAACTTCAATTCGCTCTGTAGTAAGGGGATTTGCAGTTTGGGGATGGGAGTCAATGGTGATTGTTGGAGGCTGGCTGTCAAAAGTCAGCATAAAATCCTCCGTGAGCGTTTCGCCGATGAGATCCGTATATTGGACGCTGACGGTGTATTCGCCGTCCGCCGAACCATCTCGAGGAAGGGATCTGTCAATTGTCCAGACCAGACGCATATTATCTTCATCCACCATCACGGGTTTTGCTTCCACAACTATCCCATTCCTGCTGACTGTTATCGTTGACTCTGATTCAGCAAAATCAAGTCCCGGACCGATGTAGTTAAACAACTGTGCATCAATGGTTGTCAGGTTATTAATTCGGGTTTCAGTAGGAGTATTCAGGCGTATTCCCGGCATCCTCAATGCGATGAAAAATTGGCGTCGAACAGTCGTCCCCACATTGTTTGCCCCGTCTACGGGAGAAATTTCAATGGTGTATGCACCGTCCTCTGATCCGTCGATTGCCAACGGTTGCGCCAATGTTAGAGAAACTGTGTCTCTGCCGTTGTCGTGCGCTTGGGTATTCACTTCGCTTCCATCCGCACGGAGTAATCTCACGTCGGTGGCAGAAAAATCAACTCCACTGCCGGTATTTAGGACAACTGACACTTGTGAGAGGGCTGAAACAGTCTCAGTTTCAGCCGGAGTTGTCGAGACGATGGCAGGAACCTGTGTATCGTAAGCAATATCAAAGTACTCCATCTGTGTATTGCCTGCTTTATCCGTCAATCTCACCTGAATGTGATAGATACCATCCTGACTTCCGTCACGGTGTTCAAGCGGCTCTGTCAATCGAAAGTTTAGCGTGTCATTATCTTCATCAGACGTTAGCGTCCCTTGAACAGGCGCTGGAATTTCCACCCCAGCCACCTGCGTGAAACCGAGCATCGTAATAGATGTTTTACTGAAGTCAATCCCACCACCATTTTCATCGTTAAAAGCCGCTGTCACCACGGATAGAGAACTGTTAAGGAAGGTCTTCGCTCCTTCCGGAGGGTTTAATTGAACCCCTGTCTGTGATGTAAGTGCAAGTAACTTAGGGGCTTGGGTATCGTAGATGAAAGGAATTTGGATTTCAACCTCATTTCCTGCACGGTCTCGAGATTCCACCGTGATGATATAACTTCCATCGTCAGAACCATCCGTCGCTAGCGGGAATCCCGGCGTCCAACGGATGCCATTTTCTCCAAATTGTCTCTGGACCCCGGCTACTGCAGCTCCGCTAAGCCTACTCAAACTAATTGTTGAAGCAGTATTCACCCGAGAGTCAATGTTATCCGCTAAAGTCACATCAACAAAAGTGAATTGTGTGGTAGTACTCGTATCGGGAGTCAACTCACCTGCATCGGTTGCAATGCTGGCTATTGTCGGTGCAATGTTGTCGAAGGTGAAATTGACTTCATCTTGGACGATATTGCCAGCTTTGTCTGCACCAGAAACATTGATTGTGTAAACGCCGTTATCATCGCTGGAGTTGAGTGGCCGATCAAGCGTGAGTGTGATGCGACCTGCCCCCTCATCATGACCGAGAATACCACTAATTTGCGCACCGTCCGCATGCTCCACGGCAATTTTCGTGGAGGTTGAGTCGACATCAATAAGACTCCCATCACCTACGTCGAATATTACTTCGATCTGTTCAAGTGTGTTTTGAAACGAGTTCCGATTTGGTGTTAGCTGCGCAATAGCAGGAGGTTCTGTGTCGATTTGGATAGTACCGATTCCAAAGGTACCTACATTACCGCCCTTATCAACTCCACGCAGTTGCGTAGTGTAGATACCATCACTCAGCGCGGTACCCAATCCATCAACCCCTATCCACGTGAATGAGTGGTTTCCCACCGTACGTCGGGCCATAGGGACCGCCGGTCGATCCGATGGTTCAGTAAATTGCAATTCAAGCTCCGCCAAACTCTCGGAAAGTCCGTAGCTAATTTTCGTTTTGTCTGTGATAGAATCTCCATTCGGTGAGAAATCCTGTTGCGAAACCGTAGCCGATAGTTGTGGAGGAGTATTGTCAATTATTGCTGCGAGTTCAACCGCACGGTATCCCGACTCCAACCGACTTACCGCCTCGTTGGGAATAGCATCAATTTCGATTAGGATTCGATACCTTCTATCGTTGAGCAGACGTGGACTTTTATCTTCTTGCTGTCTGGAGAAGTCATTTCCGTTCCACGCTTCACGAATCGCTTTTGGCGGGTCATCCTCATCAATGTCAGGACCGAGCTCTCCTGTTATTACCCAATCCTCGTCAGCGCGAAAGTGGCCATCAGGTTTGCCAACCCCACTGGGACCATGGGTATCAATAGTGATGCGGAAATCACCGAAATCACCATCGGTAACGAAACTGATAAGGAGGATATCTTGGACACCATCTCCATTTGGACTAAAAATAGTATCCTCAGCGATGTCATCAATCGCTCGCGGTGCGGTTTGAAAATCTAGTGCCCAAACGAGTGATCCGCCTTGTACAAAAAAGAAGGACGGGAAAAATTGGAACAGAAGAATAAGTATGAATAAACAGCACCCATTTTTAGATAACAGCGCAGAAAGCCCTGCTTTTTTCGGGTACGGACGGTGTTGTTTAGTAGCTTTGGTAATTCGCACGCATTTCCCCCTACGATTGCTTAAATACTACCTTTGTTTTTTGCAGTTCAGAAAACAACGATTAGCCAGTTAAAAACGGAAATTAAATCAATTCATTAGACTCGACTTGTGTTAGACGCAAAAATATCAGTTTGGTTGAGAGATTGGATGGGCTATGGGAGGGGAATTCTTGTAGGATCGACAACCAGACTATATTTGTGTACATTCAAGAGCGGGCAGGTTCATATTTGCTGGCTTCGGTGATGTCAGTTTTCTTCTCGCACTGTTTCATATTGCTTTTGCGTGAGCGATTTGAGGCGCAGATTTCGTGTTTCCAGACACTGTGGGCACCGAAGCGCGATGTAATATTCTTCACTGAACATCTCATCGAGCCAATCATCTCCGATCGACGGTTCATCCCGCTTGGCTAGAAACTCATCCATCAGTTCATATTCGCGATCGCAATCAGGACACACCTTCAAATCGTGCCCAATTTGGATAACATCCAGCCAACTCATATCGATCCTTTCAAAGGGGTACCCAGTAACGCTCACATAATGCTTTCACTCCGCATCCGCGCAGAGTTGTGCGGCGTGCTGGATCCGGCGCATCACATCAGCATTCGCGCGGGGCTGACCGCCCGCATGGATGGCATCAAAAAACCCTTGTAGACTTTCACGCATACCCACGAATCCGTAGGCGGGCATAGAAGCGGGTGTGTGTTTGAGATGCCAATCACCCGTTTCACCGCGCCATCGCCATTCCCCCGTCTGTAGATCCGCGACAATCTCCCCTGACCGACAGGCAATGGCCAACTCAATGATGGTCTCTTGTGGCAGCACCAAGTTGAATTCCAACTGACCGATTCCTCCGTTAGGATAAATCAGCGATGCCCAACCGGCATCCATTAGCGTGCCGTTACTGTAGTGGCCTCCCGCTACAGACGCTTGCCTTGCACGCTGTTTGAAGACGCAGTCCAGCGCATCGAGATACCAACACCCCAGCCAAAGGAAGAAGCTTTGTCCTTGAACTTCGTCATACCACTCACCGCCCCCGTAGCCCCAGTTACACCACAGACGGATTTTCGCTATCAACGGTTCGCCAATCGTACCGGACTGGAGAAGTCCTAAAACAGCGTCCATCACCGGCAGGTATCGGAGTTCCAAATCGGCTTGAACCACGCACTGATTTGCTGCAAGCGCGTCCAGTAGCGGAGCGGCTGTTTCCGCGTCCTCCGCGACGGGCGGCTCAAAAAATAGATGTTTCTGTGATGTCGCCGCTGCTTGAAGGACCGCCGCGTGAAAGGAATTAGGGAGCGCGATCAAGACAGCATCGACGGTTGGATCGTCCAACAGGTCGTGGTAGTCCGCAAACGTCTTCGTATCTGCGCCAAATGTCTGTTGTGCCAGAGATCTTGTGGTCTGACTGCGTGCAGAGATAGCTGTAACTCGGACCTGTGGAAACTCACCAAGCAGCGGTGTATAGGCTTGGCGAGCCCATTTGCCAAAACCGATGAGTCCAACATTTATCATGGCAGTGTTCTACATTGACCCAAGTAAGAAGAAACGGAACGCAGATCTGCGTTCCCTACGAATTAACTTCGTTGGATCGCTGAGTTCGGGCAAGATGCCCGAACTGCGGGTGCGGTGTTGGGTTTTACCTCGTCATCTATAAGGGCACAGTGTCAAAAAGTAGAAACTCGATTGCCCTTGATAGCAAGACACTTGCAGCCGCTCAACCCAACCTACAATACTTTGTTGCAACTAATCTTCGATAGGCCTAACCTTCACTGGATCGGTGAGAAGGAGGTAGGAATGAGAGTGTTCGAGAAGACTTCCTCGACAATTGGCCCATTTGCCTCGGTTACTTCACGAGCTTTAAGCCATTCGGGATCTGCACGGAAAGCCTCCCATGCCGCTTCCATCGCTGCTTCATTTTCATATCTACAGATATACACCAATTCGTTGGCGTCAGATCGCGTCCAGAATCCGACACATTCTATGCCATGTCTGTCAAAAAGACCAAAAGTGATATTCTCGAATCGGCTGAGAATGTTCGGCATTTTGCCTTCTGGAATTCTATAGGTACGAAGTTCATAAATCATTGCTATTCTCCTTGTATAATATGTTAGTTATTCGGCGGCGTAAAGATGCGACACCGTCAATTGAAATCTGGTCTCGGTACAACAGATAATCGATACAACAAACTCAATCGGACCTAACCCAACGGGGTGACCATAACCCAAAACGGTTGGCTCCCAACGGCGTAGTCCTGGAGCGGCTGCAGTTCACCGGTAGCACCATCCACACGATAGCAGGTCATGGTGTCTGCCGCTTCACCCGCGCCGTACAGATAGGTGCCCGTCGGGTCGATACTGAATGACCGTGGACTTTCTGAGATAGGAAAATGTCCGAAGGTACTGAGCGATCCATCCGCAGCGACGTTAAACCCGACAATGCTGTCGTGACCCCGGTTGGATGCATACGCCCACCTTCCATTCGGGTGTACTTCCACGTGGGCAGTCGCCCCACCTTCTGTGTAGCCCGGTGGCAAGGTAGAGATGTTCTGGAAGATCTCAAGCGTTCCCTTTTCGGGGTTGTAGCGGTGCGCGGTTACTGTGTTGCCCTGTTCATTGACGATATAAGCAACATCCCCTTCGGGTCGAAAACAGATGTGGCGAGGACCCGTTTCGTCGTCAGGTGGCGCGAGCTCGGCGGGGTCATTGGACGTGAGTTGCCCCGACTCGCCATCAAATCGGAATTGAAAGGTCCTGTTATTTGGGCAGACGTGCGGCACGAAGACGAATCGATCTTCGGTCATTGCGAGGATTGCGTGCGCCTTCTCACCGGTATCGACATACTGCACCAGATCCCCGATCGCACCGTCGTCGCCCAGCCGATGTACGGTTACGCCACCGCCGCCATAGTACGCGGTGAGCAGGAAGCGACCGTTCCTGTCTGTGGTAAGGTGTGCGGGAATGTCGACGCCTGTGTCTACCTTGTTGATGAGGGTGAGTTCGCCCGAACTGGTGTCAAGACGAAAACTGGCTAATGTAGTTGATCCCACATGACCATCATACATTATCTCTCCAGATGGATGCAGACAGAGCGCGCCCGAGGGACCGTGGGCATTACTGGTCGATCGAAGCTGTAATGCGCCCGAATCAGGATCCATGTCGTAGCATTTTATCTGCTCGTCGCCCGTGAGTGACACAAATACGACGCAGCGTTTCTTATCAGTTTGCATAATATTATGAACTCCTGTCCTGTCGTAATTTACGATAATCTATACGAATCCATTCGGACAAAAAGAGGTGGCGCAAGGACTAACTAACCCCATTATTGTAGATATGATAGGGTCTCACACGCGCCAATCTCCTACCCGAATAGCTCACATTCTACCATTTTGATTAACCTAATGCCAATCGAATTTTACACGGCTCGCAGTGGCCTCCTGAACTCCTCAACGTTACGGACAGATCTATTCCGGGACCGACTGTGAGGAAACCAGCCACATCGTAACCTGCGGTGGATCCAGAGTCAAGGAGTAAAATTTGGCTCCCGGAGAGATATAAAATCGCAACTTGATGTAGAACTCTCTCTTGGGCAGATTGGGGTAGCTCGATTGACGTTCCTCGCTCACACCGGGCCAGTTGGAAACCCCATTCCACGATAATACGCCTTCGTGGGTATCGCCGCGGATAGGGTCGCAATCGGCGACGGTGAAGCCGGGGATGGGCGCACCCGTGTCTTCTAACACCTCATATCGCAGCTCGCCTGCCGTAGCGTCCACGTTAACTGTCACCCTTCCTCCTGATTCCTGACGGAAGCGATGTGTGGTCAGAACCCCCGGCGCATACGAATCCGCTTCCACGCTGACATAACCATCGGGGCGGAGTTGGGCAACCCCGATTCCCGTCTGATGCTCTTTGGGGTTCAGTGCATATTGCAACTGTGGTGTATGGTTGTTGTGGGTTACACCAACGCCGTTGTAGTAAAACCAAAGCTGCCCATCATGATGAATGGGACCAGCGGCGTAAATAGATCCCCAATCCCATGCACCGGGTTTGCCACGCGGAATAAATGGATCACGGTACCGTTTCCATGAGACCGTATCACGGCTTACCGCCAGTTGCGGCTCAACGACCCCGTCCACCCGCGCTGCCAATGCAGGCGATCCCCCGGTGCGTGCCCAGTAAAGATCCGGTTGCTCAATAGCGTATGGTTCGGTCAAATCAGTAAAAAAGACATTGAGCATGATGATATGTAACCCGCCATCTGTCCGGTTCGCCATATCATGTCCTGCGGCATAAAATTCACTCCCTGGTGGGTCATCAAGGTCTTGGTCGATGACTGTACGCATGCCGGACCAATTGAGGCAGTCTTGACTATCGCGCCGCCCGAGAACACGGGTGCGACGGCTTGAGCCACGTTGACCATAGAGTATGTAGGGCGCGTCGGGATCTATGGGGCCGCCGAAGGTTTCTGCGGGAGAACCAAAGGCGAAGAGCTGTTTCTGATGATTGTGAGGACCGGAGGGATAGTGACACCAATTGTATCCATCCGCTGAGTAGAGTGCTTGCCAGACGCCGTCATGAGGCATAGTGGTTATCCGTTTCCAGCGATAGGTTTCGTCCGTTTCATGCGGGTCGTACAGGATGTGCCCGAGTGATGGACAGTCGCTGGGCCAACTGATAATGTTATTGTCTTTGGAACTCCCAAACTTGACGACCCCCAAATTAGGCCGCTCCCAATGAACCCCATCGCTCGATTCCACAACGCACACCGTGGAGTCTACACCCGGATAGTACATTCGAAAGGTGTTATTTTTTTCGTCGTAGATGATTGGCCCACGAACGGGTTCGCTCTCCCACGGTCGATCTGGGTCAACTATGTGAAGAGGTTCGTCAATGGTAATTTTTTCTGGGCAATTGAGCACACGATGCACTCCGATCATCGATTCAATGAAGAAATCGTCTATAAATGCGTGTTTTCCTGGATGCCTTTCCATTTGGTTTTCCTCTCGGTCAATATCTACGCGCCGGACGTAGCATTAAATCCGTTGACAGGTTGCCTGTGGCTGTGTTACGATGAAAATGTCTTCTGTGAAACTGTCCATTTGCTGCCTTTTAAGTATACAAAATTGAGGGAAAAGCGACAATGAAGAACTCAAAGGACCAGAAACAAACCGATGATCCTGCACGAGCCGCTCGCGTGGGTAATCTGCTGCGTCCGGAGGTGTTGGAGGCCTTTGACCGCACCACCTTCGAACAGGAAGGATTTTGGGTATGGGAGGGCGTGCTGACCGACGAAGGTCAAAAGCAGTTCACCGCCAGTCTACAGAAACTACAGCACATGAACGACTGTATCCTTACGGACACAGACTGGGCTTCCATCGATTTTGAGAGTCGTGGATTGCCGCCGCCTCCGCCGGAGCAAATCACCCCGGAGTTCTTGGAGAGTTGTTGTGGTGGATCAGAACAGATGCCCGGTTTCCTCAGATCAGAGGTGCGTGCATACATGCACGAGTATGGCCTCCTCGATCCCGAACCAGCATTGGTCACGCGCGGATACGAGTCGCTGGGTATGATGCCGGAATATTTTCCAGCGGGATACGATGACTTCATTATGGATATCACCACTGCCCATCCGCAGATGATGGAACTATTCAAGAAATTTTTCGGTGACCGTTTCGTGCTCGATCACTGCTTAATGCTCAACCGGGCAGCGAACTCGCGAGGAAGACGTTGGCACGCTCATCAGTATCGCGAGGGACAGTATGAGGTCGAAGATCCTATTGGCACCGGTAAGGCATTAACCCCTGAATTTCTACAGCAGCAATGTATCCGGACGCTATGCTACCCAGAAGGGGCAGAGAGTGGAGATGGAGCGGAACTTGGCGTTATCCCAGGATCCCACCTTTACCGCATCCCGTTTAAGTGGAATACAGAGCGACTCGATGAAGACGCTGACATGCAAGCAAACTGGCTGAAGGGAAAGGTCCACGCTATCACGGGCAAGCCGTTGGAGATCGTACATCTATCAATACCACCCGGAAGTATGGTTTCGTTTGTTCACCACATGCCACATCACGTTCAACGCCGTCCGCCGGGGGCACCAACTCGGTGGGGACTGTTGATGGCGTATAGGACCCCGGACCCCGATGCCGCTCCAGCCAAGTGGACAGGCGGTATGCCCAGGCATTGGGTAGAGCGCACCGCGGCAGCAGGAAAACTTTCCGATGCGGAACGCCGTGTGTTTGAAGCGGACAACCCCCTTAACTGACCTATCAAGGCTCTGAATCCACGGTCCGTCCGCCCGTCAACTCCTTGTCGTAGCTTGGTCGAAATAGCTCGGTGAGAAGGGATGGCAGTTCGCCCCGATGTGCCTTCATCGCCCATACCGGCGGAATCGAATGCGATGGCTGGGCATAACCGGTTACATCGCTCGGCTTCTTGTAGCAGAAAAGCGAACACCAACGGGTATCCCTGTCCAAGGCTTTGGGCGACACCGCATGGGCGGCGTGCGACAGACAGCAGACGACCGTTCCCGGCGGAATTGAGAGATGTTCAATCTGAAGCGGCTCGGAGGTAACGGGATGCACCCGGTCTGCCAACCACTCCTGCTGTATATCTTCGTCGGTATCAGCCCAGCACCCTCCCGGATCTCGAAAGAGATGGCTGCCCCGAATGATCTTCAGTCCTCCATCGTCCTCGGCTTCAAAGCCTTGAGGGTAACAGAGTGTGAGGTTGAAATTCGGTTGCGCTTGGTATTCTGACAGGCTCGCTACGCCGCAGTTATCTGCTCCAGCCCCAATTTTATGACTATGCCATGCACCACCGGGATAGCCTGGGGGCCTGGTTAATAACTGGTTGTGATCGAAATAGATGTCATCGCTGCCAAGGCTCATCCGCTGCAATTGGAGCATCTGCGGATGTGTGAGGACGTTCATTAAGTACGGGACATGGCCTGCCGGAAAATACTCAGCGAAAACACTGTGCTGCCGCAATGTTTTTACGCCCGCCTCATCGTCTGACTGCGGTGCCTTCTGGCTCCCTCCGAGCGCGTTACTAATCTCCTCAACGGTGAGAGATTTTGTCGGCGGCGTTCGACCAAGGACCTCCCAATCAATTTCTGACCAGTCTGACTTGAGCAATCTGTCGTTGAGTTCCTGACCATATTTCAGCGCCGCTGTCCACACTTCGACAGTTTTGGGTGTCATAACTTCTCTCAGCACCGCATATCCATCCCTCAAAAAACTTGCATGGTCGAATTGTGCAGTGACCGCTGACATGTCAAATAAAGGTTCACGATTGGATTCTAACCCGTCCCAATCGCTGGGAGACCAGTGCACAGGGGAGTGTTCATTGGCGAGTAAACTGGGACGGGTAGCGTCTGCAAGTTCGCCGGTTGAGCGCAGCAGGAGACGGGTGAGCGCCGGATTTGATGAGTCGGAGGCGAGGAGTGGATTCTGTGGCAGTGTGGGGGCAGAATCAGGAGATAACGTACTTTTCTTCATGACCGATCTTTCTTCGCAAAAGCTACGAGCGGATTTCCTGAGAAAATCCAATTGGTGACATATTGACTTTACCGTTTAGATCATTCAAGTAGATAATGTCCTTGATTTGTCTGACCGATAATGATACTATCTTGCTGCAGTTTAGCACCTTGCGGACAGACTGTCAAGCGGAAAAAAATCACGCGGTGTAGGGCACCGGAGTTCGCATAACTTATCTCTCCAGAGTCTGAATAACTCCCTGAATTCCCATAAATTCAGTCACGCATAAATCAAGAAAGGAGCAGATCAGGATCCGATGATGGTAAACATTGTAATAGTCGGTGCTGGAGGGATTTCCAGAACACATAGCAGTTCATTGATGCGTATCGCCACGGCAAATATAGTTGGCGTCGTTGACCCGAATGAGGAGCGCGCTCAAACCCTTGCGAGTGCGGTTGGAGCATCAGTTTATAAGAACTTAGAGGACTGTGTGGATAGAGCCGATGTGGTGTACATCCTCACGCCACCTTCTACCCATCGGGAATTGGCACTGACAGCGATTAACGCTGGAAAGCATGTCGTTTGTGAAAAGCCGATCTCCATCTCCTTGGACGATGCTGAAGCCATGGTGCAATCCGCTAAACAAGCAGATGTAAAACTGATGATTGCCTTTAACAATCGGTTCAGAAAGGGATTTAATCGTCTCAGGGAAATGGCTAACTCCGGCACACTGGGCAAAATCATCAATATGTGGAGTCAACGGATCGGACCGGGAATTCCTCAAGGGTACAACTGGCGGACCGATCCGCAACTGATGTGCGGTATGAGTATTGAATCCCTTTCGCACGATATTGACCTTATTCGCTGGACAGCGGGAGAAATTGTCGATGTCCGCGCAAATATTGTCGCCTCCAACCCGGATCTAAAGGGTTTTGACGACAATGCACATGTAGTTCTGACCCTCTCCAATGGAGGTACAGCTGTAATCCATGCGAGCTGGTCTTCTCACCTCGGCATGAACACCCGTGGGGTGATTGGAACTCTCGGCACGGCGGTTGTGGACGGTCCGGGACTCTGGGATGGAAGGCATTTCCGCTGGAAGACCTGTGAGATGACAGACGAACACATCGAAGTGATCAACGATTCCTATGCCACTTCAGATTGCTACGAGCTGGAAAATCGGCATTTCCTTGATTGTGTTACCAACGACCTACCCCCGACGATTACGGGTGCCGATGGCTTGGCAGCCCTCAAGGTCTCGCACGCTATACTCGATTCTCATTATAAAAAAACGGTGATTTCCTTGTAATGGAAGCGACCTGAATTGACCACGATATGACGTCAATCACTTGTGGACAGACGCGGAGGGAAAGATGCTTACCAAACAACAGCAGCAGCATTTTGATGTGTTCGGATTTCTCGTGCTTCGGCAACTGTTCTCGCCGGACGAAATGGCTATCGTCAGCCGAGACTTTGAAGCGGCGATGCTTGAAGACCGAGATGGTGAACCGTTCGATGGTAAGACACGCCAACAGGTGAACGACTGGTATCTTGGACGACCTTGTGCCGAGCTGCTGATTGACAGCGAACGCATCTGGAAGCCAATTGGACAACTGTTAGGTCCTGGCTATACATTTAAGCAGGGGAACGACGGGAACTTTTATGTGGGCAATACCGGTTGGCATCCGGATCTGGGATGGGACCCGCACATTCCGGAGGGCGAAAACGATCCCAACCGAAACGTCGCACAGTGGCAGTATCATTACTGTCCGAGCATTAAGGTTGCGTTCTACCTGGATCCGGTCAGTAAGGATAGCGGATGCCTACGTGTTATACCGGGCGCACATCGGAACCCGTACCACGATCAGCTGTGGTCGCTCCATCTAAATGTCCCTGCCGCAGTATCCGAAGATGACACCTATAAGTTCGAGAATGTGCGTCCAAAACTCCTTGAGATGTGGGAACAGGCGACCGGCGATGAGGAAGGTGCGGAACGATTCCTGTCAGACCCCGATACGAACCACTTTGGAATAGCACCGAGCGACATTCCAAGTTTCCCCATTGAATCTGAGCCGGGTGATGTCGTATTCTTCAGTCATCAGCTTTGGCATGCGTCGTTCGGAGGACGCGTGGGCAGACGGATGTTCACGCTAAACTTTCGAAGCGCGCCGGCTGATGATGGGTAGTACTATAGGATATAGGGGCGCAGTAACCCCGCTCCTACGATTTCTCAACATGAGTGTTATCAGAAAGGCCTATTATGGAATATCGTGAATTTGGAAGAACAGGGATGCGGTTGAGTGTTATAGGGACGGGCGGTCTTCTTGCGCACTATTGGGAAGGAGAATCTGGTCACCCGCCACCCGAAGAGAAGCGACGGATCTATCTGCGCGCAGCCGAAGCCGGCATAAATCTATTCGATATGGGCTACGGGGATGAGATCCATATCCCGGAGGAGCTGAAGGGGAATACGGACGAGCGTTATTTCTCCCTGAAAGTTGGCGCGCCCGCAGCAGCGGACTTAGAAGGCATAGTTGACAAGCATCTCACGAATCTACGCAGAGATGCGATCGATATCCTCCGGGTACACTATTACGCCTATATGAAGGACCCTCAGTTGAGAAAAAGGATCACCGATCTCAAACAGATGGGTAAGGTGCGGTCACTTTGTACGATCCGCCACTTCGAGGAGGACCAAGACGCCTATGTAACACGGGGACCAGAAAAAGGGGCAGACGCAGATCTGATTATCTACAATTATGTCTGTCGTGGTCAGGCATCGGGTATTCGGGCGTCGTCCAAAGCTGGAAAGGGTGTTTTGGTAATGAAGGCGCTCGGCGGGCAGTATTTAAGCTGGGGACATAAAACCGGAACGGACTGGACCAACGCGACGGAGGAAACTCTGGTGCAGCTCTCGCCTCTCGGCGAGAGTATGCGAAGCGAATTGTCGCTTGTCTATTCTTTTACCGCTGGTCCTTGGAGCGAATTGGCTGAATCAGAGGACGAGATTTCACCGACAGGAAAGGCGTTGTCGTGGGTGCTTGAGAACCAAGGGGTAAGCACCGCTTTGGTAGCTGTCGCCAGTGTCGCAGAACTTGAGGCTGTTTTGGAGGGGGTATAGAAGCCCCTTTTTACAAGATTGCTCAGTGAGGTTTTCATGGATATACAACTGACATCAGTACAAAAAGAAGCGTATGAGCGGGACGGCTATACTATCGCTCAAGGTGCGTTTGATCCTGACGAATGCGACCGATTTATCGAATATATGATGGACCTACATGCAGGGCGCAAAACCGTCGAAGGCTATCCTCCACGGGAGCCGGACGACTGGCGGCGGACACATAACCGCTCTCTGCATGAACCTGTGGGGTTAGAATGGATGCTGGATATGAGACTGTACGAACCGGTGCAGACCCTCCTCGGCGATGAGCCGGATGCGGTGCAGAGTATGTATTTCTATGTCGGTTCGGAACAGCGTCGCCATCAGGATGCATACCATCTTCCGGGCTGTATGTCGGCGTGGATTGCTCTTCAGGAGGTCGGCGCATGGAACGGAAGTATCCACGTCCAGGTTGGCTCTCACAAAGGACCGCTTATCGACAAGAAAGATTTTAGGACAGATGAAGACGGCAACCCGGGGGCTTGGTACGGTTGGCAGCACGAAGACGCATTTGATGCCCTGTTCGAGCGCAACGGGCTTCCAGAGGTGGCTGTCGAAGCCTCAAAGGGAGACGTGGTGTTCTTCCACGGTAGGCTCATCCATCGCGGCGGTCCCATTTTGGAACAGGGGACGTTTCGGCACAGTTTCGCGTGCCACTATATTCCCCAGTCTTTCAATCCTTGGCCCTATGAAGCACTGCCGAGGTTACGGATTTCATTCGATAGGGTCTGCCGATTCACGCCAACCCACTAAGTATCAGCTTCATTTTGCCCTACTGTTTCATCGTCGTAAGCACAAGCCGCGCCTCACTCTGTTGCATATCAGGTGCTTTCTGTTTCTTTTTCATCCCGCGAAAATCACGCGCTGCCTGTCTGGCATCTTTAGCAGTCAGGAAGAGATAGCCGTCGCTCTCATACGTCTGGATCGGTGGAAATACCTCAGTCTGTGCTGCAACAACGAGGAGCTCCGCACCAAACGGCGGGGCACACTCAAACTCCTGTGGAATTTCAACAACACGATTTACCTTCGATTGGTCGATGTAATAGTTGTCATAGAGAAGCGTACGTCTGCTGTCGGCAAGGATGTACAGCAAACGGATGTGTGCTTCCCGATTGACACGGACAAAAACCTTCATGGTCTCGGCTTCGGCGTAAAGCAGATGCTCGGCTCCCTTGTCCGTCCAGATTTCAATCTGTAACCCACCACTAATGAACTCACCTTCAGCAAAAGCGTGTTGTTCAACGAGCATCTGCTTATAATTCTGCGGTTTTAAGTTAAGAGCCTCCATGTCCCGGTCAAATTTTACGATAGCCCCTGCTTTGACCACTCCTGTTTCTATATGCCGCAATGTCGCCCGGAGCGTGATCTGATCGCCATTTTCCCAATACGTGCCGGACAGGAGCAAACTCGCACCAACCTCGTTAGCAAAGTCACCCATGGACTGAACTGAACCGGGTCGAAGCTTCCTGTGTAAACGGCGCGTTTGATTGATAGTTTCCCACTTGGCTATCTGCCCTAGCTGCGCCTCAAGCGCGGTGAGGAGCTGACGGGAAAAACGACTGCTCATCTGGGTATCTTGATAGGTGAACGGTACCAGTAGAACTTTTCCCGCTGGCTGTTTGATCTGCTTTGAGAGTTGAAGCACGATAGAGCGAGCGACGCCATCAACGGAAGTAATCGACTCCATCACAAGTTGCTCAATACGATTGATAACCTCTGTATGCGACGGAATTGGCGCAATATCGGATTCGCCAATAAGTTCTTTTCTAACGTTTTCTAATTCATCGAAGGCAACATCACTCGGACTGCCGTAATGTTTCACCACCAATAGGACAATTTCTGCCTCTTTCAACGCTTCGTAAAGCGGATAAGTGCTCAGGTATTTTTCCACCGCTATATCTATGTTTGAAGCGTTCTCCGCCTCCTCGGCATCAGCAAGGATCCGCCGAATCTCCTCGCGAAGTGTTGATGCTCGTGTGGTATAGATGCGTTTGAGTTCGGCCCGACTGACGTAGGCAAGAACGTACGTGGTTGGATTGCGCTCGGCATCAACGTAAGTTTCCGTTTCGATCCCTAACAGTTTCAGTGCCGTCGTGCTCTCGGTGACTCCACTATACTGCTGGGATAGAGTGCCATTCGCATCCGATTCGGAGGTGCGAATGACACTCTTGACCTTTGTAATGATGTGACGGGATATATCCGCTCGTGCGCCCTCCGCAGCACTTCGGCGAGGTTCAGCACCACTCCCCCAAGCACTCCCAAAACCGACGAGGTAACTGTGAATAGGCCACTCTTCGGAACGCCCATAGTTCTTAACCCAATTGGGTTTTGCAGCGCAGGCGGTCGTTGTGAACAGAATAAAGAAACAAAAAAACAGATTTCGCATAATTAAATAAATATTGAGATTTCAAGTAAAGGTATGTTTTGTACCTACTCAACGAGAGCAACACAAGCGCTGATGGAAGTTAACCCTGTACCTTACCGGGACAAACTTTCTGCTGTAGTTGCATAGCCCAATAGGCTCGTTACCACACCATTCACCGTTTGATATCGGTAACAAAGGTAATCGTCTGTTTCGTTGTATTATTGGCATTATCCCTGACATCAATCTCAATTTTGTAGGTTGTCTCGCCAGCAAGTCTTCGCGCCGAACCTGCAGTCAGTGTTGCTGTTTGACCCGACACGTTTGCAATCCAGTTGAGATCCTTCCCCGCCTCATCAGTCAACCTTATGCTTCCAATGATAGGTTCGTTAAAATCAAACCTGAAACCATCAGCATTGCTTCGATTAACATCAATCCTTACGTCGCCATTTGACACCGTCCCAGTTACTATTGATGGGTCCGTCGTATCTGGAACAGTAATGCTAACAACATCTGAAAGGCGACCTGACCTCGCGGTGATGACTGTTTGACCATTAGCCCGGGCAGTGACAAGCCCTGTTGAACTGACGGTTGCGACAGACGGATTACTGCTCGTCCAATTGACTCTTACACCCGCGATAACGTTGTTTCGAGGATCGCGCACAGTAACGCTCAACCGCAAGGCTCGTCCGACATTGATCAAAGGTGGATTGGCTGAAGTGATTTTGATTGTAATTGGTAACTGTGCCACGGTTATATCAGTGGTCCCGTATTCGTTACCTGATCTCGCTGTGATAGTAGCGGTCCCGTTACCCCGGGCGGTAACGAGTCCAGAGATCACGCTTGCCACAGCGTGCTTACTGCTTGACCAATTCACAATCGCGTCCGGTATGGGCTGGTTTTTCTCATCTTTTACCGTAACACTTAGCTGCATAGTGTCTCCAATCGCTTCCAGCGTTGCCGAGGCGGGAGTGATGTTGATTAGCCCTGGTTCTTGTGCCACAGTAATCTCCGCGGTGTCTGATGCCTTTCCAGATGTCGTCGCTGTGATAATAGCGGTACCGTTGTCACGAGCAGTAATCAACCCTGATGCACTGACACTTACCACAGTGTGCTTGCTGCTTGACCAATTCACAATCGCGTCCGGTACAAGCTGGTTTTTCTCGTCCTTTACCGTACTACTTAACTGCATAGTCGCTCCAATCGCTGGCAGCGTTGCAGCAGATGGGCTAATGTTGATTATAAGAAGCCCTATTAGTTCTATAGCAAGTTGATTTTCACCACTTGAAATATTAACCGTGTCGGAGCCCACGAATAAACGGTTCCCCCCCTTAAAGACCTCTACGTTGACTTCCCTCTGATCACCAACCGGAACATCATTAACCGTTACCTCATAAGTTCGGTTGAGTCCTTCGACAATTGCAAGATTCTGTTCCTCTATAATCTGATTTGGGATATCGGCTGCTGTTATTGTTATTTTGACGATATAATCCCCAGCTGCCATTGGGCTCAGAAAAGCGAGAGGAATATCCATTGAAGAAAGATCCTCCATGTCGTCGCTTCCACAGCTTGAGAAAACCAGGGTTAACCCCATAGCAACCCCTATCATCAAAACCAAACTTTTTGACATTATCTATACCCTTCTACTCATCGCTCACCGAGCCTTTATCCGCGAGATGGATTTCCTACTCGCTTGAGAACTAGTCGTCACACAATTCATTACAAACGTACGCAATTACCCCAGCACGACTTCGATTAGTACAGATGTCCAATTCATTATGACTATCAGCCAGCGCAGAATCAGTAAATTATAGACTTCCGACGCACAATTCCCACACCATCAGAAAGAGGTGATCTTTCACGGAATGTTTATTGAAATTGTTAGGTCCCCGGTCGGTGGTGGGTCTACCGGACCTTCGTAGAGTAGGTACGCGGCAACACCCGCCCCAGACGCGACAATAACTCCTCCGAGAATAAAGGGCCATTTTGATCTGCCTTTCCGGGGTGGCGGCAATCGTCGGAGCGTGGGGCTGACTTGAATCTCTCTTCCCGCTTCAACAGTGATTCGCTGCGTATAATCCTCGTAATCCTCAAGGGTTAATTTCAACATGTGTGTTCCAGCCATCACATCTTGAATTCGCACCGGTGTGCGTCGTGCTTGCAAAATACCGGCGAGCATCACTTGCGCCCCGGCGGGTTGGGAGGAGACAAAAATTGAGCCAATTGGCATCAATGGTGGTGAATCCCCAGGAAGCACGAAAATAAAATCGCCTTTGTTCAATTGCGGATCCATGATTTTGCCATGCTGCGGATGTTGCGCTCCGTTGTTGTATTCAGGCACTGTCATTGCTAAATGTGCTCCCAACTCCTCTCCTGTTATGTAACCATCAGGAAATGGATCTTTTGCCTTACCTTGGATAAGGTCTAAGAACTCTTGTTTGAAAACACTACGACCGGGGACCTGTTCATTAGCATGTCCCGCAGTGATGAACTGCCGTACCGGTTGATTGACACTGTCCGAAATATGGGCGGGAGTTACCCCGGCTTGTAAGTTGAGAATTGTACCAGACAGGCAACTGTCAAACATAAAGAGCACATGCCGCGATTGCACCGACCTCGTTTGCATAATCAACGACGTTATATCCATAGCTTTGAGTTTGAAGTTGATTGTATCCTCTTCTGGCGGTGGAGTATCAATCATTACCAGATAGCCAAGGTCTTCACCGGTCGCTAGCCTCTGGGTGTAACCGTGCCCTACATAATAAAACAGAAGGCGGTTGTATGGATTTCCACCAGCGTTGGCGACAAAATCAGCGAACACCTTTTCAAATTCCGGCTTCGTCAAGTCTTTTTTTAACGTCACGGAGAAGTTATGTTCCTCAAGAACATCTGCAACTTCATCCACGTCCTGAAGAACGCCTGAAAGCTGTGGCCAGCCCTCAGTGTAGCTGCCATTGCCGACGACGAGTGCGTAGGAGTCTTTATACAATTCAATTTCTTCGCCCTGCTGCGTGCGGACGGAAAGGGTTTCCGTACCGCGGGGAGCCTGTGCTAACAAATCTCCGACGGCACCCAAACATAAACAAAGCAGCATAACAAGTAGAAAAATCAGATGTTTTTTCATGGTAATCTCTTTCGAAGACTGGGAATGAACAGTCAAGGGTTTATTTTTCCCGCTAGGATTTCAAGTGTTTCTGCGATCGAAAAGAATCTTTTTGTCGCTTTCGATTCAAATGTCTAGGACTCGCGTATTTGAAGGTTCAAAGCCTTGAAGGTGTCATGTGATACAACACGTACAACATGGTGGGTGCACAGTTCTGGAAGGTGTAATAATGAGGATAAGGAATAGGGCGATTAAGCAGTAAAAACTTACGGGGACACGGTCCTTGCACAACGAAAACCGCTGCTATTGTCCGTGAAAGCTGGATTGAATCTTCGGCGATCAGCGACGCGAAGGGCAGACCGACTGTTGTTCCACGCTCCGCCGCGCAACACACGTGGGGCCTTAGCATCCACGAAGTATCTTGTAACTTGTGCAATATCAACCTTTCCGGCAATTGGATTGCGACGCGGTGAACTCTTATAGAAATCCCCATAGTACGCATCAAGACACCACTCCCGCACATTACCCGCTACATCGTAGAGTCCGTACTTGTTGGACGGATATCTCCCCACAGCAGTCGTGCCTCCACCGCGGTAGTTTGCCTTGCTGGAATCTAGCAAATTGCCCCACGGATACTTTTTGCCCAGCAATCCACCTCGTGCTGCGCTTTCCCACTCTGCTTCCGTCGGCAAACGCTTGCCTGCCCACTCAGCGTACGCCATAGCACCATACCAACTCACATACACAACTGGATGATCGCCTCTACCGTAACTATTCCCAGTCCAGTGTTTTAGGTAGTTTCCATCGTGGTACCTGCTCGGGATTTGGTCTTTTCCCCACTGCGGATTAGAGTCAACGAACTCCTTGTATTGTGCATTGGTCACCTCGTATACGTCCATATAGAATGCATTAACGTAGACGGTATGAACCGGCTTTTCGTCAAACTCACCATCATTACTTCCCATCTGAAACTCCCCGGCAGGAATTAAAACCATACCTTCAGGGGTAGCACCACTCGGGACAACCGCCTTTTGTACTTCCGGTACTTTCTCCAACCGAACATTCCACGGCGTTTTCTCACCGCCTTTCAACATCAACTTTGCTGCGCGGTACTTGTAGCCCGAGAGTTCTAAGCCTACATCAACCTGCCTTTCACGAGCTAAACCGGTATCAATTTTATAATCGCGTAACGGTGTTTCTCCAATAAGGGCACCATCAACATAGACAGATGCGCCGCTCGGTGTGCTAGTAACCGTCAATGTTGCCATTCGAGGGATCAATTTCTCTAGGCGGACCTCCCACGGCGTTTTTTCGCCCTCCCTCAATGTCAAGTTTGCCACGCGGTACTTGTAGCCTGAAAGTTCTAAGCTCACCGTCACCTGTTTTTCACGACGCTCACCTATGTTCACCTTATAGTCGATCAGTGGGGTCTGCCCAATTCGCGCATTGTCAACCAAGACAAATGCACCGCTCGGTGTACTTGTTACTGTTAACGTTGCCACAGTAGACGAATCCGTGGGACTGGGTGTTCCCGTCTCCTCTTTTGGCACCACAAACACAAAATCGCCTTTGTCCAACTTCGGATTGAGAATTTTACCATACTGGGGGTGTTGTGCAGGGTTATACAGAGGCACCTGATATTTCAGGTAGAATCCCAACTCCTCTCCCGTTATATATCCATCAGGAAACGGCTCGCGTGCGCGTCCCTCAATCAAATCCAAAAATGCCTGCTTAAAATCGCTGTGGTCCGGTACTGTTTCCCCTTCTCGACCAGCCGTGATAAACTGCCGTACCGGGTACTGGATGTTATCGGAAATACTTTCGGAAGGGATGAGTTGATCCCGCGCATTGAGAATCGTCCCGGAGAAACAGCTATCAAACATAAATAGGGCATGTCGCGCCTGAATCTTCTCCGCTTGCGTTACCAATGACTTCATATCAACACTCTTGAGTTCAAAACCGACCTCATCTTGATGTCGTAACGGAGCATCAACCATGACCAAGTACCCCAGGTTTTCGCCGGTTGCGCTTTTACGCGTGTGCCCGTGCCCAGCATAGTAAAACAGAAGCCGATTATCTTTCTCTTTACCGGATTTCAGAACAAACTCTGCAAAGGCGCGATCAAACTCAGCCTTCGTCAGATTGGTTTTCAAGGTTACTTTGAAGCCGTGTTTTTCGAGGACAGCCGCAACTTCCTCTACATCCTGAACGGCACCCTTGAGCGGATTCATACCCTCAGCGGCGTAAGCACCGTTACCGACAACGAGAGCATAAGAGTCTTTATATAGCTCAATTTCTTGCCCAGCCCTCGTACGGACCTTAATGGGTTTCATCCCGCGTTGTGAAAGTAACTCATCTGTGGTGACAAGACATAAAGAAACACAGACCGCCACAAAAAGGAGGAAAATCAGACGTTTTTTCATGGAAGGCTTCTTATATAGGAGCCGACTTGCTAGACATTGAAAATCCATGGATTTTCCGGCAGGGATAGGATTTTCGCGCTCGCCAAGGGCTCGATCTTTAGCACGAAATGGTCTAGCACGAAACTGTTGCTCGGTCCTGATCCGCGGCAGATCCCGGTAAGGTCGGAAGCGGCTTGCAGAGTGTTGCAATAGGTATTAATTTAGGCTAAGCTTTTATTACTGTGCTTTCTACTCGCGGAGATTGCTAATTTTCTCTGCCAGTCCACTGGGACCTCTCCAAGATTGGAACTCTTGAACTAAGATTTCATCCTGGCCTATTTCCTCAACAATTGGATCTTCAATATTGCCCTTTATGGGCATTCCCAACATGAGTTGCATGCTGTACAGTCCAGCCTTTTCCGTTGCTTTCGTTGTGACAACATCAGTTCCAATTAACGTTGCAGCGGCAATACTACGGGAGACTTCCCTAAAAACAGCATCAATTTTCACTTTAGCATCTGCGCGGAGTTGTTGCTGAAAATCTTCGGAGAGTGCTACGACAACCACCTGAGCTTTCTGTGCCATATCTGCCCTTGCTCTTTGAATGGCCATTGACCTTGCTATGCTCAAATCTTGGGATTCAGCGATCCCGATAGTGTAGAGCATGCCGCGAGTCCCATCGGGGTAGGGTTCAAGTATGTACACATCATTCGCTTCTAGGTCAGTAGTTGATTCTTCGCTCGGGGGAGAGATGTTAGTCGTGCTTGATATGACAAGCGTTTCTACGTTAGTAGTGGATTCGACCCCCTTCTTGGCACCGGCACCACAACCGAGAAAAACCAATCCCATACCGACGCAGAGGAATAGCGTCAAATTCAAAACAGTTTGCTTCATTGTGAAACTCCTTTCTTAGTGGAATGCTTCGTTTATACGCAGTTTTTCGGAATAAAAGAGAAGAGCGTCTTTACGTAAAGGGAGATAAAGACTTTTGTCAGTAACGATCAAAGTCCGTTACGACTTGATGGCGTGCCCCACCATTTCAACCTACTACAAAACTATGAAATGTCAATGCTCGATTCGACTTCTGGGATCGATTATATGAGTGAATCAACGAAAATTCTGAATCGCATCGACCAACTTATCTGCTCCAAAGCGGATGACATCCGTGGCGGGTAGGCCCGTTTCTCGCTCTGTATCTTCAACAGCTTGGAGGGCTTCTTCTTCGGTGAGATCAAAGCAGTTAAGACCAATTCCAATGACTTTGGCGGGTTTAATGGGATGGGCGAGCATCTCATACTGACGGATCAATTCTGGCACAGGTGGGAGTGGAACAGTGTACCGGGCGACAATTTTCCGTGAAGGTTGATGACAGAAGATTATGGCATCGGGCATCGAACCGTGCAGGAGACTCAATGTGACACCCGAATAGCCGGGGTGAACCAGCGATCCCTGCCCCTCGACAATCAGGAGGTCGCACGCCTTCGTTGCACCTTCGAGCACAATTTCCTCTGACGCGCCCGCGGTGAAGTCCGAGACCACCGCATCAATGGCAATTCCCCAACCAGAGATCATGATGCCGTTCTGACCGGTCGCGCAAAATTCCGCGTCCACGCCCCGATTTCTCGCCATCTCTGCGAGTTCAATCGCCGTCACCATCTTGCCGATCCGACAATCCGATCCGACAGTTAGGATCACCGTTTGATCAACCTCATCGGCTTTGCACGTGGCAATGGGAAGGTCTGCTGGCGGTTTCCGAACATCCCACAACGTAACGTTGTTGCGTTCGGCGAGATCCGCGAGTTGTGGATCATCACTCAGGAATCGGTGAAGCCCACTCATCACGTGCAGTCCATGGCCGATAGCTTCTTTGAGAATTGCCGTCCACGCTTCAGGCAATTCACCACCCGGTGGAGCAATTCCGATCGCGAGCATTGTTGGGTTCAATTCCATCGCTTCCGCGAGGCTGCCAAGGACAGGAATTCCCTCGCCGATCTCAATGACTTCGCTGACATCTTTACCGGCTTGTTCACTGTCAATAACGGCGACAACGTTATCGGTATGATAGCGCACCAACACCGTCGCTGCCTTTGATTCCAAAATGCCGAATGAACCTTCGGCAAGAATGACCATTTTATGTTCTTTAGGATTGAGTTGTGCCATACACTTTGTCCTTATCTCTAAATCGTGGACTAAAAAGACCCTTTTTCGCTATCACATCTTTGCCTATTCCGGAATAATTCCGTGTCAATGCACGGGATAGCAACCGTTATCCTCTGCTCACAGTGCCATGAACGAGCGCATCTGCACCCTTCCCTGTATCTTCCCCTCGATTCCCCTGTGCATCAGTCTGTATCTGTCGGGCAATGATTCTTACCGGCGTTGCTTTGGCGGGAACAACATCTGTGTTAACGCGGTAGGTCCGATCGTCTGTGCCGCCGGGCAGCGGATGGTTGAAGATTGAGTCTGGATCGCGGTAGACAGCAATAATATTGTGGAACAGTTGTGCGGTGAATTGGTTACGGATGACACGCGCGCCAGTGAAGACCCAATGGGTTTGCTGCATCGGCTGCTTAGTCATCGTATTCCACACCATCTCTTCGGCACGATGCCGAACAACCTGCTCACCACGCTTCCATTCTACCCACAACTCGACTGGATCGCCTTTCGGGAGATGGGGGTCACCTTCCACGGTAAGGTTCATGCCCGGATTTAGGTTCAAGCGAAGCAGCGCAAGTTGGATGTGCATCGGTTCCGCATCAAGCATAATGAGGCTTTCATGTGTTTTGCCCAACTTGCCGACCGCAAAAAATTCCAAGATGGTCTCCTGACTGATAACATTAATTTCACCGTTCATTATGACTTCATGGTTCTTGACATCAACAGTGACCGTTCCAATTTGAAGTACACCGTCGCCGATTTTTTTGATAGCAGAATCTGGGGAAATTGCTGCGGCAGACTCTGGACGGATAGTCAATTGCTGCGATGTCGTATTATTACTGCGATCCAGATCCTCAATCGCCGCATTTGGATCAACAACAACATAGAGCGTATAATCGCCGTCCTCACTTGGGGTCCAATTGATCCCGGTGGTCGTTTCGTCGAGGTTCGTGTTAAAGAGTACCTCTTGAGAATCGATCTTTTTCCCACCTTGTGCTGGATTCCCGTCGTAAAAATCCACTGGAACCGTTGACTCAATCGGTGCACCGGTATTTGCCAGTGTGACACTGATGCGTACAGGGTCACCAACCCGCGGTGATGGCGGAGAGTAACGAAGACTGCGGTTTATCGCACCGAGGTCTGGCTGCATCGGTTTCGGCAGGGAACGGGTCAGAAACATCAGCGCGAAGCAGGTTGTCGGGAAATAGTCCTCGTGATCGATCCAGCGTCCATCAGGTTGCTGCTCCGCAACGAACATACTGGCGATATCCCGATACCAATCGTGTCCAACAAGTGTATCCTGTTTCGGGGGAATGTCGCAGAAGCGCTGTAATGTCACAAAGTAGTAATGATGCCAAGAGTTTGCTCCAGGATTGCGGGTAAGCGACCAGTGCTTTCTGATCCATTCCAGTCCCTTCTGCACCTGCGGATCTTCAACAGGAACGCCAAATGCACGGAGTGTCCACAGTCCCGTCGCCGTCATGCTGCCGTAGACACCTTCTGCCCAAGGCGAACCGTGTTCAACTCGATTATAGAGCCATCCACCGGTATCTGTTTGATTGCTGCGAATCCACTCCTCTGCCCGCTGCCACGTATCCGAAGGGACATCAAGACCCCACTGTTTTGCAGCGTATAGGGCATAGATAACCCAATTAAAGTGCGCTCCATCGGCTGTCGCACCGTAGCCCCAACCGCCAAAATCTCTTGGATCTGAGAACTCCTCCCCACCAAATGGCAACTGACTTTTAACAAGTTGATTCACTGAAAATTGGGCACGTTTGCGGTATTCCGGTAGGTTGGCAGTAACGAGTGCTGGCAAAACAATAGAGTGAACGTAGACATCGAAGGAGTTCCAATCCTGCTGCATGAGGAAATCCAGTCCTCGCTGCACAGCAGGATCCGACGCAGGTACTCCCGCTGACAACAGAGCGAGCAGTGCGAGTGCAGTTTCTTGCTTACTATCTTCCCCCAGATCCCATGCTGGACCGGGTAAAAGATCTTCAGGGAGCCCTTTCAGGGTCGCGCCACAGATGACGCAGATTGAGATAAGCTGATTTTCGGAACCGCATTGTAAGCAGGTGCGATTATGCCGCCCCTGTTGCGCTCTCACCCACTCCACCCCTCGTTGAATTGCGTTTTGGATCTGTTCAGGGGTCGCCCGGGGAAACGCACGTCGGGTAGCAGTAATAGAGGTGTGCGCGATGTTGTTGCTGCGATTGGCTTCTTGAATCTCTTTATCGTCCCCAACCGGATTAGCAACGGCATACACTTCCGTTGTTCCGGGCGGTGGTCGCCATTGCGTCTTAACCCTTTTTGACTCACCCACGCCCAACCCCAAAATCACATCCCTGCACATAATCTGCAGCGGAGTTGTCCCCGGATCACCTTCGTAAAGATTGACAATCAGATCTTCATTCATTGTCGGCGCAGCCTGTCCCACATTATTGACAGTGACGTAGACCGTGATCTCTTCTCCCTCAAGCGGAGAAGGATTGGAAAACACAAAACTTGTGCTGTCTACCTCAAAGTCCGGCAACAGTGGCTGTTGCGCGTGCACGTGAGATACAGCGAGGAGCAGTATCAGAACGAAAAGCATGCGAAACCTGCACATACGAATACCCCTTTTTTATCCCAATGGATCGGGACGGGTTGGGAAGAAAGGTTGAGAAAATCAGCAATGGCGAATTAAAGATGAACCAACCAGCAAATGGACAGGTATTCGGGATACCCATTTACCTCTACGGTTGTGTGCGTATTATTGCCCCGCCCAGTTTCCAACAGAGACGAAAGAGGGCTGCGGTATCGGATTTTCAAACAACTGCTGTCCATCCGCAGAGAACTTACTGACACCGCCCTGAAATGTCGATCCAAACTGATCGGCGACCCATACCCCACCATCTTGGGAACTGGCACAGATAGAAAGAACCGCCATCCCGGCAGGCACCTCCAGCAATTTCTGACCACTTGCAGACAATTTAACAAGGGTATTACCGTCGGCAACAACCCACAGATTGCCATCCCGCTGGTTGACACTCGGCGAGCTGGGTAGTTTGAGTTCGGTAACTCTGAGCAATTCTTGGCCGCTTGGACTCAATTTGACAATGACATTGCCGTGTGGATCTGTCACCCACGCATTACCAGATGTGGAATTGACACTGACATACTTGGGTTCTTTCAGTTTTACCGGAGAGGTCGCAGCGGCTGCGCCGGCAGCACTATACCGAGCAATCGTTCCGCGGGAATCTGTGACCCAGCAGCTACCGTCAGTGCTATTGACCGCAACTGTTGGTTCGTGCACGCCAGTAACCGCCGCAAGAACCTGCGTACCGTCGGCTGAGAACTTTTGTACCGTATTAATTCCACCAACCCAAACGGTCCCATCGGTTGGGTTGACCGAGACGGAATGCGGACGCTCAATTGGAGGAAGTTGGCTGAATGCCTGGTTGGGATCTGGGTGTGCCGTATCATATCGAAAGACGAGATTCGCAGCGGATACAGCAATCCAAACAACACCACTTTTCGGATCGATTACAGCAGCTTGTGCCTGCGTGAGGCCGGGGATGATCGTTGGATCTGCCATGCCATCTGCATTAAGCTTATAGACCGTATCGCCGCCACTGACGACCCAGCATTCCCCATTGTAATTCGCATGAAGTGGGTTGAGTGAAATTGCAATGAGAGCAAGTACCGCTGATAGTATCTTCAATGTACAAAAAACACGCTTTTTCATCTGACTTAATCTCCTAATATATGTTTGGGCAGAACCGTTGTGAGGACAAGTTGCACCAAGGCAACAAGATGTCAATAGATTAACACATCTGCTTGTAATGTTCAAGCATTTTTGGAAGTCCCTACAGCTTAGTCTTGCTCACGGGATGCGAATCGGTTATAATTATCCCCATCTGAATTGTGACAAGGATACTGCACCTTCAAGGTTCCATGAAATCTGCGATAAAGCCATGATTGCCCTAATCCTTAAAGAGTTGCGTTTTTACGCGTACCAACCAAAGTATCGCCGCACACAATTTATCATTCTATGTACGCTCGCTTGCGCCCTGTTTGCCACAGCATTTGAGGGATTCGCATTAAGCCGCGGAAGACCACAAATTCTTGTCGGCGAAAGCATTTACGTCGTCCTAATATCACTGTTTTTTTGTCTATTACTCGGCTTGGTTATCCCGCTGCAAGCTGTTGAATCGTTTCAGATTGAGAGACGCGGATCTAACTGGGATATACTTAATCTCACACCCATCGGGCATCGAAAGTTCCTGCTTGGCAAACTGATGGGATCGGTCTTGGCACTACTGTGGTGTATCGGGTTAACGATTCCACTCTTTGGGATTTCGGTTTACACAGGCGGATTGGAGATGCGTCAACTGTTTTTGTGCGGATTGGCATCCATTATCGGATTTATCGCCTTTTTCTTAATCGGGGCATGTTTTGCCTTGTTGGGATGCCCGGATCACGCACGAGGACGCAGTTACGCCGTGGTGCTATTGCTGACTTTCATCCCACTTATCATTCCTGCATTGACACCGCTGATAAAGTTCCCAAAGATCTTGATAGACTTACTGCAAGTGTTGAGTCCCTTGTGCGCCCTGATTGCTATTGTAAAACCTGATGGCTACGTCGGTCTCAGCGTTACACCGGTCTGGGTGTGGATGGTACTCTATCACATAGCCCTATCCGCAACGCTGTTTGGGATACTGAGTTGGCAGCTTGAAAAACGCTCAATGGCCTCATGATGAATCGCTAAACTACCAAGCTTTGAGCGTTCAACTCTGTAACTTCTCAAGCAGTTAATTTTATATGAACAACTATTTTCGTCATGACAAATGGAAGTCTGTGTTTTCAACTGGATTTGAGGTTACTTCGTTTTTTACGCTTCACGTATGAAAGAAAGGAACCAAACAAAAGATATGAAATTTCACTTCAAAGATGGCTATCTCTATTGCGAAAAATTAAAGATAAAAGATATTCAAGATCAGATCCCAGAAAGTCCGTTTTACCTTTACAGCCTTACACAAATAACAGAAAACTACACCGCTTATCAAACCGCGCTTGAAGGTGTTGAGTCAATTATCGGTTACGCCATTAAAGCGAATAACAACCTGACGATTCTCAAGCATCTATGCGAGTTGGGAAGCGGTGCGGTGTTAGTGAGTGGGAATGAGCTACGGATTGCGCTGGCAGCGGGATTCGATCCAAAACGGACGGTGTTGAACGGAAACGGCAAGACAATCTCTGAACTAATTCTTGCAGCGGAGCACGAGGTGATGATCAACATCGATAGCGAGTTCGATCTGGAGCACGTGCGTGAGGCTGCGAGGGAAGTAGGCAAAGTTGCAAACGTCCTGATTCGCATTAATCCTGATGTTGATCCTGAAGTCCATGCCTACGTGTCAACGGGCATCAAGAACTCCAAATTTGGCATCCGAAATGAACGGCTGCACTGGTTTCTTGATCAGATTCAAGCTGAACCACTTTTGAACCTCGTCGGTGTTCACTGTCATCTCGGATCTACAATCAAGAAGGTACGAATTTTCCGCGATGCCACTATCCTGATGATGGAGTTCATCGAAACGATTCGAGACGCAGGATTCGATCTGAGATATCTGAATATTGGCGGCGGATTAGGTATTGATTATGAAAAAACGGGAGAGTCAATACCCACACCCTCTCATCTAATTGATTCGGTCAGGGATGTGTTGACCGATGACATCGGGCTAATCATTGAACCGGGGCGGTCTATTATTGGAAATTCATCGGTGTTGGTGAATCGGGTTACCGGCGTGAAGACTAATGGCAACAAGCATTTCATCGTCATCGACGGAAGCATGGCAGAACTTATCCGGCCGAGCCTCTATGATGCGTATCAGCATATCGACTTTATTGAGCCTGTAGATGGCGAAGTCGTAACCTATGACGTTGTAGGTCCCGTCTGCGAATCGGCGGACTTTCTCGGCAAAGATCGAGCACTGCCAACACCGCACGAAGGTGCTGGACTTGTCGTCTACGACGCTGGCGCGTATTGCTATGCGATGAGTTCAAATTATAATCTTAAGATGCGACCCCCGGAATATCTTGTTGATAATGATCGTTTGACCCAAATCCGTCGTTCGGAAACATTTGAAGAGCACATGCAGTTATTTGAAGTGTAGTGAGGGAATCTTTGGTAAAATCCCAGAATCAAAACGTGTTGTCTTGACATAAGACATACGATTAACATGTCAATTTGACATAGTGCAGATGCGCTAAATCTCTGCAGCGAGTGCGCTCTAATGTCGGTCAAAAACCTGTTCAACTATGCCTAGCGTGCATTGCAGCCAAATAGAGACGAAAAGGATTATCTTGGCATGTCATTTGCTGATTCAATTCCGATTGATATTTCATGTAACACACATCAGGAGGAACAGTTATGCGCATTGACAAATTTACACAAAAGGGCCAAAAGGCGCTTATAGAAGCGCAGAATTTAGCACAAAAGTACAATCATCCGGCAGTCAAAACCGAGCATCTGCTCAAAACACTGGTTGAGCAAGAAGGCGGTGTCGTGCCATCGGTTCTCAAACGGATTGGCGTGGATACCGATTTGTTAGAACAACGCATTGATGAAACGCTGGATCGTATGCCACGCGCGACAGGTGCATCGGTTCAAGTTGGAATGGACCAAGACCTCCTTAGCGTTCTCGACGGTGCAGAGGCAATCGTCGATAAAATGAAGGATGACTACACATCCACCGAGCATATTCTGTTGGCGATGGTGCAGGCGAAAGCAGCCACGGTCAGCAAGTTCCTGGCGTCCTTTGGAGTGGACGAAAAGAGTATCATGGACGCCTTGATGGGCATTCGCGGCTCCCAGCGGGTCAGCAGCCCAACCCCCGAAGATCAGTATGAAGCGCTGATTAAGTATGGACGTGACTTGACGCAGGAAGCGCGTAAGGGGAAGCTGGATCCGGTAATTGGTCGGGACGAAGAGATTCGGCGTACAATTCAGATTCTGAATCGGCGCACAAAAAACAATCCGGTACTTATCGGTGAACCGGGAGTGGGCAAAACCGCCGTTGTTGAAGGGCTCGCGCAGCGAATTGTGCGGGGCGATGTGCCGCTCGGTTTGAAGGAGAAAAGGCTCGTTGCACTCGACCTCGGCGCGTTAATCGCCGGCGCAAAATATCGAGGTGAGTTTGAGGAACGACTCAAGGCAGTGTTGCAAGAGATTCAGAGTGCCGAAGGACAGATCCTTCTCTTCATTGATGAGATGCACACCCTCGTTGGTGTCGGGGCAGCTGAAGGCGCGATGGATGCGTCCAACATGCTCAAGCCGATGCTGGCGCGCGGTGAACTCCACGCCATCGGTGCAACGACGCTCGACGAATACCGCAAACATATCGAAAAAGATGCGGCACTCGAACGCCGCTTCCAACCGGTTTACGTCGACGAACCTTCCGTTGAGGATACTGTCAGCATCCTTCGTGGTCTCAAAGAGCGGTATGAAGTGCATCACGGTGTCCGCATCACCGATAGCGCAGCAATCTCTGCCGCAACGCTGAGCCATCGCTATATCAGCGATCGTTTTTTGCCGGATAAGGCGATTGACCTTGTAGATGAGGCGGCGAGCCGACTCCGCACCGAAATTGACAGTAAGCCAGCGGAATTGGATACGGTCGATCGAGAGGTTATGCAGCTACAGATCGAACGGGAAGCCTTGAAAAAGGAAAAGGACGCGGGTAGCAAAGAACGGTTGAAAAAAATTGAAGAACAACTCGCCAACCTCAAAGAGAAAAGCACACAACTGTCCGTGCGGTGGCAAGCGGAGACCGCTGCGATTGAGAAGGTACGCGGTATCCGCGAGCAGATTGACCAAGTTAACCAGCAGATTGAGGAAGCGGAACGTCAGACCGATTTACAGCGTGCTGCCGAACTCCGCTACGGTCATCTCCGTCAATTGGAGAATGATCTTACTGATGCTGAAGCGGCACTTGCTCAACTTCAGGGTGACGGCGCATTGTTAAAAGAAGAGGTGGACTCGGAGGACATCGCTGCCATTATCAGTAAGTGGACTGGGATTCCGGCGAGTAAATTGTTGGAAGGTGAGATTGAAAAACTGGTTCAGATGGAAAAACGGCTTCACAATCGAATTGTTGGTCAGGACGGTCCCGTCGAAGCGGTGGCGCGAGCGGTCCGGCGAAGTCGTTCAGGCTTGCAAGATCCAAATCGCCCGATCGGTTCGTTTATTTTCTTGGGACCGACGGGGGTGGGAAAAACCGAGCTTGCCCGTGCGTTGGCGGAATTTCTGTTCGATGACGAACAGAACATGGTACGGATTGACATGAGCGAGTATCAGGAACAACACACCGTGGCACGCTTAATCGGTGCACCGCCGGGATATGTGGGCTACGACGAGGGCGGTCAGCTAACCGAAGTCATTCGACGTCGTCCCTACAGCGTTGTGCTGTTCGACGAAATCGAAAAGGCACATCCGGAAGTGTTTAACGTGTTCCTACAGGTGCTCGACGACGGTCGACTTACCGACGGTCAAGGACGTACTGTTGATTTCCGCAATACGGTTATCATCATGACCAGCAACATCGGCAGTGACTCCATTCTGAACATCACGGATGACAAAGCGATGCGTGAACGGGTAACCTTTGCACTTCGTGAGCATTTCCGTCCGGAGTTTCTGAACCGGATTGATGAAGTGGTCTTTTTCCATCGCTTGGAAAGCGAACATATTCGTCAAATTGCTAAAATTCAACTCGGCAACGTCCGTCAGTTGCTCGCCAAACGAGACATCTCGATTGATATGACTGATGGCGCGACGGATCTCCTCATTCAAGAAGGGTATGATTCTGCCTACGGTGCGCGTCCTCTTAAACGGGTGATCCAGCAGAAGATCATTGATCCGTTAGCAATGCAGGTAATTCAGAACGAGGTGCGTGACGGGGATCATCTGCTGATTGATGCAAACAGTGATGAGCTGACATTCACTGTGACCGAACCGGCTGCAGAAGATAAGATCGCTGCCGATTAAAAGTCAAATGATCAAGTAGAAGCAGTATACATAAGATGCTGCCATTCCAAACGTGGGGGTCGATCCAAATATGTTCTCAAAAAATCTGCTACCCAACGCCAGTTTTGAACTCGACTTCGGCGATACCGTCCCGACAAACTGGGGCGATACCCAGAACGAGTTGACGTTACGGTTGCACCTCGATTTAAACCCCGATGAAGCCGGGACGACTCAAGTGCCGCAGGTGCCGCCACGCAGTGAAGTCATTGGTGAGGCTGTTGATGGTGAACGTGTAGCGCGGGTTGAGACAGAGACTCCGCTAAATCCCGATGGCGCGGGAACGAGTGGTAGCACCGCCATCGGACATCTGCTCTCACCGCTGGTGAAGGTCACCCCTTGTACGCCATACGCCATTTCGGTTTATGCGCGGAGCGATGAGGCATCGGCAAAACTGGAAATTGGGTTGTGGACGAGGGGGGTAGACTTCACAGAGGAGGCAGATTCGCTTAGTTATGAGATGCCACTTTTGACAGAATGGCAGCGTTTTACGTTTACCTGCTGCACGGACGAACTGGAGGAACGCGCTGTCGTCGCCTTCAGGGTTAAAGCAGATAAAGTGGGAGCAGCCGTTTGGTTCGACGCAGCACAATTAGAGCAGGGACCTCAAGCAACGGAGTTCCAACCACGCCGGAGTGTCGAAGCAGCAGTTGTGGGCAGTCCTGACTCCCGTCCCAGCCAAGGCAGGCGAGATAGCTCGCTGATCCACCTTAATGATCGACCGCTCAAGCTCTCTCTGACGACATACAACCACACAACTGAAGCAATCAATGAACCGATTACGTTGGAGGTTCAGGAACTTGTCGGGGGGCGTATAATTTTTAGCCACACACCGGTGGAACCTATCACACCCGGTCGAACTGAACGCAGTCTTTTGCTGGACTTTCCGTTTATCGGTGAGTTCCGCGCACGGGTTATCGCAGGAGACGGTGAACAGATTAGTCCAGAAGATTATATTTTCGTCAACTATCCAGTCTTTGAGGAAACGTATCAGGGTGTAGTATACACAAAGCACAGTGCCGTGCACGAAATACCGGCTGAACGTAGCGTGCTGCCGTGGACCAATGACCGGAACTGGTATGCTGATACGCAAGCAACACTGATCGTTACCGATGACGATGAGATCCACGCACAGATGAGCGATGGGCATACGGTAATGCGTACCCGTGATGGCGGACGAACTTGGGACAATCTACAGGTAACCAAGTCGATCAATACTGTGCTGTACGACGGGACGTTTCTGGCTGTAGAGCCGAAGGGTAGGTTGTTGCATGTATCACGGTCAAGCGATCAGGGAAGAACATGGCAACCGCTCGGAGAAATCGAGTCATCCGAACACCCACAGGTCGGGGGAATTGAACAACTACGCGATGGGTCACTGATTATACCGGTCGGCATCATTAGTTCGCAGACAGCCGCGGGTCCTCTGACCGTACACTCATTTCGCTCAACCGACGGAGGCAAAACATGGTCGGCAGGATCGCCAATCTGTCCGGGAGGAGAACCGCAACTCCTTGAATTACAATCGGGACGGATACTCGCTTTCTGCCGCAACAATCCGCGGGTCCCGTCCAGCGATCTACAACGCCCATTCCACAACGAAGGACCGTGGCGGTTATGGCAACGCTTTCAAGGTGCACGGGGTCTTTCTTCCTACACGAAACGGATCACCCTGGCAGAATCAGATGACGGTGGACGAACGTGGCATAGCCAGCGTCCCGCAACGTTTCTGCTGGAAGAGATGCACGGCGGTGGTGTCCAGTTACCGGACGGACGAGTCGTCTTCCTTTATACACACCGTGGACCAACGTATCGCGGTGGCGAGCGGGCAAAAGTAAGCTGCGATGAAGGCAGAACTTGGCGCGATGAGTTATATTTTATGACCGCAACGCCCTCGTACCCGGGCTATTCTGGCAGCTGCGTGCTGTCCTCGCACTTAGCGGATGGCAAGCCGGGGATGATTCTGACGCTTGTCGGTGAGCGATCCGAGCGCAACTGGGGCAGTGAAGGACCTGCAACGCCGGAAGGCTTTGAGTATATGCCACGCGTCCAAGCAATTCGCTGGCGCCCTGTAGAATGAACAAACTAGCGAGCTAACAAACAGCTCCAATGAGGCGACAAACATGTAGGAACTCAAATCTCTGCAATGCCAATCTGATAACTGCCGAAGCAGTGCCAGACCGAGTCGAGGGGACGTTGCTTCACTTTTCTTAAAAAAAGGGCGAACTTAATTCAAACTCACCTGCCCAAAGGTGCAGAGACACAAAATTATAGCCGAAACCTACATATTATTGATTATAAACCCGTGGTTCGGCGCTATTCTAACATTCATTCGATAAGAAAGAAGGAGATTTTACCATGAAACGCAGATGGTTCGTACTCACCGCCATTCTCGCAATGGCAGCAGTTACCGTTTTTCTGACAAATCAGGTTACCCAAGCCCAACGCCCAGACCGCGACGGAATGCGCGAGAGAGCCGGAGGCGAAAGGCGTGGTGGCGGCGGAATGCGTGCATTCAATCCCACCTCAATCATTGACAATTCATGGACAGACCTTACATTTTCACTTAAGGTCGATGATGAGACACTCATCAAAGCCCGTCCAGTTTACCAGAAACATCGTGAGAGTCTCCAGCAAACCCTCAAAGAAGCTCGTGAATCCGGAGATCGAGGCGGACTGCGCGAGGTCTTCGGGAAGATTGGCAGTGAGTTCAAGGAAGATCTGAAGTCGGTCTTGACCGAAGATCAGATAGCCCAACTCGATTCACACCAACAGAAGCGGATGCAGCAGATGATGAATAGGGGTGGTGGCAGAAGAGGTGGCGGTGGCAACAGAGGTCGCTAAACCACGACATATAGACAAGGGGAGATATGGATTCGTCCATTCTCCCCAGTTTTTTGTTTCGCCAACGAAGGAGGATAACCGATGGGGAAAAAATGGATCATTATCATAGTGATTGCTGTCGTGGTCCTCGTATCCGGCGGTTTGCTGCTGTGGGGACAGCGCGCCAAAGCAACCAAAGAGGAAGCTAACAATACCCCTGAAATCAAGACCGCCACAGTTGAGCGGGGCAATATTGAAGTGACAATTGACGCGACCGGCACCATTGAGCCACTTAACATCGTTGAGGTGAGTTCCAAAGCGAGCGGTAAAATTTTAGAGATTACTGTTGAAGAAGGGGATTACGTCGAACAGGACGCTGTGATTGCACGTATCGAAACTACCTATGTTGCAGCGGATCTGGAGCAGGCACAAGCAGACTTTAGCGCGTCCCAAGCACGCCTTGATCAGTCGAAGATTAACATCGAATTGCAAAAGGAACAGACAGCGATTCAGATTCAGCAGGCGGAAGAAAAGTTAGCTGAGGCAAAAAAACAGTTGGAGCAGCTCACAGAACAGATACGGATAGAAAAAATAACAAATCAACGCCAATTAAACGATGCGGAGAATAGCCACGAGATGGCGCGGTTACGATATAAACTCCTGACATCTGAAACGGTACGAGAAGAAGATAAAAAACGTGCAGAAGCAAGCGTGAACCAAGCGAAAGCCAATCGCGACCTTGCCCAAAAGGAATATGACCGAAAACAGCAACTTTTCGACAAACAATTCATCTCAAAATCGGACCTTGACTCCGCTGCGACGCAGCTTCAGTCAGCACAGGCACAGTACGATTCGGCTAAGCAGCAATTGGAGTTAGTTAAACAACCGGCAAGCCAAGAAGAGTTAGAACTTTCAGAGGCTGAGATCAAGAGGGCAGCGTTTGCCGTTGATGCAGCGAACGAACAGATCGAGAAAGAGAAGTACCGTGACTTGGAGATAAAGATTCAGGAACATCGTGTCACACAAGCCGAGGACGCTTTGGAGTTGGCACATGCTAACAAAAAACAGATTGATCTGAAAGAAAAAGACCTTGAAAGTTCCAACGCACAACTCATGCGCAGTGCAAGTGCCTTGCAACTTGCAAAAGAGAGTTATGACGATACGGTTATCCGTGCTCCCATCTCCGGCACGATTCTCGAAAAAAGGGTGGAGAAAGGTCAAGTAATCGTCTCCAGCTTTAGTGGAGGCGGTCGGGGCGGATCCGTTTCGTCCGAAGGTCAGGTGCTGGTAACGATGGCGGATCTCGAAAAGGTATTTGTGGCAACAGAGGTAGATGAAACCGATATTGGCAAGGTGAAGGTTGGGCAGTCGGTAACCATCACTGTCGAAGCCTACCCGGATCAACCGCTGCAAGGACAGGTACTCCGCATTGCACCGCAAGGGCAGGTGGTCCAAAACGTGACGACATTCAAGGTCATCACTGAAATTACAAACACGCGTCCCAGGGGACGTGGACGTTGGGGGAGAGGCGGTGGATTGTCGAGGCGCGGTGATGGCGGCGGCTTTGGTCCAGGCGGTGACAGCGGTGAGTTCACACCTGAACAGAGAGAGCGCTTTCGCCAAATGCGTCGGCAGCGACAAGAAGAAACGGCAGCATCAGAGAATACGGAAACTTCCAACGAAAATGTAGCGGCTGCCGAGCCTGCAGAGGCACCGGATCCGTGGATGGCAATGGCGGACAGCTTTTTCGGTGACACAGAGACGGTGGATCCAGCTCCTGAAGAAACCCCATCGGAAGATACAGATACGCCGTTCTTGAAGCCGGGGATGAATGCAACTGTTGAGATTGCTGCCACGAGTAAGCGAAATATATTAGTCCTTCCGAATGAAGCGATTCTGTCTTTTGGAAACCGAAAAATGGTCCGTGTCATCGGCACAGATGGTCAGCCGGGGCGTCCACAACCTGTTGAGGCTGGTGTGAGTAGTTTTGACACAACAGAAATCATCTCCGGCTTAAGTGAAGGACAGACCGTCGCGGTAGGCGGTTTCGATCGCAGAGGCGGCGGGGATATGGAACGATTCAGACGTATGATGGGCAATCCGGCTTCTACAATGCGACGGATGCAGCGGAACGCCGGCGGCAGAGGGGGCGGTCGCTGATAAACGAGGGAGAAACCTATTTAGATGGGAATACTCGAAAGTTTAGCAAACGCGTTACGTGGTTTATTAGCAAACAAACTTCGATCAGCACTGACGATGCTTGGTGTAATTATTGGCGTGGGAGCAATTATGACTACCACCTCAATCGGCGAGGGTGCGAAAGCAGATATCACGGAGCGCATCCAGACGCTCGGAGCGAACATCTTGGCAGTCCGTCCGGGTCAAAGCCGTTTTCGTGGACGGAGTTCAGGGCAGGACCGTCAGAGCCTAAAGTATGAAGATGCTATGGTGCTGAGGGAACGCGCACAAAATATTCTCTTAGTTACGCCGGAAGTATCTTCGCGCACTCAGGTCAAGCACGGAAACAAAAACCACAATACGACGGTTATCGGTACAACGCCGGAGTATCAGGTTACAGCGAACTTCCCGGTTGAGAAAGGGGCGTTCTTTACCGAGAACGATGTGCGTACTCGGCGTCGGGTATGCACGTTGGGAAAGACAGTCGTTGATGAATTGTTTGATGAAGGAAAAGATCCGATTGGCGAGACGGTCAAGATTCGCGGCCTCAACTTCCGAGTGCTCGGCGTGATGAAGGAGAAGGGCGCAAGCGGTTGGCGGAATCCGGATGACCAGGTCTTTATTCCGGTATCAACGGCGATGAAACGGGTTTTTGGCAGAGATCATCTATCAAGTATCAGCGCACAGGCAATCAGTAGTGAGGCGATGGAACCAGCCCAAGCCGAAATCGAGAATCTTTTACGCAAACAGCACAAACTCCCAACCAACAAGGAACTTGATTTTAACGTAAGGAATCAAACGGAGTTCCTTGAGACGCTTGAAGAATCGGGGCAAACATTCACCTACATGATTATGGGTATTGCAGTGGTATCGCTGATCGTTGGTGGGATTGGGATAATGAACATCATGTTGGTGTCGGTGACAGAGCGCACGAGGGAGATAGGTTTACGGAAAGCGGTCGGTGCCAAGCGTCATGACATCCTGATTCAGTTCCTGATCGAATCGATGACGCTGTCGATCCTCGGTGGCTTGATTGGGATTGGCGTTGGGATTTTCGGATCGAAAATGGTGCCCTCGCTCTGGGGGTGGCGTACGGTTATCTCACCGATATATACGGCAGTAGCATTTTTCGTTGCAGCGTGGATCGGTATCTTCTTCGGTGCGTATCCTGCATGGAAGGCAGCAAAACTGTCTCCGATTGAAGCGCTAAGACACGAATAAACAAATTTAGCGCAGATGCGTCAAAAAAGCATCTCTGAGTATTTGGGCTAAATCCATCCTATCTCAACTGGTTATATATTTTTTAGAAATCCTTCCATAAGTCGGAGGAAGGAGGCAAAGCAGACGATTTCTCGTTTTACACACTACGCATCACGCCCCATATTTCACACGCTATGTTGCGCTTTTCTACCACTCTTGTTGATCATCGGTTGCGATGGGACAGACGAATCACTGCGACAGAGTGAGGCGCTTATACGCTCAAACCGGTATGATGAAGCGATTGCTCTATTAGCGCAGGTCATCACGGCGGATGAACGGAATCCCAAAGCGCGGCTCCTGATGGCGCAAGCACATGAAGCGCTGGAAAACTACGATCGCGCGATTCCCCAATTCAAGGCTGCGATCCGACTGTACGTCGCCCAGCCCGAAGAGCGGGCGATGGTACGCCTTCAATTAGCAAAGATTTATCTAAGATTGGGGGTCCGCAAGGAAGGGGTCAATCAACTGCGCGCGATTGTCCATTCTACATCGGACAGTGCGGTGATACAACAGGTCGCAGGACTGGTCAGTGATGCTTATCAAGTGGTTCAGATCACAAAGGGAAATCCAGATAACTACTCCCCGAACTTCTCCCCCGATGGCAAACAGGTCGCCTTTGCATCGTCCCGCTTAGGTAACAGTGAAATCTATCTGATGGATGTGAATGGAAGCAATCTCCGACAGATAACATTCACACCGGATTTTAATGAAGATACCCCGAGATTTTTGGGTGATTCACGGTATATAGTGCACAGCCGAGAACCAAAAAGTGCCAGCGAAATCCATATTGTCCTCCAGAGCGATGGAACAACGCCGGTCTACGCAGGTATTTATGCCACTCACCTTGATAGAGAAGTAACACACGAACTATTACCACTTGGATTGGGTGTCCGGGCACCGTGTTTATCACCAGATTGGAAGCGTGTGGTCTATGAGGCAAGTAGGAATAGAACCTTAGACCTATACCTCCTAGATTTGAACGACGTTGATCTGGAAAACATGGGGGGAAGTATAATCGTCCCTATTCCTATTACCGATAGTGAGGCAGACGAAGGCAGCTCAACCTTTTTTCCGGACGGAGAACGGCTCGCATTTGTGTCTGCGGGACCAGAAGGCACAGGTCCGCGTCGCGTAGCACCCGGTCGTAGCAAGCCGCTTCATCAAATCTACACCATCAATGTTGATGGCACCGATGAAAAACATCTGAATCCCAACCCTTACGACTGTTACAGCCCGGTGATTGCCCCGGACGGGGAAACCATCGCCTTCGTCTCTGGACGGATGGATGACATTGAGATCTATCTGATGGATATAGATGGAACGAATGAGCGACGCATTACCAGTGACATCGGTGTCTCAGTCCAACCAGCCTTTTCGCCAGATGGAAGAAAACTTGCCTTTGTCTCCGATCGGAGCGGTAATCTCCAAATTTACCTAATGTCTCTTGATCAACCGGTGACGCGGGAGATGTTAGTCCAACGCCTGCAAGGAGAATGACCTCTCAGCCAGAATTGTCATTCCCATTCTCCAGTTTCTCAACACTCAGGAGTGCCCACAGCGCTCAAGCGTTCCACCGTTAGCAGAACAGTGATAATCTTGCCTACGGCGGGTAGCTTATACACCTGATTTAGTAGTGCATTCGAGGTATCCGAAAACGAAAGGAAAGATGTCTATGGGTTGTCAATCAAAGAGATGTTCTCCTTCTCAGGGGGACGAACCTTACAGAATCTACTCGCTCCTCTGTTTTTTTGTATATTTGCTCATTTTAATCCCCTCCACCGGCAACGCAATCTCAACAAACGCTACTGACTATCAGGCGATGGCGTATCGGACGTTTAGCAGTATCGAGATTGACGGTGATTTCAATGAGCCCGATTGGCAAGAAGCCAAACCTGTCGGTCAGTTTAGTCAAGTTGAACCGGATGCGGGTGAACCAATGACCCTACCGACCGAAGTGCGCATCCTCTATGATGAAGAGAATGTCTACTTCGGCTTTACCTGTTTTGATTCAGATATTTCCAAGCTAGTCGCCAACGATATGCGACGTGACGCACGTGAATTGCATGAGAACGACTATGTCTTTCTTATTCTCGACACCTACAACGATAAACGGAGTGGCGTTGCGTTCCGGGTGAACGCATTGGGAGCGGTGCAGGATACCGCCGTAACTAATAGTGGAGATAGCTTCAACAGAGATTGGGATGCCGTGGTAGAGTGCCAGAGTCAAATCCATTCCGACCGATGGACATCAGAAATTTCTATCCCCTTCGGTCAACTCCGCTTCAAGGAGAGCGAACAGATGACATGGGGGTTGAATTTGTCACGCGGCATCCGTCGAACCAATGAGGAAGGAACCTGGGCGCCGGTGCCCTCATCGTATGGTGGACGTGCGAAATATCGCACTGCGTATATGGGCAGTTTAGTCGGCATAGAGGGGATCAAGCCGAAAAGACAGATCGAGTTTCTACCCTACGTTTTACCCGGTGTGAGTCGAATCGAAGAGGATGATAAGACGGATGGGGAGTTCGAGGTTGGCTTAGACCTCAAGTATGGACTGACCACGAATCTCATCGCTGATCTGACCTTGAACACAGATTTTGCACAGGTTGAAGCTGACGAAGAACAGGTCAATCTGACCCGCTTTAGTCTATTTTTTCCTGAGAAGCGTCCTTTCTTCTTGGAGGGAGCGGGCCTTTTCGATTTTGGCGTTCCGCGTCCTAGCTTCCGGCGCCCACCACCGCTGCTTCTTTTTTACAGTCGTCGAATCGGTATCGAGGAGGGACATGCCGTTCCAATCCTCGGAGGTGGCAAAATTACGGGAAAACTGGGCCCCTATGGCGTAGGATTGCTCAATGTGTTCACCAATGAATTTCACACAGATGAATCAATTACTGATCCCGATGATATTGTCGATGTGCCACGCACGAACTATTCTGTACTAAGGATGACACGAGACCTTTTCAGTGGGTCTCGTGTCGGGTTGATTGGCATAAACAAGCAAGATTCAGAGAATTACAATCGCGCTGGTGGACTTGATTTTTCGTACCGTCCAGCCGACAGATTGGAAATTCGTGGGTTATGGGCAAGGACAGCCGACTCAGAGGACGAGGCCGATGTCGGAGGTAGTGATGCGTGGTATATTGGTTCAAATTGGCAGGATAATCTGTTTGACCTGTCAGTTGGATACACGGATACCGGTGATAATTTCAACCCAGAGGTTGGATACGTTCGACACGAAGGAAGTCGTCGATTCCGCAGTCAAACGGAGTACACACCTCGACCGCGTAAATTCGGGATTCGCGAAATTCAGGTGGGACCGGAGATAGACTATGTTCTCACTCAGGAAAATGAACTGAAAACCCGTGATCTCACACTCGGTAGCCGGATTGAACTCGACAATGGTGAGCGGATTACGTTACAAGCCATACGTACAGCGGAGCATCTCGAAGAAGATTTCGATATATACGATGACATTATTATTCCCATCGACGAATATGAATTTAATTGGTTCCGCGCAATGATCGAAACCGCACAAAGCGGGATGTTCGCTGGACAGTTTGGGGTGAATGTTGGCGATTTCTTCGACGGGACGAGACGGGGATTCGAGATTGACGCCAGTTTCAAACCCAATGGACGGCTCGTGGTAGAAACGCAATATCAATTTGACCGGGTCGAACTCCCTGTGGGATCTTTTAATGCGAATTTAGTGGCAAGCCGGGTTGTCTATTCCTTCTCCACCCGACTCTTTGCAAAGCTGTTCGCACAGTGGAACAGCACCGACGATGTGGTTTCAACCAACTTTCTGATCAACTATATCTATCGCCCGGGCAGCGACCTCTACTTTGTATTTAACCAAGTTTATGACGAGGATGGCGGGACGATCGGTCTCTCGGAATCAACGGTTGTCGGGAAGATGACGTATTGGTGGAATCCGTAAGGCAATCGATGTGCGATGAACGAGAGACAGGGAACGAAAGGAACTTCTTAATGAAACGGTTTTTGAGTTGGACACTTGGACTTGGTTTAGCGATAAATGGACTGTTCGCACTCTCTCCGATTAGCCTTGCGGCAGAGGGGGAATGGTCCAAAAAAACTGACCTGCCTTTTCCGAGACTCTTTTTCTCGGTAAGCGCAGCAGGTGAGTTGGTTTACGTTATCGGTGGTATGCTTGCTGCACCTGTCGCGAGAGTTGACGTCTACAACCCCGCGACTGACACATGGGCACAGAAAGCAGACATGCTATCTGCACGCGCGGGAATCGTAACTGCGGCTGTTAACGGAAAGATATACGCTATCGGCGGTTGGAATAACGAAGCCCCTGCGCTCTCGACCATAGAAGAATACGATCCGGCAACCGATAGGTGGACACAGAAAGCCGACATGCCCACGGCACGGGTGTTTTTCACAACTGCTGTTGTCGACGGAAAGATCTATGTGATTGGTGGTATAGCAACAAATTTCGGTCCGGTACTTCCGGCTATCGAAGTTTACGATCCAGCGACTGACAAGTGGGATCAAAAAGCGGACATGCCAAATCCCCGGTCGGGCATGTCCGCTGCAACTGTGGATGGAAGAATCTATTTGTTCGGTGGCACGTCTAACGTACAAGGACCCGTGCTTGCAACCGTTGAGGAATACGATCCTACGACGGAGACTTGGACACCAAAAACTAATATGCCAACCAAGAGGAGTGCTTTAGCAACTAGCGTTATTGGTGCACGAATCTACGCGATTGGTGGTACTACTGTCATACAAGGTCCTGGTCTATCCACGGTTGAGAGGTATGACCCCGCGAGTGATACGTGGTTGAAGGAAACAGATATGCCAACGGCGAGAGTGTTCTTGGGAGCAGGTGTTGTAGGCAACAAGATTTATGCCGCTGGTGGGGTTGCAGAAGGGCTAGGTCCCGCCATTCTACCGGCCATGGAAGAATTTGATACCGGCACATTGCATGTCGAAGAAAACGACAAAGTGCTAACACGGTGGGGGCAGATAAAGAAAGGGTATTGGAACAATGACCTTAAATGAAACAACGGAGAAAACTTTTGTTTCCAAAGAATTGATGAAAGACCTCTTTATCGCTCAATACGCCAAGCCCTTGGACTTAGAGGAGATTAATCTAAGTCAATTAACGCCGTTTCAACGCGCGCTATTGGTCACAGATGGGACAGTTACGCGATTTATTGAAGCCCATACGTTCTCTCCAGTCGAAGTTGTGTTGCTCCACCAGGAGACGCAAACCCTGCCTGCCGATCACGTTTGGCTTGAAACCGAAAAAGGAACAGAAGTAATCGCCCGCCGGGTGATGCTGCAAACGGGGCACACGAGGGGTAAGCAGCCGATCGCCCATACTTATGCGACCTCACTCATTGTGTCGGACCGCATCCCACAGGCCATTAGGGAAGGCTTAACCTTCAAGGGGAAGGGTTTGGGACAACTCTTACAACGCAGCGGTTTAGAAACCCGACGGGATCTGCTGTGGTGGGGCATCAGCCACCCAAAAGATCTGCCAGAGGCGTTCCTTCGTCTGGAAGGGCAACCGTTTCTCAGTCGAACCTATCGTATCGTCACTGACGGACATCCTATCATGCTAATCCGCGAACAGTTTCCATTTGACCAACACGTATGAGAAACGAGCATCTCACAAAATAGCTGCTACTGTTTATCTCAAACCCCTCACGGTCTCCTATTGCAGACGTCCACGTCCCAGAAGGGGCCAAACCGTCTCGACAATCCCATCGCGGATACCGTAGATTTCGTCGTGTAATGCGACGGTGACATCTGAGTAGCCGATAACAAACTCAATTTTGTCCCCGACACGCGGCGTTTCACTCGGCTCAGTGAGTTTAACCGTCCCGTGTTCCGCCGACAACCCCACTGATTCTACGCCCGAATCTATAATAGGATCGGGATCTGCTGCGCCCACACTCATGGTCTTTCTCCCAGCATCGCAGATAATCCGCGTGGGTGCAGGACGACTGGTAACTGCGGCAAGGACAGTAAGCGCATACGGATGTTCGACGCCGTATTGATGACGGTAAATAACGTCACAGAAAATTCCACCGCCCGCCTGAATCTCCGTGATGCCCGGCTGGAAAGCGCTGATCCAGTAGGTTCCCGTTCCCCCACAACTGATGATGTCGATAGGCATCCCTTCGTTTCGGCATTTCTGTGCGGTGTCCGTCACGGAGGTCAGCGCATCGTCAATCATCCGTTTTTTCTCCTCTGGATCCTCAATACGAAGCGCGATTGACTCCCATGTAAAGAGACCGGCAAGTTGTACCCCTTTCCTCCCTTGGATCTTGCGAGCCAGAGCAAGAACTGGTTCTCCAGGATCCAGGCCGGCTCGATCCATACCCGTGTTGATTTCAATGACAAGGCGAACACAGACACCCTTCTCACAGGCGGCGCGGTCAATGGCTTCTACATGCTCCTCACAGTCAACAGCGACCATGACATCCGCATGTTTCCGTAGATTGACCAGCCGTGCGACCTTTTGTGGTCCAACAATTTGGTTAGCGATGAGAATGTCCTTTACACCGCCAGCAGCCATAACTTCCGCTTCACCAAGCTTGGCGCAGGTAACGCCGATGGCACCCGCATCAATGAGTTTATGGGCGAGTGCTGGGCTTTTCATCCCCTTTGTATGGGGTCGCCAATTGACCCCGGCATCATGGATAATAGTGGACGACATCCGGTCTATATTGCGCTCCATCGTTGGTAAATCGATCAGGAGCGCCGGCGTGTCCAGTTCTTCTTTACGACAACCGACGAGATTCGTGTGTGCTATCATAATAAACCCGCAATTTCCGCCTCTGGGTAATTGAGGCAAGCGATGCGGACTCCTTTCTGTTAATTGAAATCTGAGTTTTGCTTGCGTTTTACGTTTCACGCTTTATACCGGCTTCAAGTGTTTCGATAATTGCATCCACATCGTAGACACAACCGCCCCATGTACCTCCACCGACGCTTTGGAGTGCTGCCCACAGGCGTGTATCGTCTGGTAGCAGATCATCGGGGGCAAGGTCTGGACGTAGAGATCGTTCGGCAAGGCGTTGCGTCCCCGTCTCAACCCCGAAGATCTGATCGCCATGACCGACCAAATCAATGCTTCCTTCAAGCCGATTCCGATCAACCTGAATCTGAATCTGATCGCCATCAATCAACTTGCCGATGGGACCGCCCGCTAACGCTTCTGGACCCACATGTCCAATGCACGCGCCGGTTGATACGCCAGAGAATCGTGCATCGGTAATCAGGGCAACATGCTTACCAAACGAAAGATGTTTGAGCGCGGCTGTGATCTGATAGACCTCCTCCATGCCGGATCCCATTGGACCGCGGGAGCAAAGCACCATTACCTCGCCCGGCTTGATCTGGTCATCATCATTGCTTTTGAGTGCCCGAATAGCGTCCCGTTCGCGCACAAACACACGGGCTCGACCAGTCATGCGGTAGACGCCATCTTCATCAACAACGCTGGGATCGATTGCAGTGCTTTTAATGACAGAACCTTCTGGTGCAAGATTCCCACGCGGAAAGGTGACCGTGCTGGTCAAGCCACGCGCCTGCGCAGCTTCCAGACTCATGATCACATCGTCCGGATCAATCCCGTCCCGTTCCATCAAGAGGTCTCGCACACGCTGACGACGTTCCGATTTCTCCCACCAATCGAGGTTTCGTCCAAGAGGTTCACCTGTAGCGGTGATAACATCCTCGTTCAACAGACCTAACTCCCGTAAATGCAGCATCACTTCAGGCACACCGCCCGCCAAAAAGACCTGAACAGTTGGATGACCGACAGGACCATTGGGCAGAACATCGACGAGGCGGGGCACACGCCAATTAATCTCCATCCAATCTTCGACGGTTGGCCGATCAAGTTTCGCCGCATGTGCGATGGCAGGGATATGCAGGAGCAGATTGGTTGAACCGCCGCATGCGGCGTGGACGACCATGGCGTTATGTACCGCTTCGTCTGTCAAGATATCCCCCATTTTGAGACCTTTTGCATCGAGATTGACCAAGGCACGCGCGGATCGCTTCGCCATATCCGACCAGATCGGTTGTCCCGACGGTGCTAGCCCAGAATGTGGTAACGTCATCCCCAGCGCTTCCGCGACCACCTGCGATGTTCCAGCAGTGCCAAGAAATTGGCACCCGCCTCCCGGACTTGCACAGGCTTTACAGCCGAGGTCAGAGGCATCCTGCAAGGAAATTTCCCCGTGCGCAAAACGGGCGCCGATGGACTGAATTTTGCCCGCATCTTCACCTTCGGTAGGTGGCAGCGTGACACCGCCGGGGACCAACACACACGGCAGATCGCGCATCGCAGCGATTGCGATCATCGCAGCGGGAAGCCCCTTGTCACAGGTCGCTACCATCATCACCCCTTTGCGCGTCGGTAATGACCGAATGAGACGCCGGAAGACCACTGCAGCATCATTACGATAGGCGAGGCTATCCATCATCCCGGGTGTGCCCTGCGTACGACCATCACACGGATCCGAACAGAACCCAGCAAACGGGATCATGCCGAGTTCTTTGAATTCCTCCGCAGCAGCCTGCATCAACAATCCTACTTCCCAATGGCCGGTATGGTAGCCAAGGGCGATCGGACTTCCGTCGGGCGCGCGGATTCCGCCTTGCGTGCTTAGGATGAGGAACTCTCTGCGATTAAGTTCACCGGGCGCCCAACCCATACCCGCATTATGGCTCCAAGCGAAGACATCCCCGCTCGGCAAATTGAGCAACATCTCCGGTGTCAATGGCAGACTGCCCTCAGGACCGGATGAATGGGTCTCTAAATCGTAAATTGTGGAATCGTTAGAATCCAAAAGTTCATTGTAATCAACAGTTTTCTTAGAAGCCATGTCATACCTACTTTCGTATCAGTACAGGTTCCGATAAATCGGAATGCTCGGAACGGCAAAAACGTGCCCTCATGTTGCACACATCACAGCGGCTTACCGCGCAATGCCTGCCGACACTGCATCAGACCGTTGCCGGTGACGTTATATGCAAAGGTGTTCATCCGCCGAGGGAGATCAGAGGTATTGGCGGCGGAACCGTGAATAATTAGCGCGTTGAAAAAGACGCCATCGCCCGGTTCCATCTCCACTTGGACGGCGTCCTCGCGTTCCTGGTAATGTCCCGGCAAGAAAACACCAAATGTCTGTTGACGTCGTTGATGTTCCTGCAAACCCCATTTATGGCTGCCGGGAACAAATTGGATGCAGCCGTTCTCTCGGGTTGTCGCATCAATTGCAAGTTGGCAATTCACCATCAAGGGACGGTTATCATCTCGGTTCCAATAGGCATAATCCTGGTGCCATGGAATCGCTGTGCCATCTTTTGCATCTTTGGGGAGCAGCTTGCTGTGATATAGTGAGACATCAGGACCAATCATTTGTTCGAGAATGTCCAACATCGTATCTGAACGCAGTATTTTGCTCAGAGTCGGGCTTATTAATTCACTGTTCATCAGCTGCTTAAGGCGTGGGGGTAGGTTCGGGTCATCGAACTCTTCCCACGAGAGACCAACCCCTTCGACCGGGTGTTCTGCCATGCGATTGTGGATATCTTCGATATCTTCACGGATCTTTTCTATATCTTCAGGCGAGGCGAGGGCTTTTTTTAGAATAAATCCATTCTCATCATAAGATTGCTTTTCTTCGGGAGTGAGCATCAAATCCATTCCTTTCATGACAATTTCAAGGTTTAGGCAAACCGAAGATAGACAGCATAGATTGCAAGCCCGATCATTGCAAGGAAGCAGAACCAAAGCACGGCATCGGACTTCCCTCCCGGTGCAATGCGGCGATCAGTGCGGAAGTATCTCAGGTAGATCGTATTACCCGCGACGAGCGGCATCATCATCGCCCCAACCGTGCCACTGATAGTGAGCATCCAGACAGGATTTTTGACAAAAAAATAGCACACTGATTGAATCGCTGGCGCAGCCACCGCCCAGATTCGTCGGACGCGGACTCTCGCGTTGTAGTCGTTAGGATCAATCACACCAATAACACCCATCACATCGGCCATCATTCGTGACCCACCGCCGAGTCCTGAGACCACCGTTGAGAAGAGGACAAAGAATCCTCCGAACATGAACAGCCACCAAGCCCATTGACCCAGTGTCTGTGTGTACATGTTAGACAAGATACTGAGTGTATCCAACCCATCGGGCATCTGCCCCATGCGATTCAGGACGCCGGCACCGAGCATATAGAAAGGAATCGTTGCAAAGGTTAGGACAATTAGCGTCAGGACCACGTCGGTTTGCATAACGCGAATCCAACCACGCGCCCGGTTTACCCAACCTTCGCTATTATCGGTCGATCCGGTGAAACGGGCATAGCCTTTTTCAGTGCACCAGTAGGTGTACGCCATCGACTCGCCGGCGTTGACACCGGTGCCGCCATAAGCCGCCAACGCGGCAGCAATGGCAAAAGCGGGAAAATCAAATCGCAGCCCTGCCCCTAAATCTGACCATGTGATCGCATATTCTGTGAATTGTAACAGAATCGCACACGTCATCGTGATGAAGGTGAAGGTTACAACCATAAAGGTCAGTAACTTTTCGAGGAAACGATAGGTGCCGCTCAGAATCAGCGTCGCCGTGACGATGGCGACGATTATTGTCCACCATCTCGAATCCAGAAACGGCATCATCATACTCATTGCCTGGCCCGCTCCTCCATAGATTCCGCCGCCGCCAAGTAGACCGGGAATCTGTTGAAGGAACCATAGCAAGATGAACCAAGACATTTTGCTGCGGAAAAAGGGAAACTTACCGGGGATGTCATTGAACGCTGCGAGAGCGGTCTGACCCGATGAGACAGCGTAACGCCCCAGTTCCGCCTGTACGATGCTCTTGCCCCAACAACTGAGTAGCATCCACCAGAGCATCACAAAACCGACCGTTGCACCGAGTGTTGTTGTCAGAATAATTTCTCCTGAACCCACCACGGAACCCACCAAGATCAACCCTGGTCCGAGAAATTTAACCGTGTTCCAAAAACCGACGGGTGGCTCCTGGATATATTCGCTTCTAAGGGCATAGGGATCGTCAGGGTGTCTCTCTTCGTTTGTATCTTCGTTTTCTGCCATAAATCATTCCTTTCAATTTGGAGTAAGCGTATATATTTACTGAGCACCCTTTAATCAACCGATTGACGCCATTTTCAGATGCCCGCGCCACTGCGTCTGTAACACCTCTTTCAATACCTGATGCGCTGGTTGACTTAGGCTTGGGTCTGCCTTAGCCAGTCGATTCGCTTCTGTCTTGGCAATTTCAATCAACGACGCATCTCGGAGGATATTGGCGATTTTGAAGTCTGGAAGACCGGACTGACGAGTTCCAAAAAATTCGCCGGGACCTCGGATTTCCAGATCCGCCTCCGCAAGCTCGAAACCGTCATTGGTTCGTGTCATCGCTCTGATTCGACGCACTCCATCGTCGGTCATTGGTCCACTAATCAGATGGCAGGAAGATTTGTCCGTACCGCGACCAACGCGCCCACGTAACTGGTGCATTTGCGACAGTCCAAACCGCTCAGCGTTCTCTATTACCATGAGCGTGGCGTTTGGCACGTCTATACCAACTTCGATCACAGTAGTAGATACCAAGACATCAATCTCTCTATTCTTGAAGCGACCCATCACTTCCTGCTTCTCCACTGATCGCATCCGTCCGTGTAGCAACCCGACCCGCAGGTGCGGAAATATCTCCGTCTGAAAGTGATCCGCCATCTCCGTTGCAGCTTTAATCTCTTCCAACTTCTCCGATTCTTCAACGAGTGGGTAGACGATGTAAGCCTGCCGCCCACGCTGAACCTCTTTCTCTATCTGCTGGTACAGTTTTTGGCGATCCTTCTCTCTTACCCATTTCGTCGTTATTTTCTGCCGTCCCGGCGGGAGTTCGTCGATTACGGACACATTGAGATCGCCATAAATTGTCAAAGCGAGCGTCCGCGGAATGGGGGTCGCCGTCATAACCAAGACATCCGGGGTTGTTCCCTTGTCCCGGAGCGTCGCCCGTTGCATCACGCCGAAGCGGTGCTGCTCATCAATGATTACCAGTCCAAGCCGATGAAATTCTACGCCCTCTTGGATCAGGGCATGCGTCCCAACAACAACGTGTGCTGATCCATCAGCAATGGTAGCAAGGGTTTCGTCACGCTCCGATTTGGCGAGGTCGCCTTTGAGCAGAACAACCTTCAGATTCAGCGGTTCAAGCAGTTCCGAAAGATTGTAGGCATGTTGTTCAGCGAGAATTTCTGTGGGCACCATCAGTGCTCCTTGGTACCCACTCTGAATCGCACACAGCAGAGCAACCGCCCCAACGATGGTCTTGCCAGATCCGACATCTCCTTGAAGCAAACGATTCATCGCTTGTGCGTTAGCCATGTCTGATTTAATTTCCTCGATGACCCGCTCCTGCGCGGCGGTCAATTGGAAAGGTAATGCTTCAATGAATCGACCTAACAACTTACCTTCAGTGTGGAAAGCAATCCCTTTTTCCTCGATTTTCCAGCGCTGCTTTTTGAGTTCAAGCCCCAATTCCAGCAAGAAAAACTCATCGAAAGCTAACCTTCTTCGCGCCGCCTCTTTATATTTCTCAGAAGCAGGGAAGTGGATCTCTTGGATTGCCGTAGCGCGATCTATCAACTGATTTTGCTGCCGAATGTCTAAGGGCAAAATCTCCGGACAATTCCCTGCGTACTCGTCCACGACTGCCTTAGCCCACTGTCGCAGCATCCGTTGGGTCAGTTTCGCCGTCAGCGCATATTTTGGCACGATTCTGCCCGTATGGATTAGATCCGCATCCTCTTCTTCAAGCACCTCAAAGTCAAAATCGGTGGTTTGGATTTCATTGTTGCGTCGGGTAAATTTACCGCTCACAACAACAGGCGTACCAACCTTCAGCACCTTCTTGAGATAACCGGCACGACGACCAAAGCCGACCAGTTGCGCTACACCAGCCTGATCGTAGACGGCAATCCTGCCGACAGACTTTGCACCCTTTCGGGTCGGCGTGAATTCGCTTTGATTGACCACCACCCCCTGAATTGTTTCATATTCACCGGTACGTCCCACATCATAAATCGACCGGAACTGTCCATGATCGAGATAGTCACGCGGATAGTATTCCAGCAGATCGCGGATAGTGCAGATATTGAGTTCCGCCACCAATCTCGCCGCTCGACGTGACCCGATTCCACTTGCATACTGGATTTCTGTCTCCAAAAATTCCAGTGATGCCAGATCGGTTGCGATCGGCACATCTTTAACCTGCACCTTTTCTGGGGCGGCAGGTTGCGTATCAGACTCCGATACATGCGACTCTGATGTATCGGGGCGGACAGGCAGAGGTGAGGGCGCTGATTCGGCCGTCTCCAATGTCCCACGGACTTCTGAAGCAGCAGAGAAAAGCGCCTGTTGCTCTTTAGCCTGTCTGGTTTGCTCCACCGGAGGGAAATTGGTCTTCGCTGGTTGGCTGGGTAGCGATTGAAATAGGGGTAGATCATCAACTTTCGGTGCAGGTTTTTTTGCGGGTGATGCCTTCTGATCTTTCGACGTCATCTCGTCGATCTGCTTCATAGCAGCTTGCACGACCTCTTCACGCTTCGCGGGCGAGAGCGTCTCATAATCTGAGAACAGATCTGCAAGCGAAGTCAGTGCCTGCTTCTGAGCGGGGTTGAGTGTCAGTTGTGCGGCATTTCCGACCCAAAGTTGAACATAGGCACCTAAGCCGTTGATCACCACGCTGTCTTGACAACCGCTCCGAATCTCCTGCTGAAACGGACGTCGGATCGTTGTTAGAATTTTGGAGAGTTCATTCATTTAGTTTTCTTCAAATATAAAGGGATTCCGTCTTAGAACTGCGGGGGATTATTCGGCACGGTTAAGCCTCAACAAGCGCGTCTTTGACAAGCGGCATCAGCCAACGGTTCATGCAGAAACAGTACCAACGGATCGGTTCCTTCTCAGCGATAAGCGTATGATGGACGCCCGGCGCATGCCCGATAAGATCTCCTGCCGAGACTTCGAAGATTTCCCCGTTCTGTTCAACATGACCTGAACCTTCATGGATGTACCAGAACTCCTCGTGGCTGTCGTGGACATGGTTCGCGGCACGTGCCCCAGGCTCGCTGCTATTCTGGTCCCAATGGTCCAGCGTCGAATGCGGTCGAGCGTGTGGATATCGATAACAGGAATCACCCTCCTGCGGCGGCAGCTCTTCGCCCCGTACCAGTGATGGTTTGCCCTTGATGTAATCGCCGTGTGGATCGCCGATACCATCTTCCAACGCATCCGCAGTAATCTCCCACGTAGCGGAATGGAATGCAACATCAAACCATTTGACGGGCGTGTCCCCGGCGGCAAGCGAATGGGGAACTCCGGGCGGCGTGATGATTAGGTCTCGCGGTCGGATTTGGGTGGTTTCATCGCCACGCACCATTGTCCCTTCTCCACTGATGATAATCCAGAATGATTCGCGCGATTCGTCTATACTCTCTGGAGTACGCATCCCTGCGTCGAGAGTGCGGATAGCGAACCGCTCAAGAGAACGGCAGTCCTGATCCTGCGTCGCGTATTCAAGCGTTGCCCCTTCAGGGAGGGACTTTGGTTCGGGTAAGTCTGTATATTGAATGTGCATATTTCGCTCCATGACTAAGCACGAATGTTGCTCTTCCGTTTTAAAAGGATCCAAAATGTGACTAAAGGTAGGAATGTAGAGGGAAAGCTATTCATCCTTGGTCCTAAATGTAATCGTGCCCTCAGTTTTCTCCTCAATGTTACTTATGACTTCGATATGGAGGACATAAACGACACCATGCTGGAGTTCTCCTCCCGCCACGGCGGTGAGCGTCACTGTAGCACCATCGATGTTGGCGATCCAATTCAACGGTTTCCCACCTTTCGTCCAGATTGTAACATTCCCCCTAACTTCTCTATCGAAATCAAAACGAATCCCGCCTGCGTTCAGACGTTCGGGGTCAACGTCTGCATCACCATCGCTAACTGAACTAAAGAGTAGTTCAGGTGGATTTCCTCCGAACCCTACTATAAACGTAAGTGTGATTTCTCCGTCAGAACCATCCCTATTTACCCAAGTTACTGATAAATCCGCGCCTTTGATTGGGTTTGGCTCCAATACCTCCAATAATCGTTTGGTGGTAACTTCCCAAATGGCATGATCGCCTTGAAGTTGAGCCCGAATTCCACCCACAGAGATGTGGGAAGGAAGGCGATCGAAAAATAATTTAATTTCTACAGGAGTGTCTAAAGCATCTGAAAGATTAATAATGCCACCGTTTGGCGGGTCGCTCTTGATGAAATTTGCTACTGGAAGGGTAGATGTCTCAAGTTTATCCTCAGTTACAAGTTCATCTTCGTTGCCCCCACAACCAACCATGAGCAAAATCATAACAAAACATATCAGATAACACATCAGTTTCATAAAACTACACCTCCGAAACTGGATTGAGATTATCTAATCTGAGGCGTGTTCACAGAATTTTCTTCAATTTATTTTTTGGAAATTCAGCACTGAACTATCAACTTTCAAAATCTGTAAAGGTATAGTCTGTGGTTGGATGATATGCCCTCTGATGATGCAGCTATTAGATCATGTATCAATTTCCCGGCGGTAGTGGCAGATCTACACGCACATTCCCGCGCTCTTGGGATTTGAGGAATCCGACGATGATCTCGACCACTTTCTTCGCCTCCGACGCGGGAGAGAGCAGTTCGCCACCATTCTCTATCACTCCAATGAGTTCTTCAATGTAGGCGGGGATGCCGATAACCATGTGCGGCGGAAGGTCGAGCAGCTCAGATCTACCGACACCGGTTGACAAAGTTACTGTATTTTCCACGTCCAAGCGTCCTTCCTCACCGATGATCTCAAGGCAGAAACCGCTCGCCTGCCCCTTCGATGCGTTAACGAGTGCGCGGACACCGTTCTTGAAGTGGATGTATCCGCTGCCGCCGGGATCGCCCGCAGGGCTGCGTCCACCGTCTCCGCGATAGGAGAAATAATCCTCAAAACCTTCGTCCAATTCGGCAAACACCCATTCCGGTTCGGATTCAGCAAAGAAGCAAACACCATCAAGTAGGTGCGTGCCGTTGCGGAACAACATGGCTCTGGGACCGCCCATGTGTGCCACAATACGACGCACACCGCCGATGGCACCTTCACGGATCGCCTTCCTTGCGCAATGATAGGCGGGCCACCATCTTCGGGTATGATCAATCGAAATCGGCACACCGTTTGCTTCGCAAGCAGCAATCATACGATTGCAGTCGTCCACCGTTGTCGCAAGCGGTTTCTCGCACGCTATACCCTTGATCCCCGCATTCGCTCCGTCAACCACAATATCGGTATGGCGATTGTCGGAGGTGACAACGCTGAGGAGGTCGAGGTTCTCCTTTTCAAGCATCTCGCGATAGTCTGTGTAGGTCCGAACATCAGGAAGCACATCGCCCCATCGCTCCTTAAATTGGTCAAACAGCTCCGTTTTTAGGTCGCACACCGCAACCAGATCTGTGTGCGGGAGTGCTGCATAGGATGCGACGTGTGATCCCGGCATCGGAGTGTTCAGCACTGCCCCTGAATCCGCTTCTAAACGATTTGCCCCTATCCCCGTCAGCCCGACCACACCAGCTCGGTATCTCTTTTCTGCCATCGCCAATTCTCCTTATCGATTTGTGTAGAATACATTCTCTTTCATTATACGTAATCGAAAAATGTTGGTCAATACAAAAAAATCGGCAACGCTTGTGAGATTTTTGCGCTGAGATCCGTCTAATATACAAAAGCCTTCTAGTAAGGAGAAAAATCCATGCGAACGGAAGATGGACATATCATCCACAAATGTCTTGGTGGAGATACCGCAGCGTTTGGCTTACTTGTAGATAAATATCGAGCGAGTGTCTACGCATTAGCTTACTCGAAACTCGGCAACTTCCACGACGCCGAAGACGTCACTCAAGAAGTCTTCCTCAAAGCATATCAGAAACTTCGTACGTTGAAACAGTGGGATAGGTTTCTGGCATGGCTTTATGCAATTACTTCTAATCTGTGTAAGGATTTTTCGCGCTCAAGGTCGAATCGTCCCGATACTGAGTACATTGCCGACCAAAAGAAAGAACACGTGGAAAAGCTTTCGATGACCTCTCATCACGAAACCGAAGTCTATCAATCGCTTCACGAAACATTGGCTGTGCTGCCTGAGATACATCGACAGGTCTTAACCCTACACTATTTGGGAGGCATGAGTTACCGAGAGATTGCCCAGTTTCTTGGAACATCACCCCATGCGATAGCTATGCGACTCAACCGCGCTCGCTCTAAATTGAAAACGGAGATGCTGACACTGATGAAAGCAAGTTTTGACCAACACAAACTCCAACCGGCGTTTACTCTTAACATCGTTGAAATTATTCAGCGAATCCAAATTCAATCCAATCCGCGGATGCCAACTATTCCTGTAGGAGTTGCCACTGTGGGCTTATTGACGCTGCTATGTCTCACCGCAACTTTCGATCCATTTTGGGTGATTGGTAGTCTGGTCGGTGCGCCGCTCACCAGCGACACTAAAGTCACGAAAGTCGGCGAGATTCCTACAGAAGTGGTTGTGCTTTCGAAAGCGTCAATTCTTTCAAGCAGTTATAGTAAAAAGGATTTAGCAGGAAATCCTCAGTCGGCCGATGGGATACAGGCTGCCAATACTTACACCGGAGCAAAAACAGCCGGGCAGGATAAACCTTATACTCGTCTTGGCAACGGCACGGTTCACACCATCGCCTATTCCCCGGACGGTAGTTTAATCGCCATTGTGGGAAATAGCACTTGGCTCTATGATGCTAACACGCTCGCGGAAGTTGGGATGATAGAGCGCAGCGCGCGCTCAATCGCTTTCAGTCCCGACGGACGGACTTTGGCATCTGGAAGTTGGCCAGATCCAGATCGCACTGTTCATCTATGGGATGTAGCAACCCAAGAAATGGTGGGAGGATTACAGTTACCGGGGCTAAGGGGCGTGACTGCCGTTGCCTTCACGCCCGATGGAAACACCCTCGCTGTAGGCTATGGAGACGGAGATATCGCTTTATGGGATATGAAAACAAAACGCCAAATTGCACAACAGACTGTGATAAGGCGCATTCTTACAAGTATCCCTTGGACTTTAGCTTTCAGTCCTGATGGGCAGCTATTGGCTGCGGGTGGACATGAAGCCCCCGCAATTAGTCTGTGGGAGGGGCATGAAGCCTTCATCATCAGCCTATGGGACGTGCCAACCCTAGAGTTTGTAGGATCATTTGAAGAACAGCCCGGTGATACATGGTCACAGAATCATGCGGTCTCGTCTATTGCCTTTAGCTCGGATGGCGCAATCTTAGCTTCGGGCAGCCACTACGATTACACGGTCCGCCTTTGGGATGTAACGACTCAAAGGCAAATCGCTCTGTTGCTAGAGAACGACGGTAATGAAGAAGATGAAGCCGTAAACGCTGTGGCCTTTAGCCCAGATAGCGCAATCTTGGCTTCAGCCGGAGATGACGCTAAAATCCGACTGTGGGACGTAAAGACTCAAACACAGATCGATGTATTAGATACAAGTACCGGCACTGTGAGCTCTATCGCTTTTCGTCCGGATGGAAAAACACTGGCATCTCTGAGTGGTCTGGAACAGTATAGGCGGACCTGGCAGAAGAGTGGAGATATGTCTGTTCGCCTTTGGGATGTAAAAACCCGGAAACAGATCGCTATGTTTCAGAATCACACCGCTGACATTAAGGCGGTAACACTCAGTCCGGATGACACACTTCTCGCCTCGGGGCACCGAGACGGTGTCGTTACATTATGGAATATGCAAACTCAAGAGTCGCTTACAATCCTGCGAAATCACACGGCGGCAGTCCTATCCGTAGCTTTCAGCCCGGATGGGCTCCTGCTTGCTTCAGGCGAAAAAGAAAAAACACGGTTGTGGGATGTCCAAACGAAAGAGCAGTTCGAGATCTTTACGATGGCTAACACAATTGTAAAGTCAGTTGCGTTCAGCCCCGACGGGAAGATCCTAGCTTTGCTTGATGGCAGCTGCATTCGACTCTGGGACATGCGACAGAAAAGCGATATCCGTGTGTTGGGGCAGGAAGCATCACACGAAGGACCAACTCAACCGCACAGCACTATAAGGTCAATGGCTTTCAGCCCAGATGGCAAGTTGCTAGCTTCGGGAGGCACTGACAATACGCTTCGTTTGTGGGAGGTGCAGAAGCCACAGGAAATTTTCACACGAAAAACTCAGAGTAGTATATTTGCCCTTGCGTTTAGCCCCGACGGGAAAATCTTGGCTTGGGGAGGAGATCCCGAAGAAATTTATTTATGGCATGTAGAAAAACAGGAGCTAGTCACAACATTGAGCATGCAGGGCTGGCTCAAGACACTCGCCTTCAGCCCTAACGGACGCTTTCTCGCTGCCGGAAATGGAGGATCAACTTGCATGTGGGATTTGAAGACGCAAGCAAAGATTGGCCCCTTTTATGGTCCTGCCAATTCGCTCATTTTCAGCCACGATGGCAAGAAACTCATTGTGGGCGGTGTGGATGGTATCATTATCCGGAACACCGACACGTTCGAGGAGAATTGAAACCCGTTTCTGAAGAAGGAAACGTCTCGCCTCCTAATGTTACTGCTTTATCAGCATCGGGAGGTTTTTTTATGCGATAAAATGGCTTTGATTTCTCAGCGAGATTTGATACACTTGAAGGGGATTCAAGAACTTTTCTAAATTACATAGAGTAGCGTGTTACTGTCAACTACATCGAAAATTGGAGGAGAATAATGAGTTTTGCTATCTACGATTATCACAACGACGAGGACATTCGTAATGTATTGGTTACCCCACAAATTCGCTCCCGTTTTTTGCGGATGGAGCCCGGTAGTGTCGCTGATATTCACAGCCACGACTTGGGACATGAAATTTTCTTAATCCTCGAAGGACGGGTCATATTTGAGATTGGTGACGGGGTTGAGAAATTGGGGCCCGGTCAAATGTGTGTTGCGCTAGCCGATGAGGTCCACCGAGTACGCGTAATAGGGGACGAACCGATGATTATGTACCTCTCGGTGACACCCCATATCCATCCTACCCATACCCCACGTACGGAAGACGGAGAACGGCTGCCACATGTGTTCGCACCACCCAACGCCTATGACCTAGATGAGGATACAAACAAACCGATTGAAGAACTGATTGACCACCACGTTGCGGTCGCTGAGAGCCTTGCGGAAGCAGCTCAAGCCTGTGCCCGCGCCCAGAAAGAAATGGGAACCAAACTCAAGGAGCTTCACGCCAATGGGGATAATCCTGCTGCCGTTGCGGCTCGGCAAGAGATGTGGGAGGGTGTTTACACAATGTTCAAGAAGGTTTATGAATTCGGCGAGGTGTGGAATGAACTAGCACCACGGGCGGCGGAGAATGAACCGGAATAGTACGGTTTTTATGTGGTGGGCGTATACATTTGACATCGGACTTGAATGTGACAATCCTGACCGAGCGTAGTGAAAAACTGGTTCTATCCAAGGTTTTCCGCAGATTTCGTATCGGCACCAACAGTAAGTACGCTCCCCACCAGATTCCCCTGACAATGGTTGGCAACGATGAGATTCCTGTCGCTTGTCCCGCTCTCTTCAATCCCGTAAGCTTGCGTTTGTGTGTCCTGATCGTCGAGGCATCTATTGCCGGTGACCGTCATCCCGGTGACATCCATCAGGGCAATTCCGCTATATCTGCCCGCTTCCTCTTGAGAGTTGTTTAAGCAGATATTGCTGTTAATGATATTGTCCCTGCCACGCGAGGCTTCGATACCGTGTCGGGCATTGTTGACACAGGTGTTGTTGGCAACGACGTTGTATTGGTCGCCGCCGTCAGCCAACCCCCCGATGCCGTGCCGACCATTTCCGTGAAAGGTGCTTTCGCTGACAACTGAGTGACGGACATTCATGCAGAAATAGAGTCCATCGCGACCGTTATCCCGCCCGATGTTGTTTGTCCAGAGGCTGTGCTGGACGGAGGTGCCGGGGTGAAAACCGTGTCCCAGACAACCTTCGGCAAGGCAATCGCTGACAATCGCTCCGGTACCTCCCTGAACGCTTACCCCATCCGCGAGCCAACCCTGTACAACGCATCCCCTCACGCGGGCATCTGCCGTCCGCACCAGATGGATAGCAGACACGGTAAAGTCGGCGAAAACACTTTGACCGGTTGTGTCGCTTCCATCAATGCAAAGCGATTCTAATTCGCAGCCGCGCTCTTCCCACCCCACGAATGCTGAAAACGCGTGTGCCACCCCACCATTCCGCTCTGGCAAGCAGGAACGATTGATAGGTTTGTCAAGATGGAGTCTGTTTTCAATAATCCCCACAATGAAGGCGTGTGTAGCGTACCAACCGTGTTGCGCTGTGTCAAACACGCTGACTTCCATACCAACGGCAAATTCGGATTCGTTTTCGACGTGGACAGAGGTTTCGCCCTCTTGGGCTTCACTCACAAGTGGCGAAGCGACTTCCGGCGCACGGGTGATTCGGCTGGATTGCCCCGCGCCGCGGATAGTGACGTTGGAACGCAGCTGCACATGACGTTGTAGGGTATAGACCCCTGGTGGAACCCAGACAATACCCCCACTCTTAGGGAGCGCATCAATCGCCTCTTGAAGACCAGAGGTGAAAGAGTCTTTCTCGTTAAAATCTCTCACATTTTGGGTGACTTCTATCATGATTGGTAGGCTTTATGTGTCAGAGCGGCTCATCGCCAACTCGCTGAATCCAGTCCCGCGTCCATTCAACGGTTTCCAATTCCAAATCGCAGATACAACTGGCGAGGAAAATCATGCCATTAATCCGACCGTCACGGAGCCATTGCAGACCGATTTCGCACTGATGTTGCATCAATTCAACCGGCATCGGTTGACGATCACCGTAGTCGTACATGTAGCAACCGAGTACTTTACGAGGTGATGGCGCAATCTCTTCAGCACACGTGAAGTTTTTCTCTAACTCAGTCAATTGACTGGCATTCCATGTCCAGAACGTAACGACATCACAAGTTTCCAGATGTGAACCCACGGGGTGTTCAAGCTGATGGTTGTAAAGCACGACCCACAGATCCAGCTTCCGGTTCGATACGGTCAGCTGCTTTTGAATGGTATTCAGCGATTCTACATCATGGACAGCAACCTTACCTGTTGCCGGATCGCTGAAGAAATCATCCATCATCACGCCGGTAAAATTCGGGAATTTTTCCGCCAGATTACGCGCTGCTTCTACCTCGTAATTCGCCGAGGCACCGCCCGCTCCAACGATAGACCACACCACCTGTTTCAACGGACGCAACGCTAATGCGTACTGCTCATACGGCGGTTGCGGCAAACCATTATAACGCACCAATATGATATTCGGTACGTTAAGATAGAAAGCACCCTCCGCCGGCGTCATCCGTGAAGTGGCAGTTAATCCCCAGTGATCATTGTGGCTCCCGGCGTCATGCCCCCAGATCCAAAACTTATCCTTCACAATACCATTTCCCATGACATCGCCTCCTTAGATCACCTGCCCTCAATTTTCATCTCGCTGATGAATGCCTCCGTTTACTTGGCTTTCTTCTCCGCAAAGATGGGGTTGTCTAGAAGCGTTTGCACCTCGTAGATCGATCCCGTTCGGTCCGAAGACGGCTGAGGAATGCGAACAGGAGTGGAAACGACGCGCGGTTGATTCGTGGGTTCACCACGCAGCGCGAAGGATCTGAACACATTCCAATCCCCACCATGTATGGGCCAAGCGTCAAGCGCACAATACTGGAGCAACAATAGACGGCGGGGGTTGCTGGACTTATTGGGGGCGGAACCGTGCAGCGTACGAACATGGTGAATCGAGATGCCGCCGGCTTTGACCTGAACGGGAACGGCGTTATCGGAACTAAAATTGGGATCTGTTACCGCACCGACGAAGATACCATTTTGGTGATGGTCATAGGTCGGTCCCTTATGGGAGCCGGGGATAACCATCAGACAACCGTTTTCTAGCGACATATCGTCAATTGCCACGCCAACTGCCAGCAGGTCGTCGTTGGTATAGGGATAGAACGCCCAATCCTGATGCCATTCGACGGGGCTGCCAAATTCGGGGTATTTCATGTTGAGTTTGTGACCATTATGGCTCACGCCGGGTCCAATCAACTGCTCAACGATATTGAGGATACGGTCATGGCGCAACGTCTGCTCATAGACAATGTGGTGCAAGACAGGATTTTTGATCCGGCGCACGCGCGGGTTTGCTGGGGTATGCCCCGGTTCAAGGTCAAACACATCGGTATGTTCAGTGACCTCGCGGGATTTCTCAACGAACTCATCTGTAGTCCGTTGAAGATCAGCAACCTCCTCCGCCGAGAGCACATTTTCGACGCCGAGATAACCATTCTCATTATAAAAGTCGATCTGTTCTTGGGTTAGCATCTGAAGCTCCTTTCAGCTAAACAGTGTCGATGGTAACCGCTCAACCTAAAGATAGTGTCCATAAGTTCTGAGCGGCTGAGTTGCGGTGTATAGTTTATCCTTTGTTTTAAGAATCTGCTCTGGTCGTTAGCTCAATTGCGCTGCCGGTCCGAGCGGAGGTCATACCAGCCAGCAAGATCTCAGTAACATGGCGCGCTGCGTAAACGTGTGACAGCGGCGGCTGCCTGTCTTCACGGATGCACTGCGCAAAGTGTGCGTGCATATCGCCAAGATCGGCATCCGAACAATCAATCGCTTCCAGGTCCACTGGCGCGGTCTCACGGGTGTAAGATGTTGGTGTCCACTGACTCAGTGCAGCGCCATCCTCTCCCGGCAGCGTGAGTTTGCCCGCTGTGCCGTGGATGCTTGCGCCCCACGTCCGCGCAGGGTCGCACCAACTGGTTTCAGCGGTGACGATGCCTCCCGACTCCATTTCGAGAACGAGGGTCGCCACATCTTCCAACTCAGTGGGTTTATCAAAGGTCGTTGCGAAACCTGTGACACGCTTGAATGTCCCCAGCATTGTGACCAATCCGGCGACCGCATAAACACCCATATCGAAGAGTGCGCCGACGCTCGCTCGCTTGGCGTCAAAGAACCAGAGATCATCATCCTTCTCACCAAAAATGTCTTTAATCTCTGCGTAGTAGATTTCGGGACCGCCGTGACTGGTGCGGAATCGAGCCCCCGAAACCCTACCAATTGCACCTTCCGCCAGTAATTGACGCGCTTTATGGATGGATGCATTAACGTGAGGAAGACACATCACCGTTAAGCCGGTTTTCTCTGTCGCTTCCACAAATTGATTGGCTTCATCCATATCACCGCACAACGGTTTCTGCATCAGAACATGCATTCCCGCCTCCAGCGCTTTTACTCCCCAAGACACATGGAGTGGGTGCGGTGTACCGACCAAGATAGCATCGAGCGAGTCATCTGCGATGATTGTCTCGTAGTCCTGCGTCCAATGCGGGATGTTGAACTGATCGCACTGTTGTGTAAGTCGATGTTCCCGTCTGCCACCGAGCACAGCAACCTCGAAGTCATCCCCGGCAACGAGCGCAGGAAGATGCAGCCGACAAACAATGCCACCAGCACCGATAACACCCAATCTAACTTTCGCCATGTCAGTTCCCCTAATTATCGAAAAAGTCCTCATCGCCTTCAGGGAGGTACTGTCTTGTGGCTTCTTCGTTGAGTTCAACTCCCATGCCGGGCGCATCCCAAACCGTGATGAATCCATCCTCGACGATGGGATCCGGCAGCCCTTCTACGATATCGTACCACCACTTGGGGTTTCCGACCGGATATTCAAAGGCGATATAGTTCTGGGGCAAGGTCGCCGACACCTGCACGAGGGCAGCGAGACCAATCAGTCCATCCAATACACCGTGGGGTGCCATAAGAATGCCGTGCAGGTCTGCGTATTCTGCAACCCATTTCAGTTCGGCGATCCCACCGATGTCGCATGGATCGGGACCGATTATATTCACAGCGTGTTGTTCGATCAGGTCTTTGAAGTTCTGCCGGAGATAGATTTGTTCACCAGTATGGATCGGTGTCGATGTACTTCGCGTTACCTCGCGGTAGACATCTGCCAAAACATACGGCACATAGTCACCGGTGATCATATCTTCAAGCCACATCACGTTTAGCGGCTCCAAAGCCTGTGCCAGCCTTATTGCATCAGGGACCGTCATGCCGGGACCACAATCCAGCGCCAGTCCGACTTCGTCTCCCAAACCCTCCTTCATCGCTTGAACACAATCAATTGTATGTTTCAATCCACGCTCAGTCAAAAGACCACCAGTCCTCGCAAAACGCCCTGTCTGGACTTCACCGTAGAAGTAGTCCGGGAACTGACTCGGCATTCCACTATGAAATGCGATTCCCTGTTTAATAATGGTGAAACCTTCGGGAGAAGCCTTCATTTTTTCCATGTTCGCCGCGTGGGCTTCTGGAGTATTTCCTTCCATCGGATACCTGACTCCGCCATTATAGACCCGAACTTTGTCGCGAATTTTGCCGCCCAGCAGCTTGTAGACTGGAACCCCCGCTGCTTTACCGGCGATGTCCCAAAGTGCCATCTCTATCGCACTCACGGAACTGCCCCACGGCTTAAAACTGCCGCCTTTGCGGATCCGCATCATGACCCGTTCCACGTCCGTGGGATCTTCCCCGACTATGAAGTCCTTGTAAAACATTATATGAGGCTTCAGGTAATGTTTACTAGCCTCGACCTCTCCCAGTCCGCTGATCCCCTCATCAGTTGTTATGCGGACCACAGGATTGTTACCCAAAATAGTGCATTTTAAGTCCGTAATTTTCATTGATACGAGTTGTCCTTTGGATTTGGTCTGACCCTGCAAAACAAGGTTGAATAGATATTACCAATCCTACCAGTCGCTCGGAATGGGTGCACGCTCAGTGTAGGATTTGACAATACGGTAAAAGTTTCCTATCAAGGGATAGAGTTAATCGAAAAAATCTTCGTCGCCTTCAGGGAGATACTGCCTTGCGGCTTCTCCGTTGAGTTCGACTCCCATGCCGGGCGTGTCCCAAACCGTGATGAATCCATCCTCGACGATGGGATCTGGCAGTCCTTCTACAATATCGTACCACCACTTGGGATCTCCAATCGGACATTCAAAGGCGATATAATTCTGGGGCAAGGTCGCCGACACCTGAACGAGCGCAGCAAGACCGATGAGTCCAATGAATATACCGTGGGGCGCCATAAGAATGCCGTGCAGGTCTGCGTATTCTGCGACCCATTTCAGTTCTGCAATCCCACCGATATCACCTGGATCGGGACCGATTATATCCACAGCTCGCTTCTCGATTAGGTCTCTAAAGTTCTGCCGAAGATAAATTTGTTCGCCGGTGTGGATCGGTGTCGACGTACTTCGCGTAACCTCGCGGTAGATCTCTGCTAAAACGTACGGCACATAGTCACCCGTGATGGTGTCTTCAAGCCACATCACGTTTAGCGGTTCCACAGCCTGTGCCAGCCTTATTGCATCAGGAACCGTCATGCCGGGACCACAATCCAGCGCCAGTCCGACTTCGTCTCCCAAACCCTCCTTCATCGCTTGAACACAATCAATTGTATACTTCAATCCGCGCTCGGTCAAGGCACCACCGGTCCTTGCAAAACGCCCTGTCTGGACTTCGCCGTAGAAATAGTCCGGCACTTCATTTGGCATTCCGCTATGAAATGCGATTCCCTGCTTAATAATGGTGAAGCCCTCGGGGGAGGCTTTCATTTTTTTCATGTTCGCAGCGTGGGCTTCCGGGGAATTTCCGTCCATTGGAAACCTGACTGCGCCATTATAGACCCGAACTTTGTCCCGAATCTTACCTCCCAACAGCTTGTAGACCGGAAGACCAGCTGCTTTGCCGGCAATATCCCAAAGTGCCATCTCTATCGCACTCACTGCGCTACCCCACGGCTTAAAACTACCGCCTTTGCGGATCCGCATCATGACCCGCTCCACGTCCGTGGGATCTTCCCCAACTATGAAATCTTTGTAAAACAGAATATGCGGTTTCAGGTAGTGTTTTCTACCTGCCACCTGTCCCAGCCCACTGATTCCTTCGTCGGTTGTTATGCGAACCACAGGATGGCTACCCAAGACAGCGCATTTTAGGTCCGTAATTTTCATTGATACAAGTTGTCCTTGAGCTGTGGTTTAACTTGCTGCAACCCTACCACTCACTCGGAATTCGTGCGTGCTCCGTATAAGATTTGACTATGTTGATAATCAATGCAATATCATTGCGGGCATCAACTACCGATGTACGACATGGAATCCCCTCAGTAATACAGGCATGGAAGTGGCGAATTTCGCGGCTGAAGGCACTCTCCCACTCGATCGCTGGCTCCTTGAGGACAGTTGTGCCATCCGCTTCGATCTCATGCACGGTAACGGTAGAGAGGATACCGCGTGAAAATCCTGTGGGATATTTGACAATCACGCGCTTGGTATCGCCGTAGACCTCCAGTGTTTCCTTGAAATCCCACAAGCCGGGGATAGCTGCCCATGTATAAACGAGACGGACCTCGTTTGGGTATTCAAGAATCGTAGTGATACCGCGCCCACCATTCCACAACTCCGTGCTGGCTACCGCCTCTGGGACACCAAGCATGGCACGGAAACCGTAGAGATCGTGGATACCGCTGCCTGAGAGTGTGGAGAAGGCACTCCCAGCATCGCCGGCTATATCCCCAATGGCATCGTGACGTGCTTTCGCTCCATCCTCACTTCCCTGATGCATTGCGTCCGGTGGAATGTCATCGAATCGCTTAATCCGAAAATTAGTGAGATGAAGTTCGTTACCACAATGCAGGTGGTTTGCCTGAACGAATCGGATGTCGTCCATTTGATCAACTTCACGTTTTGCCACCTCAAACGCGGGGTCATGAACTTTCATGTACCCCGCTTGCCCAACCTTCCCTGACTCCCGACACGCAGCACCGATAGCATCTGCTTCCTGAATTGAGAAACACATCGGTTTCTCAACGAAGACATGCTTGCCTGCGTTAAACGCTTCCACAGCTACCCTTGTCTTTGGATCAGAGTGGCAGAGCAGTACTGCGTCTACATCGGATGCGAGTAGGTCACGGTAATCTGTCACATAGCGGGCGATATGGAAGGTTTGGGAAACGTATTCAGCAGCGCCCGCCGACACATCACAGACGATCGGTACCTCAAATTCATCTTGAAGCGCCGCCAAATTGGGAAGATGATGGACCTGAGCAATAGCCCCACAACCAATAACGCCAATACGTACTTTTTTCATATAGTTCTCCTATAGTTTTCCTATTGCAAATTTTCCGATTTTGCACTTTAAGAATCATTACACGGCACGACACGCAGCAAAGAAGTCCTCATTTGATGCAGAGAAGCCACACTGCTGCTCAACCTCGCGGATAGTGATTTCAGTAGTAAAAAGTTGATCGAGCGTATCGGGAAACTCCACACCTGTGGTCGCATCGCGGAGGAGAATGATATTATATCCCCGTCGGGTCATTGCCCGAATACCGTAATCACGTCCAACGACACACCAGTTGGTTGCAAAACCGACGTAGATAAGGTGTAAGATGCCTCTTTCCTTCGATAGCTGGTGCAACTGCTCCCCCGTTGCGATTACAAAGTCCTCGTCTTGCACTTCGATTGCCGGTGACATCCCCAATTTGTCCGATAGATGATCCCAGTGAATACCGATGCTTGGTGGCTGACTGCGCGGTCCCCGGTAGGCAGCATACTCACCGGTTCGACTCTGAAACTCCGGCGGGGGCCAATCAGGTGTAGGTTGGACTTCGGGAGGGGTATGCCTATTAAGCTGCGGGAATTGCCCGGCGACTTCCGGGCACGGGGCATGCACGATTGTCAATCCTGTCTCACGAGCAGTATTCAGCACAGGAACGATTGCGTTGCGGGTCACGTCCTTGGCGCGTTCAATCCAACTTTCAATAAAATGCACATTCCAGACATCGACGAGCACAAGTGCAGTTTGCTCGACAGGCAGTGGCATCGTGATTTCGCGTCGGATGAAATTCTCTTCGCGACATGGCACCTCTATAGGCGTGCTGTCCTGAAAATATCGGACACACAGATCCAGCGTTCGCATATTTAATTTCCTTCTTGGGATTCGCTAGGCAAACAACTTTATCCCGAAAACACCCGGTGTCTTGCGCTATAGTTCTAGGCTCACTGAACCAAGCATATTGCGTAACGTTGTTGGTATATTCAGGACTAAAAAGCGCGCGCTCACTCTAAGCGGTGGGGGTGGTTGAGGAGGACGAAGTTCAGAGGTGGGAGGTGATAAAATAGGTATAACCTTGCGAAGGTTTTTGAAACCCTCGCAAGGTTTGAGTTTATTGAGAATTTTAACAGAATGTCACCGGCTAAAATTCTCTCGAGTGTTTCTAGTCTTGATAGCACCCCAAGTTGTGGTAGCTTTGCCTTGCGGGCTAACAGCAAGTGCACCTGCCTCAAGTCCATCGTCCATGATGGTCCGAATTTCATCTTCACTCAACGCACGATCAAGCAGCGCGACATCGTCAATGAGCCCATTAAAATTGCCGGTGTCATTCGGACGGGTAGCGATGATGAATGGATCGCCAGCGGCTTTGAGATCTGGTAGTGCGTTACACGGATCATCTCCGTTCGGGCTGTCTCCATCAAAACATTTATCCTGCCCTTTTCTTCCATCGGTATAAACAAGCAGGGACGGTTGTTTCCAGAGTCCGACGACATGATGCCACACGTCATCCGTTAGGGTGTCGCGTGGTGCTTGAGCATCAGCCCACTTGCAGCATCCATCAGCACCAAAAACAATACGCCCTGTGTCTCCTGCACCACCGTTAAGTTCCCAGACGATATTCCGGCTGCCATCTCCACCCGGAAAAGATTCGTTTGAAAACATACGTTGATTTCCTCCTGTGGTTGTTGCTTTGACCCACAAGGATATGGTAAACTCGTCGAAGGCGTTATAGTTCTGTGGATTCGGAATGGTGACGTTATTAAGTTTTCCATCTACAGCAGGAAACTTTAGTGCCCCACCAAACTTGCCCGGTTCTCTTTTCACACCATCTGCGGTGAAGTTATTGATTTTACCGTCTGCGTGGTTGCCACTTGCATCAACGATTGCATCACCATCTGCCTCATCAAAGAGCCAGATCCCTACGATATCCTCGTCTGCAAGCTCAATCTTGGTATATCCTGGATGCGCGAAGACCAGTCCAAGAGCAATAAGACTGGCACACATCAGGGTCAATTTTAACGCCGTGTTCATGCATTAACCTCCTAATATTTACTAGCAGCTGCCGAATTTAGCGGCGAATCGCCGCCCTATATAACGTATACAGTAATAATGTTAGCATCTTTTAAAATTTATTGCAACGATTTTTTTGATTTTCATTTCTCGCTCGGTTCTGTGATTTCGATAACCTGATTGACAGCAGCTGTCTCCAGTTTATAAACACGCTCACCCGGAAATGTTGCAACGATTTTATCGATGATCACGTGCCGCCCCAAACCGAAATGAAGGGTAAGCGCATTTTGGCAGAGGTATCCGGAACCACTTTTGACTTCAGCCATTTGTGAAACATCTCCGGTAACGACTTCGACCCGTACCCCGATTCCCCCCCGGTTACTTGTAGTTCCACGGATGCGCACTTTCACCCAATTGTTCCGGCTTCCACCATCATTTCTGAGCAGTTGGGGCTTTCCATCGCTGTTGGTAACCAGTATATCGATGTCGCCGTCGTTATCGTAGTCTCCGAATGCAGAGCCCCGGCTGGGTGCTTTTTGGGACAGATCGAGGCCGGTATTGGTAGTGACCTCTTGAAAAACGCCACCGCCCAGATTTCTGAATAGGTGATTGACCTGTGCGTAAGTCGTTTCAGGGTTGAATTCCTCAACATTACCGAAGATGTGCCCGTTGGCAATAAATATATCCTTGGCACCGTCGTTGTCATAGTCGAAGAAGCAGACACCCCACCCCAAAGACGCGTAGGTACTTTCGCCTGTCCCAGAGATATAAGAAGCGTCAGAAAAAAAACCATCTCCGTCATTGTGATATAAGGTTGCCACTTCATCCTGAAAATTGGTCACCATAATATCCAAGCGACCATCATTGTCGTAATCACCAAAATCAACGCCCATACCGCTGCCCATTTCGCCATCCTCGCTCAACGCAACACCCGCGAAAAACGCCTCGTCGGAGAATGAACCATCCCGGTTATTGCGAAACAGATGGTTCTCATTCGTGTCGTTCGCTACATAAATATCACTGTAGCCATCGTTGTCGTAGTCGCCCCAAACAACCCCAAGTCCTCTGCTCCGCGGCTGGTAGACGCCTGCAGTTTGGGTAACTTCCGTAAATGTTCCATCGGCATTGTTCTGATAGAGGATATCCGCCTCGCCGACATATTCCTGGGGATTACAATACGTGCGCACACCTTTATTCTTGCAGATTTTGTTTTTATCCAGTTGATACTGAATATAGTTGGTCACGTACAAATCGAGATGACCATCATTGTCATAATCCGCGAAGGCGCAAGAAGCTCCCCAACGCACATCCCCAACATTGGCTTGATCCGCTACATCCGTGAAAGTTCCGTTTCCATTATTGCGGTAGAGGCGGTTTTTTCCGAAATTGGTCACATACAGATCGAGATAACCATCGTTGTCATAATCACCAACGCAGCATCCAACCCCGTAACTCCTGTCCCCAACTCCGGCAATCTCTGTTACGTCGGTAAAAGTCCCGTCCCCGTTATTTCGATAGAGGCAATCTGTTGGTGGTTTCTCCGATTCAAAACCGGGGAGATCTGCTCCGTTGACGAAGTAGAGATCGAGATAACCATCGTTATCATAATCAAAAAATGCTGCCCCTGAACCGAGCTGTTCTACAAAGTAAAATTCGCCACTCCTGCCATTTGTATGCTTAAAATTGATGCCAGCTTCTGCGGTCACATCGGTGAAGGTTGGCGTCTGGGCTGCGAGGGTTAGAGACGCAAATAGCAGGAGTAGGCAAACGTGAAACGCGAAACGTGAAACGTAGTGCGTAAAACGTATTGTGTATTGCGTATTGCGTATTGCGTAAAATAACCTTCCTTCCATTCTGCCCATCCTCATTTCTTCCGTTCAGCGATTGCTTTTTGGATTGATTTCTGGCGTGCTATATAGTCCGGATCATCGGGTTGTAAATCAAGTGCTTTGGCAATCGCCTCGGCGGCTTCCGTGTATCTTCCCGCGCTATAAAGGGCGTAAGCGAGGGTATCCCAGTGAGAAGCGGTCGGTTTCAGTTTAACCGCCTTTGTCGCAAGTACAACTGCCCTATCTAACTTCTTCTCGCTCTCGGCATAAAACCAAGCGAGTGCGTTACAAGCGGGCGCAAAATTGGGGTTAAGCGTGAGGGCAGCTTCAAACGCCTCGATCGCCTTTTCGATTGCACCCTGTTTGTGATAGATACTGCCCAGTTGATAGTGCCCCGCAGCGAAATTAGGTCTGATCTCAAGCGCGCGTTGGAGATACTCCACCGCGGCTTCCAAATCATTCTGCTGGAGAGCAATAGCGCTAAGCCGGGCATAGGCAGGCGCAAACGCGGCATCCATGTCAAGCGTGCGCTGAAATGCTGTCAGCGCTTCGCCGATCTCTCCCTCTTTCAGCGATCGTTCTGCGAGATTAAACCGTTCCTTCGCTTTAATCTCCCGAAACTTTTCCAACTGATGTTTCCCTTCCTCCTGTTTGCCCACCCGGAAATAGGCATTCGCCAGTTGATAGTAAGCACCTGTGTGATTTGGATAGAGTGCTATCGCTTTCTGATAAAAGGGAACGGCTTCTTCAAACTTTCCCTGTTGAGTTAAGAGGTAACCGAGTTGGAAATGTGGTAGAGAGAGTTCCGGATCTAATTCGATGGCGAGATGATATTGGGTTTTCGCTTTGTCAAAAGCTCCTTTCCTCGCATGGATTAGGCCAAGCTGGTAACGTCCGAGCACTTTTAAGCCATATTGTGCACTCGGTGAGTTGGGATCAAGATGCAACGCAATAGCGTAAGATTCAACCGCCTTGTCAATCCATCCCAATCTGCTGCAGGCAATCGCAAGTTGCACATGGACATCAACCGCTCGGGGCTGAATAGTGCGCGCCTTTGAGAGATGTTCGACCGCTTTGAAGAACTCGCGTTGACTCGCGTATCGATCTGCTTTTTGGAGATGTGTCTGAAATTCAGACTCTGAATAAAGGGGGAAGCTGCACAAAGTCAGGAAAACCACGATCAGGAAAAAGAAAATCCATCTGTTATACAAGTTGTGTAAATTGACCATCTGATGTTACCTCAACACAATTGCCGATTTTTTGTAGACAATTGCGCGATTTTTTGTTAAACTTGTATGAAATTCTTTCCGATTCCATTGTGAAGAATTCCTAAGACAAAACCACACAAGTTATTGGCTGCTCAATAGGAAGGGTGTAAAACTCTCTTCTACCAGAACTCAGAAGGAGAATGTAATATGAAATTGTCTAACAGAACTATCCTCGGTCTCACGCTTATCATGGCGCTGACAACCTCCATGGTATTCGCAACGAGCCCGGTGAAGGGACCTGTGCTTTACTTTAACCCCGTAGAGACCCGGCAAGAAAAGGGGGACAATGCTTGGAAGAATGCCGGCAAAGCTGGGGGAGAAGTTAGAAAAGGCGAAGGCAAACCATCCCTTGAAGTGGGCCCCATTGAAATTCCATCAATCGGTCTTAAGGCGGATGACGCTGCGTGGTATACCGCAACTAAGTCTAAGTCAGTTTTCGCCAATGAAGCGGAGGACGATAAAGCACCTGTCGTTAATCTTGAGAACTTCACCCTTGGACTCCTTATGCGGGTGAACGGTCCATATTTCGCAGAAGAAAACATCATCATAGGCATTCAAACCGAGGGGAAGATACCGCCTCGGGCGCATGAACAGGTTATTCGGATATGGTTAGATGTCGCCGGCAAAGGCATCGTCCAAAACGTAAGTATCGCTCAGAACGTTATACAAGCCCGTCACGACTTTTCCAACAGACGAAACAAACTGAAGCTTGGAGAAAACGAGTGGCATTGGGTTCACGTTGTGTTTGAGAGTGGCGTGAGTATGACCACCTACCTCGATGGAAAAGAGGCAGCCTCCAATCCAACAGAAGTAAAGTGGAACGCCGAGCACGATCTAAATCTTCACGGGATATTCACCTCCAATTTTGAGGTGCAGCAGCGAACCTGCAACTGTTCTATCGCAATCTATCGCGTCTATGACCGGGTGCTCACACCAGACGAAATCAGCAAAAATGTCAGAAATTCACTGGCGGTTGATCCGGCGGGCAAACTCGCCATCACTTGGGGCAAGATGAAACGTGGCTTTTAGTCTGGAGATCTTTTTGACAGACCCCCAAACGTTTCACTAATGCTTGACTTCCTATTCTATTGAGCGGTTAGCGTAATAATTAGGAGGATAGTAACCCCCACAGTATCTATCAGGAGGAGATTAAAATGAAAACGGCTAATAGTGCTATTCTGAGTGTGGTGCTGATTACGGTCCTTATCTCATCTGTGGCGTTTGCCGTGAGTCCGGTTAGGGACCCCGTGCTCTACTTTAACCCTGTAGAAACACGCCAGCAGAAGGGTAGCAATGTGTGGCGGAACGCTGGCACGGCTGGTGGACAACTAAAACGAGGGGCTGTCAAGCCGAACCTTGAACACGGCACCATTGAAATTCCCGCGATTGGCGTCAAGTCGGACAATGCCGCTTGGTACACAGCAACTGAGTCTAAGGCTGTCTTTGCCAACGACGAGGAGGATAAAGACGCACCTATTGTCCATCTTCAGGATTTTACCATTGGGCTTCTTATGCGAATAAATGGGCCCCTCTTTCTGGAAGAGCACCAAGTATTTGGACTTCAGACCCAGCCGTGGGCTCCTATTAAAGACGGCTGGAACGCCGGAGCACCGAGAGACCAGATTGTTCGGGTTTGGTTAGATGCTAACGGTAGTGGAATATTCCAAAACATAAGCATCGCCCAAAACGTCGTGCAACATCGCCAAGACCTAGCAAAACGGAAAAACAAGCTGAACATCGGACAGAAAGAATGGCACTGGGTACATCTCGTCTTTACCAGCGGAGAGAGTATAAAAATCTACCGAGATGGTGTCGAGGTTTCCAATAATCCAACCGAGGTGGAGTGGGATCCCGCACACCCAATGCTACAGCACGGCATATTTACTTCCGCTCGTGTTGAACAGCAGCGAACCTGCAACTGTTCTATCGCAATCTATCGTGTCTATGACCGGACACTCAGCCCAGACGAAATTAACAAAAATGTCAAAAACTCACTCGCAGTTGATCCCGCTGGCAAACTTGCTGTCACCTGGGGCAAGATGAAGCGCAGGTTGTCAGCCCATAGATAGGAAAAAGTGTCGAGGGTATCGCAAGGTGTCTTCGAATCACTTTCTTTCAACTTGAGACACCTTAGAAACTCCCTTGTGGACGTCCGACGAATGATTCGGAAACAGCATCTAGTTTTTTTCGTACGGAATCATCAAGCGTCCAACCGACACCACCGATGTTATCGTCCAAGTGTTCGATTGTGTCTGCCCCGCTGATGGCAACCGTGATTTCTGGATGCGATAGCACCCAAGCTAAAGCCAGTTGTGCGGGCGTTTTTCCCAATTCATCGGCGAGCTGCCTAACCGTTGTTATAACGCGCGCGGCGCGTTCCTCCATCATACGGGCAAAATCGTCCTGACGCGTTGCAAAAAGGGTTCCTGACGGTGCTGGACGGTCTGGAGAGTATACCCCACTGAAGAGACCGACCGCCAGCGGACTAAACGCCATCGCTCCCAAACCCATATCCTTTACCAGACTAAACATCTCGCCTTCCATCTGACGGTTTAGCAGATTATATAGATTCTGGACGCACATGTACGGCGTTACATTCTGCTTGTCCGCAATCCAGTGCGATTTGCAAACCTGCCACGCCGCATAGTTACAGCATCCGACGTACCGTGCCTTACCTGCGCGAACGATGTCGTCCAACGCCCGTATTGTCTCTTCAAGTGGCGTTAATTCATCGAAGCGATGGACTAGGTAGATATCAACATGGTCTGTGTCTAACCGTTTGAGCGATCGATCCACTTCGCGCATGATGTGATACCGCGATAAACCTTCGTCGTTTGGCCCAGATCCCGTAGGGGCGGCGACCTTCGTGGTAATCACGATGTTATCTCGCTTCCCCTTCAACGCCCTGCCTAAAATCACCTCCGAACGCCCCTGATTGGCTCGATCATCCATTGGTCCGTACCAATTGGCACAATCAATAAGGTTGATACCAAGCTCAAAAGCGTGTTCAATTACTCTCTGGGCTTCTGCTTCATCGGGCTGTCCCCTAAAACCCAAGCCGAAAGCGAGCCGACTCACCTGGACGCCAGCAGTTCCAAAGTTTACATATTCCACAATTCTGTCTCCCTTTGTTGAAATTTTTGCAATCTATATTTCAATACCATGTCCCTCCATTCAAGTAGATCATATATGTCTGCTGCTGCGTTAGGACGCCGTAGATCATCCAGAGTCCTCCGGTGATAAAGTCACCCAAAATTAACCCGAAGAAGAATGGGATGGAGCGTTGATATCCCCTGACCTGACCGACCCGCAAAATGATGGCTTTCACCGTCCAACTGATGAGAAAGGTGAACCAAAAATAATCAATAGCAAAACTGACAGCGAGCGGATAACCGGCGGGATGAAGGGGCCACCAGAAGAAACGGGTTCGTAAGACGTGGAGAATTATGACGATCCCCATGCCAACCCCCATGAACATAGTACGCGGTACATCGGGTGGCATTGGGTGAAACAGCCAGTTCTCCAATCGGGTCCAAGCGGTGTTTGCAACCCAACCCTTGAAGAATGATACCCGCGCCGATGCCCCATCGCTGTACATCATGTCCAAGTTTGTCCACATCCCAACGATAAGTGCCACAGCCGTTCCAATCATCATTGCTATGACTAATCGACGGGCGTTGATGCCAGTGACTTCTGCCATCTTGAGCGGCTCGAACTGGTTTGGCATCGCGTGTGAGCGGTAACTCCGGTTGAACCACTGATAGAAACTCATTACGGTTAAACTTCCACCGCCCCAGGTCAACGTCCCGAGAGCAGTCACCATCATGTCCGCAGGATGGTTGAAGATACCGTGAGGAGCCCCAAATTCCGCTCTTAGACGAGTGACAGCGATAGCGATAGCGAAATAAAGCCCAAAGAAGACTGGAATGGCTATCACTGACATGCCCGCCTGATAGGAGAAAACAAACATAAACAGAAATCCGCCGACCAATCCAAATAGGGCGGTTCGATAGCGCATGGGCTCGTCGGCATCGACAGATGATTTTTCGGAGAATGCTGTTCGGAATACAAAGACTAAATGCCTGCGCGTTACCCAGATAGCAATGAAACACATGCAGATCCATGCACCAGCGGATTGTTCGTAGAAGTATGGGAACCCGGGGAGCGTGTCCAGGCCAAGGTAGCTACTTAACACACGGCTAAACTGTCGTATAAGGAAAAAGAACCAACAGGTAAACGAGAGATCTAATGGCAGAAAAAAACCGAGACCGATCATGAACGGATAGAAGGATATCATCGTATTAGACATCGCATCCCACGGCTTCTCAGTGAGTTGCCTACCAATAAAGTGTAGCTTCAGGTGGAGGTATGGAACGGACGGAAAAAGGACATGTAATCCGTTCATGAGGTCTAACACAAAGGGAATAGCAAATCCGACCCATAGCAGACCATTCCGTAAGAAATGCGACGACTGCGCCATCGCTACAGGAAGCTGAATAATTGGAAATGCGAGCCGTTCAGTGTGCACCCACTGTCGGCGAACGAGGGTGTTGATGCAGTGGAGCATAAACAGCAGGATCAGCGTGAACACTGTCCAGACTATCATGGGACGCATCCAAGCTTTGAAGTGCTTAGGCTCGTAAAATGAGGAATCCCCTTCGTAGTATCCGGTTAATACGGCCTCGGGTGCACTGGCAGTAAACCAAGGTGGGATATAATGAAAAAAGAGTTCCTTCCATTCATTCTCTTGGGTTGCAAATTGGTAGGGGTGAAGAGCTATAGCAAATAGGTCCTGCAACATCCCATACGATGCGATCGAAGTCGAAATCACAATCATAGAGTAGATGGTGAGGAGTTCTCCAGCCGAGAATTGAAATCGTGGCCAAAGCCGCAATATACCATTGTTGAACACGACCAGCCAGAACAGGAGAAAGATCGGATAGATGAATATCGGCAGCGCAGTCGCTTCCGCCCGGTATTTCATCTCCGTAATTGTCACCCAATAGGTATTGAAGGCGACAAGCGCGAGACCAATCAGGATAGCGCGTGCTGTTGCCCCTTTAGACCTCGGCTGTGTTTTAATTTCTTCCAATCAAAATCTCCATTTTACAGATGACATGAGAAGCGGATATGATATACCTTCATACACTCAGGACTTTCCCTTCTCTGGCTGATTGGTAAATTTTCTCCAACAGAGCAACGGTTCGGCGCCCTTCCCTGCCATCAACCCTCAGGTCTCCACCTTCCTCAAAAGCCTGAACAAAATCTTCGATGATACTGTGAACAGGGTTCTCGATTTGCTGAAGACGATCCTCCAGTCCTTCTCCGAAGACGCGCATCTTCCCACCAAGCACATCGTCAACCAGAATTCCACCTTCGGTTCCATGCACTTCCGCGCTGAAATAGACGCTTGTCGGGAAGGTAGTCGTACCCACAATCGCTCCCTTCGCTCCGCTCTTGAAGTTCACGATTGCAAGCCCAATGTCCTCGGTTTCGATATCATGGTTCATAATTGCCATCTCGCCGTAGACCGATTCAAAATCACCCATGAACCAAGAGATAAGGTCAAGCAAGTGGGCCCCCTGATTCGCCAGAGATCCGCCGCCATCCATCTCCCATGTTCCACGCCAGCCACCGTTGCGTTCAAAATAATCGTCGGCTCTGAACCACTTGAAGCGGACTTCGCCCAGAATGGGCTTACCGAGCCAGCCACGGTGGAGGGCTTCCGCGACACGGTAGTTAGTGTCCACGTAACGACTCTGATAATCGACACCCAGCATGACACCTGCATCCTCGCACTCAGCGATGAGGCGATCACAAGCTTCGGTGGAAACATCCATCGGCTTGGTCGTAATTACATGCTTCCCCGCCTGTGCTGCACGGATCCCGAGTGCTGAGTGAGTCCCACTTGGTGTCATCACCATCACGCAATCGATATCGCTCCGCCCCAAGATATCATCCAGATTCAGCGTCCATTCCGTGTCGAGCTCTTCGGCTATCCGCTTAGCAAGGGATTCGTTCAAATCGACAACGCATTTCAGTTCGGCCCCTTCGGTATCTTTAATCATCCGAGCGCGGCTGCTGCCCACGCCTAAACCCACTACTGCGAAATTGACCATATCATAAAATCCTTTTTGCGCAACATTCCCTTACCGCTAGAGTTCCGGCGCAGTGTGCTTACACACATCTCACGCCCGACAGAATCTATCGGTCGCAATTTTCCTAAATATTGGAATAATTCAACAGATTTCGGGATTTGTATCCCTAGTTTAGATAATCAGCAACATACCCTCATCACATGTAAAGTGTGTATTTTAGCACCCTCTTTCAACGTTGGCAAGTGGAAAAAAGGATCATGGTCTAAAAGAAGTCTGATCCAAAGATTAATCATTGAAAGGAATGTCTAAAATATGCTATAATTAGTTCAGTTTCGTATACTGAATCCCAATCCTATGGTACAAGTTCCTTTAGTAAAATCACCCCGATTAACCGAAATAGGAGTGAAACACGAATTGAAAACAGAACGATCAAAAAACACGAAAAAGAGCCCTGAAAACACGAAAAATACAACCGATTCGCTGGTTGTGGCAGCCAGCCCCAGACAAACGCTTCCTACGCCGGCAAGTACAGCTAAACCGGAACGTGGCTTGTTCGGGAAACGGAAACTTAGGGGAGATCCTAAAGCAGAGCAGATTAGACAGATTGTGCTCGACAATGTTGACGTTTTCTCGGAGCCTGACGCGCGGATGTTACGCGGGATTTTTGCTCTTGGGAAGACAACTGCTCGGGAAATCATGATTCCCTTGTCGGAAATGGTGGCGGTTCATATTGCCACGCCGATTGAGCAGGCGAAAGCGACGGTCCAATATACTAACTATCAGTATGTTCCAATCTATGATGAACGGATTGATCGGTTAACAGGAATCATCAGTGTCATGGACATTCTGTACGCGCCACAAGGAACCAACGAACTCAATCCGTTTATTAGGACGGCATACTATATCCCAGAGACAAAACTGATAGGCGAGTTGCTTGAGGAGCTGCGCCTCGCCGCGGAACCGGTAACTATCGTGATTGACGAACACGGAAGCTGTGTTGGATTTATAGGGATAGAGGATCTCCTTGAGCAGGTCATAGGTGACATTCGCCATTCCCATAAGCGGCAGCCGCTACACGTTGAAGCACTTGGCAATAATTCATGGATACTTGATGCGCGGACGCCACTTGACGTCGTTAATTCGACACTACGCACAAATATTCCCAAAGATCGTTCCGATACGATCGGAGGGTTTATGCTAAAACTGATCGGGCGATTACCGGAACAGGGCGAGAAAGTGACCTATGATGCCATTGAGTACACCGTTGATGAGGTCTTTGATTACGGTATTACCGTCATTCATGCTAACAAGATGCCATCACCAGCTTCAAGCAACGAGTCCAGTGGTTGGGGTGCTGTTACACAGAAATTAACAGGTTCGTCGTAACGAACTCTTCGTGCTATTTTACACATCTTGAAACCACCACGCCCTTGTCTTGTTTTACGCCTCACCTACAACAGCATGAGGCGTATCCCCTCAGAACGATTGATTAACAGACCATCTCTCCCCGCCCATGTCCAAAGAGCACTGGCTGAAATCCGAACTAAACCAGCTTAATCAAGCCGGGCTCTCGCGATCGCTACGTTCGGTCATGACAGCACCAACAGGGCGTATTCTGCTTGATGGACGCGAGGTAATTCTCCTCGGATCAAACAACTACCTCGGTCTAAGTGTGCACCCTACAGTGATTGAAGCTGCCGCGACAGCTTTGCGAATATACGGAACAGGTGCTAGCGCCTCCCGCCTGATGTCGGGCAATTCTCACCTTTACACCGAACTCGAGACAAAAATTGCGAGAGCTAAAGGAACGGAAGCCGCTCTTGTTTTTAGCTCTGGATATCTAGCGAATATTGGCACAATCCCCGCACTGGCAGGTGATAAGGACCTCATTCTGAGTGATGCCCTCAATCACGCAAGCATTATCGATGGCTGCCGTCTGAGTCCGGCGACAAAACAGATTTATCGACACTGCGATGTCGAACATCTGGAATCGCTGCTGTCACAATCGACAAAATGCAAACGGAGACTCATTGTGACCGATGGAGTATTCAGCATGGATGGTGACATCGCACCGCTCCCTGAAATCTGTGAGCTGGCTGAACGGTATGACGCTATGGTGATGGTGGATGATGCACACGGTTTTGGGGTTTTGGGAGAAACCGGCGGGGGGACAATTGAACATTTTGGACTGGAGGATCGCGGTGTTATCCAGATGGGAACATTGAGCAAAGCAATTGGCGGGCTGGGAGGATATGTCGCTGGCAGTGCTAATTTGATTGACTTTCTAATAAACCGGGCACGGGGGTTCATTTTTACAACAGGGCTGCCACCAGCAACGTTGGCGGGCGCTTCGGCAGCGATTGGCGTCATCCGCTCTAGTCCGGGTTTACGCCAACAGCTCTCCCGCAACGTTCTCCTGCTCAAAAATGCTTTGCTCGAAAGGGGATTCCAACTCCTGCCGAGCCAAACCCAAATTCTTCCGCTAATGCTTGGCTCTGTAGAAGTTGCAGCACGTTTCGCTGAAGCTTTGCTTGAACACGGTGTGTACGCCCCCGCTATTCGGCCTCCTACTGTGCCAGAAGGGACAAGCCGATTGCGGATTTCTGTGATAGCTTCCCACACAACGGAAGATTTAAAAACGGCGATCACGGGGCTTGAAGCAGCAAGAGCTGCCACATAGCCGAACGGCAAGGCTCGACCAAAGCGGTACGATTAGCAGAACGCTGATATGAGTGAGACAGAACCAATCATCGAAACATTGTAGTGACACCACTTAGCCAATCTTCAACAACTCAATCTGATCGAATGCCGTAATCTCTGGTAGGTCATGCCCAACTTCGACTTCGGCATTGCCGGGCCGTTTGCACAAGCAGGTCTGTAACCCAGCGGTACGGGCTGCTTCTAGCTCAGCAAGCACGTCACTCAAGAAAAGAATTTCTTCCGGCAGCAGGCCGAAGTTTCTGGCAATTGCACGGTAACTCTCCGCTTCCTTTTTCGGACCAGTGGTTGTATCATAATGGCCTTGAAACAGGTGCAGCATGTTTCCCCCTACCGTATGTCCAAAAAACAGTTTCTGCGCTGCAATGCTTCCAGATGAGTAAATTCGGATATCGCATCCGGCGTTGTTCCACGCTTGAATTGCAGGTAGAACATCATCGTAGATGTGTGCCCGCATTTCGCCACTTTCAAACCCAGACTGCCAAATTAAGCCCTGAAGTGCTTTCAACCCCGTGGCTTTGACATCGCCATCCATCAACCGAAGGACCTCTTTCCCGATTAGTTGTTGACCCTTGCTCTTCTCACTCCCGCTCCCACACCACGCATCAAAAGACTCATAGCCGGTATCTTTGGCAATCAGGTCGCACACCTCGTTTAACACCGGCGAGCCCCAATTCGCGCGCAGATATTGATCCAATTCGCGACGCGCAAATGGGAACATGACATCATAGACAAAGCTGACTGATGAAGTTGTCCCTTCGATATCAAGCAGGATTCCACGTCCAGAAAATTTCATCAGACTTGTACCACGGGCTCTACGTTGCTTGCAGAAGACAAGTAGGCTGGTCCCATGCAGACAGGCGTATAATCCCCATGCACGGGATTGTCTACGTAGTGGGGGGTCCAACCTGATGTATCCTCAAATAAACGGATGCAGCGGATGGTGCGGTCATCGCACAGATCGAACCAGTGCTGAGTTCCGGTCGGCACGCTGATTAGATCACCACTTTCCACTTGGATTGCGAAGACAGGCGCATCATCTGGATGAATGTGAAAGAGTCCGCTGCCTTTGATAGTGAAGCGGACTTCATCCTCGCTATGTGTATGTTCTTTGTTGAATTTTGCCAACATGTCCTCTAAACCGGGCGTATCTGGCGTGACATTAATAACATCCGCCGTTACAAATCCACCTTGTTCCTTGAGGCGTTCAATCTCTGGGGAATAAGCGTCCAGAATTTCTTCGTTTGTTGCCTCGGGACCAACGCGCCCTTCGACATCCCATTTTTCATACGAGATACCGAATGGCTTTAGAAATTCGCTAATCTCTTGATGGTCGGTGATTTCTCGGTTTTCGTCCTGCACTCGAATGCAAGCCATAATGTTCCTCCTTAATTTCAATCAGGGGTTGCTTGCTGAAGTCGGCATCGCTTCGGCAAATGTCAGACGCCGAACAACGCATTCAAATAGAAACTCAAAGATCTCAATATGCCGTTTCGCTTCGTCTAGATCGTGTCCCCATGTATACAGACCGTGCCGCCGGATTAAGAATCCGTGCTGAATAGGAGACTGGGAATTCTTGAGGCATTGGCGAACCTGCTCGGATAGCGCCGGGATATCCTGCGTATTTTCAAAAACGGGCACCCATTCAGCGTGTTCATGGGACGTTACGCCGGCAAGCCCCTTAAGCATTTCATAACCTTCGATTCCAAAACCGCTGTCCTGAAAATAAAAATCTGACAGCAGCGTCCCCCAGATGGAGTGGGTATGCATGACCGCCCCAACCTCAGGTTGTTCAGCGATAGCAATGTGCAGTAACGTCTCTGCAGATGCTTTCGGCTGCTCGATAGTAACGGGGCGTCCCTCGCCGTCCACACGCACAAAATCGCGCCGCGATAGACGACCTTTATCTTTTCCGCTTGCAGTGATCAGCAACTCCAGCGGGTCACGACAAGTCACCACACTGTAGTTACTACTCGTGCCGAGGGACCAACCACGAGTGTAAAACTGATTGCCAATCTCGCGTAGTACGTCTATCTCTTTTTCAAAACCTTTAAGAGCTGTCCCGAATAAATCCAAAGCCTTCTCCCTATGATTCATTGCGAGAAAATGTGAAGTGGTGTCTTGGGGATTTTCTGTTTTTCCTTTGACAAAAGAACGGAACCGGGTAAAATATTGTAGCGCATTCAACGAGAGACATCAAGCGAAAGCAGCACCCGCAGAACATGGGCAACCGTGAACGCAAAATGTTTCCAATTACCGAAGCCATCATACAGCCGCAAGTAGGAGATAACATAATGGAATTAACGCAACAGGACATTAACCAATTTCAAGAACAGGGGTATCTCGCTATGCCCGAATTTTTCTCTCCACGCGAGGTAAAGGCAATGCAGGCTGAACTCGACCGCCTGTTCCGAGAAGGCTCGTTGCGCAACGTCGCAACCGATGGCGACGGGAAAACACATTCAACCACACAGTTCAACTTCCAGATTTGTCCGATTTACCATAAGAGCCACTTCTTCAGAGCAATGCCGTTTGATCCAAAAATCATCGAAGTAGTGACACAACTCATCGGGGACAGGATCATCGAACATCTGGACCAGATTTTTCTGAAACCTGGTCATACAGGCTCACCTACCAATTGGCATCAGGACAACGCCTATTTCAAGATTAGCAACCCTTTGCGCGGCACAGCAATGTGGACAGCCATCCACGATGCAACCGTTGCTAACGGAACGCTTCGTGTCATTCCCGGCTCTCATCGTGAGCAGTATGACCACTCCCGCGATCCCCACAGTGACCATCATATCCGATGTTACCCACCAGAAGAGCGCGCTGTCTCTCTTGAGTTACCCGCAGGAGGCGTCGCATTTTTCTGCTACGGCACCGCTCATGCGACCAGTCACAACAACACCGCCCAATCGCGTGCTGGCTTGGCGATTCATTTTTTGCATACGGATTATGCTCAACCGCAGCTGGTCGAAGATGATCGGACGGCCCGCCCCTATCTGACAGGTAAGGAAGCAACGGGTGGCCTCAAGGAATATGGTGTTAAGATCGAAGGGACTTGGGAGCAGGAAGTGGAACGTGTACTTGCTGAAGCTGAAACCGCTGCATAGCACGGGTATCAGTTGTAAATGTCCACAACCGAACTTACTGAATAGAGGGATTGTCTCAAGTTCAACAACCGTTGCGTTGTTCTTGTCAACCCTACCGGCTTCTGTTCACCACATTAACCCGGCAGTCTCGATTGAAGTGTTGATGGTGTGATATCTCGCACCTGCTGCTTCAATTGACGGATGAAGTCAACCTCAAGCCGACGGTTATGTTCAATCGCCCACTCCCGCGCATTGATCCGATTGCCGAGATAGAAGCGTGAACTCACCAAGCAGATCCCAACCGCATCCACATAACGTTCCTCACGTATTGAATCCGCCAACAGGTAGAAAATAGCTGCACTGATTGCGCCTGATATCAGTCCCTTTTCCAGTTTGCCAGCGTAGATCTGCCCAGTTCCCGGAAGAAAGGTGGACAGCCACCCAGCCAACCGGGGAGACTTGAAGGGTAAAGGCGTATTTGCATAGGTTAGATCAGCAAGTCGAGCGGAGACCTGACTCAGCGGGGTATCCAATTCGAGTTGTTGTACTGTGCGAAATTCCGCTATAGCTTTGAACCAAGCCTGTTCATGGATATAGCACCAACCCCGGAGGTATCGTGCCTGCGCTGCTATCTCTTCATCTCCAGCTGTGTTAGCAACAGCAAAAAAAGTTGATCGGGCAGTCGAATAGCTTGCGGCATCAAAATAGATCTTGCCGAGCATTAATTGCGCTTGGAGGTTAAGTGGAGAGTCGGGAAAATTTCGCATGACTTCCTCAAACTTCTGTTGAGCTAGTTTTCCGTTCCCTTGATGATAATAACTCAATCCAATCCGATAGCGCGCGAGATCTGCCTTAGGCATATCAGGATGATAGAAAAGTAGCCGCTTGTACTCAAGGATTGCAGAGTGATAAGCACGTTGGTCGAAGAGGCGTTCGGCGTAGCGGAACTGACGTGTTTCGGGTTGGGGTTGAACGATGGTAAGCAAGGAAATCAAAAAGTAGGAGATCATTGGTAAATCGTTCCAAATATGTGAAATCAATTGAGAAGGTAAAAGAAAGGTTGGAGAATATCGACTCTTTCTTCCAACCCGACACCCCACAGATGTTAGAAACGGGTGTTTAAGAACACAAATGTCATATCAGTCGGGGGTGCCTCCGAAGCACTGAACAGATTGGATTCAGAAATCCGTTTTCGTAGCCTATCCCGGAGTTGATTTTCGTGTTGGTGGTTAAATGCCCTTGCGTACTGTAAGCTATCATAAATATTACTGACATAAAAAAAGAGTCCAATTATACCCACTGGAATTGCGATCTCGTAGCGTTCCTGATCGATGTAGTAAGCTGTGCCTGCAGCAGTAGCACCGATAACCAAAAGGGAGCACACTCCAGACGAATAATGTCCACTATAAATTTGTCCCAGTCCCGGAAACAATGTTGAGAGTAAGCCTGCGGTGCGGGGAGATCGACGAGGGAGCGATTCTGCCTGTTGAGCTATACGAATCAGCTGATCACTCATTTCCGCAAAAGGTGTTTGTGAATACCGTGCCCGGACGTGTTGCCACTCCTGTGTTGCAGCTGTCCAATCTTTTCTGTCCATATAGATTGTTGCGATAATAAACTGCGCCCGTGGTGCTAATTCGCTCATCGGGTAGTCCGATAAGAATTGTCGCAACGATGCGATTGATGTGGCTTGATTGCCGTTCAGGAGGTGGCATTGGGCGATATTCGATCGAGCACGCTCGATGAATGGGCTTTGCGGATAGTTCTGAATCAACGATTGGTAGGCTTCTATCGCTGTCTCCAATTGCCCCATATTCTGATGCGCTGCAGCGATATGGAGTTGAACAAAATCTGCTTGGGCTGTATTCGGGTAGAGGAAGAGGTAGCGCTGATATTCATGCAAAGCATTCAGGTAATCCCCTTCGCGAAAAAGGGATTGTGCAAAACCTAATAGGTTATCAGCATTAAAGGTTTGTGAATGGACAAAAAAAGGTAAGATTAGAAAAAGGCAGAGCGAACACCAACAGAGGAAAAAAAAGGGGGACATCAATTTCATGTGAACATTAGCGTAAAAAGTTTACCGGGTGAACGTTCCGGCGCAACTTGGGGGTCGAAGGGGTATGCTTTATTGATTCAGCCGAACAGCCTTTTAGCCTGATGAAGCTGCTTCGCGCAGGGCGCGGATTGCGCCTCGGAGGTCATCCTGCCCGAAGATTGCGGTGCCAGCCACTAAAATTGTCGCCCCACAGCGTCCAACCAATGCTGCAGTCTCTTGGTTGATTCCACCGTCAACCTCAATTGCGATGTCCAGTTTCCGGGTTTGAATCAGCAGGCGTAGTTGGTTAATCTTGTTGAGCGTGTCTGTTTGGAACGCCTGACCACCAAATCCAGGTTCAACGCTCATTGGCAAGACCAAGTCAATATCATCGAGATATGGTTCAACTGCTGCGATAGGTGTCTTGGGACGTAGGGCGATGCCAACTTTGACACCGCTGTTTTTAATCTGATCGATAATCGTTGGGAACTGCTCCTCGAGTTCAATGTGAACTGTGATAAGATCTGAACCAGCATCAACAAAAGCATCAATATACGCTTGTGGTTCAGTAATCATCAGGTGTACATCAAAAGGTAGGTCTGTATAGGATCGGATCGATTTGATAAGTTGAGGTCCCATTGTTAAGTTGGGCACAAAGTGCCCATCCATCACATCAAGGTGGATGAGATCCGCCCCCGCTTCAACTACTCGGTGCACCTCCTCGCCGATTCGGCTGAAATCTGATGCGAGCATGGAGGGTGCGATCATAATTTCTCGGTCTGACAATTGCCTACCTCCCAGTCCCTATCTAACTTCTGTTTTGACTAACACGTTATCTTCATAGATACGCATCGTTGCTTTACCCACAACACGCTCCGGTGGCTTCTCAATAAATGTACCGGACTTATACCACCCATCAACAACTTTTATCAGCTTTTTGCGCTCATCCTCTATCACAATCCGCACCCGTTTGTGAGATGCGCCGGTCAAGGAAATCGTGTGTTTTATCTCCAGAAAGCCTCCCTTGTCTTCCTTCTTTTGTTGGGATCCGCTAACTTCAAGATTGACCGCCTGTCCAACCCGAAGCAGCTCACCAGCATCGGGCTGATGATTTATGATCACGCCCTGATCAATTTCCGGGTGCGGTTTATACACCAGATCACCAATTCGCAGCCCGTGTAACTCGAGTAAGGAACGTGCCTTATCAATTGATACAAGGTGGAGGTCGGGCATTCGAAATAACTTCGGACGGATACCTAAGCTTAACAGCAGATGGATTTCACTATCATACGGACGCAGTGTCTTAGCCCGAGGAGTTTGCGCAATGACAGTGTCGGCTTTCGGATATCGATCCGTGTAGACTGCTGCGACCCGCCCTCGTCGCAATCCAACGTCCGCAAGTAAAATCTCGGCATCGCCCACTAACATCCCTGCAACGTCGGGGACCGCTACTTGTTCACTACCTGAACTCAACGTAAGCCGGATGGGCTTGTTCAATTTAATCTTGAAATTCGCTGATGGATCTTGCTCGATAACCTGCCCAACTGGAAAGTCGGGGCTTGGCTTTTGTTCTTGGACCGGATCGACCGTCAACCCTGAACTCGTGATCAACAATACAGCTTGTTGGTAACTTTGTCCGATTAAGTTGGGCACGGCAACTTCCGGGGTATTAACCTGACGCGGAATGATCCAAAAGACAAACACCAACCCAACAACACCAACCACTACAAGAGCAAACAGTAAAACCTTAGCGACAGCAAATAATATGGCATTCAGGCGCATATTCGACCTATTATTAATTTATTGGCGTTTCCTTGCGAAAAAGCCGATCCCCAGTTTTCAACCGATACCCATTCATAAAAGCACCGATGTCCATTTCCTTCTTATTTGCGGGTTGGACACGATTTAACCGTAAGTGCTTGCTCCCCAATTCGTCGTGTTCGTTTTGCTCCCCGATCCTATCCTGCCTGCCCTTCCCTGTAAAGACAACGAGCTCTTTGTTGGTGGTTATTTCGATTGTACCGCTGGGCAATCCTGCGGAATTCAGATGATCAATAACGGTACAATCAGTTATCTTTAAACGAAAGTCAGGGTCTACAGAGTGCTTACCTGCTTGTACCCACGTATACGCACCGGGCCACATCGAAACACCGCGCACCAAATTACGAATCCGATCTGCTGGCTGGTCCCAATCAATTTGACCAAGTTCCTTAGTGAGTCGAGGGGCATAGGTCGCTTGGGAGTGATCTTGAGGTTGATGCGGTGGTGGACCATCTGAGACCTGCTCTAACACTTGAAGTAACAGGGAAGGTGCCAAATCTGCCAATCGAACTGAAAGGGTAGCAGCATCATCTAAAAGATCAATGGGTAGGCTTTGCTGCAAAATAATATCCCCAGTATCTTCACCTTCGTCGAGTAGCATGATTGTGATCCCTGTTTCCGTCTCACCGTGTATGAGTGCCCATTGAATCGGAGCAGCACCGCGATATTTTGGCAGACACGAAGGATGCACATTGAGGCAGCCGAAACGAGGAAGTTCGAGCACAGATTTCGGAAGAATCTGCCCGAAGGCAACGACGATAATTACGTCAGGTTGAAGTTCTTTAAGTACACGAACCGAATCGCGATCCCGAACTCGTTTCGGTTGATAAATCGGCAGATTGTGATTCGCGGCGGTAACCTTGACGGGAGGTGGGGTAAGTCGCTTCCCCCTACCACTTGGACGATCTGGTTGTGTTACAACCCCAACGCAATCAAACCCCACCGCAATTAATTTTTCTAAACTCGGAACCGCAAATTCACTTGTTCCCATGAAGAGAATCTTCATTTTCATCACCGCTTTTTTCACATGATTCCGGTCCAGTTTCAAGCAGTTCTTGATCTTCGGGGCGCAGCAAATCGGTGAACAAAATCCCGTTTAGGTGGTCAATTTCATGTTGCAATACCCGTGCCATTAAATGAGCAGCGTCAAACTCAATTTTGTTGCCATTCGGCAGCAATCCTTCCACCTTCACCATCGCAGATCGCCGAACCATTCCTCGCACTCCCGGCAAACTTAGGCAGCCTTCTTCGCCCAGCTCTTCACCAACGGTCAGTGTAAGGACAGGATTTATCAATGCAATCCGCGGGTACTCCGGATGATGTTTTTCAATGTCAATGACGATGATTCTTTTGGATACACCGACCTGCGGCGCTGCCAAACCGATTCCTTGTGCCTCGTACATCGTCTCAAACATATCTTCGATGAACGGATGTAAATCTGCGTCAATTTCTTGGATAAGAGCAGCTTTTTGCCGCAAGACGGGAGCATCGTTAGTTTGAATTTCTAAGACAGCCATATCGTGAAGCGTAACGTGTGAAAGAGTAAGTCGATAAATGAATTGAAGTATTCTGGGACCGTTAGCCTGTCAGAACCGAAGGTGAACGAGCGGCAAAATAAGGCCATCCGGTTCATCGAGTTCCCAATCATTCTGTCCGACACCTTGGATCGGAGTTCGCTTGGGAGACGTTATACGTTGGGGCAAAGCTGGCATCAATTCTTCCGAAGGATTTTTGTCATGCGTATGTAGCCAATCCCAGAAACCGATAAAGAGGGCGAGTGACGCTGCGGATGCCCCGATAATTTTGAAATCTGTGCTCGAGAGTTCCGGCGCGAATTCATTTTGCCGAATCATTTGGATGCCACGGACCCCTACATAGCTGTGAATCGCTGTAAACGGCAAAGCAATAATAGTAACAATTTCAAAACGACGTAGCGTGCTTTCATGGTAGACCTCGTCTGTTTGGCGATGGGCAGACGGCGTCCCTTCCTCCGGGTTCTCCTGATATTGGCCAAGCGCACTGCTTGCAATCAAAGCAGCTAACATCAGAACGATGAGTAATCTAATTTTCGATCTGTTTCGATTCATCGTAATCTCCCCGATGCTGAAATAGGTAAATCATCAACATGCCGGCACCGATACAAACAGCGATATCGGCAACATTGAAGGTAGGCCACCAGAAACCGGGCAGCCGAAACTGAATAAAATCTGTGACTTCCCCCATGCGGATGCGGTCAATAAAGTTACCGAGGGCACCTCCAAGCAGAAAGCTGAGGGCAATCTTCATCCACAAACTCTCACGGAACTGCCTATAGTAATAGGCAATGAAGCCAATCGCAATAACCGAGATTATAATCAGTAGTAGACTTTGCCCCGGCATCAATCCAAACGCAGCACCGGTATTCGTGTCGTGGCGTAGATTCAATATACCCTGAATTATTACATGCTGACCATAACGCGGAATATTTTGTTGAATCAACCACTTAGTGAATTGATCTACCAATAGCAGAGGCAAAGCAACAGCAAATAGCGGTAAAATCAATTTTAGGACGTTTCTTTGCATTGGAAAATGCCCCTTCAACAGTTCCCTCAGAGTATATCTGTATCGGCAACGTAAGGAAAATTAGTATGGAAAATCCAATCTTTTAAGAAAATGCTCGACAATTCAGACTCATCTTGGCTTGCGTCACTATCCGAAGGTGAAGTAGTATCCACCCGCGTTCGGATTAAGGCGTAGGTTTGTTCAGAGAAAAAAGGAATGATTGGTGCGAACCGCTGTACCAAGACATATAAAATCTCCAAGAGCACCGCTTGGTTAGCTCTCTTTTCCTGCGCTTTTTTCGCCCCATTGGATAGATTATCAAGGAATCGTTGAAGGTCTGATTGACAAAAGTCCCTTAGAAGGCACCACGCTTGATAATAGTCGCGTTGCTGATAGGCAAGACCTACGGATTCCATCATCCTAGCCGTAGCAGCTAACTCCGGTGTATCCAACTTTGGTGCCAGTTCTCGCTGGCGTTCATGCGGATCAGGGGTAAAATCTTCTAGATAACTCAATATCGTTGCACGAAGCTCTTGAATGGCAGAGTATTCTTGATGACACTGTTGGAAATCCGCCTCAATTGATGACACCTCCAAATTGGGTTGGAGGTAGAGCAAACGCAGCACATCCTTTGGAAATTCATTCGTCCAACTTTGGTCGACATCAACCGATTGTACACTTGAACGATCTCCTACCAACTCCACATTCAGCGGATCCGCATCAGAGATAGCAATTGAAGTTAAAACGAACTGGGCGAACCACTTAGGAAACTGATGCGGGTAAAAGAAGTAAACATTAACTGGATTAATCTGATTTCCCTTGACTCCAAAATTGTTAATTGTGTTGAGCAGAATCGCGAAACGTCCATCAAGGGTTGTGAATTCTTTCCGAAAATCCTTCGCATCACAGTTAGAGCATATGGTGTTCGGAGGTAACAGATCCTCAGCACTCAACTTAAACCAAGTATCAGCACCGCGACGGCTTACCAGCGAACGGATGGCCTTGATAATCCGTGCGTCAGAAAGTTCTTTTCCACATTTTTGGCACTGAAAAATAGGAATCGGGGTCCCCCAACCGCTGTGGCGTGAAACCAGCAGCGGCGAAAGCTCTCGAATCGTTTGTTGTAGCCAGTCCCGATCTTTAGGACTATAGCATGTCAAATGTTCATCTGAGGAGAGCACACGCTCCCTCAATTGATTATTATCTAAGGAAAACACCCATTGTTGAACTGAGCGAAACAGGATTGGCATATCGCACCGCCAACAGTGAGGCTGGTGTACCTCCTCAAATCCTGCTGATATTAGATAGCCTCGTTTTTCCAATTCGAAACCAATGAATTTTCCGGAATCGGAAACTTCAAGACCACAAAACTGCTCGGAATCCTCTGTCAAACGTCCAGCATCATCAATAACCGACGTAATCGGCAGTTGCAAGGCTTGAGCAATCTGATAATCAATAGGGCGATGCCCTGGGGTGAGAGGCCTAACCCCGCTTGGCAGTTCAGGTATTTCGTCCAATGTATCATCGCATTGAGAAGGATCCGGGATAACAACTATCGGCAGGTCTGCCCCTAGGAATGGATGGGCGCAAATGCAATCCATCAACACATCAACCGGACAAATTTGTAATCGATTTATATCTGCCTCACAAGCTGATGAGAAGCAACCTGAAAGATCTTCCTCGGTGAGGAGAAGGATTTCACCTCCTATCTCAACCATCCAATATTCGTCACTTTCCTGCAATCCAATGGCAATACTCCCGGCAAGATACCATAGATCCTGAAGCCATGCTAACAAGTAGACGTCCTCGCCAAACTCTTCTAGGCCGGTGCTAACCGGAAATTTGACATATCCAGCATACGCCGGGGCAGGGTGAATTTGCATTTCATCCACATCTAATACCGTATTACATTTCGGACACCAAGCCCCTAAGTCTTGATTCTTATGCAAATAACCTAATTCCTGCAATGTGCTGAAGGCATTTATAATTTTCGCTTCATCGCGCGAATCCAGAGTTTTACCCCTCTTCCAATCGGCAAAAATGCCCAGCGCTCGCAGTTCGTTTTGTTGTCGTTCAACTTCACGCTGGAATTCACGTCGACACTGCCGGCGAAATCGGATTGCATCAAACGTCCCGTCTTTGTACTCTCGACTCAACGCCTTTGTTTCGACAGCTGGAGTATAATAATCCCAATGTGGTATGTATTCTACCCCCATCCCTTGCATCATATTAGATTTAAGAAAGATGTCTTGGCAGACCTTGCCCTTAAGCATATCTATCTTCAAGTGATGGGTGACTGTTGGCATTTCGCGAAGAATGTAGGGCGTGGATTTTGCTTGTTGGATCAGTTGGGCATAGATATTAGTCTCATCCCATAATTCCAAGATTTTTTCTTCAGTCAGCATTTTCAACCACCATTAGGACGCAAGGAATAGTTACCAGAATTAAGGACTTCTGAACAGATGAACGCTTAAAAAGTTTGCCCCAACATACTCTGTAATATTCTTAAAAAGATTAGTAAAATGAGGGGGGAGATGTCAATCCCCAAGCCCCCTGTCATGGGGCGTAGGACACGGCGAATTGGATCTAGGGCTGGATCAACAAATCGGTTTGTCAGCCAATAAATTTGTCTTACTGTCGTATTACCAGATAAGTTCACAACCCAAGATAGTATAACGTTAGCAAACACAATAATTGAATAAATCCCAAGCAGTTCAATAAACAGAGGTATTAATACTTCCATGGTCGAGATCCCTTCCAATCTCACTCAATTTGCAAGCTCTTCGGAGCGCTTTGTAGCGGCACTCACAGCATCAGCGATAATTGCTCGCAGGCGCCCATTCTCCAGTGCATATAATCCTGCCGCTGTTGTCCCACCTGGCGTTGTCACTCGGTTTTTTAGCACTGCCGGATGTTCGTCCGTTTCCTCAAGCATTCTACATGCTCCGAGCACGGTTTGTAGGGCAAGTTGATATGCATCGGGACGAGTCAATCCAACCTGTACCCCTGCATCAGCGAAGGCCTCAACGAATAGGAACACGAAAGCAGGACCGCTGCCGCTTAAACCGGTGACAGCATTTAAATGTCTCTCTTCCATGACTACCGATTTACCCGCAGCGTTGAAAATTTCTTCCGCTATAGCGAGGTGTTTAGTTGTAGCGGCACTTCCCGCCGCGATTGCGGAGATCGCTTCTCCCACAGAGGCAGCGATATTGGGCATCACACGGACGATTGGCGGCAACGGAGAGGTGAAGTAGGATTCTAGTTGGGGTGTTGAGACACCTGCCGCAATGGAGATAATCCACTGGGCAGAAGGTTGGAGGGTGGCAGCAATCTCCGGGAAGACATCTGGAACGTTATTCGGCTTGGCAGCATATAGCACACAATCCACATTCTCTATTAATTGGGGTATATTTTCCGCACTGTTGACACCTAACTCCTCGCACAGTTGGTCAACGAGTGGCCGATAGACATCTGTTATCCAAACCTGCTCAGGCGGTAGCAAATCACGCACAACGCCTTTGACAATTGCACCTCCCATGTTGCCAACAGCGACGAAACCGATTCGAAGTTTTGTATCCAAAGTGCTACGCTCCTATCTACGTCAAACGTCTTGTTCTCGCTCTCCAAAAATTGCAGTCCCAACCCTGATGAGATTTGCACCCTCCTCAATGGCAATCTCAAAATCGTTAGTCATTCCCATTGACAGGCTATCCATTTCAACGGTTGGAAACTGCTGGGCAATAACTTTCTCCTGGAGTTGCCGCAGCAATACAAACATTGGACGCACCGCTTCGGGATCTGGTAGGAAAGCACCAATTGTCATCAATCCTTTGATCCGAACATGGGGAAAAGGCTGTGCACTTTCGATGAAGTCTAACGTCTGATCAGGTTCCAGACCGTATTTGCTGGGTTCGGCGGAGGTATTGACCTGAATCAGAACCTCAGTCGTACGATTCAACTCAGCAGATCGTCGATCTATTTCAGCGAGGAGGCGAGGGCTATCCACAGAGTGGATGAGATCAAAAATCTGTAAAGCTTGTTTCACTTTGTTCCGTTGCAGATGACCGACCAAATGCCACTTTACAGGATCGTCAATTTGGGGGTGTTTACTCTGTGCTTCTTGGACGCGATTCTCACCAATGTCTGTAATTCCAGCGTTAATCGCTTCGACAATTAGACTGACAGGCTTGGTTTTAGATACGGCAACGAGATCTATTGAACTTGGGTCGCGTCCAATGCGCGCGGCAGCTGCAGCAATCCGATCTTGAATCCGTGAAAGATTTTCGTGAATAGAAGCCATTGTCTTCCTCCTGCAAGAACGAATTAACAGAGATGTGTGAAACGGCTAAATAATAGCATATTTTACGGAGCGATTGCAAGACCAACCTGAAAGGGTATCGACCATGACTCGAAGTTACCCGTAAGGAGTTAGTAGCCACTTCTCGGTTACAATTTTAGTTCTTGACCTTCCAGAGAGTTGCTGGATTATAAGATTCCCCGTGCTGAGGCAGAAATTGTCGCAGATGTCGCCCACCCAATGCAAATCCGGCAAGCCCGGGCATCCCCCGATCCTCGTTTTCAACACAGAGGATATAATCATATCCCGATTCAAGCAGTGCACCGATGATTGTTCCCCAATTCAACTGTCCGCGTCCGGGAACCCGATACTGCCACCACCAATTCCCGATGATTCCTTGACGAAAACGCATCTGTGGACTGACTTCACAATCCTTCACATCGGCATAGTACCACTTGCCAGAGAACATGCGGATAGCGTCCTCCGCCGGCAAAATCCCCATCCAGAGCCAGTGGGAGGGATCACAAGATAACCCGAGGTTATCGGAAGGAATTGCGTCAAGGATCCGTTCCCACATCTCCGGATTACAGGCGATATTGCCCATTCGCACCGCACAGTCAAGCGCGATTGTCACTCCCTTTTCCTCAGCAAAGCGGATAACCGGTGTCCACATCTCCTTGAACCTGCTTACGAGTTCGACGGATCTATCGCCCGGATTTCCTGGATTTGAGGAAAATTGTCCGTAAAAGTGCCAACTGACAGGGCTACCTGCATAGGTCACGAGGACTGGCGCGCCGAGGATGCTTGTTGCTTCAATGGCTCGTTTGAGATTTTCACGGGCAGCTTCACGCGCTTCGGGATCGTCGTCTAACAGATTGTTGTGAGCACTTAGCGCAGCAAGATAGATATTGTGGGATCGCAAGGTCTCATTGATTTCATCGCCGCCCGACCGTAGGACCTGCTCAGGGTCAAACGTTCCAGTAGCATTCGGACGAATTGCGTCGAAATCGTTTGCTTTTGCCCATGTGGCACACTCTTCGAGGCTCCATGCACCTCCACCGACACCCGTGCTAAAACTGATGTCCATAATTTTTTCTCTCTCTACAAAGATTTCAGGTTGGAATGCTAGACCACGCCTTGACCTAAATGGCAGCCAGCGCAATCGTTTGTATCATGCTACCATACCATATCCACAACAGATAACGCCATCAGCACCAAACTCACCATACCATTCAATGTAAAAAAAGCAAGATTTACCCGTGACAGGTCGTGCGGCTTAACGATAGCATGCTCATAAATCAAGATGATGATAACAATTCCGACACCGGCAAGATAAACAACACCAAGGTCTGTCAACAATGTAACACCAAGCAAGATCGCAACCATGACCACATGCAGTACCGATGAAATCCACAGGGCCGGCTTGATTCCGAATTTTGCAGGAATTGAGTGCAATCGTTGTTTGCGATCAAAATCAAAATCTTGACAAGCGTAGATAATATCAAATCCCGCAGTCCAAAGCAGCACAGCGAATCCAAGCAGCATGGGCGTCCAATCGAACTGACCTTTGATGGCGATCCACGCACCTATCGGCGCAATTGAGAGGGAAATTCCGAGCCAAATGTGGGAGAGGGAGGTAAAGCGTTTGGTGTAGGAGTAGCCCATAATCACCGCGAGCGCGACAGGTGAAAGCGCAAAAGCAAGCCGATTGAGATTATATGCAGCAAACACGAGCAGCGCAGCTGAAACAAGTGTAAACGCCCATACCGCCCCCTTTGCGATCAATCCGGCGGGGAGGGCTCGCATTGATGTCCGCGGGTTTGCTTTGTCTATTTCAGCATCAGCAAGACGGTTAAATGCCATGGCACAACTTCGCGCTCCAACCATGGCAACAAGTATCCAGCCAAGTTTATTTAACTTGGGAAAACCATTTGCAGCGATGAATGCACTCATGATTGCAAAAGGCAGCATGAAGACTGTGTGCTCAAACTTGATCATGTCTAGGATAATTTTAATCTTTCGGAAAATCGTGTCTCACCCCTTTTTCAACAGTAAGATATGGCGCTGTCAGTATAGTGTACTATATTTCAATTGTCAATTCATTTCTGGCTGTAGGTTAGCGCATGGAGAAGACAACCCCCAACGCCTCATCCGGGGTTTGGATGAGTTTCTCACACGCGTCGGCCGCTTGATCGATCGGAACAGTATCGGTAATCAGCGGCTTCACCTTCAGTTTGCCTTCAGACATGAACCGCAGTACCAATTCCAGATTTCGTTGGGTGGGCCAATGGACGAAAACCGGTGGATAATCTGCGCCATGTTCATAGGCTTCGTCATGATAGCCGGGTCCCGTTCGGGCTGCGCTGATTACATCCACATTTCCAAGGCCGGCAGCATAACCGTGCGTAATAGTTGCGCCGCCAACAATAACGATACGTCCCATCTTATGTGTGTCCGGTGCTGTCTTGAGCATACCACGAATTTGCCGAAACGCCTCTGTGCCATCACCGCCGAATGCGATAATCCCACAATCCATCCCATATCCACCCGTGAATTCTTCTGCAATCGGTACCGGGTCCGTATCGGTCAACTGAATTGGCAGATCTACACCAACCTCCTGTGCCATCTCAACCCGCCGCGGAAAACGATCCATCCCCATAACATACGCGCCGGCAATCTGTGCGATTTGGCAGGAAAGCTGCCCCACCAAACCCAATCCTGCCACGACGACGTTTTCACCAATTACGATTCGTCCGCGCTGTACTGCATGCAAGGCGGTAGCCGCAAGGTGGTTGGACGCCGCCTCCGCATCACTCACATTTTCAGGGATCTTTGCACACAGATTGTGCGGTATACAGGCGTGTGTCGCGTGCATTGCATATCCGCCGCCCATCCCCGACACGCGATCCCCGACCGAGAACTCATCGCAATCCCCCTTCGTGTCAATAACAACGCCGGCATTGGTATAACCGAAGGGGCGCTTGGTTGGATTCGGCTGAGGATTCGCACGCCTGCTCTTGACTCCACCGAGTCCAGAACCGGGGCTTACCATAGACGCTCCGACCTCAACTAGCAACTGTCCCGGCTCGAGTTCAGGGGTGGGTTGTTCCTCCGTCCAGATTTTTCCGTTACTATCCATCACAACAACTTTTCTTGTTTGGCTCATGATGTTCTCCTTATGAGCAGATAGCTCATGATTGCAATTTTAACAGTCAAGCACAATCCAACAGATTTCACGGTTTACGCATCGAGTCTCGTTTTGCCTTCCAGAACAGCCATCCAGCTGCTCGCCTTATCCAGTGTTTCCTGATATTCTGCTTCGGGTTCTGAATCCGCGACGATGCCGCCTCCCACATGAAAGTGGGCACGTCCATTTTTGAGGATACAGGTCCGAATTGCAATATTGAGATCCATCGTTCCATCAAACCCAAAGTAACCGATTGCTCCAGTGTATACGCCGCGATCCATCGGCTCAAACTCATCAATCAGTTCCATCGCCCGAATCTTTGGTGCCCCGGTGATAGAGCCACCGGGAAAGCATGACTTCAAGAGATCGATACGATCAGCGTCCGGTCGGAGCGTTCCCCGAACAGTCGCTACGAGATGGTGTATGTTAGAATAACTTTCAAGTGCAACGCGTTCTGGCACATGGATAGATGCGATCTGGCAGACGCGCCCGAGATCATTTCGCTCCAGATCCACAATCATTAGCAACTCAGCAAGATCTTTCTCGCTATGCAGTAACTCGATCGCCAGTTTGCGATCTAACTCCGGTGTCAAGCCGCGTGGGCGTGTCCCTTTGATTGGACGAGTTTCGACGGTTCGGCAACTTGGCGAAAAATGGAGAAACCGTTCAGGGGAGGCACTTAGAATATGGAAATCACCGCAGTGGAGGTATGCACCATAAGGAACGGGGCTCAACTGGCGCAGATGGGCGTACAATTCTGCGGGAGGTAAGTCACTTGAGGCTGATAATCGCTGCGACAGATTAACCTGATAGATGTCGCCCGATGCGATGTAAGCCTTCGCGCGCTGCACAGCGGAGAGATAATCCGCTTTGGAAAAATTAGATCGAATCGGCGATTTCACGAAATGCGGGAGGGAGGAGCTGAGCTCTTCGCAGCAGCGCTGCGAGCCGTAATTTTCAGATTGAAGAGTTGAGCGGAGTTTTTCGAGGTACTGTCGATGTCGAGTAGCAGAATTTTCGTCGATATTGGATTGGCACAGATACACCTGATTGGAAAAATGATCAAATGCAACGATGGCATCGTAAAATGCAAAGTAGCAATCGGGCAGTTTGAGGTCGTCGTATGCTGTTGTTGGCAGTTCTTCGATGAAGCAGCGGAGCGGATAACCCAAATATCCAACCCCACCGATAAACGGCAGGCTGCCGGGCAGTGGACACGATTGAAATCGATTCAAAATTTCCCGTAGTGCAGCAAACGGATTTCCCGATCGTATTTCAACTCGGTCTCTCCAATCAAGCTGAAGGTTTGTCCCTTTGCTGCGAAAAATCAGGAAGGGCTGCGAACCGATGAACGAGTAGCGCCCAAGTTCCGCACAGCGGAATCCTTGCTTTGCGGCCCTTGAAACCTCTGCGCTACTATCAAGGAAAAAACTGTGTGGTTCGTCAGCCAACAACTGAAAGAGATCAAAAGCCGTCAACTGTGTCTGAATCTCTTCAAGAGTAGGAACAATGCAGGTCGTGGTTCAAGCTACCTTTCTTGGCAATATAGAGAGGAGTTCCTATCGGCTATTCCCGAGAACGGCTGACGCGTCCTCATGGACCATCGCCTCAACCCGATTTTGTGCGTAGCGGCAATACTCCGGGTTAATATCATAACCGATGAAATGCCGTCCGAGTTCTATGCAGGCGACAGCTGTGGAACCAGAACCGATGAAGGGTTCCAATACAACATCGCCAGGACGCGTGAGAAGGTGCAAAAACTCCTCAACAATTTTTACGGGATAAATTGCTGGATGCCTGATTCCTTTAACTGATTCAACGGGATGCTTAATCACATCTCGTTTGAGTTTGTTGCCTCGTAATCGGATAAGCGTGAAGCCATTTTTTTCGATCTGAACCTTACGTCCGCCCTCCCGCCCACCAAAAGCGCTGGCGTGGATGCCACGAATCTTCATCCGTAATCCAGCGATTTCACCACAATGGAATAGGGATAACAAGCTGTCAAGATATTCTTCTAAACACGCCTCATTACCCATACCACCACCGTAGTCTCGTTGTTGAAAATAGGGCGGTGAGGTAATAACGAGTTGAACAGAGCGATCCGGGAGTTCCCGAATCAACTCCAGATTATCCCCGCACAGAATCTGATCGAGTGGGTAACCATCGGTGGCGTTGCTGTATTGCAAAATTCCCCCTTTTAACATAGCTGAGTAGCGGCTATTTTTAGTCCATGTCTAAGATCCAAACGGTTTGTGTATCCTACCATTTGAGCCCGGGCAAACCCAATAATCTCACGGGCATATTGAATTGCTTTCTCACTTTGCAGCGGACCGTAGTGCTCAAAAGAGGCTCCCGCTGAATGACTATTCGGATAACGGGAAGGAATATAAAAATTATCCAAAACACGTCCCTTTTCAACCAATAACTCTGGCACATCAACGGTTTCTGATAACTCCTCAAGTAACTGGGCGATGACATTGCCCCACATCTTCTGTCCGGTATGGAGGTGTAAGGCTTTGACGGCTTTTTCTGCAGCCTGTTGTGCAGCGAAGCATACCCATTCATGTCGCTCGGCATGACGGGAATCTAATGCCTGTTCAAAATCTCTATCAGCTTGTCTTAGCCAGTCTGGCGCACGATTTGGCATTATTCTGATCCTTTACGGATGCCACCCGATAAAATGAGAGCATTGTATCGCCATACCACTCTTGGCGACTTAAAATCAGTTCGTCCAACATCAGAGATTTGGTCCAATCAGCCTCTCGAATTTTCCGATGTTCAACAACTATCATGCCAGCTGAAGAAAGTAGATTTGCGTCCGCAATCTGTTTCAAGCACGGTTCGTAGATTTTAGAGACGTATGGCGGATCGAAGTAAATCAGGTCAAATTTCGCTTTACGCCTACCAAGCCGGGCGAGCGCTTTTCGTGCGTCAAGGTGAATGAGCTGGACTTGAGGCTGCCTACGGTCAAATCCACACATCTCAAGGTTTAATTCTATAATGCGGATACAGTGATGATTGCTATCAACAAAGGTAGTAGCCCTCGCACCTTGGCTCAACGCTTCAAGTCCAACGTTCCCGGTTCCTGCACAAAGATCAAGAAAATCGGAATCAACAACCCGTTCACCTAAAATACGAAATACGGCTTCTTTGACGCGGTCGGCAGTAGGACGCACCTCTGATCCCTTGATCGTCTTTAATCGTCTGCCTTTGAATTTTCCAGCGACAACTCTCATTCTGCATCCTTGATGACGCTTTGAAGCCCGGTATGTAGTGCGGTACGGGCAGATTATACATTAGCGAATTTTGCACGTCAACCTAAAACCGAATCGTGAAAATATCTCCGATAAGACCGGGAAGCAAGGCCTGTTAATCCTTTAATCCCCGATGAGATTGAGGTTCAAAGCAACTTGGAAATCCTGATTGAATTTAAGGGTTGAATTGTAACCATTCTGGTTTATAATATCGCGAAGGTTGGCTTATGCGACACAGTTTGAGACCTTCATAAAGTAGATTCTGTAAAAGGAGAAACAGATGAAAGAAAAAATCTCACGTGAAACACTTGACCTTCTCTTGATTCCCAGCACTGCGACTCTGACTTCAGTGCTGCGACAACATGGCATCACCCGCTCCTTTATGCACGGCGTCGCGCCATTACGCCCTAATATGAAGATGGCAGGTCCCGCATTCACGCTTAGATATCTACCGATGCGCGAAGATCTGGATCCGGGTACAGTTGATAATCTAAAAGATGTCCAACGCGTCGGGATTGAGCAAATCGGTGAGGGAGAAGTGTTTGTTGTCGATGCACGAGGGGATACCCGCGCAGGAACGATGGGATCAATCCTTACCACGCGCCTCCACTGCCGCGGTGCAGCGGGCATTGTGACTGATGGTGCTTACCGTGATAGCCCGGTCATCGCAGAACTCGGTATTCCAGCTTATGCAGCGGCGATGAACGCCCACACTAACAAAACTATACACCATCCAAGCGAGATTCAGGTGCCGATTGCCTGCGGCGACGTGGCGGTGTATCCGGGTGACATCATTGTAGGTGATGAAGAGGGCGTAGTTGTGGTGCCGGCGCAGTTGGCAGATCAGGTGGCACAGACCGCTGCTGAAATGGAGGAGAAAGAGGTATTTATTACGGAAAAGATACAAGCTGGAGCAAGCATTGTCGGCGTCTATCCGCCGGATGAAAAGACACTTGCTGAGTTTGAGGAGTGGAAAAAGAAGAGAAGAGCACAGAATTAAAGTAAACCTTTAGCCTGAAAAAATCCTCTCAACTGCTCCATCTCCGCATCGTCCAGCGTGTGATAGGGTTTCCTGCGCCAACGCTCGGCAATCCCGAACAGTTCAAGCGTTCCGTGGATACCGGCGTCTCCACCCCCAGTCAGCCCACTAACGAAATCGAAATACGGAAAATCGTAATTTTGTATAATCTCTTTCACGCGTTGCCAATCCTGCGTCTGGATTGCTCGCCAATAGTCCTGTGTGATATCGGGGCTGAAGTGAATGAAGGTGGAGAAATACCCGTCACAGCCATAAGGCAGCATGTCCAGATGGTTCTGTTTCTGACCTCCTGAAATCACGCCCCAGTGGCCATGTAACAGTACTCCCATCCGTCTGGCAAACGCCCCAACGATATCATCCTTGATAGCGACAACCCCATCGACTTGATCTCGCAAGACCTCTAACGTCTTTAGCCCGAGATCCGGTGCATTTGCAAACACATTGGTGACAACCATCACCGGGATGTGTTCAGCCACCGCAGCGTAGTGCTCGACAAAGGTTTCTATCGTGCAGGACCTCGCCCAGTTGGGGGGCAGCACCATCAATAGATCCGCACCGACAGTCGCAGCATATTTGGCAAACTCTACCTCTTTGTCGGTCCACCACTGCCTATCCGCAGCGATCACCATGGCGCGTCCCCCAACATGCTCCGCGGTTATTTTAGTTATATGAGCAACCTCTTCGTCGGTCAACACCGAATAGAGGCTATCCCCGTAGGTAAGGATGATGCTCCCACTGCCAGCGTCAATCACATGGTCAATCATGTTTCGCAGCCCTTTTTCGTCGATTTCGCCATCGCATAGAAAGGGGGTATGGACGGATGCAACGGGTCCGGTGAGTGCCTCTCGGACTCTTGAACGGTCTATCATAGCAGCTTGAACAACCTCCTTCGTACCACCGCAGTGAGATAAAATCAGATAGCCATCGGCTTCTATCTACCAATCAACAACCGTTCCATCTTCGGGATGTAGGGGCGATTGCGGGCGGAAGATAGCACCGATTTTGTCCGCCATCGCTTCATCGTCGAGTTCGATCCCAAGCCCCGGCTTGTCTGGAATCGGCAAGTACCCATCGACAGGAACGAACGGTTCTTTGAGGTAACCCTCGCCAAGCGTCACATGCTCCTGAGACACAAAGTTTGGCATCATGGCATCGAGTTGCAAGCAGGTCGCCAGTGCAATAGGACCGAGTGGACAGTGGGGAGCGACGCCAGCATAGTGCATCTCTGCCATCCCCGCGATGAGACGTGTCTCAAAAATGCCGCCAACATGGCAGGGGTCTGGGTTCAAGATCTTCGCTGCACCACGCTCTAAAAGCTCACGAAATGCCCAGCGCGTGAAAACACGCTCACCCGCTGCGATAGGAATGCTCGTGGATTGAGCGATGCGCGCCATCTCATCGTAGTTTTCGCACTGACACGGATCCTCGATCCACGCTGGATGTAACGGCTCCAACGCTTTAATGATGGGCACTGCGGCGGCGGGGAGAAACGCACCGTGTAGATCAATGGCGATATCAACGGAAGGCCCAACGGCGTCACGGACTTCTCCCACCCAAGCCACCGCCTGGTCGATAAATTCTTTTGTGGCATGAACTTTGGGATACTGCCCCGGGATCCCGATTTTAAAACCCTTGAATCCGCGTGCCACATCTGCTTTCATCTGCTCGATGGAACCGCCCCCTTTGTACAGACGGATGCGGTCTCGGGCACGTCCACCCAACAACTGCCATACCGGCAACCCGACACTTTTACCGAGGATATCCCAAAGCGCAGCCTCGACCCCACTGATCGCGCTCATCATAATTGCTCCACCATGATAACATGGCTGTCGATACATCGCTTCCCAGTGATGGATAATTCGTCGTGGATCTTGACCGATGAGGTAGTCTTCCAATTCCCTGACTGCCTCAGCGGAAGTTGTGGCACGTCCTTCCAAATACGGCTCGCCCAAACCGACGATTCCCTCATCGGTATGTACCCGTAAAAATAGCCAGCGGGGTGCAATCAGGAATGTTTCGAGTTTGGTAATTTTCATCTTGTAATGTACTCCCAAAGCTGAAGCTTTAATTTTACTTGACGTTCACTGAGTTACGGGCTATTATCATTCGACACCTCTTTTGAAATAGCATAGGAGCGAACCTGCTGCCAGTAGCGACAAATGATATTGGGGATTTACTGTTTGCCTGGAGGCGTAAAGTCGAACAGATTGATTGAGGAGTCTTCGGCAAACGTCTGCATTTAGACGAAAGCAGTTAGCTCGATACTTTATTGAGCTGCCTCTGAGGGTTGGCTAAATTCAAAATCAACCTTCACATAAGGAGACTTTCCGACTGGTATGTATGCCCACACATCTTTTTGTTCAAGGTAACACGTAGCTCTTTACGTGGAGGAGGTTCACCTTTCAACACTACCCGCCCACTAATGGTTCCTGCCTGTCCAGACTCAAGTGCACTTTGGACTGTTTCCAGAGTTCTTGGTGCCCGTTTTAGTGATGTAGGTTGAGAGATTTGAGCTGACTGCGGGGCGGAATTGGTCTGTAGGTTACCCTGTAAACATAAATAAAGGAAAAGACATAGTAAGAGCAATAGCTTGAAATCAACCGACGGCAAATGATCATAGATCTTCCTTTCCGTTTGCCAAGCGTTACGTCAACACCCCATCGAGTGTGGAGGGTCGTCCGCATTATATCAATCCGTTGAGGACACGTCAAGCAAATTGCGGATTGCTATTGCTATCTTTGCTGAACGATTCAGCGAAAGGAAACCCCATGAAAAGGGTATGGATTGGCTTCATTCTTTTATTGATTATATCTGCTTGTTCGGACAGGAACACGCCTGAGGATGTTGCGGAGGATTTTGTTTATAACTACTACCTGCATGCAAACCAAGCGATGGCACTACGTTTGAGCGAAGGACTTGCTAAGGAAAAGCTGAAATCGGAAATCGAAATCTTACGGGAAGTCCGAAGCGGTAGTGACCAATCCCAAGTCAAGCCAAATCTTGAGTATAAGCAGGTGGGGAAAAAAATTGAGGACGAAAACCGCGTATTTTTCAGATACCAACTGATTATCAAAGGCACAAGTTTTTCAAACACGGTTCGCAACACTGTGATTTTCACTGAACTGATTGAAGGGCAGTGGAAAGTCACCAATTTTGATGAGTACGTGGAGTAGTGAAACAGGAAAACGAAAAACGCTGTTTTCTCAATAACGTGTAGTTACGGGACAACGCGCTTGAGCCCTCCCCAAATCGTGGATTTTTTGCCTGTGGGAGCAACTGAAAAAGTAGGGTCAAACCATGCCGGATCAGCGTCATCATCGGGATGCTTGGTGAGTCTTTGCGGATTCTGCCCATCGGTGTCTATTATATAGATTTCGAAGTTACCATCTCTATCAGACGCAAAGGCGATCCGCTCACCGTCAGGGGACCATGAGGGATGCCAATCACTACGGAGATTATTAGTGAGTCTTTGTTGGTTGCCTCCATCGGCAGCCATCACGTAAATTTCGAAGTTCCTATCTCTTTCAGACGCAAAGGCAATCCGTTCACCGTCAGGGGACCATGAGGGATGCCAGTCGCTACGAAGATTATCAGTGAGTCTTTGTTGGTTGCCTCCATCGGCAGCCATCACGTAGATTTCGAAGTTTCCGTCTTTATCAGACGCAAAGGCAATCCGTTCGCCATCAGGGGACCATGAGGGATGCCAGTCGCTACGGCGATTATTGGTCAGTCTTTGTTGATTCTTCCCATTGGTGTCTATCATGTAGATTTCGAAGTTACCATCTCTATCAGACGCGAAGGCGATCCGCTCACCGTCCGGCGACCACGAGGGATGCCAGTCGTTACGGCGATTAATGGTGAGTCTTCGCGGATTATTTCCATCGGCGTCCATCACGTAGATTTCACTGTTCCGATCTCGTTTGGAACTAAAGACAATGTGTTTACCGCCCGGCGCCCATGAGGGATCCCATTCAACAGCGGGATTGTTGGTGAGTCTTCGCAGATTTTCCCCATCAACGTTCACCACGTAGATTTCAGGGTTTCCATCCCTCTCAGACACGAAAGCAATCCGTGCCTGTGCGTCAACGCCTATTATTAGCAGCGTTAGACCCCAGACTACCACGCCAGCTAAAATCGGATGAGCTAGATTGCATCTCTGTCGCATCCGTCATTTCTCCTCTGATCTTAAATCGTCTTTTTAGCCTTTGGAGTTGATAGAGATCAGCTGGTGTTGACGATCCCTTTCCAACTAAAGGCATAGCTCGAATTATTATCGCATGCAGGCTGCGGTCCTTCCTCGGTGTTTATGCCCCGACCTCAACAAACACTGTTTTTTCAATCACAGCAGTTATTGGACATCTTGTTTAAGCCAGCCCCATATCGTGAATTTTTTAGCTGCGGGAGCAACTGCAAAAGCAGGGTCAAACCATGTAGGATCAATGTCATTACGGGGCATATTGGTGAGTCTTTGCGGATTATCTCCATCGGCCTCCATCACGTAGATTTGCCGGGTCCCCTCCCTTTCAGATACAAAAGCAATCTGTGCCGGCGGGGCAGCGCATACCATCAGCGGCGTCAGCACCAAGGCTATAACGATAGCCAAGATCAAATGCACAAGATTGTATCTTCGGTACATCTGCCCTTCCTCTTCTGTTTTCAAATCATTTTTTTCTTTGGAACGGATAGAGGTCAGTTAATGTTGGCAACTCCCTTACAATTAAAGGGCTAATTCGATCTACTAACGGTGTTGGGCTTGGATAGTCTATATTTCTACCCAATGCCGGTATAACGGTTTCACATTGTCAGGCAGTGACTCGTAGACATCTGCTCGTATAAGAGGTGAATCGTAATTTTTCCCGTCTGTCTCAATCACGATCTGGGTGTGCTCTGGATTTCCAGCCTGTGTGGGATTCAGATTAAGCCACCACGGTGCATAGCGAACGATGATGGCGACACGTGGTTTGTCACTACGATTTGGGGGCACCGCATGCCAGAGTCGGCTGTCGTAGAGTAGTACACTACCTGCGGAACCCGAAACCTGCGTTTCCGTCGGATATGGGGCGTCGGGATTAATTCCCGCTATCCCCGCTGCCGAAGGATTGTCGTCGGTTCTATGGCTTCCGGGGATGATATAGGTGCCCCCTGTTTCGGGACCAAATGGGGTCAGCATCCAAATCGTTGATAGGTGCATGATTGTATCCGGATACGGTGCGGGAATATGCGTTGCATTGGTTTGATTGTAGGGCCAGTCCGCATGCCAGTAACCTCGCTCATTTCCGGGATAGTTTATCACGCAATCAGTGCAGGATATTCGCACATACGACCCGAACAGCGCGTCGGTAAGCGCCATAATCCGATCATCTGCTAAATATGGAGCGAAGGTCTGGGTTTCGTTGATGACCCCTCTCATATTTGCAACACCCTGAACACCCACACGGTGTCCTCGCGATCTTGTTTTTGCAAGTTCTGCTTCCGCTTTTTTGTGGTGTACCGCTTGTGCTGCCACTACACTCTCTCGCACCTCATCAATTTTGTCATCTGGGATGACTCCTTCAAGGACGCAATAGCCATTCATTTTCAATTGGTGTAGCTTTTCTTCGGTGGACATGCTCCCCTCCTGATGTCTTACATCACTACTAATACGCCGATTCCATACATAGATAGTATACAGGCAAGGTGCAAAAGCGTCGGTAGGCGCTCTGCAACCCGTACGTCAAGAATCGCCTTTTTTGTCAATTATACCACTCAAAAGAACTTTCGGGTGAAAAACCGTTGAAAATCCGGCGGGTAAATGGAAGATAATTTCCAGAGCTTGTGCTTGGTGTGATTTTTTAGGGACTCCGTTTGCCTAACTGTATATAGCAACCAAATCGGAACGCAGTTTCGCACCTTTGTTCTGCTCAAGAACTATGGCCCCGGATAGAACCCAAGTAAGATTCTCTGATTTATGTTGATAGGAAAGCGAAAAACAGGTACAATGGATTTTTAAGACTTTCCAACAGTTAGCGGTGAAAGTCCCGATGTTGTTTATCTGTTATGGGTGCCACCACATTGTGAAGATTAGATTGGAAGTTTTTATCTGGTAGAAAAAAATTAGAAAGGAAGTATCAGATGGCAGAAAAAAGTTTGAAACAACGTATACGCGATGGAGAGGTACTTATCGGGCGGGGAGCCCCCGTTGCATCGGATCCGGATGATCTCAGAGCCATCCTTGATGGGGCAGATTTCGATTTCATTAATACCGATAGTCAACACTCCGCATTTAACGAAGAACGCCTGAAAACCTTTTGCGAAGTCGCGGACGAATTCGATATGCCGGTTCAATTCCGGATTAAGCACACCCGTAATGCCTACCTTATCGGCAACTATCTGGATCTGGGACCGACGGGCATTGAGGTGCCGCAGGTAGAACTTGAATCGACAGTTGATGAAGCCATTGATTTCTTTTACTATCCACAGGTCGGCAAGCGCAGCTGGGGCGGTGCTTCTCGGAAGGTCGCCCCGGAACACAGCGGACGTCTCGAGTATGCGCAATGGTGGAACGAAAACGGTGTCCTCTGGATGCAGATAGAGTCTGTTGACGCGGTCACGAACGCGAGAAAACTGGCTAAACCGGGGGTTGATTGCCTTTCTTTCGGACCAGCGGATCTGACCTTCAGCCTCGAAAGCTATCCCCACCATTCGCTCAAAACCCTTGATGACTGTGCGCGTCATGTAGCGGAGCAGTTGCAAGGTACCGGCGTTGCGGTCTGCCTTCGGGGTATTGCACCAGATGATCGCGATAGATATATTGATATGGGGATTACGATGTTCCTTTAATCACCAAAGTCCATTATAGAACTTAATCCTTGCGTGGGCTCGATACCTTCGCAAGGATTAAGCTGTCACAGAATCACAGGAGGAGGAATTGGTTATATGGTAATGGCTAATACGTTTCGTGAGAAACTCGACCAAGGAAAACCAACCATTGGGACACACTACCTCTCCAGCGATCCAGATCTTCCTGAGATCATTGGGGATACCGGTCTGTTTGACTACGGCGAGTTCTGTGCCGAATATAGCACTTTTGACATGCAGCTGCTCTATCACATGGCACGTTCAGGGCAGTGTGGCAACTTACCACTAATGACAAAACTCGACCAGAAAAGCGAGAGCTTTTGGGCGCAAGCTGCGCTCGGTGCGGGCTTTAAGGCGGTTCTCTTTACGGATGTGCGTACCGTAGAGGATATTGAACGATGTCACCGTGCGATCAGACCGGACCTCCCGGGTGTCGATGGGCACATGGGGGTAAAGATTCGTCGTTCGGCACTGTCAGGTTATAGCGCGGACGGTTACATCGAAGATCTGAATTCGATTGTGTTTTTGATCATGATCGAGAAGAACATAGCGGTTGATAACATTGACGAGATTCTGACTGTTGCAAAAGAAAAAGGGGTTGATATGACCCAATGGGGTCCCGCAGATTTTGGCTTCTCCAGAGGTGAACCAAACCTCATGAACACCCCGGAGATACAGCCGTTTGAAGAATTTGTCATCAAGAAATCAATAGAATACGACGTTGCTCCACGGATCGAAATTGGTCAACCTGAAGAAGCAAAACGGTATATTGATCTGGGTGTCCGTCACTTCTGTATGGGCTGGGACCGATTCATATACCAAAGCAGCTTAACCCAACTCGGCAAAGGGCTTCGAAAAATTGTAGACCCCCTCTAATAATGGATGCTATCTGGCGATCGAGGTTTTAGCGGGAAGTGTGCTCTCGATTAAAACCTCGGCTGCCGATCCACCGAGTCAAAATGGTGGTCACAATGAGTGTAGTCAATACAGGAGGCGAATATGGAGTTAGCAGACATTAAAAAGGTGGGAGTTGTTGGGGGTGGAACCATGGGGTTCGGTATCGCGATAAATTTCGCGTTAGGCGGGTACCCCACCATAATCAGGGATCTCAGTGATGCACTTCTTCAGCAGTCTACGAAAAATATCCAAGCCTCCATGGACCTCTTTGTCGAGGAGGAACTAATAACCCAAGCGGAAGCCGATGGTACCCTCAGCCGAATCACAACTACCACCAAGCTGGAGGAAGTGGCAACACAAAGCGATTTTATCACCGAAGTCATTGTCGAACGGCTAAAGGACAAGCAGGTTCTCTTCAAGACACTGGATCAGTTGTGCCCACCGCATACCATCATCGTTAGCAATACCTCCGGATTTGTTATGAGCGATATTGGCGCGGATGTCAGGCGGCAAGACAAAATTGGATTAACACACTATTTCGCACCGCCGCACATCGTGCCGGGTGTTGAAGTCGCTAAGGGTCCCGGCACAACCGACGAAACATACAATATCATCTATGACTTGATGCAAAAGGTTAGGAAGATCCCAATCCGGGTACGCAAAGAGTTACCGGGCTATCTGCTAAACCGGATACAGGGGGCGATGGGACGCGAGGCAGCGAGATTGTGGGCAGAAGGGGTGGCAACCGCTGAAGACATTGAACTCGGCATCCAGTCTACTTTTGGTTTTCGGATGCCCCACGAAGGTCCATTTCTCCACTACGATTTAGCGGGTATCTGGAAATGGTCCGCAGATATACGAACGCGGAGACGGAGGGGATCCGAACCATCTGACGAGGTGGCTGAGAAAATCAGTGAGCGTATGGACGAAGGAAAACCGTGGTTTGTTGATCCGAACAGGTTCGATGAGGCGGTCGAGAAAAGGGATAGAGAGTACATACGTCGTTTGAAAGAACTGTACCGGACAGATGAAAAATAGAATGCCACAAGATATTGTGAAATGAAGGCTCTGAAAAAAGGACGCAATAAGCATGACTGGTTACGCCGTGGTTTTATTTGATCTAGACGGAACCCTTACCGATTCAAAACTTGGCATTACCAAGTCCGTTCAATATGCCTTATCGAAATTTAAGATCCGAGAAGACAATCTTGATAACCTTGAATCTTTTATTGGTCCACCGCTGTCTGAGTCATTTCAGAAACATTACGACTTTAACTCTGGTCAAGCGCAACAGGCTGTTGATTTTTATCGCGAATATTTTTCTACGTCTGGAATATATGAAAATGAGGTATACCCCGGAATCCCCGATCTCTTGGCAGATCTGAAGAGCAAGCGGAAGGAGCTAATCGTTGCAACATCGAAGCCAACCGTTTATGCTAATCAGATTCTAAATGCCTTCAACCTCGATCAATACTTCACTGTCGTTGTCGGAAGCCACCTTGACGGGACAAGGACTTCAAAGACCGAGATTATCGCACACGCATTATCGGCGCTGGAAAAACCGAAAGAAAGCAACGCCGCGATGGTAGGAGATCGGGAACATGACGTCATTGGTGCCCAAGGTAATGCGATTGACTCGATTGCGGTGACCTATGGATATGGCACACCTCTGGAATTACAACGTGCGAATCCTACCTACTTGGCTCATACTGTTGAGGACATTAGAACATTGACCGGCTAATGCAGAAGTTCTACAACTGTTTTTAGGGCGTTAAACGTTGTTCCCATTCGCTGCAGATCCAAAACCGGTCTGCAAGTCCTTAGTGTTTTGGTCGTTGGGTGTTGCAGGTGTTGCAGCATGATTTCGTTTTTTGTATGATATGGGCTGTGCACCAAGAGCAATTCAGGGCAGGGCAGCAGCAATGTCCCCGTACTCTTCCTCCGTGAATGCGCGAAGGGTTTCAACGCGGACGTTACCTTCTGACGCAGTGGAAAGCGCGAACTTGGCTGCGGTCTTATCATCTGGCGCTTCAATGATAGTGATGAAGTCGTATTGTCCCATCACCAGATAAAACGCTTTAAATTCTGCACCGAGAGCGAGAGCGTTTTTTTGGGCAGCTTTAGTACGTGCAGGGCCTTCTTTAATGTTCTGTATACCTTGTTGTGTGTAATGACCTAATGCAATATAAGTAGGCATTGAATTCCCTCCCTTGATGGCTATTTATGGTATCCTCTCAAAACTCGGCTCATTGTAGCAAAAGGCGCGAAATCCGACAATGGAAAATTGAAGAAGGGACGTAGGATGTGCAAGGTGTGAACGAGATGAATTCGGAACGAAAAGGGGCATTACTTTCGCATCGTGAAATAAGTTCAGAGAATGGGGTATGTGTATGAACAATGATAGGATCGCTTTACAAAGTCTCAATGGTTCAATCGCAGTGGTGACTGGAGCGGCTCAAGGGTTAGGTCTTGGAATCGTCGAGCAACTCGCCCGTGACGGTGCAACGACAATTATCGCCGATCTGCAACTGGAAAAGGCTGAGGCAGAAGCTGACCGGCTACGTGCTGACGGCTTGAAGGTGTGTGCTGCACACTTGGACATCACCAACAGCACTGAGGTAACAGCATTTTTTGAAAGAGTTGTCAGCGAACATGGACGGTTGGATATTCTGGTCAACAACGCTGGCACGGGTCAAAAGGTCACTCCCATCGTTGAGTTGAGTGATGCGGAGTGGGACCGTGTGTTAAACGTCACCTTGACTGGGGCATTTTACTGTTGCCGCGCTGCCGGTGGGATTATGGAGGATCAGGAACGGGGCTGCATCGTTAATGTTGCCTCAATCAATGGCCAAAATCCAGCGGCGCTGGTTGCAGCCTATAACGTAGCAAAGGCGGGCATAATCAGCCTGACCAAAACATTGGCTATCGAATTGGCAGCCTATGGAATCCGAGTAAACGCCGTGAGCCCCGGTCCGGTTTATACCGAATTTAACAGGAGAAACATGGCGCAACGTTGCGAGACACTTAATATTACTGAGGACGAGATGATCGAGCGCATCCGTAGTGCCATTCCGTTGGGACGATGGGGCGAACCCACCGACATTGCCCGCGGTGTTGCTTTTCTATGTAGTCCGCAAGCATCCTGGATTACGGGCGAGGTACTTAGGGTTAGCGGTGGCATGGAAGGTGTCTCTGCAACTCCACCGAAGCGCCAAAAGAACTAAATATTAATCTTGCCATTTGGAATGGGCGCATAAACTTATGCTAAGGAGATTACTGAATGACTGAAGTTCAGAACGATGATCATATTTTCCATAGAACACTGAAGCAGCAGTGGCAACAGATTTCTCACGGTGAGGGGGTCTATCTATTTGATACAGACGGCAAGCGTTATCTTGACGCGTGTGCAGGGGTGCATGTGGTAAGCATCGGTCACGGCGTCAAAGAGATTGCCGATGCTATGGGCGAACAGGCAAGTCAAGTCTGTTTCACATATAGCCGTTTCCTCACGCAATCGCAAATCGACCTCGCACAAAAAATCGGCGACATGGCACCAGAGGGACTTTCAAAAGTATTTTTCGTCTCCGGCGGTTCTGAAGCGACGGAATCCGCCATGAAGATGGCGCGAAAATATCATATTGAAACTGGCAACCCCAAAAAATACAAAGTGATTTCACGGTGGCAGAGCTGGCACGGCAATACGATCGGTGCGCTGTCAATGTCTGGAAGGACATCATGGCGGGACGATTATGTTCCGTATCTGCTCGATTTTCCACACATCCCAGCCCCATACTGTTACCGATGCCCCTACGGACAGGAATATCCCGACTGTCATCTCAGTTGTGCGGACGAACTTGAGCGCGTAATTCATCAGGAAGGCAGTGAGTACATCTCCGCTTTTATCGCTGAACCAATTCTTGGTACGTCGGCAGCGGGGGTAGCCCCTCCACCGGACTACTACCCCACCATTCGGGAGATTTGCGACCGGCATAATATACTGATGATCACTGATGAAGTGGTAACCGGATTCGGGCGCACAGGGGTCAATTTTGCTATCGAGCATTGGGACGTTATCCCCGATATCATGACCACTGGAAAAGGGTTGAGCAGCGGCTATACGCCGATCGCTGCAACTATCGCTCACGAAAAAGTCTACGACGCTATCTATAAGAAATCAAGCAGCTTTACACATGGACATACTTACGGTGGAAATCCCCTATCGTGTGCCACTGCACTCGCCGTACAGAACTATATCGAGAAGTATGATCTCGTTACGCAGTGTGCACGGATGGGCGATCTGATGCTTGAAAAATTGAAGCCTCTTCAAACGTCGCCAATTGTCGGGAATATCCGTGGGAAAGGACTGCTGACTGGTGTCGAGTTTGTTGCTGACAAAGAGACAAGGACACCATTCGACGTTTCAAAAGGTGTGACCTCAGCCGTCGTGGATTTAGCCTTTGACAAAGGGGTTTTGATAATGCCCGGCGCACCCGGACTGATTGATGGCGTAACTGGGGATCACATCGCTATCAGTCCTCCGTTCACAATCAACGAGTCGGAGGTTCTGCAAACCGTTGATGTGCTGACAGAAACAATTGACGAAGTTTCAAAACGTTTAGGATACTGAATTTTATGAGAAGGTGTCCCTTTCTAATATTGGTTATCCTTCGTGGTGATTGAACACCATCGGGCAGTGAAAAGGACATTCATCAGCGCCTCTCGTGCTGCAGATGTATCAATTCCTCGCAATGCATTTGCTGCATAAAAGCGATTGTACCGATTCTCGTCCTCTAACATCTCCACCAAGGCAGGTATGGCATCGTCCGTGGGCTGACCTAATTTAGCCAAAGTGAGCGCAGCGTTACGCCGAACCCGGTAATCTTCGTCCCGTAACGATTCGGATAGCAGCGGTGTTGCGTCAAGGCTGCACGACCCAATAGTTCCCAACGCCTCAACTGCATTGCGACGTACCCACCAGTGTTCATCATTCGCACGTTCCATTAATGCTGGCACGGCATCTCCCGCTACCTGCCCAATCTTCGTCAGCACATCCACAGCCATCGCACGAACCCACCAATGCTCGTCCGCCAACGTGTCAATCAATCCCGAAACTGCTTGTGAACCAATTGCGGACAGCGCTTGCGCTGCATAGCCAGCGGTTGGATTGGTACCATGTAGATTGTCAGGGGGTTTGGCAGTCGTTTCCTCAATTGATGCGAGGGTTTCCTCCCGCATAGCATCAAGTAGCATAGGTACGACAGGCTTTCCCATTTTGCCCAACGTATAAGCAGCGTTCAGACGAACGGTTTCTGATTCATCACGCAAAGCTGTCATCAAAGCTGGCACGTCAGCCCCCGACACATCTGGTTCTGAGTGTGAATGATTCCCACACAGCCAGTTCCAAAGATCCACCGATGTGGCTCGACTTTCATCGTTTGCATCACCTTCCCACTCACGATGTTTATGATTCCAAGAAGGTCCTTGAGGGGGCTGCATACGCGCAAACTGAAATTTGAGCATGTATCGTTTCTTCGTGCTGTAATTCGGCGTTGCCCGGTGCCACGCGTCAAAGTGGACAAGCGAGACGGTGCCTGCTTCACCGCATAAGGGCGAGGCAGGTTCACTCGCGAGTTGTGGATCATCATGACTCACTTTTTTGTAGAATTGTCTGCCGGGGAGGAGGCCTGTTGGTCCCATGTCTTCGGTTGTCTCTTGGGGGTAATAGAGCGCAAGTACCCACTGAAAGCGCGGATGGCGCATATTGTGATCGAAGACATAACAATCCTTATGCCAACGCTGCCCTTTGCTGTCGGGAGGATTGAGGTGGCAGTGTCGGTGTGGGTTCAGGATGTAGCCTTCCCCCAGCAGGCTGGTCAAGGCACCCTTTAATGCCGGATGATCGAAGACCTTCTGAATCTGTGGGATGCGGGGCAAGATATTGTTACCGGTATTGCCCTCACCTTCAAACATCGCCTCGATCTGTTGATAGATGTCTTGGTGAAATTCGGGAGGATAGTCGGCTCGAACACTGATATAGCCGTCGGTGATGAATTGTTGCATCTGGGCATCATCGAGGAGATTTGTCATTTTCCTTCCTTTCGAAGTCCGTTCTTTGACCGGCAGTGAAACGTCTAAATCGTAATGGATTGTATCCTCAACTGGAATAAGATTGGTAAGCGGATATAATTATAACCGATACAAGTGTCGAAAGCGAGGATTATTGATTGGCGCAATTTACAGTTGAAAGAAGATGTGATTTGTGGTATGCTTTTGATTTGGTGAGGCTTCAAACTTTTGGTAAGGTTGGGACAATTCACCCAATTCAGCAGTTAGATCAAAAATGAAATTCGTATCTTGATTGAGGAAATAGAATATTCTAATGCTTGAGCAGGTATCGGATCGAATCTTTCGATGGATTGAGATGCACGGCGAAGCCCAAGGTACACCTTACCGGTGGAACAGCTATGCAATTCATATCCCTGAACATAAGGCACTTGTTCTAGTTGATCCGCTTGCAATGACCGAAGAGGAAGCTGCGGCGTTGGAGAAAATCTGTCCTCCAACTGACATAATTCTGACTTGCGAGTACCATCTGAGAGAAGGAGAACAATACCGACATCGCTGGAACTCCCGCCTTTGGGCGCATGAGGCTGAACGGGAAAGATATAACATAACGATTGACAATTGGTTTCATGATGGGGACTTTGTCTTGGAAACGGTTAGATGTGTTTTTGTCCCATCAGGATTTTATCCAGAGACAGCACTGCTCGTGCAGGGGAACCCAACTGTTCTCATCATTGGTGATATTCTCTCAGGCGCACGATTTGATGCAGGTATCCCGGAGGAGCAACTTGGCATCGCATTTCCCGAGTACATTCCCGATCTGAGCTTAATCCGAAAGTCTTTAGAAAAGCTACAAAGCCTAGAATTCGATGTACTCTGCTTCGGACACGGCGATCCGGTTCATCGACAACCAAAAGGGAAACTTACAGAGTTTATCAAGTCGGATGAAATTTGGTCGGAACTTAAAAAAATAAAAAAAGAGCGAGGGGAAAAGAGAGCAGAATGATGTCACCCCATGGGGATCAAATTAAGACAAGTGTGATAGAAAGCGGCATAAAGCATTAGCGGTGAAGGGAGATGTCGTGTAACATGCGTCTTGAAATCGGCATCATTGCGCTCGTTGAGGAAGTGTTAGAGGTTCCTGCTGAACGACGCGCCCAATTCGATTGGCTGATTAACAAACCGTTTTCGGCACATTTTGGTCAATACTATTCAAGAATTGTCGATCTCTTTGAGAAGATGGGCGGCGATTGGGATGGCCTGTCCACAAAAGCGGATGGATACTTGACACCCGATGCCTATTTCCCCGCGCCCCACAATTTTATATTCGAATTCGATGAACTACAGCACTTTACCACGTTTCGTCAGGCGACTTTGGGCGGGTATCCGGAAGATTTAGCTCTGGGCTTTGATCGCCAAGCGTATCTCCAATTATGCGTCAAACATCAAGAGATGGCGATTCGGAAGGGCACGGATCGCTTTCGGCGCAAGACAGCGGATTTTCCGTTTCTCAACGGTCGAGCGGCACAACGCGCCTTTTTCGATACCTTTCGGGACTGGCTGCCGCCGCTGCACGGACTGAAACCGACCCTGCGTTTAGCGGAATTTGAAGTCACTGACATTCTCAGCGGTAAGCTAACTGGAGACGCCGCTAAGGACCATATTCGCTCGTTAGTTGAGCAGCGACTGGCTCAAACGGAGTCAGTCATGTAGTGTATGCCGAGCCCCTTTCAAAACTGCTCAACAGCAATCTTCTACACAACTCCGTTAGAAAAAGGAAGCAACACCCTAAATGAGCAAACAACCGACCGGCTCCGTTTCTCTCTCAAACTATCCACTGCTTCAACAGATTGGAAATACACCGCTGGTCAAAATAGACCTATTTGCCGATGAGTTACCCGATGTAGAAATCTATGCCAAAGCAGAGATGTACAATCCGGGCGGTTCCATTAAGGATCGACCTGTGCTGCGCATGTTAACGGAAGCCATCCGATCCGGCGAGCTAACGCGTGACAAATTTATCCTTGATTCAAGCTCTGGAAACGCTGCAATCGCTTACGCTATGATTGGTACTGTTTTAGGCTACCAAGTCGAATTGGTTATTCCAAGCAACGCCAGCGAAGAGCGAAAAAAGCGGATTCAAGCACACGGTGCAAATATCATCTACACGGATGCAATCCTTGGTTACGACGAAGCCCTCCGCGAAGTCCACCGCCGACACGAAACAACTCCCGATAAATATTACTTCGCTGATCAGTACAAAAACGGCAACAACTGGCGCGCACATTATGAGACAACAGGGGTAGAAATTCTGGAACAAACAGCGGGACGGATTACCCACTTTGTCGCAGGGGTGGGAACAGGAGGAACAATCACCGGTGTTGGACGACGTCTTAAAGAGCATAGTCCAGATATTCAAATTTGCGGTATTGTTCCTGATGAATTTCCCGGCATTGAGGGACTCAAGCCGATGGGAAGGCCCGAAGACATCGTTCCAGAGATTCTCGATGAGAGTATTATTAATAAGAAAATCTCTGTTACCATTGATCACGCGTATGATATGTGCAGCCGTTTAGCAAGGCAGGGGTGGTTTGTTGGCCAGTCCTCCGGAGGATACCTGCAAGGTGCTTATGAAGTTGCCAAAGAGATCCAAGAAGGCGTTATTGTCACCGTTTTCAACGATCTTGGGGAGCGATATTTCAGCACAAGACTGTGGGATTAGAACGGAAATTTTCAGATGTCTCAAGACTGTTTAGACACATTAGCCTTTTCACATGCAATGTATGATCACGCCTCTCGTGCGATGGCGTTTCAGGCTGCGGCAACCGCGGACGCAGAGAGGTGGCAGCGTGATTTGCGAGCCAAGCTCGTTGAACTGCTCGGTGGTTTTCCGGACGAAAGGTGTGAATTGCTGCCCAGAGTCACGGAAACGAGGGAGTTCTCAACCTACACCCGTGAAACAGTGCTGTTTCAAAGCCGCCCAAACATGACCGTTTTCGGCTATCTGCTGCTGCCCAAAGATTTTGAAAAGCCAAGTCCCACTATTCTCTGCCTTCACGGACACGGACGCGGTGTTGATGACATCGTCGGGATTCAGGAAGACGGCACAATGCGGACCGAATACGGTGAATACCAAAACGATTTTGCTCTTCAGTGTGTCGATCGAGGCTACGCTGCTTTGGCGATAGAACAGTTCGGGTTCGGACATCGTCGAGATGATGCGGCATGTCAACGGGGAGCAGGCAACTCATCATGTCTGCCTGCTTCCGGCGCGGCATTCCTACTGGGAGAAACCATGATCGGCTGGCGGGTCTACGACGCAATGCGTTCGCTTGACTACCTTTCAACGCGTCCGGAAATTGATATGAACCGGATCGGCGTTATGGGCATCTCCGGCGGTGGCACGACGACTTTTTACTCGGCAGCAATAGATGAACGGTTCAAGGTTGCGGTCGTCAGCGGCTATTTTAATACATTCCGCGATAGTATTTTGAGCATTAATCACTGTATCGACAACTATATCCCCGGCATCCTCAAGCATGCGGAGATGTATGACATCGCTGGTTTGATTGCGCCACGGGCAATGTTCGTCGAGTCCGGCACAGAAGATACGATCTTCCCAATTGATGCAACTCGATTTGCGTTTGACCAAGCGCAGAAAATTTTTCGAGTCTTCAATGCTGAAGATCAGTTGGGGCTTGAGGTATTTGACGCTGCCCATAGCTTCCACGGGGTTGGCGCATTTGAATTCCTTAATCAAAAGTTATGATGTATATGCAGATAGATTGACAACCACGAGGTGATTAGGTTGGAACGCACACCCGTTATTGAGTTGTTCTCAATTGGAACCGAGTTAATCCTTGGACAGATCCAAGATACCAATGCCCACTGGATTGCCCAGCAGATCCTTCAGCTCGGTGGACAGCTACGTCGTGTGACGATGCTTCGGGATGAGTTTGATGAAATGCTTGAAGCTATTGAGGATGCGATTCACCGGAAGACAGATCTGATTCTCACCACCGGAGGGCTCGGACCAACCCCCGATGATATGACTGTGCAGATTATTGCAAAAATTCTCGGGGTGCAGCCTGTCGTACATGAGGAAACATTAGCTTCCTTTATGGAGAGACGGGGGTTAACGGAACGAGACGACGCAACCGATGCGATGGTCAACATGGCAACGGTTCCCGAAACTGCTGAAGTCTTTCAGAATCCGGTCGGCTGGGCACCGTGCGTACGTGTCACAAAAGATTCGTCTTCAATCCTACTAATGCCGGGTCCTCCGCGGGAAATGAAATCCATTTTTGAGTCCTACATTGCGCCGCTGATTGCTGAACGCTATAGTGCCAAAATCGCCACGTTGCGGGTTTATGTAAATATGTTTGAAGCGGAAGTTTCGCCGCTCTTGCAACAGGTAATGGGCGAACATCCAAATGTTTACTTAAAGGCTTATGTCGCCTTGCGACGCGATGACAATCAATACATGCCCGTTGATTTGGTTTCGACAGGCAGTGACGAAGACAACGCCCAATCGCAACTTCAGGCGGCAGCCGAGTCGCTTCGTGTACTTGTTACCGAAAAAGAAAAGGTCTTCAGCCTTGAAGACCATTGATAGCTCTCCATCATGAATGATGGATTTATGGAGCGGAAGATTTTGATAACCCCTTAACCCGTACAGAGGAGATACATACAAGTGAGAGGTAAAAGACCTACACAAGGAAGAAACACGTCGCCAAATAGAAACAGGTCATCACAAGGTAGAGGACCGGCGCAAAGTAGAGGACCGACACAAAGTAGAGGACCAGCACAGGGACCAAGCAAAAGCAGAAATAAGAAGAAAAATAAGCGTGACTTTCGTAAGGATAAGGTTGAGGTTCACGCAGAACAAGAGGCTCAGGAGACCAAAGATGGTGTCCAGTCTCGAGTCCGAGCAAAGGAAGACAAGATCGAGGTCCAAGGAACTGTGATTGAAACCCTGCCGAATGCTATGTTTCGGGTTGAATTGGACAACAAACACGAGATCTTGGCGCACATTTCCGGCAGAATGCGAAAGAATTTCATTAGAATTCTTCCGGGGGACAAAGTCCTGGTCGAACTTTCGCCTTACGATTTAACACGCGGACGCGTCATTTATCGAGATCCAGGACGACGATCCCAAGGTTAGATCTGTCGCTCAACAACATACCTGATTACATTGAAGCACAGCATACATACACTGCCTGTCAATTATCTGGGGTGTGCATTATTCGAGAGAAAGTGAGTTTGGGCACAAACCCTGCTCGGAATGCAGTTACGGTTTCTTAGCCTAAGATTGCGAGAATCGTAGCTTGTCCCGCTGGAGATATTTCTCCATTTAACTTGCCTCCTAATCCATCGAGACTGTGTGTCACGACGGATACACTTCGTAATAATTCACACGCCTCAATTTTCTAACGTGATAATTCTGGCTTATTGCCAATGTTGACATATCGGCTTGATTCGCCAAATCCATCATATCACGCCAGCGATCCATGTGGTCAGGTCCCCAGTCCGGAGGAATAATGAAAACATCTCCATCCCAGCGTCCTGAGTCGCGCATAACCTTGCGCGCTGTGTTATTAGGGTTCATCCTAATGCCTGTGAACGCCTATTGGATCGCCATGGTCGAGATGGTCTGGCACGGCTTCCACTTCTCCGCGACTTCCATCCCGATGAACGTTATTTTCATCGTTTTCACCCTTGCCCTCGTGAACGCTGGTGTCTACCGTTTCTTTCCCAATCACGCGCTGACCCAAGCGGAACTACTTGTCATCTACATTATGATGGCAACGACGACATCAGTGATCGCCCACGATAACATGGTCAGCCTTATGGGGCCGCTCACGCACGCATTCTGGTTCGCCTCACCTGAAAACGAATGGAAACAGCTTATTCATCCCCACCTCCCGAGATGGCTTGTCATGGAACACACCGAGATGGCACGTCCATTTTACGAAGGTGGTGCAAATTTCTTCACTGATGGCTATTTGCGTTTCTGGATAGCACCTATCCTGAGCTGGACAGCAATTGCCACACTGATCTTTTTCCTCGTCGCCTTCCTGAACGTACTAATCCGACGCCAATGGATTGAACACGAGAGGATGCCGTATCCAATCGCTCAATTGCCGCTCGATATGACGGCTCCGGGGATGAGTTTCTTCCAGAATCGTGCGATGTGGTGGGGATTTGGGATTGCAGCTACAATCGAAATTATCAATGGGCTTAACTTTCTTTATCCATCCGTTCCGCTGATACCAATCCGTGAACCGACCGCAGATCTCGCCTTGTGGTTGAACAATGAACCGTGGGATGCAATCGGAACCACCTATTTTCACTTGCGACTGTTCATGATCGGATTGTGTTTTCTGCTCCCAATTGATCTAAGCCTCTCGATGGCGTTCTTCTACTGGGTCCGAAAAGCACAGTTTATCGGAGGACGGGCTGCTGGTTTGTATACGATCCCCTACTACCCCTTCTTGCCAAACCAAGCCGTTGGTGCTTTCCTGGCGATTATCGCGATGGCTATATGGGCGGGACGAAAGCACTTCCGGGAAATTCTTAAACGCGTGGTCGGCATGAATACACCCCTTGACGATTCAGAAGAACCGGTGCGATATCGAACTGCCGTCATTGGCATCTTAATTTGTCTGCTTCTCCTCTATGTGATCTCCAGTCAGGCAGGAATGTCTTTCTGGGTATTCCCACTCTTTTTCGGCTTATACATGATAATTGCAGCGGCTGTCACACGTATTCGTGCCGAACTTGGTCCGCCCGTGCATAACATGGGAGGCGTCAATCCACAGACTATCCTGACATCTGTAGCTGGTGTAACAGCTTTCGGAAAGAGCGATTTGACACTGTTTTCACTTTTTTCATGGTTTAACGGATCAAACCGAAGTCACCCTATGCCCCATCAGCTTGAAGGCTTCAAACTTGCCCAACGCACAGGGATCAGCAATCGTCGGTTGATGGTAGTTATGCTTCTTGGAATTGCACCCAGCGTCTTCATCGCTTTTCTGGCTTATCTTTACTGCTTATACGATTTCGGAGCCTCAATTGCCGTAGATGCTCCCGGACAGGTGTTGGGACCAGGACAATCCGTCTATAACCAACTCTCCGGTTGGTTCCAATTTCCTCGTGAGATAGATATTTTTGGCACCTTCGCAATCGGCTTGGGGTTGGCGTTTACCATGCTGCTGGGCCTCCTGCGACTCAAATTTATCTGGTGGCCCCTACACCCGGTCGGATATGCAATGGGCATTAACGGTGGCACCATGGATCACTACTGGTTCGCCCTAATCCTATGCGGCACCATTAAGTTCATCGTCTTCAAGGTTGGCGGAGCGCGTTTATATCGACGTTTCTTGCCCTTCTTCCTGGGACTGATTTTGGGAGATGTCGCCAGTGGATGCTACTGGTCAATTCTGAGCGTGATTATTGAGACACCGTTGTACGTGGTCTGGTTCTGGTAGGAAAGTGAGGGAGCATGGCAACAATCTTGGTTGACCCACGCCGGCAGATTGACGCTATCCATCCGAATATCTACGGAAATTTCATCGAACACCTGCGACGCTGTATCTACGGCGGTATCTACGAAGAAAACTCACCGTTGTCCGATGAGAGAGGTTTCCGGCAGGATGTGCTTGCAGCCATCAGGTCATTGAAGGTCCCGAATGTCCGTTGGCCCGGTGGAAACTTTGTCTCAGCATATCACTGGATGGACGGCATCGGTCCCAAGGACGAACGCCCACGCAAGATGGAACTGGCGTGGAATACGGTCGAATCGAACCGCTTTGGGACAGATGAGTTTATCGAATTTTGCCGTGCAGTCGGGACGGAACCGTATATCTGCGTCAACATGGGTAACGGCACAATGGATGAGGCACAGCATTGGGTGGAATACTGCAACGGGGCGGAGGATACATACTACGCCAATCTCCGTCGGAAAAATGGACACGACGAACCGTATCGAGTGAAATACTGGGCATTGGGTAACGAGGTTTCAGGGCACTGGAAGATCGGACATAAGCCAGCGGAGGAGTACGCTGCCCTTGCGTACGAATACGCGAAAGTGATGAAACTGGTTGATAAAAATATCGAACTGGCTGCCTGTGGCTCATTTGAACAAAATGCCTCCGATATGAAATGGAATCAGGTAGTGGTCGAAAAACTGGCAGACATCGCCGATTACCTCGCTATCCACATGTACGTTGGCGATTGGTACGGCGGTTATTACGAGTATATGACCGCATCTGAGCATATCGAGAAATTTATCCGTGCCGCTCGTGGGATCATCGACGTTGGCGTGTATTATTCAGAAAGTGGGAAGAAACTTAAAATCGCCTTCGACGAATGGAATGTGATGTACAGCCACGATCCCAAGCATCCACGGCATGAGCGATACACATTACAGGACGCCTTAGCAGTCGGTATGTTCCTCAACGCTTTTCTCCGCCATGCGGACGCAATTAAGCTGGCAAACATGGCGCAATTGGTCAATGTTATTGCGCCCATCCACACCAATACGGAAGGACTGTTTTTGCAGACAATCTTCTGGCCCCTGCAACTACACACCCTCGAAAATGGGAGAATCGCACTCGACACGCACTGGGAATCGGACTGTTTTGAGACGGAAGCACACGGCAAAGTTCCATACCTGGATGTCTCCGCGAGTTATCAGCCCGATCTTGGGCGTATGTCGATTAACCTGATTAACAAGCATCGCACGGATGCGCTGCCGGTCACAATCGAAAATCAGCACGGCAGCCTCAAGCGCGATGGCATTCTGTTTGAGATTACCGGTGAGGATCCCATAGTGACAAATGACTTTGGCGAAGAAAATGTAAAACTGGACAAGTGTGAATTGGAGGTGCCATCTAATCCGTTCACAGTCATACTACCGCCGCATTCGATTTCGATGGTGCAGGTATACCTCGAGTGACACACTATTCACCTTTTCACTGCTGTTAGCTGCGTAAAATTTGGCAGCCTCCGACATGAAACAGAGGTACTCTCCTCTGAAATAAGTAAAGGATATAGAGACCATGGGAACAGGCACAGAGCGTCCGAATCTTTTGTACATCCATTCCGACCAACACAACCCCGCTGTCATCGGTTGTTATGGTGATCCGCTGGTGCAGACTCCTAACCTCGACGGTCTTGCAGCACAGGGAACTCTCTTCACAAACGTCTACTGCCCATCCCCTGTATGTGTGCCATCACGGATGTCGATGTTGGCAGGGCAGTATCCGTCTGACATTGAGGTCTGGACGAACAGTCACATCTTGGATTCCGGGATCCCTACCTTCGCACACGCGATGGGAGCAGCAGGATACCACCCGGTGTTGATTGGTCGGATGCACGGATTGGGACCAGATCAACTGCACGGTTACGCGGAGCGATTGGTCGGTGATCACGGTGGCAACTACCCCGGCAATGGAGCGGCCCCGAAAAATTCACGGGGCAGCCTACAAAAATCAGGGACTGGTCAAAGCAGCTATCAGGTCCACGACGAGGATGTGACCGCTGCTACCGTGAATTACCTCGACCGACTCGGTGTTCAAAAGCGGGCTGGCTTGCCAGCGGAACCGTTCTGCCTATCGGTAGGATTCATGCTTCCACATTCGCCCTATGTGGCACGCCGGGAGGATTATGAACTTTATCGAGACGTGATGACCCTCCCCAAACATCCTGAACCGTTCTCCGATTCACTCCATCCCTACTTCAAGTGGTGGAGAGAGTGGGGCGGTCTCATTGATGTGCCTGAATCAGAGATTCTCAGTGCGCGAACCGCATATTGGGCGTTGGTGACACGGATGGACATAATGATTGGTGAGATTCTTACCGCGCTCCGAAAGAATGGCCTCGCCGACAATACACTTATCATCTACAGTTCTGATCACGGAGACCAAGTCGGCGAACACGGGTTATGGATGAAGCGTACGTTCTATGAGGCATCGGTTAAGGTGCCGGCGATTCTCTCCTGGCCCGGTGCCTTGCCGGAAGGCGTTCAGTGTGATAATGTTCTCAGTTCGCTTGACCTAAACGCGACAATGCTGGACGCTCTCGGTGCACCGCCTCTACCCAACGCTCGTGGCAGAAGCGTTCTTGATCTGCTACGTCAGGGCGATACGGAATGGGAAGATCTTGCTTTCTCCGAATACTGTACCTATGAGGACTGTTTGCATCGAATGGTCCGACGGGATGAGTGGAAACTGAATTACTACCACGATCAAGAGCCGCAGCTTTTTAACCTCGCTGAAGATCCCGACGAATTACGAGATCGGGCGCAGGATCCGGATTGCCGAGAAATACGGGAACGCCTGACCGCCGAGGTTCTGGACGGGTGGGATCCCGAAGCGGTTGCCGAGAAGATGGCAGAGAAACGGGCGGACCTGGAGATAATCCGCTCCTGGGCAGAACACATCAAACCGAACGACCAATTCCGTTGGGACCGCCGGCCGGAGATGGACTATCTGGATTGAACCCCTTCTAATCAACACAAGGAGATCCACGTCAGATGTTATATTGGTTAGCCACCGCCGTTCTGAGTGCATCGGGCACAACTTCCACGTCTCCTCCTATCGCAAAGACTCAACCAAAACCTGACACTGTACATGGGGAAGAACGGATCGATAACTATTTTTGGCTAAGGGAGAAATCAAATCCAGAAGTTATCGAATACCTCGAAGCCGAAAACAGATACACCGAAGCCGTGATGCAGCACACTGAGGATTTTCAGAAACAGCTGTATCAAGAGCTTTTGGGGAGGATTCAAGAAACCGATCTCTCCGTTCCCGAAAAGATGGGTGACTACTACTATTACACTCGCACTGAAGAAGGGAAACAGTATCCGATCTATTGTCGAAAAAAGGGAAGTTTGGAGGCGGAGGAAGAGATACTCCTGGATCAGAATATACTTGCCCAAGGGCATGACTATCTGGAAATGGGTATCTATAAGATCAGTCCGAATCATCAATTACTGGCTTACTCCACCGATACAACCGGTGGGGAGAGTTATACACTGTACATCAAAGATCTGAATACCGGTCAACTGCTATCAGACCAAATTCCAAATACCTATTACAGTGTTGAATGGGCAAACGATAACCAGACCCTCTTGTACACCACGCTGGATGCAGCAAAGCGCCCCCATAAACTTCACAGACATCAACTCGGCAGCGACCCGGCAGCAGATGTGCTCATCTATCATGAAACAGATGAGTCGTTTTTTCTCGACGTCTCCAAGACGAGAAGCAAGGCTTACTTGCTGATGGAACTGGAGAATATTAATACTTCTGAAGTCCACTATCTGGAAGCGGATCAACCTACAGGTGATTTCAAAGTCATTTCCCCACGCCAGTCGGAGTTGGAGTACTCCGTTGAACATCACAGCGATCAGTTTCTCATCGTCACTAATGTGGATGCGGTGACTTTCAAGCTGATGCGCGCTCCTATCAACAATCCGTCGAGGGAAAATTGGGAGGAAGTGATTCCTCATCGGGAGTCGGTAAAGTTAGACAGCATCAGTGCTTTTCAGAACCATCTGGTGATTTCTGAGCGGGAAGGTGGGCTTCGAAAAATCCGGATTCGTAACCTTGCCACGAGCCAAGAGCACACAGTGGATTTCCCTGAACCTGTCTATACTGTTCATCAGGGAAGAAACCCGGAGTTCAATACAGCCACCCTCCGTTTCAACTACGGCTCGCTGGTTACCCCAATGTCGGTCTTTGATTACGAGATGGACGAAAGAACCCGCGAATTGAAGAAGCAAGACGAAGTCCTCGGTGGATATGATCCGTCCCTTTACAAATCGGAGCGAATTTTCGCCGAAGCCGCGGATGGCACCCCCATTCCTATCTCGGTGGTATATAAAAAGGGACTGGTCAAAGACGGAAAGAATCCACTGCTTTTATACGGATACGGTTCCTACGGCATCAACAGCGATCCCTACTTTTCATCGAACCGACTGAGCCTGTTAGATCGAGGGTTCGGGTACGCCATCGCTCACATCCGGGGCGGCGAAGAGATGGGGCGAATGTGGTATGAACATGGCAAACTCCTCCACAAAAGGAACACCTTCACCGACTTTATCGCCTGTGCCGAGCACTTGATTGGGGAGAACTATACTGCGAGCAACAAGCTGATTATTCAAGGCGGCAGCGCGGGCGGGTTGCTCATGGGCGCTGTCACAAATATGCGTCCAGAACTTTTTGAGATCGTTATTGCGAAAGTACCATTCGTCGATGTCGTCAACACGATGCTCGATGCCTCCATCCCCCTCACAGTCATCGAATATGACGAGTGGGGCAACCCCAATGAGAAGGAGTATTACGATTACATCAAATCGTATTCCCCCTATGACAATGTTGAAGCGAAAGAATATCCACACATATTGGTGACAGCAGGTCTTAACGATCCACGGGTGCACTATTGGGAACCCGCGAAATGGACAGCGAAGCTGCGCGCGCTGAAAACGGGGGACAATCGGCTGCTTCTCAGGACGGAGATGGGCGCGGGCCATGCGGGACCTTCAGGACGATATGACTACTTGAAGGAGATCGCTTTTGAGTATGCGTTTATCTTCGATCTATTGGGAATAGACAAATAGGCGGCATACTTCTGTGATGTGTGAAATGTGAAGTTAGTTCATTGGGTAATTAATGAACGAGTCAACTAATGAACTCATACATTGAGTCTCCAACACTCCAACTATCCAATTATTAACGAGGTGACAGATGAGTTTACAAGATAAAGTTTGTATCATTACCGGCGGCGGCAGTGGAATCGGTCGCGGCGCGGGGATAATGATGGCACAGCAGGGTGCCAAGGTTGTCTTGGTCGGTAGGACCGCCTCCAAGGTCGAAGTGGTCAGAGATGAGATCATCGCCGATGGTGGTACGGCTGTAGCTATTGCATTAGATGTCGCTGATCACGATGCCGTCCACCAGATGGCAAAGGATGTGCTCGACACCTTTGGTCGGATTGATGTGCTGGTAAATAACGCTGGTCACAGCTCCAAAAACCGGAGGCTGCTGACCATTACGCCTGAGGAGATTCGTAGGGTCTTCGATTCTAACGTGACTGGCACAATTTACTGTACTCAGGCGGTAGTTCCTGCGATGCTGAAGGCGAAGCAGGGCACTATTATTAACGTATCGTCTCTGGCTGCTGTAACTCCTGGGCCTTTCAGCGGATTGGCGTACGGTCCTGCAAAGGCAGCGGTAATCAACTTCACCGATTTTCTCAATGTCGATCTTCGGAATACCGGCATTCGGGCAAGCGTTATTATTCCCGGCGAGGTTGACACCCCCATCCTTGATAAGCGCCCCGTCCCGCCTCCCGACGAAACCCGTCCAGAGATGGTGGATGTGGATGAAACTTCGGCGACAATTTGTCTCATGGCGAGTCTCCCACAACGGACTAACCTCCCGTCAGTGGTCATCAGACCGACAATGCAGCGGGATACAGCCGGAGAGGTAGAGGCGATGCCAGAGGTGAACTGAGCGAATGAGCGGACTTTAACGCAAGGACGCAGGCAGAAAACGCATCCCTCGATAACCTCTCAAAGCGTAGCGGGACTGGAAGGAGAAAAGACGACATGCCAACGACCAATCCTTATCTCGAACTAGACCAAAAAATCGTTGGAGATATATACACCTCAACTGAACCGATGGCATTGCTCACAACACTCTGTGACGATTTCGGATCACGATTCGGCGGGACAGAAGGTGCAGCTCTTGCTGCTAATCTGCTAGAGGAGAAATTCGCTGCCTATGGACTGGCTAACGTCCATAAGGATGCCTACGCCTACAATGGATGGTATCGTGGGGCAGCGTCCTTAGAGGTTCTCAATCCCGTAGTGCGCGAAGTGCCGTGCATCTCGCTGCCATACTGTCCAGCTGCAGAGGTAGAGGGGGATCTCGTTTTTGTCGATGAAGGGGTAGAGAAAGATTTCGAGAAAGAGAAAGACCGTCTAGCGGACAGTATTGTCATTTCCCGGAGCGGTGGCATCCACCGTATGGAGAAGTATGATCGCGCTATTTTATACGACTCCAAGGGGTTTATTTTTCAAAATCACTATCCCGGCTATGGAGAGGTCACCGGCACCGTTGGCTGGAACCACGAAGCGGTTATCCCCGGCATCGGGATCTCCTATGAGACCGGCGAATTTCTTCACCGATTGTCTCGGCAAAATGAGGCAGTGCGTGTAAGAATTAAGACCACTGATGCATATCGCAACACAACAGCGTGGAACATCGTGGGGGAGATTCGTGGAAAAACGCAGCCCGAAGAAGTCATCATTGTTGGCTGTCATTACGATGGACACGACATCACGCAGGGCGCCAATGACCCGCTCAGTGGGATGGTAGTCGTCACAGAGATGGCGCGTGTGTTGTCGGCTTATGCAGGGGATGGATTGGCTCGTACCGTACGATTTATTGCTTGGAGCAATGAAGAGGTGGGGCTATTCGGCGCCTATCACGACGCCGAAGGATTAGGCGACAATCCGGCGCACGTTCGCTTCGCTTGGAATTTGGATTCTGCCGGTAACCCCGGCGGACGTAAAGGGATTCAGCTTCACCGGTTGCCGGATTTTGAACCTTTCATTGAAAACGCAGCCGAAGAGATGGGACAAGACATTTCTGTTGGACAGGGGATGAGTTGCTACTCTGATCACTACCCCTATTTTCTTAAGGGCCTCCCAACTGGCAGCATAACAACGGTTGGGCGTCCGCCCGGCAGGGGTTTTGGACATACGGCGTTTGACACGGTGGATAAGACCGACGTGATGTCTATCCGCGAAGCAGCGGCGCTTGGCGCACGACTTGTGCTGCGTCAGTCGAATGCAGAATCGTTGCCACTCCAACTCCGAAAGGCGGACGAGGTTGAGGGGATGCTGAAGGAGGACTCCGGATTGGAACAACATCGGCTGCGGGAAGCGGTTTACGGGAAACTCGGTAAGGAGAACCTGCGGCAGTATTGCGACGCGGTCAGAACGTGATGGGTGCAATCAGGCGCCCTTTTTGTGATTTTGACGTTTTCGCGCACCCCTTAACAGTTGCTGTCGCATTGTTTCAACTTGCTTTTTTCGCGTTAGATTTTGGGCGACCGTTTCTGCGAATCTCTTGGGTTTGCGTTTCGGCTTCATAGTTAATACCCTCCTACTGTTCGGAAACGCCCCTCTGCCAACAGGGTTTCACCAATCACCCCACGATTCACCGCATGAAGTCCTCGCTGTTGGTAATCGTCACTCCCAATTGTGACATGTCGTGCAGAAACGCATCGCCGAACGATTCAAAGCCGGGGACATTCGACGAACAATCCTCAAGGATGACAAACTTCTTTGCCCCCTCGTCTCCAAGCTCGGCAGCGACATCTCGCACCGTACTTGCAACGCAATGAGATAACGCCTCGCCAACGATAATCACCTGATCACACCGTTCCACTTTCTGGATTAGATCGGTGTTGAGCTGTGTTGCGGGATCGTCCGGATCTGGTACATCTGCCTTCACCGCGCTGTAGTGTTCGGTGAAAATATTTGAACCTTTCGTTACGAAATCAACAACCCCCAATTGGGATCCCTCCCAGTCCTGCACCACCTGATCCACAGAAGGATAGAGTGCACTCCCCCACGTTGCGATCCGGCAGTGTATGGGCCAAATCGTCAGTTGATACCGATTATTTTCCTCCAACAGCCGTGTGTAATCCAGCATCCGTTGGGTAAACGCTGAATCGTACGGCAGCCAATTCCCAGTTTTGACATCTTCATGCGTGATAATGGTGAATGGTTTCGGCGATTCACCGGCACTATTTTTCCAAAATATCGGATGTCCGACATCAACCGTGTGATGGGTGTCAAGCGTGAAGTGCATATTGTGTAGACGACTACCAATCCGAGCGATAAACGCTGCCAAGCGGGTCATGTCGTTTTCTGCGCCCGGCACATAAAGCGCGCCATCCGGATCACAGAAATCATTTTGGCAATCAATAGCTAAAAGTTCAACACACATGGCTAACCTCCTTTTTTCACGGACTTCCTGAAACAATTTGCTGCTTGGGGATTTTTATGTTTGATCGTGGTGTAATTATACTACAATACCCGTTTGATAAACGATATAAAAAGATGTATAATAATCCAAATTGCTATTTTCTGACGCTTAGGTTATCAAGCAACTTGCGCTAATATCAGAGGAAAGGAGCAATGACGATGAAAAAGTTTGCATTTGCCGCAATTCTTGGGTTTCTGTTTCACTTAGGAGGTATCTTGTACCAAACACATGCCTCCCGGATTGCGTATATCTGTGAGGAAGGCTTTGATATCTGTACCATCAACCCTGATGGCACCGACCGTCAAAGGGTCACCCGAACACCAGACATAACCGAGAGGTGGCCCACTTGGTCATGGGATGGAAAATGGATTGCCTTTGCCCCCTTTAATCCTAGCAAACTTGTAATGACGGACCCCAACGGAGACAACGAGACGTTATTAATAAAACCTTATCAGAACAGTTCTCGTCCTGCTTGGTCTCCAGGGGGGACAAAAATAGCTCGGGCAAATGTCCAAAAGTTGTATATTCTTGATATCATTACCGGCGAAGAAAAAAAAATATGGCCCCTTGGTGTTAACACTCTGGGTTACCGCGACCCGGCGTGGTCGCCAGACGGGCGTGAAATTGCATTTGCTAGCCTTAGTAAGCAAGGCAACCAACGGGATATCTATGTCACAAATATTGAAGGGGACCAGGTGCGCCGGTTAACCAACCATCCTGATGAAGATCACGCGCCGGCGTGGTCTCCCGATGGACGTCGAATCGCTTTCTATTCAAACCGGGGTAATCTCGCGGGTATTTTTGTAGTGGATACAGATGGTGCCAATCTCAAACGGTTGACCGTCGGCTCTCACGATTACCCCAGTTGGTCGCCGGCTGGCAGTCGGATTGCTGTTTGGATGATTGGTGACCCACCGGGGATTGGTATCATGAAAGCTAACGGACAGGGATTAAAGTTTATAGCGAGAGGCACTCACCCATCTTGGCAGCCCTCCGGTGCTGTGTCAGTGGAGCCGATGGGGAAATTACCATTGACTTGGGGCTTGTTGAAATCGAAATTGGGTTCCCCGCAATCTGACTTAAACCGATAAATAGCAACTATGATTTCCATTTTGTACTTCAAGTAGTCGATTTCCCAAAGTCGAAAATACCTATGACATATATCTTCAAGACATAGTGGAGGCAATTAACCGTTTATACATACAAGGAGCACAATAATGCGGACGACACATAAATGGAGTGATGACACGGCAACGATTTGCGTCGAAGGGTTGCATCAAACGGTTCGGATGCTCCACGTCACCGATTCACACATTGCGCTGATCGATGACCGCGATGCTGAACACATAGAGGCTTGTCAGGGGGCGTGCGAGCGTTTTGAATCGAGAGAGTCCATCTTTGACAAATTGATGGAAGAAGCCAAAGACAGTTCGCTAGATCTGATGGCACTGACCGGTGATATGGTGCATTTCCCTTCTCAGGCGGGTGTTGAAACCGTCGCAAAGTCGATTGATAAAGTAGACGTACCAACGCTGTATACCTCTGGAAACCACGATTGGCACTATCCCGGTGTAGAAGGACGTGAGGAATTACGGGAGGTGTGGTGGGAAGCATTAGCACCGCTGCATCACGGACAGGCGGCGTATGCCCGACACGAAATCGGTGGTATTCAATTTTTGTTGGTCGATGATTCCACGTATCAGGTAGAAGAAGAACAGACCACATTTGTAAATACACATTTGGTAAATGGTATGCCAACGGTGCTGCTTACCCATATCCCTTTAAGCCTGCCAACACTACGGGAGCCGACATTAGAACACTTTGAGAATCCAATTTTAATCGCCGATCCAGACTGGGCACCCGAGGGGCGGGATCGATGGGGAACTGGAGAAAATTTACCTTCAACCATAGAATTTGCGCGTACCCTTGCAAAGTCAGAGAATCTTGTGGCAGTGTTTTGCGGTCACATTCATTTCGCACATACGGATAGCATCAATCTAAATGCTGCTCAGTATGTGGGAGCCCCTGGGTTCGATGGCAACAGCCGGTTGGTGGAGTTCCGTCCACTGTGAACCGAAAATTAGCGCGGATAGGGAAGAAATTTCCTTAGTTTGGGGTTGAAATCTACCGACCCATTTGTTAAAATGAACCCGCTTAAATCTTCCGCATCAAACAAATCACACCAAAAAGGATAGCACCATGCCGAAACTGACAAAGCGATTCTGGCTGCTAACCCTGATCATCCACCTTCTCATTTGGTCCCCCACTTTCGCGCAAGTCGTAAACTCCCGGAACGGAGAGGAAACGGTTGAGCCACAGGCAATTGCTGACTCCTCACACGACACTTCAGATACACAGGAGATACCGTCCCAAAAGTATGTTGAACTATCAATCAAGGGACCGCTTGCAGAGGTCAAACCTACCTTTGTATTTTCCTCACAAGTCAAGACCCTCCGAAGTATAACAAGAGAGATTGACAAAATCCGCAAGGACGACCAAGTTGCGGGTGTCTTACTGAAGATCGAAGGACTTGGGATCGGTTGGGCGAAACTACAGGAACTCTGTGATAAGATTATTCAACTCAGAAGCGATGGGATTGAAGTCATCAGCTACCTCGAAAGCGGTGGTAATGCAGAATACCTGCTTGCCTGCGCTGCGGATCGGATTGTATTGATGCCAGCGGGGATGGTCGGTCTAACGGGATTACGGGCTGAAGTGATGTTTTTCAGGGGGCTTCTGGATAAACTCGACATCAAAGCGGATATGTATGCCGTCGGCAGGTATAAATCGGCGATTGAGCCGTACACGCGAGACAGCATGTCGGAGGCTCAGAGAGAGGCAATGAATGCGATTCTCGACGACCTTTATGCCCAACAGGTTGAAATGATTGCCAATGGACGGGGTGAAATTGATGCGGCGTTGGCTGCTGAACTCATTGGCCAGGGTCCCTTTACCGCCGAAGAAGCATATCAAGCAAAGTTGGTTGATGTCCTCCAATACTACGACGAACTTGTGCAGTCAATTGAGGGACGTGCGGAGGAAAAAGTTGAAGTCGTTTCGGAATACGGGAAAAAGCCATCGGAAGCGCCCGAACTCACCGGCTTTGCGGGTTTCATGAAACTTTTTTCGATACTGGCATCGTCAAAGCAGCCAACCTCCAGCGAGGGGAAACCAAAGGTTGCGTTAATCTACGCTACCGGTCCCATCATGTCCGATGCTCCTACCAGTCCATTTACAACCGGACAGGTCATGACGCCCAGCGAGATGGCAGAAGCACTCCGTGAAGCCCGCGAGGACAGTGACATTCAAGCGGTGGTAATGCGAGTTGATAGTCCCGGCGGATCCGCGGTCGCATCAGACGCCATTTGGAGGGAAGTATTGCTGACGCAGCAGGAAAAACCACTGATCGTATCAATGTCGGATGTTGCAGGATCGGGTGGGTATTACATCGCTATGGCTGCGGGGACAATCGTCGCCGAACCGGGAACAATTACCGGCTCGATTGGGGTGCTTGGCGGCAAACTTAACCTCAAAGGACTCTACAACAAAGTCGGGCTGACAAAAGAGGTCATCACGCGCGGACAGAATGCGAACCTCTATTCCGATTACGGCGATTTTACACCGACAGAACGTGAGCGATTGCAGAAATTGTTAGAAACCATCTATCAGGATTTTGTCCGAAAGGCAGCTGAAGGACGGAATAAAACTGAAGCGGAAATCCATGAACTTGCACAGGGACGAATCTGGACAGGAAAACAGGCAAAAGAAATCGGACTTGTCGATAAACTTGGCGGACTCGATACTGCACTCACGATTGCTAAAAAGCAGATTGGACTGGATCCCGCTGATGCGATTGATATCATCATATTGCCAAAACCAAAGACATTCTTCGAGACCCTGATAGAGGATATGGAAATGGATATACAGATTCCGATGACGCCCCATCTCCCTGTACCAACACCGATTGAGCGCACTTTGCCGAGCCTTTACTGGCTACATCTGTTTGCCAATGAATCTGCTGCAACGGTGATGCCGTTTGCGATTGTCATCAGGTAACAAGACTGCGAGAGAGAGACAAATTGACCCGAATAAAGATCTGTGGGATCACCAACATCGACGACGCGCTGATGGCAATTGACGCGGGTGCGGATGCCCTTGGCTTCAATTTTGTTCCCGGTACCCCACGCTACCTGAAAGATACAAAAGCTGCCGCAAAGATTATTGAACAACTTCCTCCTTTCATCACGACGGTTGGACTGTTTGTCAACGCAGATGCGGAGGTGATTCAGGGAACTGCCGATGGGTGCCATCTGGACATGCTACAGTTGCACGGGGAAGAATCCCCTCAATTCTGTCGATCACTCAACCACAGGACCATCAAAGCCGTGCGGATCAAAAACGAATCGAGTGTTTCCCACCTGTCCGATTATCGCGTCAGCGGGTATCTACTGGATACTTATGTCAAAGGAGTGTTAGGCGGTACAGGTGTGGCGTTTGACTGGCAGCTCGCTGTCAAGGCGAAACAGTACGGCCGGATTATCCTTGCAGGCGGACTCGATCCCGATAACGTTGCATCGGCTGTCGAGCAGGTGCGTCCCTATGGCGTTGACGTCAGTAGCCGCGTCGAGGCAAGCCCTGGGCGGAAGGATCCGGTCAAAGTGGGGGCATTTATTCAGAATGTGAAAGAGGCAGATCACGAATGGAAACAATCGAACTGATTTACAAACGCCCACCGGATCGCGTAAACCACTTTCCGCAAAATCTGCTTTACGAAGACGACGACGTTATTGTCACCACACAACATATCAAACCTTCCAGTCCAATCATCATTAACGGCGTGACTGTCCTTGGGGATAACTACCGAGCAGTTTGGTTTGTCTTCGCCAATCGCTGGTATGATATTGGAAAAATCTATAATCTTCAAGACCACTTCACAGGATACTACTGCGACATCATCTTACCGATGAAACGGCTGGAAACTTACTTTGAAATAACCGATTTATTTTTGGATTTGTGGGTTTCACCGGATGGCAGCTATCAGGTTGAAGATGAAGATGAATTTGAGTCAGCTATAGCGCACAATTGGATCCAGACCGATTTGGCGAATCAGGCGAGGAAGGCACTCCAAGATTTGATTGTCGAGGTTGAATCTGGTGCTTTCCCACCGGAGATTACAAATCGCTGGTGACGGGAAATCAGCAATTTACCTTACGTTTGGATTTTGCTTGATAATAGCAAATCCCTTACGCATCACGTATTACGCTTTATGGAGGTTTTTATGTCCACAATCACCAACGGGGAAGTTCGAGATGATTTCCGGCTTTTTGCCGGGCGCGCCAATCCGGAATTGGCGAAGGAGATCGCTACGATTCTGGGGGTTGAATTGGGAAAAATGTCAGTCAGCACGTTTCCTGGAGATGAAACCCACGCTCAGGTTGAAGAGAGCATCCGGGGAGCTGACATCTATATTGTGCAGCCAACAGTCCCACCGACAAACGATAGTCTGATGGAGTTGTTGGTCATAATTGATGCGATGAAACGCGCTTCAGCTCAGCAAATCACTGCTGTCATCCCCTACTTTGGCTATGCACGACAGGATCACAAATCGACCGGGCGAGAACCGATTAGTGCGAAACTAGTAGCAAACCTACTAACAGTCGCAGGCGCGAATCGGGTTGTCTCTGTCGATTTACACGCCGCGCAGATCCAAGGTTTCTTCGATATCCCTGCCGACCATCTGACGGCACTGCCGACGCTGGCGGATTACTTTAAGGAAAAGCAGATTGAGGACGGTGTAATCGTGTCTCCCGATGCCGGTCGGGCGAAACTGGCGGAGAAGTACGTCGATATGCTCGGCATGCCGTTGGCATTCATGCACAAACAGCGAAGCGGGATTGGTGGGAGAGAGGTGAAGGTCGTAACCAAAATCATCGGCGACGTTGTGGACAAAACCCCAATTATTATTGATGACCTCGTAACGAGTGGAAGCATTTACCAGCAGGCAGATGCTATCGCTGAAGCGGGCGCCAAGCCAGCGTACCTTAGTATCACGCATCCAGTGCTTGTTGGGCCCGCGCTAGAACGTCTAAACCGTCCTTCAATTCAGGAGGTTGTTGTTACCAATACGATTCCCGTCCCCGCTGAGAAACAGATTGGCACCAGAATCCAAGTCCTGTCTATTGCCCCACTTCTCGCCGAGGCAATTCTGAGGATTCATCAGCGACGTTCGGTCAGTCAGGTATTCTTTGATCAGAAACTGGTTTTTCCGGTGTAGCGCATGGTAGGGAACGCAGATCTGCGTCCCCTATGTTTACCTTTCGCGAAATCCATGCTCAATTTTGGAGGTGTAAAGTGAAGTTCAAACGTGAAGATATTTTAAGCCGGTTGCGGGCAAACGTTGAGGCAGGCAAGCCGATTATCGGTGCGGGCGCAGGGACCGGCATCTCTGCCAAGTGCGAGGAAGCTGGCGGCGTAGATCTCATCGTGATTTATAACTCAGGTCGCTTTCGCATGGCCGGTCGAGGGTCACTCGCAGGGATGATGCCCTACGGCGACGCTAACCAAATTGTTGTTGAGATGGCGAGTGAGGTGTTACCAGTTGTTCAGAACATACCTGTGCTCGCAGGAGTCTGCGGGACAGATCCGTTTCGCTTGATGGATGTATTCCTGAAACAGATTGACGCAATCGGCTTTTCTGGGGTACAGAATTTCCCGACGGTAGGTTTGATTGATAGCACCTTTCGACAAAATCTGGAAGAGACAGGGATGGGGTATGGACCAGAGGTGGAGATGATCCGCACTGCCCATAATCTCGGCATGTTGACCACCCCTTACGCCTTCAAAGAATCGGAGGCGGAACAGATGGCGGATGCCGGCGCAGACATCCTTGTTGCGCACATGGGCTTGACGACAAAGGGAAGTATCGGTGCACAGACCGCGTTGACGCTTGAAGAATCTGCCAAACGGGTACAAGCTATCCACGATGCAGCGAAGTCGGTCAATCCCGACATCTTAGTCATCTGTCACGGCGGTCCAATCGCCGAACCAGAAGATGCGCAGTATATCCTTGATAACACGAATGGAGTCGTTGGATTCTACGGCGCATCAAGTGCCGAGCGCCTGCCAACAGAACGTGCGATTACTGCTCAGATTGAGTCGTTCAAATCGATTCAGTTATCGTGAGTAGGAGGGAGATATTGATGGGAACGCCAAAATCTTCTCACGTACGCACCAAATATGAGGCAGATGGATTTCACCTTTTCCCGGATCCTGTTATCAATAAAGCGGTAATTGAACGCGCTATCAAGGGCATGGACGCAGTCCGGGCGGGAGAATACGAAACGGGCACGCCCCCGCGTCCATCGGCTTGGAATCCCGGTGATGATCCAAAGAAGTTATGCAAGATTGAGATGTCCCAGATTGCAAACCACGCCATAATGGATCTGGTCAGCCAGTCATCAATAGGACAACTGGCAGCAGAGATTACAGGTGCCGAGATGGTACAGGTGTGGTGGGTGCAACTCCTCTACAAGCCTTCTGTTGCTCCCGATGAAATTACACCCACGAATATTGGCTGGCACCAAGACCGCCACTACTGGCAGACATGGGAGGAGGGCAGCGAACTCCTCACAGCGTGGATTGCACTCAGCGATGTCACAGCGGAAGCCGGTCCAATGAAATTTGTGCGTGGCTCCCATAGGTGGGGATTGCTCGGTCATAGCGATTTCTATGGGCAGGATCACGAAGCACAACGCAACGAAATTGAAGTGCCCGACGGTGAAAGTTGGGATGAGGTTTCCGCCATCCTATCACCCGGTGGGATTAGCTTCCACGACAATCTCACTTACCATGGCAGCGGTCTCAACCTATCAGGAGCACCACGCCGGAGTTTTGCAGTCCATCTGCGCACGGAAAAGTCTAGACCGGTTGACAATCTCCGGAGTGGGTTAACGGCATTCATCGATACGCCGACGCACTGTCCGGTAATCTACGGTACAAAATAGAAGGAGTTCTTCTGATGAAAGGTGTCGTCAAATATCAGCGCGGTGACGGGTTTACCGACCTCAGAGACGTTGATGTTCGGGAACCTAACGCCAATGAAGTCCTCATTGAGGTGCATAGTGCGGGTATCTGTGGATCGGATCTGCATATCCATCACGATCACATCAACCTTCCAATGCGCCCCCCTGTTGTCATCGGTCACGAATTCAGTGGTACAATTATCGAGTGCGGTTCGGAAATTACCCGCGTCAAGGTCGGAGATCGAGTGACGGTTGAACCCACTTTTTCGATCTGTGGACGGTGCGACTACTGCCGTTCAGGATTTTATAACCTGTGCAATCACCGCGAGATTATAGGCTACTGGCATAACGGGGCGTTCGCAAAATATTGCACTACTCCTGAAACTGGCTTACACAAACTCCCAGAAAACGTAGACCTGATCTCCGGATCACTGACAGAGCCAGTCGCTTGCTGCGTCCACGGTGTAATCGAGCAGACGAAGGTCTCGGCTGGTGATTTTGTCGTGATTACCGGACCGGGGACTATTGGACTACTCAGTTTGCAGATAGCGAAAGCGGAAGGAGGCATTGTCGCTGTGTGCGGCACATCCGTTGACGCCAATCGGCTCAAACATGCGGCAGAACTCGGTGCGGACCTGACGATCGATGTTGAGAAGGAGGATGCGGTGGAGGTCATCAAGGCACATACCGACGGTTACGGTGCCGATGTTGTCTTGGAATGTTCTGGGGCAGCGCCGGCAGCACCGTTAGGCATAGAACTCACTCGTAAGCGTGGGAAGTATACGCAGATGGGTTTGTTCGGCAACCCAATCAACATAGATTTTGAGCAGATTGCCTTTAAGGAGCTTCAGGTGACGGGCTTTATCTCACAGAAGAAAACTGCATGGGAACGTGCACTCAAACTGATGGAACACGGCATGGTCTCCACAAAGGCATTGATTACCCATGAGATGCCGATTTCCGAATGGCAAGAGGCATTCGATCTCTTTGAGAGGCGGGAGGGAGTAAAATTGATGTTGCACCCTGAATAACTTGCTCGAAACGCAATAGGGAAACGATAAACTGCGAGATTACAAGCCTTCGTATTACTCCACCTTCAGGATAATCTTCCCAAAGTTCAGATTTGCCTCCATATATTCGTGTGCTTCGCAGGCTTGCGACAGAGGGAACACGCTATCAATAATCGGTTGAATCTTCTCTTCTTTGAGTAGAGGTAGCCATCGGTCGACAAAGCGTTGCGTGATTCCAATCTTCTCTTCGATCGACTGTGGGCGCATCACCGATCCGAAGACCTGTAGCCGTTTCCGCATAATTGTCCCCAGATTAAGTTCGGCAGCAGCACCGCCCATCAAGCCGACCATAACCAAACGCCCTCGTGTCTTGAGAATTGAGAGATTCCGCTCCAGGTAGGGCGCACCGATGAAATCTTGAACCAGTTCCACACCTTCCCCGTCTGTCAGTCGCATAACCTCTTCCGCAAAGTCCTGTTCCTTATAATTGATGCCTTCTGTACATCCAAGTTGCTTGCTGCTCTCAATTTTCTCCGCTGAACCGGCTGTGATAAAGACGCGAGCACCCGCCTGATGCGCCATCTGGGTCCCCGCTGTTCCTACCCCACTGCCGCCCGCATGAATGAGTACTGATTCACCCGCACGCAAACCGCCGAGGGTAAAGAGCGTTTCGTTGGCGGTAAAGAAGACCTCTGTAACCGCCGCCGCCTTCTCAAAACTCCAATCATCAGGAACGGGCATCGCCATGCGATAGTCGATGACCGCCTGCTCCGCGTAAGCACCGCCGCCGACCAGACCAAATACGCGATCACCTTGCTCAAAGCCTTCCACTTCCGCTCCCCACGACGCAACAACCCCGGCAAGCTCCAAACCGAGCAGCTCTGACTCACCGGGCGGGGGCGGATATCCCCCTTGTCGTTGTATGGTATCCGCTCGATTGAGTGCGGTCGCTTTTACGTCAATCAATAACTGTGTGGGTCCAGGCGTGGGGGCAGGCACTTCTGCTAATTTCAAGACCTCCGGTCCCCCGTCACCGGTTCTAATAATTCCTTTCATCGGTTCTCCCTCCAGCGATTCTACTTAACCTAACATAAACCTACTCTAATTGATAAACACAAGCAGCATCTTCCCAACCCAAAGTCTTGGGGCGGTGCTGATGGGTGTTTTGGGGCGGTCCCTGAACCGCTTGTTTTTGCTTGACCACGTTATCCACTCTATGTATAATTGCGCGTTAAACCCGAGAATTCTCAACTAACTGTGTTAGCAGACGTTACGGCTGCGCCTCCAACCTCGGCGCATTCCATCTGGTTACGGAGGCCTGGTTTTAGCGGAGATATGTTATCACCCTTCCAGCGCAAGCACAAGGTCTATTATGGTGAACGATATGAATATGTAGACGTTCACTAATAGTGCCCCTTATCGAAGCCTCATCAAGTCCCCCTGACAAGGGGGATTTAGGGGGTTGGTTGTCTATCGAAAGTGTATAAGTAATTATAGAATTCACCATAATTCGGAGATCGCTTAGACTTCGTCCACAAGGAAACCCTGACCATGAGCAAAATCGGAACATTCTTTGATGAGAACGGATACTATTTGGCAAAGAGCGTCTTTTCATCAGACGAGATAAATTCACTTGAAGCGGAGTTTGATCGAATTGTGGACCAACTCGAACAACCCGATGACGATGATCCGAATCATAGCGGTGTTATCTCCACGCGGAATGTGCAGCAGTATTCGGGTCTGTGGCTAACGGCGCTGCTTCACAATGGGTTCCTTGATATCGTTGAACAGTTCATTGGACCCGACATTGTCCTCAACCATTCGACACTCTTCGAGAAGCGAAAAACGACTGCAGAGACCCCCTTCAAGATGCACCAAGACTGGAGTTATCTACCAACCCAGCAGAACACCATGATAGCCGGAATGATTCATGTCAGCGAAGCAACAGAAGAAACGGGCTGTCTGAGGGTCTATCCCGGATCGCACAAGCACGGACGGATGGAGACTTCAAAAGCAACTGATGATGCGTTTCATGACAAGTTCCCGTTTGAGGGCGCCGTACCGATTGAAGCTGAGCCCGGCGACGTCACCTTCTTCGATTATTTTATCGTACACGGTTCAATGTCTAACCGCTCTGAGAAATCGAGGAAGGTCGTCATTGCGAGGATGTTATCTGGCAAGGATAGGAAGGAAGACATTTATCAATTTAGCGAGAACTTGGTGTTGCGCGGATGGAACCACCATACAACCGCCGCAACTGCCAGAAAAACTGTTGTGAAACCCGAATAGATTTAGACGGAATGCGCCAACACGAAAGGGAGAACATCAATGCCAATCGCCGCTAAGGAGAAACGGGATCAGCTCATGCGTGATGGTTTCTGTATCTTTGAGAACGTGCTGGCACCGGAGATGGTAGCGAAGCTAAACGCTATGAGTGAATGGATGATCGCACAACAGGATGAGGAACACTTTGAGCAGCATCGTTCACAAGGGTGTATCATTCCTTACTGGACTTGCCCCCATCCCTCCTTCACTGAACTCCTCATCGATCCGGATGCCATGGCGGTTTTCGCCGAATTGGGATTTGACGCACCTAAATTCTGGAGCGGCTTTGTGATCAGCAAGCCTCCGCATAGCCCACCGTTATACTGGCACCAAGACGGTGTATTGTGGGAACACCCCATCAGCTACACCAATCAGCCGCAGCAGTACTTCCTGATGTACTATTTAGTTGACACGAACATACACAACGGCTGTTTACGCTTGATTCCCGGTTCCCACCTAAAACGTCACTCGCTGCACGATATGCGCCCAAGGGACGACGACACCGTAACCCGCGCAACCGATATGGATCATCTCGCCTTCCAACAGGTTGAGGGTGAGGTTAATGTGCCAGTGCGTGCTGGCGATGTTGTCGTGGGCGATTCGCGTCTGCTGCATTCTGCCCGCGCCAACCAGACCGACCAGCGCCGCACAGTGCTCACAATCTGGTATTGGCCCGCCTATGACGACCTGCCCGGCGAAGTCAAGGCGTTAATCCGCGACCACATCACCAGCAGGTCTGAATGGGCTGACTGGGTCGAACAGACACGACACATTACAAAGTCATTCCTGCCGGTCTATGAGGGCGAGGCAAAAGCGGTACCTTGGAGTACATTTCCCGGCGAAGATTTTCAGTAGAGTCCCTCCCAGCTGCTCCTGAAGATGACACGTCGCAGAAGTAGTGTGGCAAGATCCGATTAGAATCCCCGCTTCAGGTCAACCAGATTCGTGAGCGGTTCTTTAGCGAGGTATCGCCGTAAATTGTCATAAAAAATGGCTTTGCCCGCAGCAGCGGTCTGGGTTGAACCTCCAGAGCAGTGTGGGGTTATTAGCAAGTTCGGGGTGTCCCAGAGCGGGCTGTCTTGGGGCAGCGGTTCTATCGCTGTAACGTCCAATCCAGCGCCGGCAAGCTGCCCATCGTTCAGCATCTGCATGAGCGTATCTTCGTCTATAATGCCTCCCCGCGATACAACTATCAGGTAGGCTGTCGGCTTCATGAGTCTAAGCTGTTCAGGACCGAGCATCCCGGCGGTCTCCGGTGTGATTGGAGCTGCAACTGCCACGACATCCGAACGTTCCATCAGATTGTCGAGTCCATCCAACAAACTCAGCTCAGCCACAAAATCGGGCTTGGGCACTTCGTTGATGTCAACCCCAATGACCTCCATATCAAAGCCGTGGCCGCGCTTAGCAATGGCACGACCGATATTGCCCATACCGACCACTCCCAGCGTCAAACCGGTCAATCCGACCTGAGGCCCGCTGAATGGACGTGTCCAGTTGTGTTCGCGTTGTGCGTCCAAAAGACTTGGTAATTGGCGTGTAAGGCTAATCAACAATCCAAAAGCGTGCTCGGCGATTGTGGCAGCGTGAGAACCGCGAGTATTGGTAACGGTGACATCGCTCTCTGCTATCTCAGAAATCCGCGCCAGTCTTTCTACTCCAGCACCTGTATTTTGGATCCACTTCAACTGTTTGGCTGCCAGAAATGCTTCCCGACTGATTGCGCCGAAAACAGCTTCAGCGTCGACAATTTCGCGCAGAATATCATCTTGGTCAGCAGCAACGGTGAACTGTACTTGGGGAAAGGTTTTCTGTGCCTCTTCGAGCCGATCTTGGGACCATGATGCAGCGACAAGTAATTTCATAGAAATTGTGCAGCGGGAGCCTTAAAATTCAGATTTAAGAACTCAACCGCTTTTCTCCTTTTTCAATTGAGTTGTGAACCCCAACAGGATATACTAAGGCAAACTTTCTGTCAAGGGAATAGCTATATGACAGTAGGGTCA
>JAJECO010000060.1 GCA_022822005.1 Candidatus Poribacteria bacterium
TGATAGGGCTGGGAACCGTCAAATCTTTGTGATGAACGCCGATGGAGGTAATCAGCGCAGGCTCACTAACGATCTCGTTAATGAATGGGATCCCTCATGGTCTCCAGATGGTAAACGCATTGCCTTCGTGTCTGATAGGGCTGGGAACCGTCAAATCTTTGTGATGAACGCCGATGGAGGTAATCAGCGCAGGCTCACTAACGATCTCGTTGATGATTGGTATCCCTCATGGTCTCCAGACGGTAAACGTATTGCCTTCGTGTCTGATAGGGCTGGGAACCGTCAAATCTTTGTGATGGACGCCGATGGAGGTAATCTGCGAAAACTCACTAAAAATCGCCAGAATGATTGGCATCCTTTATGGTCTCCAGACGGTAAACGCATTGTCTTTACTTCTACTGGGATTTGGTCCCTTGCAGCTGGGCACTCGCAAATCTACGTGATGGATGCCGATGGAAGGAATCCGCAAAACCTCTCTAACAATGACTTTTTTGATGACTACCCCTCGTGGTCTCCAGACGGCAAACGCATTGCTTTTACTTCTGGTAGGGATGAAGGAAAATCGGACATCTATGTGATGGATGCCGATGGAGGTAATCAGCGAAAACTCACCAACAAATTCCATCATGATAGAAATCCCTCATGGTCTCCAGACGGTAAACGCATTGCCTTTATGTCTCATAGGGGTAGGAACTGGGAAATCTTTGTGATGGACGCCGATGGAGGGAATCCGCGAAACTTCACCAATAATCCCCGTCATGACACTGATCCTGCATGGTATAACCCTGCTTTTGCAGTTACTCCAGCAGGCAAAAAATTCACGATATGGGGATGGCTCAAACAGGTCAACCAATAACTGCCATTATTGAGAGAACGGTGTTAAGGATAAGAAACCGATTTGAGAACAGAGGAGGAAAGACAGATGCGACGGAGATACAATCTCGCACGTTTCCTTTTAGCTATCGTTGTATTCTTGGTGCTGACGCCGCTGATGGTGGTCGTTGATGCACAGGCACAGATTGCCTTTGCGTCTGATAGAGCTGGAAACTGGGAAATCTACGTGATGGATGCTGATAGGAAGATTCCGCGAAGACTTACTGACACTCCCTTTTCTGATGACCATTCACCCGCATGGTCTCCGGACGGCAAGCGCATTGCCTTTGGCTCTGATAGAGATGGGAACGGAGAAATCTACGTGATGGATGCCGACGGGAAGAATCAGCGAAGACTCACCAAGAATCTTCTTCATGACACTGATCCTGCATGGTCGCCCAATGGCGAACACATCGCCTTCATGTCTGATATGAATGGGCGTGCTAACTATGACATCTACGTGATGGACGCCGATGGAGGCAATCCGCAAAACCTCACTAACGCTCCCAATGATGACAGGGAACCCTCATGGTCGCCCGACGGTGAACGGATTGCCTTCTCGTCTAGGAGAGCTGGGCACTTTAGTAACAACTTTGGAATTAGTTATGAAATCTATGTGATGAACGCCGATGGGAGTAATCCGCAAAACCTCACCAATAATCGCCAGAATGACTGGTTCCCCTCATGGTCGCCCGACGGTGAACAGATTGCCTTCGCAGCCGATAGGAAGGCAGACTTAGCAAACTTTGACATCTACGTGATGAATGCCGATGGGGGTAATCCACGAAAACTCACCAATAATCGCGATTATGACTGGGAACCCGCATGGTCACCGGATAGTAAACGCATTGTCTTTACTTTTATTGCCCCTGAGACCGGGGGCGAAATCTACGTGGTGGACGTTGATGGAGATAATCTGCAAAAACTCACCAATAATCGCCATTCTGACTTTAGTCCTGCGTGGGTTCGACCTGCTTTTTCAGTTGCTCCCGCAGGCAAAAAAATCGCGATGTGGGGGTGGCTCAAACAGGGCGACCGCTAACCGCCGTTATTGACAAAACAGCATCTGCTGAGATTTGGGCGCGTACCGGGGGGAGTCATAAACACTAAGCAAGGCGCACAGACTTCACGCGATAATAAACCCAGTTGCCACTTTAATTGGAAAGGGATTGCCAACACAAGCTGATTTCTATCAACCCCAAAGTATAAGAAACGATTTGAAAACAGGGGGGAAGGACAGATGCAACGGAGATCCAATTTCGCATATTTCATCTTAGCTAGCGTCGTAGCCGCAGGTCTGATGCCGCTGACGGTAGACGCTGCTCCACAAGCACAGATTGCCTTCACGTCTGAGAGGGATGGAAACAGGGAAATCTACGTGATGGATGCCGATGGAGGGAATCAGCGAAGACTCACCAATAGCCGCCTTGTGGACTGGGATCCTTCATGGTCTCCAGGTGGTAGACACATTGCATTTGCTGGTAATGGGCGCCCTGGGGACTGGGGGATTAGGGGTGGAGACTTGGAGATCTACGTGATAGATGCCGATGGGACAAATCCAAGAAAATTCACTAATAACCTCCGTCAGGACACTGATCCTGCATGGGCCCCTGACGGTAAGCGCATTGCATATACTTCCACTATAGATAGGAACAGGGAAGTCTACGTGATGGACGTCGATGGCAGGAGGGACCCGCGAAGACTCACTAACAGTGGTCACGTTCATATTCATAACTGGAATCCCTCATGGTCTCCAGGCAGTGGACGCATTGCTTTTACATCTAATAGGGATGGGAACTTGGAAATCTACGTGATGGACACCGGTGGGGGCAATCAGCGAAGGCTTACTAACAGTGGTCACGTTCATATTCATAACTCGAAACCCTCATGGTCCCCAGACGGCAGACGTATTGCTTTTGCGTCTAGTAGAGATGGGAACATGAGAATCTACGTGATGAATACCGATGGTGGGCAACAGCGAAACTGTACTAAAGATATGCATGGTGACGATCCCTCATGGTCTCCAGATGGTAAACGCATTGTCTTCGTGTCTGAGAGGGATGGGAACAAGGAAATCTACACGATAAACGCCGATGGCAGGAGGGACCCCCAAAGACTTACCGATAGCCCCCAGGCTGATACTGATCCTGCATGGTTTAACCCTGCTTTTGCAGTTGCCCCCGCAGGCAGACAAGTCACGATGTGGGGGTGGCTCAAACAGCTCAGTCGATAACTGCTATTCTTGAGAGAATGGCGTTTAGGGATAAAAGACGGGTTTGATTGATAACGGAGGCGGAAAGGCAGATGCAACGGAGATGCAATCTCGCATATTTCATTTTAGCTGGCGTTGCAGCCTTAGGTATAGCACCGTTGATGGTAGGTGCTGAAGCACAGGCACAGATTGCCTTCACGTCTGAGAGGGATGGAAACAGGGAAATCTACGTGATGGATGCCGATGGTAGTAATCAGCGAAGACTCACCAACTATAACCATACTGACAGTTCACCCTCATGGTCTCCAGACGGTAAACACATTGCCTTTACTTCCACTAGAAATCCGACCTTTGGAATTAGGGGGCCGGACTTTGAAATCTACGTGATGGATGCCGATGGTACCAATCGGCGACATCTCACCGATAACTTGCATCAGGAGATTGATCCGACATGGTCCCCGGATGGCAGGCACATTGCTTACGCTTCCGGCATAAATAAGAACTTTGAAATCTACGTGATGGACGCTCATGGACGTAATCGGCGAAGACTCACAAATAGCGGTGACGTTCATATCCATAACTGGGAACCCTCGTGGTCTCCAGACGGCAAACGCATTGCCTTTACTTCCATAAGGGATGGGAACAAGGAAGTCTATGTGATGGGTGCCCATGGGGGTAATCAACGAAGACTCACGAATAGCGGTGACGTTCATATCCATAACTGGGAACCCTCGTGGTCTCCAGACGGCAAACGCATCGCTTTTACATCTGATAGGGATGAGAAATTGAACATCTTCGTGATGAATGCTGATGGCGGGAAACAGCAAAACCGCACTAAAGACCTACATGGTGAGAATCCCTCATGGTCTCCAGACGGTAAACGCATTGCCTTCGTTTCTGAGAGGGATGGGAACAAGGAAATCTACACGATAAACACCGATGGCAGGAGAGACCCGCGAAGACTCACCGATAACCCCCAGGCTGATACTGATCCTGCATGGTATGACCCTGCCGTTGCATTTGCAGTTGCCCCCACAGGCAAACAGTTCACGATGTGGGGATGGTTCAAACAAGTCAACCGATAACGAGCATTTTAATGACCATCCGATGGATTTTCAATAGGTAGCAACCTGAGTTATAATTGATGCCTTAGAAATTTACGAGGCAATCGAAGAGGGATTTATGTACATTCAGGATTTACTCAGTTGGGAACAGTTTAACGATGAAAATCTGAGTTTTTTTAACGCCATTGGCGTTGATCGCCTCTGCCTTGACATTCGTGGGATGCACCGCGTTGACCCCTCGCTCGATCTGCGAGATGGAGTAGACAGGACGGATTTCTTTGAGGCGGCAAAGGCGAAGACGGAGTCTCACGGGTTAGAGCTATACAGCATTTTTATGGCGGGTTGGGATGAAATTACATTGGCGATGCCAGATCGCGATGAGAAGATAGAGGCGTGGTGCACAATGCTTCGGGGTATCAGTGCAGCTGGGATCCCGGCGCTGGGATACAATTTCAAGCCGATGGGAAATTTTCGTACAACCTCCGCCACCGGCAGAGGGGGCACCTCGTACAGCACCTTTGATTACGATGAATTTTCTCAGGACCGCCCCAAACCGCACGACCCACCGGTCTCGGAAGAGGAGATGTGGGAGCATATAGGCTGCTTCCTCGAAGGCGTGATTCCGGTGGCTGACAAAGTTGGGGTGCGGATGGCGCTGCACCCGGATGATCCGCCGATCCCTGAACCGTTAGGTGGTGTGGCGCAGATTGTATCAACGCTCGACCAGTACCGACGGATTTTCGATATTGTCCCCTCGGACTCCAACGGAATGCTGTTCTGTCAGGGATGTGTCACCGAGATGGGGGTAAATGTGTATGAAGCGATTCGGGAGATGGCGACTAAAAACAAGATCATCTTCGTTCACTTCCGTAATGTGCGTGGATGCCTGCCCAGTTTTCAGGAGGTCTTCCTCGATGAGGGCGACATAGATATGCACCGGGCAATGGCAATCTATCGAGATGCCGGGTTTAACGGTCCCTTTATGATGGATCACACACCGGGATTCCCGCAAACAGATGCAGGTAGAGCGGGGCAGGCGTACGCTGTTGGATACATTCGGGGAGTGGTTCAGTCGGTATATCGGTAGACTTCTCTGTTCTTAGAGGCTTGGTGCGTTCGCCCTACACTCGAACAAACTTATGCAGCAGATTCTCAACGCCGACTTCGCCGATGTATATGTCCCCATGCTTGTCTACCCAAATACCGTGCGCGCCGTGGGGCTGATCGTCTGGTCCGCCCAACACGTTCCAGCAGGTAAGTAGCTTTCCGTCCCGGCTGAAGATGCTGACGCCACCACCTTCGGCAATATAAACGGTATCGTCTCCGTCAATGTATAATCCACAAGGTCCAAGTCGTCCTGGCCACTCAGAGAGGAAGCCTCCGTCGGGATCAAAAATCTGGATACGGTTATTCGTCTCTCTGTCAGCGATCAAAACCCTGCCTTCTCGGTCCGTAAAGACGTTATGAGGGAGGGTGAACTGCCCCGGCGCGTCCCCTTCTCTACCCCAGGTGTTTAGTAGAGTACCATCGGACGAGAATTGATGTATCTGATGCTGACCGTAACCGTCCGAAACGTAGATGTCACCTGATGGAGCAACGACGGCACGAGTTGGCATATTGAACGGCTCGCCATAGCGTCCTATCTCATTGGGGGTTCCAAGCGTTTTTAGGATCTGACCATCTGTGGTGCAGATCCGCACTGTATGGTCGCCACAGTCTGCGATGTAGAGCCGGTCTTCTGAGTCAATAAAAATATCATGGGGCAGGCTGAGAAAGTCTTCACCCCACGAGGAGAGAAAACGCCCGTCTCTATCGTAGACCACGAGTGCCGGGTTCGGCTCGCGATCCAAAACATAGACCTTGTCCTCTGAATCAACGGCAACGCCTGAAGCGATGCCTAATGCACGACCATCGGGACCTTGTCCCCAACCTTTGACGACTTGGTAACAATATTTGCCACTTCCAAATACCATAACCTACACCTCCGATTCTAATTTGCGAATGCCAAGCTCCGAAACTATAGTTCGGACACGAAGGAATACGTTTCATCTAAGACAGATATTATAGCACGCTTGTCAGTATACTCGGACTCGAAAAAAATCTCTATTGTTTTTTTGGATACCCGGATCTCTTAGGATTGCCCAAATGAAAATACAGGAGATGTTTGAACTTCATGATCGTGTTGCCCTCATTACCGGAGGTGGAACGCACTTAGGACGTGCAATGACGAGTGCACTCGGTGAACTGGGGGCTGCCACCGTTATTGCCAGTCGCCGAAAAGCCTTGTGTGAACAGGTTGCGGCGGAGTTGCGGGAAGCAGGTATTAAATGCGTTGGGCTTGGCTGTGATGTTACTGATGAGGGGCAGGTCAACGCACTTGTGGAGGCTGTGGTCGAAATCCACGGGCGATTGGACATCATGGTGTGCAACGCCGGCGGTGCTGCGACAACGAGCTACATCCCCGGTGCTTCAATTGATGAGTTCACCCGTACATGGGAGATGAACGTCAAAAGCACATACATGTGTGCACAAGCCGCAGCCCGTGTGATGATTCCTCAACGCAGCGGCACAATTATCACCCTCGGATCCATCCACGGCTTCCTCAGCGCCGATAAACGTCTTTACGAGGGATTGGATTTTAACCGTTCGGGTCCTCCATATCAGGCAGCAAAGGGCGGTATCGTGAACTTAACGCGCGCGCTCGCAGCCGAGTTGGGTGAGTATAATATCACCGCCAACTGTATCAGTCCCGGACAGATCCCAAAAGCAACAACGGATCCGGAAATGATAGAGCGGTGTCGTCTGAGTAACCCGCTTCAACGCACAGGGCTCGCGGACGATATAAAGGGTACTGTTGCCCTGCTCGCTTCACGCGCCGGTAATTGGATCACCGGACAGAACCTCGTAGTAGATGGTGGTTGGAGCGTCTGGTAAGCGGCAAGCCGAAAATCTATACAACTACAAAATCGAGAGAGGCAAAACATGAAAAAACTCCCCCTTGGTCCACTTTATTATGAATTCAGTCGCCATAACGAACCGCGCTTACAGATTACGCCGGGAGAGACTGTGTTGGTAGAGGCAGAGGACGCCTTTTCGGGTCAAATCCGTACCGATGACGATCGGCGGGATAAAACCAAGAAACCATACGGCAACCCACAGACAGGCCCAATCTGGATTGAGGGGGCTGAACCGGGCGATGCGCTGGCGGTCAAGATTGAGGAGATACGTCCGAGTATCGGTCAATGCGCGACTCGAACCTCCGATCCTCGACAACTTGCCGAGTGGTTGGGCGATGACTGTCCGCACGGCGTGCATGTCTGTCCCATCCGTGATGGACAGATCTACTGGAGTGATGACATCGCCATTCCCTATACGCCCATGCTCGGTTGTATCGGAACCGCACCGGATACCGGCGTACCGACAACCGGACCAGCGGGTCCCCACGGTGGGAACATGGATATCATCGAAACCTGTCCCGGCAATACTGTATACCTACCAGTATTTGTATCCGGCGGGTACCTCTATTTGGGAGATGCACACGCTGCGATGGGGCACGGCGAGCTTTCCGCTTCTGGACTGGAAATGCCCTCAGAAACGAAGATTACCGTTGATCTAATCAAGGGCAAGAACCTGCCCGGACCGCGAATCGAATCGCCTACAGAGATTATGACCGTTGCTACCGGATGCCCGATGGAGCGTTCGACGGCTCAAGCCTACGCGTGGTTAATCTTATGGATGGAAGAAGAGTTCGGCTGGGAACGCTGGAAGGCGTATGACATCTTGACCCACGTCGGACAGATCTCGGTCGGTTACTATCAAATTGGGACAGTGGCAGCCAAGATTGCCAAGCGCTACTTATAAAACAGTCGTAGGGAACGCAGGTGCTGTTCTCCCGATTATATCGGGATTTTGCGGGATCTGTGTTTCCTCTATCGTGAATAAGAGGTGATAAAAATGTACGGACAGAACGGACGAATTGGCTTGTTGGTGCCATCGGTCAATACAGTCGTCGAACCAGAATTTAGCCGAATGATCCCAAACAGCATCAATGTCTATGCGGCGCGGATGCGGAACCAACGGTCGGATGTGGACGACTCAAAAGCGATGCTTCAACACGTAGAACGTGCTGCCGATGAACTTGGCAGCGCGCACGCCGATGTGATAGCTTTTGCTTGCACTGCAAGTAGTTTTGTGGAAGGTGTCGAAGGTGAAAATGACTTGCGCGACCGTATCGAACGCGCCGGAGAGGCAAAAGCGGTAACAACATCGGGTTCCGTTGCTGGCGCGTTGCGTACGCTCGGCATTCAACGTGTCGCAGTTGCCACGCCTTACCCGGACGAACTCAACGTGCTGGAGAAGCAATTCTTGGAGGACGAGGGCATTGAGGTCCTAACAATTGCTGGCATGGACATCGTGGACGCATTCAGCATCGGAAAAGTAACTCCCGAAGAGACGTATGAATTCGCCCGCCGTGTCTGGCGTGACGATGCCGATGGGTTGTTTATCAGCTGCACCAACCTGCGCACCATTGATGTGCTGGCACGACTGGAAGCCGAACTCAAGGTGCCGGTTGTCTCCAGCAATTTAGCGACCTGTTGGGGGTGTTTGCGAGCTTTAGGGCATCAAGATCCGATTGACGGATATGGGAGCCTTTTGTCGGAACGGCTCGATGCGTAGAGGAACAAAGCAATGTCCAGTGTCGTTGATATGTTCAAACGCATGGATTTGGATGCGACCGGATTGGAGGCGGTCAAGGCAGCGGTCAAAGCTGAGGATTATGCCGCCGCCGAGGCAGCCTATCTGGAATACTACCGGACGCGCAACCCACCTGTCCTCGATTGGCATACCGAGCATAGAGGAGGTAATTCCTTTCAGACCAATTCGACTGGCTGGAATTTCCTGACTAGAATTCCAGAACTGATTACTTGGACCGACCGTGGAAGGGTTAAAGGGTTAATCAGTCGCGAAAGGGGTTACACCTTCAGTCGTACCGATGGGATAAAACCGTCCAAGTACACCGTGTTGGACTTGGCTGATATGCTTTTGGATAATCAGGTCTTCATTCCTTATCACCCCGAAGACGGCATACAAGATCTGGGGCCCGATTGGAACTGGGAGCATGTGCCTGCCGTTGTCGGACGGCGATGGACACTGAGTCTGCCGTACCAATACTTTCTTCGTGCCTTGGCGCAGGCATATTGGTTGACGGATGATGAGCGATATGTCGCCAAGTTGGTCAAGATTGCTACCCACTACGTTAGCTATGTGGATGGAAGGAGTTCATGGATCTGGATCCCCGACATGCAGCTCGCACGGAACTATCAACAATTAATGCCATTCATACTTTCTTGGGAGGGATTGTTGCCCCATGATTTCTGCGTAATCCAGTCTTGGTTGTCCGGTGGTTGTGCAGCATCAATGGAAGCGGTGACCGGGGCACCGGGCAATCAACTCTTGTTCAACGGGTTAGGCTTGGCGTGGCTTGGGGTAGGGATGCCGGAGTTCAAGGACGCACTGCGATGGCGCGAACGGGGGTTTGGCGAAGTCGAGGAGTTCTTCGGTGAGGGAGCGTTCTATCCGGACGGCTCGTCGAAAGAGAACTCCTACGGTTATGTCGTCGGTGCTTCCGCAGCAGGACTGGAGGCACTAACGCTGGCACAGGAAAATGGATGGGACTTCCTGAAGAATCTGCATTGCCCGATGTTACTGCGAGCCGAGTTCCTCGCCTATACCGCGAAACCGGATGGCAGCTATGTCTGGACAGGCGACAGCACACGTGGATCGGCCTTCGATTATGTAGAGGCAGTTGCAGATTCAGCTGACCGGAAAGACCTGCAATACATCGTTAGTTTCGGACAGCGGGGCACCCTTCCGGCGCGTAAATCGTCGTGGTACGCCTACGGGGGCGTTGGTGTGATGCGAAGCGATTGGGATCGTGGAGCAAACTATCTGTTTTTTGATGTGGGCCCGGTGGGGGTCATACACGGACACGAGGGGAAATTAGCTGTAGAGGTGGTCGCCTACGGTCGCTCATTGGTCGAGGATTTAGGCATCCACACCTATGCAACAACTGAACAGGATATTCCGTTCCATAACTTTTTTACCGCGTCCGCCGCGCATAATACAGTCGTCGTGGATGGAAAGAGCCAAGCTCGATTGAAAACTGGACCATTCACAACGGACCATCCACTGCCAAATCCGTGGTACAGCACCGCTACATGTGATTTTCTGTCGGGCAGCTATACCGAAGGCTACATGGAGGTGACAGACGACGAAATTGATAAATCGGTCGTTCATCGTCGCAGCGTCATGTTTGTCAAGGGTCGTAACGTGGGCGATCCGGAGTATTGGATCATCACCGACCATCTGACCGGCGACGGCGCTCACACCTGTGAACAGCTGTTTCATCTTATCCCGATTGAAGTAGGTGTGGATCCGACGACGAAAACTGTGCAAACAGTTACAAAAAACCGGCCCAATCTGGCATTTATTCCGGCGATCACAGAGGGTATTGAGGTGGAAATTGTCGAGGGACGTACCGAACCGAATCTTCAAGGCTGGTATTGCGGGGGCGGTCCTCGTCCAACCCCGGCACCTTGTGTGACCTATCACCGCACGGGTATGCTCCCTACCGTTTTCCAGACCGTGCTTGTGCCAATGAAAACCGGAGAAGCTGCATTGCCCAATGTCGAATCACTTGGAACTCCCAACGATGGTTGGATCCGGGTCACGTTTCCGAATGCACGGCAGGACATCTACTGTTCACCGGTAGAGGCAGGGCATCGGCAGTTGGGAGATATTGCCTTCACTGGAGAGGCAGCATTGGTACGGCGCGACAGCGATGGAACACTCTTGGACTGGGTGGTTGTTGGTGGAGAAAATCTTCAGTATCGCGGAGAACTGCTTCCCGCTACCCGCGAATAGAATACTACATTTGAGTGGCGTAGTTCCGAGTTAGCGCGAGTCCATAGGCGTATTAATCTCAATCCTAAGTTTGAGAAGGAAAACATATCATGCAGTTGTCTAACGAACAGACGCAACAGTTCTGGGAAGATGGGTTCATCATTGTAAAGAATTTGCTTGATGTCGATGAGGTTGCGTCGCTCCTTGCCCATGCTGAATGGGTAGCAAGCGGGGAGGCGTCCCATATCCCGACAGGGCAACTCCAGGTTGAACCCAGCGTGGCAGCAGGGGAAGCTCAAGCGGGAAATTACGCTGATTCGCTTCGAAAAATGAGCCATCTTGCCTTCTACGATGAGGGATTTGAAAGCCACGCTCGCAATCCAAAAATCCTGGACGTTATCGAATCCCTTCTGGGTGCCGACATAAAACTCTATCAAGATCAACTGTTCATGAAACCGCCGCGGATCGGCTCACGACAACGCTACCATCAGGATATGCCGCTCGGATTCTACATTGACCCACCCGACATGGTGACCTGCTGGGCGGCGCTTACCGATTCAACAATCGAGAATGGATGCGTCTGGATGCTCCCCGGCACTCATAGGTTTGGCATCATAGAACAGTCGAAATGGGCAGAGTATGAGCAGATGTCGGTTGACGGAAGCCTGGCAGAGGAATGTCCACTGGAGTTGAAAGCGGGTGATTGCAGCTTCCACCACGGTCTCATTCTTCACAGCAGCAGGCCCAACCAAACGAATCAGCGACGCCGAGGCTACGCGACCCACTATGTCAGCGCGAAGTGTCGATATACAGGTCCTCCGGAAAGAGAGAACGATGCCATGCTAATGCGGGGGAAGGCGATGCCGGGGTGCATCTAACGGATTTCTCTCCCACTGTCTTTTCTCTTTAAGGAGTACAGTAGGTTGGGTTGAGCGATTGCGAAACCCAACGCTAATGAACGAATAAACGAACATAACTATGCATACAAGCAAGCTACTCAAATCATCGGACTTTGAATATTGGCAACTTACTGGCGACAACCGCGTTAATGTTGACTTTGGGGCGTTCTGCCCGGGTTATCATGAATTGGACCGCGTCGGCGTTATTTCACCCTGTTTTGAAGACGGGATCCTGCATACGGGGGATGCGCTGCTTGCGTTGACAACCGCTTTCTATGATGTCCTCCGATCACACGGGGCAGATTTCTTCGACTATCCGCAGCACTTTGCGTTCATTGGCGCAAGCGGAGATGTTATTCACACACGTGGCGAACGATTACCGATTGATCAGATCGGGACAGGCTGGGGAAATCTGGATGTTTGGCCCGATTCCAAATGGATTACAACACCGCGGAGTGCTACAGGGATGCTGAAGAAGATTTTCGACTTTCAGATAAATAGGTTGTTTTTGCCGCACGACTTCAAGCTGGGCACCGACGAATCCCCACTCCCCGCCTACGCGCGCAAGATGTTCGACACCCGACTCAAGAGTGTTTATTACTACAACACGCCGTTTCCCAACATAGAGATACGTGCCTCGCACCAGGTCGCAGATCTCGTGCAGAAGAGCATCGACCAACTCCCAGACGCCGAAGGCGTACCGGGACATCAAGCGCAAAAGCATGAAGTTGACCAACCTACCCGGCACAACTTCCCGTCTGTCCAGCGGTATCGAAAGGTCAGCGTTGATCATTTTCTGGAAGATGTGAAGGGTTGCTTCGAGATAGGTTGATGGAAGGAGACAGTGAGATGGCGCGTTACCCCCAAGCAATCCTCGTGTCCTGCGAGATACCGTGGGACGAAAATGAAAACGTGATGGAAGATCTGTTTCGAGAGGAGATACAACATACCCTCAAATCAGGATTTAACCATCTGTATATCTTTGGTACAGCCGGTGAAGGTCATGCAGTGGATGCCGCTCGTTTCCAGCAGATCGTTCAAATTTTCTACGAGGAGACGCGGGGGGTCGATATTCACCCAATGGTCGGGGCCATCGGTTTATCCACGGCGAGCATCGTTGAACGTGTGGGATTCGCACACGATCTCGGTTTCCGCACATTTCAAACTGTCTTGCCGAGTTGGGGTGCGCTGAACGATGACGAGCTAATAATCTTTTTCAAGGATCTGTGTGGTACGTTCCCGGACTCGCAATTCTTGCATTACAATCTACCACGCGCAAAGCGGGTCCTCGGTGGTGCAGAATATCGGAAACTGATTGATGTGGTTCCCAATCTCGTGGCAACGAAGACAACGAGCGGTGGCTTGCCCGGCGCAGCTGATCTGATGCACCACTCATCTGAACTTCAACACTTTTTTGGGGAATGGAACTTTCCTCACGGATGCATGTTTGGGGAGTGCTCTCTGCTTGCTTCATTTGGTCCCATGACGCCCCACAAGACAAGGGAGTATTTTGAGGCGGGATGTACGCAGCAGATCGAAAAACTTTTCCGATTACAACACGACTTTCACAGGGTGTGCATGGACATACTTCGTCCGGTGTGGGGTATGGAGCGGATGGACGGTGCCTATGACAAAATTATTGTGCGCTTGGGCGGGTTAGAGAAGATGCCCCTACGCCTGCTCTCGCCCTATCAAAGTTTCACAGAAGCGGAGTATCAGGCGTGCGAGCGGATACTTCACGAGAAGTATCCAGATTGGATTCAGAGGAAATTATGACGTCACTCAATTTCAAATCAAGAGTATCACTCAACTTCAAATCAAGAGTACCTGTTTTTGATGCTAATGTGCGGGTTGGCGATCTACTCGACGAGCCTGCCCCCTACCGTGACCGAGAGGGATTGCTATCAGAAATGGATCGGCATGGGGTACAGCGAGCCCTCATCTACCATGCCCATGGGGAAAATGTCAGCCCTATTATTGGCAACGAGTATCTTGAAGCATGGCTGAGCGATGATGGGCGTACCCATCCGCAATGGCTGGTTATTCCTACGTCGGATTCGCTTGCGCAGGTTCAATCGCTTCACGCTGAAGGGAGGGTCAACTGTGTGCGGTTATTCGATACCGGGCAGCGGGACTTGCCCTTCCGGCCTTGGGCTTACGACACGCTGCTATCTTGGCTCAGTGAGGAACGCATTCCCGTATGGGTCCTCCTACCGGAGGCAGACGCGGATGCATTGGTCACAACACTTCAGGCGTATCCAAGTCTGGTAACCGTCTTGGTAGGAGCGCATTACGTCCATGCCCTGTGGTTGCGTCCAATGTTAGCCGCTTTGCCGAATGCTCACTTAGAACTAAGCCGCTACGAACCAATTGGCGAGATAGAATCTTTGCGTGACGAGTTTGGTGCCGAGCGGTTGGTCTACGGCTCGTGGTATTCCCGCCTTGCGATGGGACCGATGCTGTTTTATCTGCACCACACCAACCTAACTGATGCTGAACTCGCGTCGGTTTGTGCTGGCAATCTTGAGCGCATTCTGGGAGGAGGGACACAATGATTGATGGGACGCAAGTAATTGATTATCACGGGCATGTGGGCCGCTGGGATCCGCTTGGTATGAAGGATGATCCGAAGTTGATGCTCCACGCGATGGACTCGGCAGGAATTGACATATCCTGCGTGTTTGGCATCTTCCACCCCGACGGCACAACGAGCAATGACCAAGCCGCCCATTTTATCGCGCAGCATCCGAATCGCTTCATCGGCTTTGCCTACGTTTCGCCGATGATGCCGGAGCGCATGATACCAGAGTTGACCCGCGCCATTGACGAGTTGAAATTTCCCGCCATTAAGCTTTATCCGCCCTACACCCTTTGGCCCTTTAACCAACCGCAGTGGCATCCGATCTACGAGTTCGCTAACGATCGGGGATTGGCGGTCCTTTTTCATACCGATGGTGGTGAATTAAGCCGACCCCGGTATCTGTCCGAAATCGCGCCCCAATATCCGAACGCCAAATTTGTCGCAGGACATGCCGGCAACGTCATTGAACCTCGCACCGAAGCTATCGCCGCCGCACAGGCGCATCCGAACGTTTATCTCGAAACGTGCTCAACCTATCGCACACCCGGCGTGATCGAGCAGCTGGTGAATGAGGCAGGTGCTGATCGTGTGCTGTTTGGCTCGGATACACCTTTGATGGATCCACGTCCTCAGATCGGCAAAATTATCACCGCGGATATTTCTGACGAAGCCAAACGGTTGATCTTAGGTGGCAATGCCCGCCGTTTATTGGGGGTTTAGCCCATACTTATCTCTGCTGCAGAGACATACGCGCCATCAACCGAGTGCTGTTAGCAACTCACGCTGACCTGATAGACGCTGCTCCCGCTCGTTCGCGAAGCGTTTAATCCCGGCGAGGATTGACTCGGAGTCGAGATGCGCTTCGGCTATGACATCCGGCTCTGTTCCACCGGTGAGCCACTGGTTATCCCAATCTGCTGTCAGCGAATAGGCGTCCGTCAACGGTCCTAAATTTCTGATGGGAAAAACGCGCTGGGTTCCTGTGCTTACCACCATCAAGTCATACCGCGCTTCTGGGGGCAATACGGACCGCTGATAGGCATCAGGTTGTAGGTCGAACAGCTCTTCGCTCACAGCGGCAATGATCTTTACGTTTATGCCCGCAGCTTCCAGCTGGGGGATAATCTGGACCAAGTTGACCGTTGAGTTAGAACCTTGGACGACCACATAACCGTGCTTGGGCGTGTCGGGATCAAAATCCCGGATGACGTATAACCCTTTCGCTGCCGCCTTAAGGTCACTGTCCGCAAACGTGCTGCGATCAGCCACCGGGAAATCTGGGCGCGCAACTTCAATGATAATCACACCGACGCGAGGATCGCGAGCCGCAACTTCAACCGCAGCGAAATAACCCGGAGCAACATCGTTGTAATCCCAGAAACTGACATGTATGGCTTGGCCCCGCGGAAACAGCTTCCATACCTGCGGCGCAAAAATACCGAAGTGTGTCCGTGCGTCAGCGGCAGTTTCCGGTCCCGAATGACCGGCGAGGATGTTAAGCACCCCCATCCGGAAAGGACTGTCCTGATTCTGCTGGCTCCACACACGGGCGGGCAGATACATGAGCGATGTAAAAGCGCCGTAGGTGCCACTCAACGCCCACACCCCGGAAAACTGGTCAGGATCGAGCGACGCGCTCTGGCTAACCAATCCGATGGCACTCGACACATTCCCTGCCTCTTGGATAGGTGCTTTGAACCGTGTGCCAGCCGGATTCGTTACCGGGTTATAATGTCCCCAGAGGCTGCCGTGTTCAACGTTAATAGACTCTGAGAGGTCAGCCGCGAGGGTGATAAAGCGGTTATCTGTCACGTAATTCATCCACTTGATGATTTCCGAAATTGCGCGCCGGGTTCCAGCCACCTCTCCCGGTTCCTTGAACAGGGCGATATCCACGTCCTGTTCCTCCCCTGACACCGGGTTCTTCGCTGCGAGTGTCTGCGATTCGATAGGCAAATTCCCCACCTGAAGTTGACCGTCCAGAAATGGGTCGCTCTGGGTATCAATCCGCAGTGGCACATTATCCTGGACCGCGTCACCAAGATCAACGAGACGATTGGCAAGCCAGTCGCCTAACCCATTTTTGTTAAGCAGGGACGTCACAACGTCAATGTTGGTCTTGAATTGTATAAGACGCTCGCGTTCATCGCTCACCGGTCCTTGACGAATACCCTCGAATTCCACCCCATAACGTTTCTCAAACGTTTCTGCCAAGGCAACGAAATACTCTTCGTTCATCTTAAATCCGTACGGATGGCTTGGGTAGCTGACCAACTGATCTCCATATCCCTCAATCTTCCCATCTACCGCGCTCGGCCAATAACCCTTGACCGTCCTGCCAATAACAATCATGGGACGTCGATCTTCGGTATCCCAATCTTCCATGGTTTTGAGAACTGCGAGGATCTGGTCGTAGTCATTGCCATCTTCAAGGGAGAACACATTCCAACCGTAGGACGTCCACTGTTCTTCAAGCTCGTACTGCTTATACTTTGAGTCGATTACCCCACCCACTAAGGTATCGTCGATTCCAGCGTTATTATAGGACAGCAGGATACGCAGACGCTTCCCCACCTGCATCGCAAGTGCTTGCGTTTTTAATTCTTGAGCGTGTCCTTCGGTCATAGCGAATTCACCTTCAAGTGCGAGCACCTTCAGTGATTCGGGGGCGTTCAAAAAGTTCCAGAACGCTGCTTTGCCAGCGGCTGTTGCAATACCAATCCCTGACGGTCCCCCGTTCACATCATTAGTCAGATCTGTCGTTTCGGAATGTCCGGCTAATGACCGAATACCGCGTAACTGCGCTTGTGCAAATAGCGGATGGTCCTCCAAGTTGTTCTCTTGCAGCAAAGTCTTGAGTGCCCCCGCACCCCGTCGGAAACCGAGTGCATCAATCGGCAGCATCGCAATCTCCGGTGCAACCTGATAACGTGGATCCCCCGTCGCCTCATGCGTCCGTGCCATGGCTTCGCCCATAATCATCCACAACGCGTATGCGGTAGGAATGTTATGCCCACCGGCGAGCATGAACTTATCGCCGAAGGGATGCTTGGGGTTGCGATAGTCGTAGCGTAACCCCCCAAGTTCTGGACCCGCCAGATGAAGCGCTACATTGTAGGGCGTGTAAGCCAAGGGTCCGCCAAAATGCCCCGTCTGGGCATAGTTGCCAAGCAGCACCAACGTCATACAGGTCATATGACCGATATCCTCAAAGCGTTCCCGATCGTAGGTCGCGGTTAATGCATCAACAGGTGATACTAAGGTGTTCGCATTGAGCGTGTTTTGCATCTTTATTCCTAGTGTGTTTGAGGTTTGTGATTGAATATATCGAAAAATCCCGATCCTTGAGCAGAATTCTATTTCGATGTTACTGTATCGTGGCTGTCTCATTGAGAGACGGTGGGTTGACTGTACTGAAATCCGAGCTTTCAGGTAAACCGTAGCAGAAACTTAAGGTGGGAAAAATCTTCGACGAAAGCTACTTTATCAAATGAGTTAATTGACGTGCACGTGTTGTCTGAACTATGCTGTGTGTAAATATAGTAAAGCTGATAGCTGCAAAAACTAATTGCCTACCCGCCCCGTTACATGTGCCAAGTTATCGCCGACATGGACGCGATGAATGCGTCGCAACAGGATGACAACCCCCGCGCTCTCGGTCGTGATTTCCGCTACAACCGCACCAAAGGGGTCTCGAACTGTACCCAAACGCTGCCCAGGGCTGACCTCGTCGAGCAGTGCCACGTCGGAACGGAAGTAGCCGGAAACAGGTGTTGAAATAACGCTGTCCAAGTTCCCATCTCCGGACAGATGGTGTGTTACCGGGCGAAGTTCGGGTTGACCAGCCAGCATATCGAGATGTTTCATCACATTGGTTACGCCGGTCGTAAAACCGCTCACATCAGATGGGTGGGCGTAGCCACCGCCGCTAGCCTCGGTATAAATTGCTGGTACGCCGAAATCCGTGGCAGCTGACAAGGTTCGACCGGGAGGCATTGGTGGTGGATGTTCCCAAATCACCGATGCGCCAAATGCCAGCGCACCGGCTCGCGAGCGTTTGCCAAGTGCATCGTCACTGTGAGTGAAACCAATAAGCGATGGGATCTCGGCAGTTACGCCCCCGCTATGCAAGTCAATAACAAAGTCAGCGGGCTTAATCAGTTTCTGCGCGATCCAGTAGGCAATTCGCTGCGTGATAGTTCCGTTGGGATCGCCGGGAAATACCCGTGCCAGATTCAGCCCATCAATCGGGCTGCTGCGAAGCACGGATTCGTAGGCAGGCACGTTACAAATCGGCACCATAACGAGCGAACCCCGTAGCGCGTCGGGGGCTACGCGACGGTAAACTTCAGGGATGGTTTCCACCCCTTCATACTCATCCCCGTGCACCGCTCCCAAGACAAGCAAGGTAGGTCCAACCGTTGCCCCTACCACGTAAAGGAACGGTAACCGCCAGTCACTCCCATCTGCGCGTGGGCTAACTTCTAACCATGCAGACGCCTTAGAATCACGGGGCAACTGCGAGATATCGAGATCTTGAAAACGCACTGCGCCGGGTGCCTCCTCTTAATGACCGCCGACCTCGCCGACCTGAATCTCGATTTCATCTCGATTCCGAATACGTTCAACCAATCCGTCCCGGATATCAACAATCCGGTCAGAAACGTCGAGCATCTTTAAGTCGTGCGTTGCCGATATTACTGTCACGCCCTGATCAACATTCAGTTCTTTAATTAAATCGATAATTTCGCGCCCAATGACGGTGTCGAGGTTCGCGGTTGGCTCATCTGCTAAAATAATGCTGGGACCATTTGCAAACGCCCGCGCAATTGCGACACGCTGCCGCTGTCCGCCAGACAACTCATCTGGCCTATGGTGAATCCGTTCCCCTAATCCAACTTTCTCCAGAAGCTCTGCGCCCTTATCGCGACGCTCGCTTGTCGAGAGACCCGCGAAAATCATGGGCAGAGTTACGTTTTCAAGTGCTGTCATGACGTGGAGCAGATTGTAGCTTTGGAAGATATAGCCGACCCTGTGGCACCGGAACCAGGCGATCTGGGATTGGCTCAACTGTCCCATATCTTGGCCATCGATGAAGACTTTACCTGCGGTGGGAAGGTCTAAGGCACCAATCATATTGAAGAGGGTCGATTTGCCGGAGCCAGAAGGTCCCATCAATGAAATATACTCTCCGCTAAGAATCTCCAAATCAATCCCGTCGAGTGCTCTGAGCACGTTGGTGCCCATACGGTATTCCTTAACAACCTTCTCTGTTCTAACAACAACGTCTGCCATTCATGTTCCTCCTAAACTTCCGTCCGCATTGCTTCCGCTGGGGGTAGCTTTGCAGCGCGCCAGGCGGGAAACGCCGCGCCGATAACGGACAGAATCATGCCGAGCACACAACCAGCGAGAATAATCAGTAACACCCCGAATCTAGCAGGCTGATCATCCAGCACCGGTAGCAGGGGAAAGTAAAAGAACAGATCTAAACCGTAATCCTTAAGGCCCAACAGAAGTGATCCCAAGCAACCGATCAGTGCTCCGATGAGTGCCCCCGCCAGTCCTTGGAAGCCGGACTCCAACAGGAATAGCCTTACAACGAAGCGATCCAAGGCACCGAGACATTTCATCGTGCCAATTTCTTGAAAACGTTCCGTGACTGCCATCAGCATGGAGTTAGCGATTCCTACGACGCAGACAATTAAGGACATAATAATCAACCACTTATCCTTCATGGTAATCCCGGGTGCTTCCTCT
>JAJECO010000038.1 GCA_022822005.1 Candidatus Poribacteria bacterium
CATATTCCCCGTGCGTGAACAGATCGAGCACCCACTGCTCATAGTTCGGTAGCATCCGCAACGGGGATGTGCCTCTCTTGAGCGGTGCACGCGACACCCACTCACCCACATTTGCAAACGCCCTATCGACTGCCGCTTTGATGTTAGCGTCGGCGAACGCTTCCTTGCTGGTGGTCGCCATTCGGAACGCGTAGATCATGAATCGCTGTTCGAGCGCACCGTTCTGTCGCATCGAACAATGGTAATAATTCGACGCACCAACCGCGACAATCATCGTCGAAAGATGTGGCGGGTTGAGCGTTGCCAGTGCGGACTGGTCGCTGCCGCAGTACGACGCACCCATCGTACCGACCTGCCCATCACTCCACTCTTGGGCGGCGAGCCATTCCACTGTGTCGTAACCGTCGGGGGCTTCTTTGGCGAAGGGATACCACTCACCCTCGCTGACGAATCTGCCTCGCACATCCTGAATCGCGCAAACGTAGCCGCGGCGGGCGTAGTAGGTTCCATTTGTCACATTTCCTGATCCCGCTTTGTCGTAGGGGGTGCGTTCCAAGATGACCGGAAATTTCCCTGATGCTGGCTGGCCGCCGAGCGCGGGAAAGTAGATGTCGGTGGCAAGGCAGACACCGTCGCGCATCGGGATCATTACGTTGGACTGGCAGATTGCATCGTACTGCTGATATGAGCCTTGATATGATTCGGACATGAGCTTTCTCCTCAAGAACGATATGTTTGGAGGCATTAGTAAACTCTGGTTCTAAGGGGTGCGTTTAACCTATCATCTTAACAGACACGCGGGTGTGCTGCAACACAAATTCGGTGTTTCTTTGTTGACATCAGTTCCCAAATAAGATAACCTAAATGTTGCGAACCAAATTTCTCAAACGAAAGTTCCTAATCAAAGTAAAAAGTTGGTTCACCACCTTTTATATCGGAGTTTAATGGTATCTGGAGGGATTGCGATGAACACACCCCGTATCGATGATCGTGACTGGTTAGCCTTGACACTTGGCGAGCGAATTCGTCAGATCGAAGTTGAAGGCTATCTCTTACTACCAGACCTACTATCTCCTGACCACATTGCTCGACTCAAGTCGGAGACCGCGAAATTGGAAACGACACCGGTGGATTACAGCGTACATCAGCGAGGCTGCCCGAACCTCCAATTCAGAGGCGGGGCTATCACGGAGCTGCTTGCCCATCCCCCGATGCTGTCGTTCTTGCGGGAGCTTTTTGGCGACGAAATTATTATGATGAGCTACGGCTATGCCCGTTCTGAACCGGGGCATCCGGGCATCAGTCTACATACGGACGGACAGCCCTACGGCTCCCAAATTTTTGGTTACGAAGGCAGCGTTCCTTTTATGGTCCGGGTGCTGTACTACCTTGAGGATCTTACTCCGGAGGTTTCGCCGTTCCGCGTCATCCCCCGATCCCATCTCTCGATGCACGCAGATGCGAATCCTTACAGACGTTTTGAATCACACCCCGAAGAGGTGATGGTCCCTGCAAAAGCGGGTTCAGCGGTGTTGATTAACCACAAAGTGTTTCACGGAAACTATCCGAATGTCGGCGACTATCCCCGTGAAATGCTCGCTATCGCGTATCGTCCGGGCTGGGCGGGACCCCAAGACGAAGTGACAACATGGGATGATGAGGATTTAGCGAAGCTGCCGGAGGCCGTCAGACCGTTATTGGGTGACCGCAACACCCGTCACTGGGACTATGGCGGCGGCAACAAACCGCCAAATATGAAAAAAGAAGCGCCGGGAATGAACCCAAGTCGGTGGGAGCGTGTGTAAGGGAGTGTAGGACGGATTAAAGCAGAAAGAGAGGATAAACTCATGTCAAACATCCATATTCCAAAAACTTGGGAAATTTCAGAGCGGGAGGTTACGCCGGAAGCAGCTTTTATCAATCGACGACGGTTCTTGACCACACTTGCCGGTGCCGGTTTGAGCATCGCCGGCGCATCTGTTCTCGGCTACCCGACCGAATCGGAGGCGAAGACACCGCCCCAAATAGACCCGAACCTGATGAAATTTGAATCATTTGAACGGAATCCAGCTTTTATAAAAGTGGACCGTCCAATCACCGACAGAGCTGTTGCCGCCAAATATAACAATTTCTATGAATTCGGCGGTTCAAAATCGATCTGGGAAGCGGCGCAGGCGTTGCCGACTGAAGACTGGAAAGTAGAGGTCACCGGTTTAGTCCGAAACCCTCGCACCTATGACATAGACGACTTCAAGAAGAAATTCCCCCTCGAAGAGCGGGTCTATCGTTTCCGCTGTGTTGAGGCGTGGGCGATGGTTGTCCCATGGCTCGGTTTTCCGATGAAGCACATCATTGATGATGTTGAGCCGACTTCGGAGGCGAGATTCGTTCGTTTCATCTCTTATTACAACCGGAAGATTAACAAGGGACCAGGACGTCGTACGTCTCACCCTTGGCCCTATACAGAGGGGCTTCGCACCGACGAAATGGCAAACGATCTTGCGTTTTTCGCGGTCGGTATCTACGGTCACGAACTTCCAAAGCAGCACGGTGCTCCCATTCGCCAAGTCATACCGTGGAAGTACGGGTTTAAGGGTGCCAAATCTATCGTAAAAATCGAGTTTCTGAACTATCAGCCGAAGACGTTCTGGAACACCCTTATACCGCATGAATACGGGTTTGAGTCAAATGTGGAACCCGACGTGCCGCATCCACGGTGGTCGCAAGCGTCGGAGCGGATGATTGGTAACGGTCCAGCCTTCACGTGGAAAAGACGTAAGACGCTGCTTTACAACGGCTACGCTGAACAGGTCGCGCACCTTTACGATGGATGATGCACCGCTAATTATACAAGTTCAGGGCAATCGAAAAATTACGTGACGATTGCCCTTTTTTAGACCAGTTCCGCAACGCGAGTCGCAACCTTCCGAAACGCTTCGATATACTGATCTAACAGTGCCTTATTGGGTCTGGAGAATACTGGGATGGTGAATAGATCTTCGCGTGGGTTCTCGGAAACGGGCAGGTCTCCTGCCTGATATGTTACTTCCCGATTATTTTCAGGGCGGGTGAAAGCGGGGTGATTCCGCTCTTGGAACACCGCTGATAGATGATCGCTGCCTCCCGGTGCACCACTACTCACGTTCGCGCCTTCTGCCCGTAACGCTTCGATGAACTTCTCTTTCGACAATCCACCGAGTTCTTTGGGGACGTAGCGGACGTAGGGACGGCTATAGTACCCGCGGAAATTGTCTTCTGAAGGCTTGACTGGATAGATCCCCGGACACTCTGCAATACCGTCCATCAGGTACATCACGTTGTCGTCACGGCATTTATTACGTTCACCGAGATGTCGGAGTTGGACACGCGCAATGGCGGCGGAAATTGGGGCGATACGGTATTTGTATCCAAAGCAGGTCTTAGCATATTTGCGGTACTTCTCTTCGGGGAGATCGCGGATGCGTTCATAGTGTCCGAGACAGATTGCCCGCTCGTAATACTCCAGATTATCCGTGATCATCACGCCACCTTCGCCGCTCGGCAGAAGCTTTCCTCCCTGCATACTGAAACACCCTACATCTCCGATTGTCCCGACCTTTTTGCCTTTGTAGGTTGCGCCGTGGGCGTGTGAGCAGTCTTCAATCACGAAGATATTGTGACGCTTTGCGATTTCCATAATGGCATCCATCTCCGCCGGCATTCCACCGAGGTGGACGACAATGATCGCTTTTGTATGGGGAGAGATTCGCCGCTCTATATCTTCTGGGTCAGCGCACCCTGTGAACGGATCAATATCGCAAAAGACTGGAACCGCCTGACAGGAGAGGATGGGCATATATGTCCCCCAAAACGTTGCAGCAGGAGCGATGACCTCATCACCGGGTCCCACCCCAATCCCGAACAGCGCCCCATGGATTGAAGCGGTCCCGTTATTGTGCGCTAACGCATACTTGACGCCGTGATAAGCAGCAAATTCCTCCTCGAACTTGTAAATCGTATCCGAAAACGAGATCTCCCCGCTCTGCAATTGGCTGACAACGGCTTCGGTGACCTCGTCATCAATGATGGGCCACTCAGAAGCCTCTCTTTGGTCTAAGGTGATGGCTTTGTCTCCACCCTGAATTGCTAATTTGTTCATGGGTTCCTCCTCGACGCATCCCCCGTAGGTCGGGCATCCCCGATAAATCGGGATTTCGCTGCGCTCAACTTGCCCGACCCGCTCCAGTTAACGGTGGGTATCCTGTAGGTCGAGATTCATATCTCGACACCCAAATGTCAACTGAACTTAATAATTTACCTGATGATAGTATTGATTATGGTAAAAATTATAATTACTGATACATTTGGATAATAACCACTGGTGTTAGTTTGCAGCTGTTGATAACGTCAAACGTGATGCCCCGATAAATCCCCGATAAATCCCCGATACATCGGGACAGGCGGGACAGGCTGTGACACATGAAAACTATTGGCTCTTGGGTGCCTTTAGCCCCGGAGGGGCGACATGTTTATAGCACACGCATAAACAAATAACCCAAAGCCCCGGAGGGGCGACATGTGCAGCCAAAGGGTAGAACCAATGAGTTACCCTAATGAATCAATGAACGTTTCAACAATGTGGGGAAGACACTCTCACTAAATAGCACCAAAGGTTAATATGTATATTTATTTGTATTGTTCACCATAAAATTGCAGTTCTCAGTTTAGCACTAAGCCCAATAGGGATCAAGATCAAAAAAACGAATTTGCGATCTGATAATCCGCTGCAAATGTGCGTCATTATAGATAGAGGGATATGATTCAAAACTTTGACGGGGTGAAATCCTAGGTCTTAATAATTGCACCGGGAGATGGAGAATGGCACTTCATGACGCCGAGTTGATTCAACACACACTGGCGGGGGACGAATCCGCATTCGGGTTCCTGGTGGACAAGTACAAGGGATCTGTCCATGCTTTGGCGTACCGCAAACTCGGTGATTTCCACATCGCCGAGGAAATCACGCAGGACACCTTTCTCAAGGCGTACCAGAAACTATCGACGCTCAAAGACCCGAGGTGCTTCCTTGGTTGGATCTACGTCATTGCGGCACGGTGCTGTATCTCTTGGCTCCGGCAAAATCGCCTACAAACCGAACCGTTCGATAGGGTCAAGGGGGAGATAAACATGCGGTCGTGGACCAAGTATGCTGATGCACGTGTGTACGAGGATGTTCATGATGCGCTTGAAAGTCTCCCCGAAAGTGAGCGAACCGTCTTAACGCTTTACTACATGGCAGGGATGACCTGTGAGGAGATTGGACGGTTCATCGGTACGTCGTGCGGCGCCATCAGAGACCGACTGTATCGCGCCCGAATCCGCCTAAAGGAGGAATTGACAATGATTGAAGAAACCTTGGGAGGCCTCCAACTTCCACCGAGTTTTACGCAGGAGATTATGCGTCGAATCCCCAATGGCTCACCCAGTTCTGTGCCAACAACAAGCAAACCGCTTGTGCCGTGGGTTGTTGCAACCGCTTTAACTGTGGTTACGCTGTTTATTGGGTTTGGGGTTAGACAGACCGCGACATTTCAGTTGCCATACAGTTTTGACGCGCCCGAATCGGCGCCGATGGTTGAAATCGTTGATACCCCGATAATTGAAACGCCGGTAGCGGAGGTCTCACGGATCA
>JAJECO010000015.1 GCA_022822005.1 Candidatus Poribacteria bacterium
ACTATTGGCTCTTCGGTGCCTTTAGCCCCGGAGGGGCGACATGTTTATAGCACACGCATAAACAAATACCCCAAAGCCCCAGAGGGGCGACATGTGCAGCCGAAGGGTAGAACCAATGAATTACCCTAATGAATCAATGAACGTTTCAACAATGTGGGGAAGACCCTCTCACTAACTAGCACCAAAGGTTAATATGTATATTTATTTGTATTGTTCACCATAAAAAGGAGAAGAATATGCCAGTTTTAAACGCAGCAGATATAGATTTTTGGGAAGAGAATGGCTATGTCGTTGTTCACGACGCGGTGCCGCCGGAAAACTGTAAGGCAGCAGAGCGGGCGATCTGGGACTTCCTTGAAATGGATACAGACGACCCAGAGACTTGGTATCCAGACCCGCCGCGCCGGGGTATCATGGTCGAGATTTATCAGCATCAGGCGTTGTGGGACAATCGGCAATACCCCCGTATCCACCAAGCTTTTTCTGAGATTTGGGACACGGAGAAGCTATGGGTCAGCTTTGATCGCGGCAGTCTGAACCCGCCGGAGCGAGCGGATTTTAAATTCCCAGGTCCCCACCTCCATTGGGATATGTCGCTGGATATGCCGTTTGGACTCAAGGTGCAGGGCGTGTTATACCTGACCGATACGCCTGCCAATCAGGGCGCATTTACCTGTATACCGGGATTCCACCATAAACTGGAGGATTGGCTCAACGATCTTCCAGAGGATGCAGATCCACGGCGGCTTATCAAGCAGAGAAATGCCGATGCCGTACCGGTTGCGGGGAAAGCGGGAGATCTGGTTATCTGGCACAGTGCCCTGCCGCACGGGAGCAGTCCGAACAGCGGCGATCGTCCTCGGATCGTACAGTATATCACCATGTCGCCTGCTCCGAAGGACAATGAAGAAGGGCGTCAGAAACGGATCACCGGCTGGCGAGAACGGTTGACAGGGCTGGGCAAGGAGGAGAAGGAGAAGGAACACCTCCAGGGCGAGACAGCGGAGTTGACTCCGCTCGGACGCAAACTGTTGGGTTTGGATTCTTGGGAAGATTAGGAGCTAAGTTGGGCCAATCACCGCTCGCAGTGGATTGACAAATCCACTGCATATCTGTGCACGCGGCTTGGATATGTCTATCCAAGCCGAGCAGAGCTATTGAGTTGTTAGTACTATATTAGAGTAAGATAGGGTGCAAAATACCCCAATTTTCGATAGGTAGCAACTTAGGTTATCTTATTTTCGATTGCAATTTACGGAGGATTATCATGTATAAATGTGCATTTTTGGGTTGTGGCGGACGGGCGCGTGCCCATGCTCACGCGTACGAACATATCCAACGTGGTGAAATTGTCGCACTCTGCGATATGAACGAGGAGCTGCTTAATAGCTTTGGTGATGATTTTGGAATCGAAAAGCGGTACACGGACCTCCATGAGATGTTGGATAGAGAACGTCCCGATCTACTGCATATCGTGACCGCGCCGGTGTTGCGCGGCTCGAACGAATTGATCCGCTACCCGCTGATGAATATTGCATCGGAACATGAGGTGCCGGCTGCTATCGTTGAAAAGCCGATTGCGGTGATGGGGGAAGATTGGCGTCAACTGAGCGACTTATGCCAGAATACGAAGACCAAATTCGCGGTGAATACGCAGCTCAATTTCCATCCGCCGAATCTAAAACTAAAAGCCGACGTCGCTGCTGGGGCAATTGGGGACCTCGACTTTATCGATGCCAGCGCCCGTTCAACGCCGATTGATCAGGGCCCCCATGTGCTGCAATTGGTCTCCTCGTACATCGACAATTCGCGTCCGGTCAAGGTTTTCGGTCAGGTTGCAGGCGGGGAACATCTGGATACCGCCCAACCGTCGCCCGACCACGCCACGGCTTCGATTACGTATGCCAACGGGGTTCGTGCGTTGGTCACGTTTGGCACCAAAGGCTCGCCCGAAATTAGCGATCACGAATCGGTGTTCCAGCACAAACGGGTCCGTGTTTTTGGGAAGCGCGGGTTTGTCCACTGGTGGATGTATGGATGGGAGCGCAACACACCGGCGGACGGCTATAGCAGTGGAGCACACGAGTACGGCGAGCAGGATCTCTTGGGACAGGCGGGACTTACCGACGCGATGCTCGATTGGCTTGACGATGACGAGAAGGTGCATCCGACCCATTTGGAGCAGTCACTTGCGGAGTTTAATGCGATCTTGGGTATCTATCATAGCGCATTGACGCACGAACCGGTTGAACTCCCCTTTGATCCTCCAGATGGGTTGATTGAATCTCTCAAAGGGTTGCTGTTGTGAAATAGGTGAGGCTTATAAAACGATAGTGCTAATTTGCAGTTGTTGATGACGTGATACGTGAAAACTATTGGTTCATCGTTTTGCTTAGCCCCAGCGGGGCGACATGTGTATCCGAAGGGTGGAACCTAAGAAGAATGAATGAACTAGTGGACACCCCGATAAATCGGGATCCAAAGCGGCTTGAACAATGTGGAAACGACTTTCTCACTAACTAGCACCAAAGGTTATAAAATGTTCGTCGTAGGGAATAACGATCGTTATTCCCTACATAATCCTCGAAGGAATGAAACACAATGGCACTTGAGTATCCGTTTATTACAAGCGTGTTGCCAGAAGCAGAAGGCGGCGGATATTTAATCGAATATCCTGACCTGCCAGGCTGTATGTCCGATGGGGAAACAATCCAAGAAGCTATAGAGAACGGCAGGGAGGCAGTACGGTGTTGGATAGAGACCGCAAGAGCACATGGGGATGAAATTCCTGCGCCGGGTTCATCGAGCGGATCAAGTGGGCGTTGGGTTCAACGTGTCCCCAAAAGTTTTCACACACGGTTGGCTCAACGAGCAGAACATGAGGGTGTTAGTCTGAATGCCTTGGTTATTTCGTTACTCGCCGAAGGATTGTGGGACGAAAGGACGTGTTCTCTCCTGAACGAGAGGCTCAACTGTGATCTTAGATCACATCGGCAACAAAGATAAAAAAATAGATCTGTATATATTTAGTATCATGGAGGTGTTAGATGGCACAAAAAACATGTTTAATGATTGGTGGCAGCGGTATGGCAGGCGGTTGGATCCGAAACTTTGTCGATAACTTCGGCGATCGGATCAAAATTATTGGCTTGGCGGATGTGCTGCCGGACGTGTTGCAGGAGCAGGGAGCGGCGCTCGGTCTCAGCGAAGATCAGTTGTTCTCGGACTTTAACGAGGCGTGCGCGACGGTCAAGGCGGACTTCTGTGGTGTTGCGACACCCCCGCCGTTCCACAGTCCCGCAGCGATCGCTGCGATGGAGAACGGAATGCCGGTGATCTGCGAAAAGCCGATCGCGGACACGCTTGAAGCGGCGAAGGCAATGGTGACTACCGCCCAGAAAACCGGGATGCCGTGCGCGATTATCCAAAATTATCGCTATGCGAGGAACAAGCAGGAGTTGGTTCGGATTCGGGAGGAAGGACGGCTGGGACGGCTCCAGCATATTGTGGGACGGTACGCCTGTGACTATCGCCAGTATCAATCGTGGGGAAAGGCGTGGCGGCACGATATGGATTTCAGCCTGCTCTTTGAAGGTTCTGTCCACCATCTCGATATGCTGCGCTTCCTCTCCGGCGGCGACTGCGAGACGCTGGTCGGGTTCGGTTGGAATCCGGAATGGTCCAGCTTTAAGCACTTTTCCAGTGGACTGTACCTGATGCAGATGGACAACGGGGTGCATACCTGCTACGAGGGGAATAGCTCTGCCGCGGGTATCGTCAACTGTTGGCATAACGAACACTATCGCGCGGAATTTGAGGATGGGTGTGTCGAGATCGAGGGCGAAGCGGAGGTTACAATTCATCGGGTGGGGCAGGAGCCGGAGATGTATGAAGCGCCGGAGATACCCCGCTTCGGTCATGAACATCTGTTCGACGAATTTATCAACTGGCTTGATGGCGGTTCACCGTCTGCCACGCGAATTGAGGACAATATCAAGAGTTTCGCATTGGTGATTGCGGCGATGGAGACAAGCGTTGACGGACAGCCGAAACGGATTGCGGACTACTTGAACGGACTGAATCTCTAATCCATCGACTCAGGTTTAGAGCGAGCGCGTAAACCTACAAGGAGAACAAACATGGCGAATTTAGCGATCAACGGCGGCACACCCGTCCGGACCGAAGCGTATCCCTCGTGGCCTACCTTTGACGACAGTGACCTCAAAACCTTTGAGGAGATCTACCGGAGCGGGGTATGGGGCACCAACGGATCAAAGGTTCCTGAGTTTGAGGAGCGTTTCGCTCAGTTCCAAGGGGTAAAGTATGGCATCTGCGTGAATAGTGGGACAGCAGCGTTGTACGTCGCGCTCAAGGCTGCGGGTGTCGGGCTTGGCGATGAGGTCATCACAACGCCATATACTTTTCAGGCGACGGTGGTGTCAATTCTGATGGCGAATGGGACGCCGGTCTTTGTCGATACGCTCCCAGACGGTTTTAATATTGACCCATCAAAAATTGAAGCCGCGATAACGCCCAGGACCAAAGCGGTGCTGCCGGTGCATATTGCAGGCTATCCTGCCGATATGGATGGGATTCTGGAAGTTACCAAGCGGAACAATCTTGTTGTAGTCGAGGACTGTGCCCAAGCGCACGGAGCGGAGTGGCGGAACAGAGGGGTTGGCGGTTGGGGACATCTCGGCTGCTTCAGTTTCCAATCTTCCAAGAACCTCTGTGCGGGCGAAGGCGGTATTGTTCTGACCAACGATCGAAAACTGTATGAACGTGCGTGGGCGATCCATAACTGCGGACGTGCGCCGTCCGATTCTGAATTTGAGGTAGAAGCGTTCGGCGGAAATTTCCGTATGACGGAGTGGCAGGGTGGATTACTGCTCTCACGTCTTGAGCGGTTGGATGGTGAGGTCAACCTCCGCAATGCGAATATGCGCGCTCTGGATGCGGGGTTGGGAGAAATTCCCGGTATCAAGGTGGTGCCGCTCGATTCACGCGCAACCCGCGGCGGTTGCCACGGTTACAAAGCGATCTTCGACCCAGAGGAGTTTGAGGGAATCTCCCGCGAAACGTTCATCAAGGCGATGAGCGCGGAGGGGATACCGATGCGGCATTGGTACACGACACCGATGTATCGGGAATCGTTTATGGAATCGGAGCTCCTAAGTGCGAAGCCTGACTATTCAAAGGTCTCCTGCCCAGAGACGGAAAAGCTATGCAAGAACGGTTTGGCACTCAGTCAGAGCATTCTGATGGGCACTGAGGAAGACATGGCAGATATCGTCACTGCGGCGACAAAGATCCGCCGCTATGTAGGCGAATTGAACTCGTGAAGCGCTGTGGTGTGAATAAAAACGAAGACCGATGCAATGCCCCAAGAACTCACCTATAAGCTCGCTCAGTGCTGTTCACCAGAGACGGGGGACGGCATCATCGGGTATTTTAAGGAAAATGGAACAGTTACTGTCCACCGGTCCGATTGTGCCTCCGTTCCGCACCTACGAGTTGAACGGCTTCTTGATGTAACATGGCGTGAAATTCGCGCAGCGCAAACGCCCACCGATGCAGAAACAGAAGATCCAACGTTTGATCGACTTGATGAAGTGGATTACCTTATCTTGAAACATCATCAGGAATTTGGACTGGACTATTCAATTGTCGTCTCCGAGATGCTCGGTCTGCCTCTTGAGGAGACCCATGATCGCCATCGGAAATTGCGAGAGTTGGGTGGCTTGAAGCGTGTGGAGAAACGGATGATTCAGTACCGCAAGAACATTGTGAAGGGGAAGTGGATCAAACACCGCAACCATACCTATTATGAATTGACCCCCAAGGGAGATCGGTGGGTACGCTCGTTTGAGGAGAAAACAGAGGCGATCGCATCACAAAATTTGTCGGACGCGAAATAAACAGAATGACCTAGGAGAGTGGATTGCAACAAAATGTAGAAAGTCGGGGTGTAAAGGGAGGGGTACAGGGACCCGGTGGCTACCGAGAGGTTTGGCTATTAGCATATCCGATCGTTATCACGATGTTATCGCGCACAGCGATGATGTTTGTGGATGCGGCGATGGTCGGACGTTTGGGCGCGACAGAATTGGCAGCTGTCGGATTGGCGGGGGTATTGACATGGACACTATTTACCTTTTTTCAGGGATTTCTGGGTAGCGTCAACACCTTCGTCGCGCAACGCTACGGAGCGGGGAATCGACAAGGAATCACCGTTGCGGCGTGGCAAGGGATTTATCTCGCGCTCGCCTCGTATCTCGTTCTACTGTTGATGAACCAATTCACAGTACCTGCGTTTGCCCTGATGAAACCCTCTCCAGAGGTTCAACGTCTGGCGAGCATCTACACGGAAATTCGGTTGTATGGTGGCATTACAGTCTTCATCTCGTTTGGGTTGGCAAGCTACCTACGAGGCATCGGCGACACGAAGACACCGATGCGGATTGAGATCCTCGCAAATCTGGTTAACCTGCTCCTCGACTACCTGCTAATCTTTGGAAAATTTGGCTGTCCCAGGCTTGAGGTTGTTGGCGCGGCAATTGCCACGTTGATCGCGGGTGTGGTTGCAGCGATTTGCTATCTCGCTGTTTTCCTCTCACGGAAGTCCAATCAGGCGTTCCAAACCCGATCCCATTTCCAGATTGATGTCCGTGATCTCCGCCGGATGCTGCGGATTGGTTTACCGATGGGCGTCCACAATTTGATGGATTTGGGAAGTTTTACAGTCTTTACCGCTCTGATTGGGCGAATGGGCGATGTCGCGCTCGCAGCAAATAACGCTGGTATTACGCTGATTTCGACATCGTTTATGCCTCTGTTTGGAATTTCTATGGCGGCGACGACACTGGTCGGGCACTACATCGGCTCCGGTCAACTCCAGTATGCGCGTAGGAGTGGCTACACAGCGATAAAGTTAGGGGTTGTATATACTTTTTTCGTTGCCGTTGTGTTTTTTGCAGTGCCTGAGTTTCTAATTTCCTTGGTTACACCGGACCCGGAGGTGATTCGCCTTGGAACACGGGTCCTGTTTTTCGCAGCGCTCTTTCAACTCTCTGACGGGTTTGGCATCTGTGCGTCAGGCGCACTTAAGGGAGCCGGCGATACCTTTTTCACAATGTGTGTTAGTATTGGCTATGCGTGGCTGCTCTTCCTTCCGCTCTCATACATTTTAGGATTTTGGTTGGGGTATGGAGTCCCTGGCGCGTGGTGTGGTGCAACGATCTATATCATTTTGGCAGGCACAACCTTTTTCCTCCGTTTTCGCAGCAACCGGTGGGAACGGATTCGGATCTAAACATTGATCTGAATCCTGTATTTCAACGATATGACGACCTTCGTGAGCATCAAAGAGAGGGACGGACAAATGCTTCAACAATATACGGACCTTAACAAGGTTCGGCGGCGGTCGGCGATACTGGTCGCTGTAATCTTGCACATGATTATCGGAATTGTCTACGTCTTAACTCCGCATAGGGAAGCGGTCAGAGATCGAGACCCTATCTGGGTGGAGTGGGTGAAAGAGCCGCCAAGGCCCGAGGTGAAAACAGTCAAGATCAAGCCGCCACTGAAGATGGAGGTTCGTAAGCCTGACGAAGATTTGGCACTCAGATCGAAGAAAAAAATGCTTGAGTCCTCACGCCACAAGCTGACAGAGGTTGCCCGTCTCAGCCAACGGATGGTACGCGAGAATCTGGATGTAACCACAGCACCACTCACTGAGGAGCTGCCGGACGCAATGACAGATGCGGACTTACGGGAGTCCGAAAGGTCAGATATTAGTCGCACGGTTTCAGTTCGGGCGGACGGTCAGGGCGAGGTCACAGGACGGATGCGAGTTCGTGGACAGCGCACCGGGCTTGATATGGTTGATTCGTCAGGGGACTCAAAAAAAGGGTTGGTTGGTGGCGGTGGATCACCCGGCAACCTGAAAAAGTTGAAGAGATTACCGAAGGACAAGTTGAAGAAAATACCGAAAGACAGGTTGGGTATCATCGAATTCATTGAGAGAGCGGAGGGACCCCAACAGGTTGTTTTCTGTCTCGATGTTTCTGCCAGTATGCAGGCGGTGGGACTTAGGAAACTGGAGTTGGCGATTGAGGCGATTAAAGAAGCCTTACCGTCGCTTGATGCGGATGACTCTTTCAATATCATCACCTTCCACGCGAGTGCCAAGATAGGGAAGGGTAAGCTGGCACCGGTAACAGAGAAGAATATCGAGACGGTATCGAAGTATCTGGACCGGTTCACGCCTGAGAGAATCGCAGGGTATCAAGGAACGAACCTCCTTGACGCCATTGAAACGGCGCTTGAGGTCAATCCATCAATTATTGTGTTGGTCACCGACGGTTTGCCCACAACAGGGCGCCATACAAATATTGAAATTGATTCGGCAAAGATTCTGGAGGCCGTCAGGACGAAAAATGTCAATAATGCAAGCATCTATCTTGTGGCACTTGAAATAGATCTGGAGCATTCGCCCGGCGCTGAGCTTCTCCGTGATCTGGTTGAGCAGAACAGCGGAGAGATAAAAGTTGTCGATTATAAGCAGCTCCTGAGACTTGCGGAGGAGGACTTGAGTACGCAGAATTGATGACAGATTTGGATTAAGGCGGGAAGTCGGTAAACATAACAGTGTTATGTCATACTAGTACACTGTCAGACAAATGCTAATGGTCCTGCTCGTAGTGGATTGACAAATCCACTACACCCTCACAAAGATGGCTTGGATATGTCTATCCAAGCCGAGCGGTGAGTGACTTATCACGATTTATTTGACAGAGCACTAGATTCGTTGACACACTAAAATGGAGTTGACAGTCCAGTCGGACTTCCATATAATTTGCACCGATTTAGGTCGAATGGTAGACAACAAACGTTGTCCCGTACTTTAGAGATTGTTGTAAACACTAACCCATTAAATTGATTGTTGAGGTGTTTTATGTTCAAGAAAAACTGGATTATTTATAGCTTACTTTTGCTGTCGTTTGGATTCACTATCGGTACGGCAGATGCAGCGAAGTTCAAAGTTGCCTTGCTGACACCCGGCTCAATCAGTGATGCCGGATGGAACGCGCTGGCTTATGAGGGACTTCAGCGCATTGAGAAGGAGTTGGGCGTTGAGGTCAGCCATGTCGAAAGCAAAGCCCCGTCTCAGTGGGAGGAACATTTTCGCTTCTATGCGAGTAAAGGGTACGGTCTGGTTTTCGGACACGGATTTGAATATCAGGAGGCAGCAAAAGCAGTCGCGCCCGATTTCCCAGATACGGTGTTCATCACAACCTCTGGGAATACAGTTTTGGATAATGTGGCATCAATTGTTTTTGAACTTGAAGAGGTGACCTATCTGCTGGGGGTCATCGCCGGCACGATGAGCCAGACGGGCAAGATAGGGCTTATCGGCGGTATGAATATCCCACCGATCAACAGCACTTTCCATGCCCTTGAAGAAGGGGCGAAATCCGTCAATCCGAATATTAAAATATCCAGTTCCTATGTCGGAGATTGGGAGAACATCGGAAAAGCGAAGGAGTTGGCGTTGTCTCAAATCACGGAAGGGGTTGATTTTATCTTCCACAACGCGGATGCCGCTGGACGTGGGGTTTTTCATGCTGTCGAAGAGAGCCGCAAAGCCGGTAAGAATATTTACGCTTTCGGATCAAACCTCGATCAGAACGACATCGCCCCCGATGCGATACTTGCCAGCGCCGCCATTGATACCAAAGCCTTTGTATACGCCGCCGACTTAGTGCAAACGGGCAAATTTGAACCCCAGGTGATGTGGATGGGGATGTCGCTGAATGAGACTGTGAAGCTGGTTTACAACCCGAAACTGAAAGATCGTATCCCTGAAGATCTCCTTGCCAAGGTTGAGAAAATTCGCCAGGATATTCTCGCCGGTAAGTTTAAGGCACCCCGCGTGAAGTTTTAGAAGTCTATCCTGCCGGTACAAGAAATGACGGAATGTGCGTTGCTACCTGAAGAGGTCCCCACGCACCCATGGGACAATCCTTGCGCATCGGGAGCGCGGTAGGAAGAAACAGGCTCTATCTATGAAAATTACCGAAATTGAAGCCTTGCATCTGCGTTTGCCTGTTGTTCAAGAGGTCGCCGACGGCACCCAAGACTGTCTCATTGTACGAGTGCACACCGACGCCGGACTCACCGGGTTGGGAGAGGTGGTCTCCTGCTCGTATGTCGCTCGATCGGTTATTGAGGCTCCACGCTCCGCGCCTTTTCGGCACGGTCTGGCTTCCATTGTCAAGGGTATGGACGCGAAAGATATAGATGCCGTGTTCCGGGCAATGGTCGAAGGCACCGCTTGGTACGGTCCCGGTGGCGTTACCCGACAGGCAATGAGTGGGATCGATATGGCGCTGTGGGATCTCCGTGGTAAGGCGATGGATAAGCCCGTCCGTGCGCTACTTAGCGATACTCCGGTTGACGCAATACCGTGTTATGCCAGCGTTCTCTGGCCCGAACGTCCAGAGTTGGTGGATGCGTCTGCGCAGGGGTTCTTGGAGCAGGGGTACGAAGCAGTGAAATACGGTTGGGCGCCGATGGGACCAGACCCGAACCTCGATGAGGCGTTGGTCGCCGCTGCCCGTGACGCGCTGGGACCTGACATAAACCTGATGGTCGATGCGGGTCGCGCTTGGGAAGTGGGGACGGCGCTGGAGCGCGTCGAGCGGTTCCAGAAATACGATGTTTTCTGGCTCGAAGAGCCATTGAATCCCTACGACACGGTAGGGTATAGGACGCTCTCTGAATCCTCATCAATACCGATTGCTGCGGGCGAGGCGCTGACGTTAGTCGAGGAGTACGAGACGTTGCTCAGAGACGGCGGTATACAGGTGGTTCAGCCGGATCTGGGACGCGTTGGAGGCGTTACCGGGGGAAAACAGATTGCGGCTTTGGCGGAAGATACCGGTGCGTGGGCTGTCCCCCATGCCTTTGGCACTGGTGTCCTGCTCGCCGCCTCTGCCCAATGGGCTGCCTCTTTCAAAAAACCGATGACCGAATTTACTCGCGCTCCGTCTCCGTTGGCGCAAGACTTGGTTAAGCATAGCATGAGTTTCCGCGACGGGGAATTGCATCTAACCGATGCTCCGGGACTGGGTGTGGAATTAGATGCACAGGTTGTAGAAGCATATCGGGTGAAATAGCGCATCGCGATAGAAGCGATATTTTCGCTGAGCATCACTCGGGCGCTGAATGAAGGGAAATTTAGCCATTGGCATCACTCGCACTTGAACTGCACGGTGTTACCAAAGCGTTTGGGAACAACATTGCCGTGGACAGCGTGGACTTCGCGCTGGAGCGGGGAGAGATTCATACCTTACTTGGCGAGAACGGGGCGGGTAAGTCCACGTTGATGAACCTGATCTACGGCTTGTATCAACCCGATGCCGGGGAGATTCTGATAGATGGAGAGCCGTGCATTATTGATTCCCCAAAGACGGCGATTGCCTTGGGGTTGGGCATGGTGCATCAGCATTTTATGTTGGTGCCTTCGTTGAGTGTGGCTGAAAATATCGCGCTTACTTCTGGGCGTGGCAAATTCCGATTTCACCGATCCGAAGCGGAGGAACATGTCCAGCAGCTTTCCACCCGTTACGGTCTGTCTATCTCGCCGCAAACCAAGGTCTGGCAGCTTTCAGTCGGGCTTCAGCAGCGGGTCGAGATCCTCAAGGCACTTTCAGCGGATGCGGAAATCCTTATCCTCGACGAGCCGACTGCGGTGCTATCCCCACAAAAGATTACGGAACTGTTCACCATCCTCCGTCGTCTCAAGTCTGACGGACATTCCATTATCTTCATCAGCCATAAGCTGAAAGAGGTGATGGAAATCAGCGATCGGATTACCGTGTTGCGTCTCGGCAAGAAGGTCGCTACGACAAAGGTTGCTGGCACCTCTCCCACCGAACTGGCGAAACAGATGGTCGGACACGAGCTGCCAGAGATACAGCGAAGCACCCAAGCCCCCGGTTCCCCAATCCTTGAAATCCGGAAATTAATTGCTGCCGACCACGACGGCCGACAAGTCGTTGGTGGTCCGTCATTTGATGTTCGCGCTGGCGAGATTGTAGGGATCGCTGGCATTGATGGCAATGGACAGATCGAACTTGCCGAAACGATTGTTGGACTCCGCAGGTCTCAGAGTGGCAGCGTCCGTTTTAACGGACAACCGATCACCAATCTTCCGACGAGCAAAAGTCGTCCGTTGGGATACGGCTATGTTCCCGAAGACCGACAGACTGAAGGGCTCATCCTGAGTTTCACAGTCGCGGAAAATCTGATTCTCAACGTTCATCAACTCAAGGGGTATCGGTCAAAACTGTTGAAGGGTTGGGAAGCGTTTTTGGATCTTAAACGGATCGACGCTGATAGCGAGGCGCTCATCCGAAGCTATGACGTGCGCACAACCCACACCCATGCGCCGGCGGGTTCGTTATCCGGCGGAAATCAGCAGAAGGTTGTTATCGCACGAGAGCTCTCACAAGAGCCGCAACTGTTGTTGGCTGTTAATCCGACCCGTGGGTTGGACATCGGCGCCGCTGACTACACACATCAGCAATTTCTTGAGCAACGTCGGCAGCAACGCGCTGTCTTACTTATATCCACCGAACTTGATGAGATCTTGGCGTTGAGCGACCGAATCTTTGTGATGTATAGAGGTGGATTAACTGAGGCGACGGCGTTTCGGGATGACCTGTCCAAAATCGGACTGTTGATGACAGGGAATTGGCAACATGAACTGGACCAAGTGAGTTAATAGGAGGAATATCTAAATGTTACTAACACAGAAGGTCGCTAGTGAAAACATAGAAATGCAAGCATTTAGATGGGCGTTACAGTTGACCGCATTTACGATCGGCTATAATTTCCTGGAAGGGACAGTTTCAACCTTGCTGGGGTTTCAGGATGAAACGCTCGCACTTTTCGGCTTTGGAGTAGATAGCTTTATTGAGGTAATTTCAGCAATCGGTATTGCGCATATGATTACTCGAATCCGCCGTTTTCCAGATGTATCAAGGGATAGATTTGAAATCACTGCGCTACGGATTACGGGAACCTGTTTCTATCTACTGACGGCGGGGCTTGTCATTACTGCCGTTCTCAATATCGTTCAGGGTCATCAACCTGAGACAACCTTCTGGGGCATTGTTATCGCAATAACTTCAATTGTCACCATGTGGATTCTAATTGTTTTGAAGATGAGGGTTGGCAAGCAGTTAGATTCTCAACCCATCATCGCTGATGCGAAATGCACCAAAGTATGTCTTTACATGTCATTTGTCCTATTAGGGTCAAGCCTCATCTATGAACTGACACATATAGGCTACTTAGATAGCATAGCTGCCTTGGGAATCGCATATTTTTCGGCAAGGGAAGGAAAGGAGTCATTTGAAAAGGCACAGGGTAAAGCCGCGTGCTGTGATTGTGAAGAATAGGACTTACGTAGCGCGTTCATAAGCCCCCTGACAAGTTTCCCCCCTGACAAGGGGGGCTAGGGGGGTTAGGGGATTTAGGGGGTTAAAAATCAAGGCTCATATAAAAAGAGAGTGCAAAGCGTGAAGATAAACCGAGTTTTTTCTTGAAAACTCGGTTTCTGTTACACGACTGAAGTGCGTAACTCCTATCCGGCTCAAGCGGTCTTGTCTGCCAAGAATTGCCTAAACCATTCGACCATCCACTCAAAATATTTGGGGAGAAAGCGATGATTACCATCCGGCTGGTAGACCTTGAATCGCGCCGGGTGTCCCGCCGATGTATAGACCGGTGCCACAACCTGAATTAGTTCATCTACCCCCGTGCGGGGCATATCCTCGTCCTGCGTGGGGGCAACCATCATGAGCGGACGCGGTGCTATACAGGCAGTGACAACCTCCGGATGGTCAAAGTAGCGGAGCATGTGGGGAATGAAAAAGTAGGCGCTGTGGCGTCGGATGTCTCCGTCGTGGATAACGGTTGCCATACGTCCCAAGCCGCCGCAGATTGGTGCACCCGCCCGGATCCAAGGCGCAGCTGCCATCGCGTACCACGTCGCATTCCCCCCGAGTGACATGCCGGTAATCCCAATCCTATCTGAATCGACCCTGTCGTTTGCTGCGAGAATACGCGCTGCCCGCAGCGTTTCTTCGACAAGGATTCCCATCTGTGGACGACCGTAAGGCGTGAGAAGTTTGCCTTCAAGATTCCAGTGTTCGATGTCAGGGCGTCGGGTGACGCTGCCCTTGGGTGAAATCGCTAACGTTGCGAAGCCGCGCCGTGCCAGTTCAAGTGCCCAACCAATCAACATCCCGGACGGTGCTTCCGCCTGATAAAACTGTTGATCGGCAATCTTCTCAGCAGAGCCGCCTGTTCCGGGTATGCAGACGACACCGGGCAGTTTCTGATTCGATCCGTTGAGCGGGGTTATGATAAACCCCGGAACTGCCTCACCGAGTGAGTTCGCGTATGTCATTTGCGTGACGCGAATGCCCGCTTCCTCTCCGTGCCGAGGGTCCAAGACCTGCGTCGTTCCCTCCGAGAAGTCGACCGCTTCGGGGATTTCGTCCAAACCCAGCAGCTCTAATAGTTTTGAACGCACCAAATCTTTCGGAACATCCACCGGAAACGCCGGTCGGATGCCCTTTGGAATAACGTCAGACATTCACCCTCTCCCACAGAAACCGCTCTCTGATACGCTACTTCAGTCGAAGGATCTCACGCTGCTCCTCTGACAAGCCATCCATGACGTGATCGCTAAAGACCAAGCTCTGGCCGCCCCAATCGGGCATGTAGCCGATACTGTAGCAGTAGTAAAGCGTACGGCGCGGACGCTCCGAGGTGTTCACGACTGAACCGTGTGTTAAGGCTTCGGTGAAAATAATCGCGTCACCCGCTTTGGCGGGGATAGGTGTCAATACCGGATTTTCATCGGGGTGGCTGCCCCAAGGTCTGACAAAGTTGCTCTTGTGTGCTCCCGGAATGACGGCAAAGCATCCATCCTCGACATCGCAATCCAGCAGCGGAAATACGGCTTTGGTCAGCGTTGAAACCATTTGACCGTTGCGGCAATGGTACTGGCATTTGGGGATGATTGGGGTGCCGTGCATGTGCAGCCCTGTATAACCGCCGCCCCACCGATAGATTGTGTAGGTATGGTTGAGTCGGTATGGACCGCCGGTTACACCTTCAACGACATCTAACACTTCGGGAAGGTCGATCAGTGGATTAAAAACAGGATCGACTTCGAGAATATTGGAGATGTAGAGTTCCTGTTCTGTCTTAGGTGTGCCGAGACAGAGCGGCGGTGGATAGTCTTCTGGCGGCATATTTTCCAGGAGATCTAACGCCTTGTTGCACGCTTTTACCGCGGACTGAGGTACCACATCCTCCAAGACAATATAACCTTGTAGGTCAAATAGATATTTTTGTTCTTCTGTCATCTTCTCCGCCTCCTTAGCTATTGGTTGTTATCTTCGTGAATTGATTTCGATTTGATGCGCTTTTCCCTTCCTTATGACCGTTAGGGCCACTGCGTTTCAAAGGCATCTGTCCCGTCCCCGTATACCAGTTTGCCGTACGCCTCCCAAAGTGAAAGATTTTCTGGCGGCTGTGCTGTGCCTTTTAAGGCGATCAGGTTCTCTTGCAGCTGTGCTGGTGTTGTTGGTGCGGTCAAGGCGATGTCGACGGCGGGATGGTGCAGAACATATTGATAGCAATCTGCAGCGGTTGGCACGGGACCGTCCCAATCTCGATGTCCTGTCAGCAACGACCCCCACCGTGTGCACGTAAATGCAACGACCGGAACCCCAGCGTTGAGCGCTGCGGGGAGTACCTGCTCTTCCGCGCCTCGATGCGCCATGTTATACCGGTGCATAAGTACATCAATGCGGCCGCTCTCTATCAGTTCTACTGCCATTGGTCGGTTGTGCGTTGTGGCGCCAACGTAACGGATGCGCCCCTCAGTTTTCCACCGGTGGAGTTCGTCAAACACGCCCCCTGCGCCGAGCAGCGTTTCCATGTCATCACCGGGAGAGACATACTCCGCGTAGAAGATATCCACTGTGTCTACCTCCAGTTCATCGCACACCTGATCGAGGTAGGAGCCCAATGTTTTGAGATTGCGGGATTCGCTTCCTGTTGCTATGGCTACCGATTCTCGATTGTCGCGTAGCAGGGATTTCAGTTCACCGATGAGTCTTGGATATGATTGGTTGTAGAAGAAGAAGTAGTTGATACCCGCATCGTAAGCGGTGGCAACGCAACCTTTCTCCATGTCTGGATTGCCAGCCAGACCGAGTGGCTGCACCGGTTGGTTCATTAGGGTTGTTATCTTGGCAGTTTTTTCCATAGGCTGCTCCCAGTTTCTTGTTGTCACAATAGCCTCCTATCGGGCGTTTCCATTATATACCTTTGCGTTCCTATGTCAACCAAAATTTTCTATACATCGACTTAGAGGTATGGTAACATAGCCGGGGTGGAAGCGAAGCGGGAGATGATTCATAGTTCCCTACTATTTTCCAAGTCCGCCACGTAAAAGACAAGCCCAACAATAAACCAAAACATTAGCAGTGATCGTTGGTGGAAAATCTGATCTGCGAGACCGTAGACAAGGACGGAAATCAGGAAGCCGCTGCATCCAACAAACAGACCGAAACGCCAAAAGTCGTCCCTTTTACGTAGGGAAAAAAGCTGGCGGAAGATGAGGAAGAGTATCGCTAAAAACAGAATTAGCGATGGAATCCCCTGTTCAACAGCGATGTGCAGATAGATGTTATGGGCGTGGTACGGTTTGTGATGGGTCCCTTCCGGCGCGTGTAATTGATATTCATGACGGAACCGTCCTAATCCGATCCCGGTGATTGGATACTTTGTTATCAATTGGACGGACGTGTTCCACCATTGGGGACGCTCACTCATAAAGCCAGATGGACGTTGGCGCATCGTCTCGAAACGATCCTTGACAGCTTGGGGCATTAAGAAGGGGGATAGGAGCGCGACGGCCAGTACCCCCCAGAGTAGCTTCCGCTGAAAATAGATTGCGATATAAATCGTCGCAGCAAACACGCCAATCCATGCAGCGCGCGTGAGTGTGAGGACGAGGTTAGCGCCCATCACGCATAAGAGTCCCCCAAGGACAGCAATGGATTTCCAGTTTTGGGATACACGCCAATTTCGTTCCGATCCCGATTTTCGAGGACTCTGGTCGGATCGGAAAAGTCCGAGACTCGCAACAAAATAGCCTATTGTTATCGGTAGGATGATCACCAGGTACGCCCCCAAATCGTTGGGCATCTTGAAGGTGCCAGCGAGCCGAGGTTCAATCATATAAACTTTGAGCTGTCCCTCGCTTTTCCTGACTGCGTACTTGCGGTCGTTACTATTGTCTACTATCAGCCAATCCCCCTGTTTTTTCGTGGGAAAAACGGTCGCATTTTGCGAGAGTTTTCTGCCATTGTTCTGGTAAACTTGCCGCAAATCCTCCGAGACCTTAACGCCTTCATCGTGGCGGGATGCATCGCTGAAATAACTTTCTAACCTTGCTTCCACGTCGAACATATAAGCCGTTCCCATGTGTGTGCCGGTTGCGTAAAAGTATAGACCAAGAACAGCGGAGAACCCTCCAGCAAACACAAAGGTAATGATAAGGTGACGCCAACGATCCCCCAGCCGACTGTGAACCACCGCATAAAACAGTAATACGGCTCGAAGCAGCTTCCAGAAGTATCCTAAACTGCTTGTTGCTGGGTGCGGTGCGAAGAGTGAAGCAACAAGCCCAAGGAGAAGAAAGACAGCAATCGGGATGTCCAGCGGTGTTTTTATCCATTCAAATCGACGTTCGTGGCAGATACGCCCTACCCACCCAAACAGTACGAGCAGTAGACTTATATTCAAGATTGGTGTTGCATAGCCAAATGGGAGGATGAACACGAAAAGCAGAAAGCCGGCGTAGATGGCGAGATTAAAGCAATCGCTTGGGCGGCGATAGTATTGGGTTGCGGTTTGTCGAATTTTGTATAGCATAGGCATTTTTATTCAAAACTGACCGCCGAGGCGCAGAGGACACAGAGAAAAACAATTCTTGTCTACGTTTTTCCGTATCTCTGCGGTTGATTTTAGCTAATAACAGCTTATTGCCTAATAGGAGTTACGCACTTCAGCCGCAAGGGTAACCACAAGGGTTACCCCTACAAAGGTCCAATCCAATGTAGGGGCGGGTCTTGTACCTGCCCAACTCCCAACTGCGTAAGTCCTACCTAATTTACAGTGGTCGTCCGTCCATAAATGTAACATATCAGGTATACAAAGAACGAGCAAAAATGATTCGATAACCGGAGGTGCGTCGTGAAGAGATTTAGGTTATTGTTGCTGCTTGTTTGCGCTGGTTTCTTAGCATCCAACATATGTGCGGAACAGAACAGAACGATAATTCCCCAATTGTCCTTCCACTTTGGTGTGAGCCAGCAGCCGCCGGGCGATCGTATGCTACCGAGAGTTGCTCGGCGGCTTGTCTTCAGCTCGGATGACACCAAAATCATCTCCAAAATGGAGGATGGGAGCGTGGTGAAGTGGGATTTAGAAACCCGGGACGAAAAACATATTGCTACGACCACAGACCTATTTGCATACTCACCGGCTCGCAATCTGCTCTTGGTTAAAAAAGAGAACGATGATGTTACCCTTATTGCTCTGGACACGAATCAAGAGACGATCCTAACAAATGGTGGGTTTGAAAACGGGAGTCTGTCCACAAACGGGAAGTTTGTCGTGCTATCACACGGGGATAAGGCGATAGACATCTGGGATGCAGACCAAAAACTGCTGATAAAACGTCTAAAGGCAGTTGAGCCGGTTAGAAACGGTTTAGCGATCTCCCACGATGGAGGGTACGTTGCGGCGGCGGAAGGCACATACCGGGATGGAGAAGGGCATCGCACGAAGGTCGAGGTGTGGGATATCACGAGAGATACTCCGGCGGATCTGATTGATACGGGTATCATCTTGGGGGTGTGGAACCTGCATTTTTCTCCTGACGCTTCGATGCTGGCTGTTGATAGTCAAATAGAAGCTAAGGCTGGGATTCGTGTTTGGGATAGAAGTACAAAAGAGCCATTGGTTGCTTTAGACGACTTGGAGGCGTATTGGGCGCGTGCCGTCACGTTTGCACTCGATGGCAAATACATTGCGCTGGGCGATGAATCGGGAGTGCTAATACTTTCTAATATCAAGGAAGATGCAGAGGTGTTTGCACTGAGAGTTGATACCGGAATTGAATCCCTCGCGTTTTCTCATGATGGGAGATATATGGCGGTTGGTCTTTTCGATTCGACGGTTCAGATCTGGGAACTCAAATCCGATCTATAGTATTATCTTGAAATTCCAGGACTTACGCAGCCAACCGTAGGCGGGGCATCTTGCCCCGCACCACCTATGCTGAAATGGGTTAGTCTGTAGGCGGGGCATCTTGCTCCGTCCTGAAATGCGTAAGTCCTAAATTCTTATAAATTGGGGGCAAATCTGTTATGGGTCCAAAAGGTGACACATCATATACCGATCAGAAAGGTCGCACCCGTTGGCGACGCAATGACGAAATCGCAGACAAACTCAAGCAGCTCCACGATATCCTCATCATTGGCGGTTACGAAGAATCTCATGCTACACGGTATTCGAGATTAGCCTACACTATTTCGCGCCACCCAGAATCCGTAGAAGCACTGCATGATGAGGGGCGTTTATCGGCAATCTCCGGCGTCGGTGAAACGATTGCTGAGATTATCGGTGAGTTTATTGAGACGGGTACATGCAACAAGCTGGAGGAGTTCGCTGAGCACACACCGAAAACTGTGCTGGAGTTGACAGCACTTCCTGGTGTCGGCATCAAGACCGCAAAGGCGTTGTACGATGAACTTGGCATAGATAGCCGCGCTTCTCTTGGTGAAGCACTCGATGAAGGGAAGCTCGAAGGGTTCAAACTCATGACAAAAGGGACACAGGCGAAGGTTCGGCAGCTCATCAACGAGGATCTCAAATAACAACGCCGCGTATTTATCCACAGATTGATATCTTGTGGGTATGGAGCATAGACAACGGACTCCAACGCAAACAGCGATAGAGGAGGCAGCAAATATGCAGGAACAGGATCAGGCGTCTCAGTCTACACCAGAATCTTCCCGCCGACTTGCCGACAAGGTGACAGCGATTACCGGTGCGGGTCAGGGGATCGGTAGAGAAACCACCCTACGGTTGGCGCGGGAGGGAGCGTCGGTCTTTGCCAGTGACATCCGAGAAGATCTGCTGGAGGAATTGGAGAGTGAAGTCAAGGCGACTGGTGCCACCATCGCTACAGGAATCTTCGATGCAGCCAAGGCAGCGGATGCCCCACCTTTTGTTCAGGCGGTCCTTGATCACTATGGGCGCATTGATGTTATGGTCAATAATGCTGGGGGTATACGGACACAGCCGTTTCCAGATGTCACAGAAGAGACATGGGACTGGACGCTCAATTTGAACCTCAAGGGTCCATATTTTTATATGCAGGAAGCCGCAAAACCGATGATAGAGCAAAAAAACGGCACAATTATCAACATCGCCTCGGTGGCTGGAATTGCTGGGGGGATGACCTACTCGCCGCCCTATGCAGGGAGCAAGGCAGCGATCATTAATCTCACCAAGGTGGCTGCCGCTAACCTCGCGGAGCACGGAGTGACTGTCAACGCTATTGCGCCCGGCATTGTAGAGACCGCTTTTAACTGGACACTCGATGACCTGATAGGGGTTCAGCAGATGGGACTGTCCCCCGGCGAGTTTATGGAACGTCGTCGCGACTCTATCCCGCTGGGTCGGCTTCAGCAACCGCAAGACATTGCCAACGTTGTGGCTTTTCTGGCAGGTCCAGATGCGTCCGAGATGACAGGTGAGACAATCGTTGTCTCCGGTGGGTTGGTAACGCGGTGATCATCTAAAGGAGAAACCATGATCAAAGAATCAGTATTATCAAAACCTCAGTATGAGACGATCCATAAAAAGAACCAAGAAGCCACCATGCGGGACGGCACAATTCTTCGTGCTAACATTACCCGCCCTAATGTTGATGGCAAGTTCCCGGTTCTGATAGAACGTACGCCGTATAACAAGGAGGCTGGATCCGAGAATGGGGTGGGATCCCCTCAATTCTTCGCACAGAGAGGATACGCTGTGGTTATCCAAGATGTGCGCGGCAGGTTCGCCTCTGACGGCGACTTTTATCCGTTTCGGGACGATGGCGCAGGGGTAAACCGCGATGGCTATGATACCGTCGAGTGGGCGGCGGCGCAACCGTGGTCTGACGGCAATGTAGGGACGATTGGCGGTTCCTATTCGGGCGCGACTCAGTACAGGAACGCGCTCAGTCGTCCGCCCCACCTGCGAGCCATGTTTGTTCGTGAATCTTCCGCGGACTACTATCAGGAATGGGTGTACCGAAGTGGTGCATTTGAGCTTGCATTCAACATGGCTTGGGCGCACGGCGTGACGTTAAACAATCTCGCGCACCTCGCAGAAGGGGAGGAATTTGATCGACAGAAAGGTATACTCGAGAAGGTTCAAGAAGATATGGAGGACTGGTATGCGCGACTTCCAGTGCATCCATGTCCATTCTTTGAGGGTTTGAGTGATTGGTTTAATGAGTGGCTTCAACACCCGACGGATGATGGATATTGGGACACCTTCAACATGGATAAATTCCACGATCAGGTAGAAACGCCTATGTACCATTTGGGTGGCTGGTTTGACATCTTCTTGACGGGGACGTTCAAGCACTATATGGGCATCAAGCAGCGCGGTCGCACGGAAAAAGCGCGTCGGAGCCAAAAACTGATTGTTGGACCATGGGTGCACGGTCCTGGAGCTATCAACACCCAATCTGCGGGAGAGTTTGATTTCGGATCTGATGCCGCTAAGGATTTCAACGAATTACGTCTCCCTTGGTTCGATTACTGGCTCAAGGGGATTGACACAGGGATTATGGAAACGCCACCGGTGCGCGTCTTCGTGATGGGGCGTAATGAATGGCGTGATGAATCCGATTGGCCCCTGCCCGACACGCAATACACGAACTATTATCTGCACAGCGGACAGAGCGGCTCTATCAAATCGTTGAACGATGGAACACTATCGCTGCAGCCTCCTGAAGGGAGTGAGAATCCGGACAGTTTTGTGTATGACCCGCTCCAGCCTGTTCCTACCCGCGGAGGCAACACATTAAATGTGCCCGGCGGTGTCTATGACCAGCACGAGGTTGAGGAACGGTGTCTCACCTTCACCGGCGAGCCGCTGACGGAAGAGCTTGATGTCACAGGTCCTGTGAAGGCGGTGATATATGGACTGTCCTCTGCGCCGGATACCGATTGGGTTGTACGGCTCACTGATGTGCATCCGGACGGTTACTCGCGACTGTTATGTGACGGCATCCTTCGGGCACGATACAGAGATTCTTTCCAGCACCCTGAGTTGTTGGAGATCGGTAAGGTCTACCGATATGAGATTGATCTGTGGTCAACAAGCAACGTTTTCCTACCGGGACATCGAGTCCGCGTATCGGTCACGAGTAGTTGTTTCCCTCGGTTTGACCGCAATCTCAATACAGGCGGGTCCATTCACAACGAGGCTGCCGGACAGGTTGCTATTAACACAGTTATGCACGATGAAATGAGACCATCTCATATTGTGTTGCCTGTCATTAGGCGGACATAGAGGTGCCTGTGCTGTTGGTGTGGAGGGAGGAGAATCGTCTTTCGGGTGGTGAGGCGTGTAACGGTAAGTAGATTAATCGTCTGATTGCTCACGGAACTGTTGAGGGTGTGTCAACTCGGCTGTCAATGCCTCAATGGACTGACTGAGTACTAAGTCTTCCTTGAGCAGCGCTTCGATCCGTTGGCAGCTTCGCACAACTGTTGCCCGACTCTGTCCGAATCCTTGATTGATTTCTTTCAATGAGAGCGGGGTCAATTGACGTGCAAGGTACATTCCGACTTGTCGAGGGAGTACAAACCGCCGTCCGCGCTTTCGGGAACATAGCTCTGACAAGGTGAGGTGGAAATACCGGGCAACGGCTTCCTGAATATGTTCGAGCGTGATTGTGTCAGATGGGGGTCGATCCGGGGTTTTACTCTCTAACACATGATGAACAGCTTGGAGCGTCAAGGGGGATCCCAAACGTACCTCTGCCATCAGTCGGTTGAGCGCTCCTTCAAGTTGACGAATGTGCTGTGTTAGATGCTTTGCCAAATAACGGAGGACTTTCAACGGTACGGGTCCAGAATCACGTTCTTTTAATTTCTGCTTCAGAATCGAAACCCGCAAATCAAACTCTGGTGCAGAAATTTCAACGGCGCGCCTCTGCGTGAGACTATCGGTCGATCTCCAAAACTCCTGCAGAAATTGCGGCAAGCGATCGCAGGTGCATACGAGCCGTTGACCCCGTTCACTTAAGCAGTTGAGTAGATGGAAAAACTCTTCTTGGATCTTTTGTTCTGGCGATAAAAATTGAATATCGTCAATTAGCAAAAGATCTACGTGCCTATACTGGCGCCGCAGTGCGGCGGCTTTCTGGGGGGTGGCAATGGATCGAAGCCATTCACGCATAAACGCCTCTGCTGACGAGCAGTACACCGTGCGATTCAGCTGCCCCTGGCGGAATTGGTTCCCAATTGCATGTAACAGGTGGGTTTTACCGAGTCCGACACCTCCGTGTATGATCAATATGCCTTCCATTTTTCCAACCCCATTCGTCAAGCTTTTTGCTGCGTCGAACGCTTCTTGATTGCTTTGCCCAACGACGAACCGATCAAAGGTTAGCGCTGGATTCAGTCCTGAGTTGGCAGGTAGACGCGGTGCTGAAGTTGGTATACCGGTAGGTAATTCGGCTGGCTGGGATGCTGGAGACTGGGAAGAACGATCATCGCTGCCGCCGTTCGAGTGATTCATTGCCGTTGTCCTATGATTGGGGATTAAATATCTTTTGCTGATACTAAATCTGGATCCAAATGTTGCAAAGACGCCTAGGTAGGGGCGAGTGGAATCGCGCTTTCGTTGCGTAATGTTATAACATGTTGATCGAGAAGTTACTTGGGGTTTTGTCGTCCTCTACTACAATAAAATTGAGGAGGCAATCTGGGTAGGCGAATAGTCTATCAAAAAATCAAGATGAGTTCAACCCCTTTTTCCGATTTTTTTCAACATTTTTGTATTTTTTTAGATATATCCCATATCCTTCAATTGCCGCTCATCGCGTCGCCAATCCGCTTTAACGGACACACGCAAATCTAGAAATACGGTTGCGTCCAAGAACCCCTCAATCTCCGCACGAGCAAGCTGACCGATCCTTTTAATTGTCTTACCACCTTTTCCCACAAGGATCCCTTTCTGCGATTGTCGTTCAACATAAAGCATCGCACTGATGTAGATCTTTCCGTTTGGACGTTCTTTGAATTCTTCGACCACGACGCTGGAGGCATAGGGAATCTCTTGGCTGGTTCTGAGGAAAATCTGCTCTCGTATCGTTTCCGAGATAAAGAACCGTTCTGGTAGGTTACTGAGCTGGTCGGGCGGGAAATAGGCAGGACCTTCGGGAAGGTGCGTGATGACGGATTCTTGGAGGTGGGACACTCCATCGCCCGTTGTTGCTGAGATAGGGATGAGCTCCAGGAAAGGGAATTTTTCCTGATAGCTGGCGATAATTGGCAGAAGTGCTGGGTTGGGTATGAGGTCGATTTTGTTAATTACAAGTATGACTGGCTGTGCAGCCTTTTTAAGTGCGTCGAGGATTTTTTCTTCGATGCCGGAGTTTCGGCTGCTCGCATCGATCATGTAGAGTACAAGGTCTGCGTCTATGATTGCGCTATATGCGGCTTTGACCATCTGGTCGTGCAGGCGATATTTTGGGGTAAGGACTCCGGGCGTGTCTAAGAAGATGACTTGGTAAGAATCGGTTGTGAGAATTCCTGTGATCTGGTTCCGTGTCGTCTGCGGCTTGGGTGTGACGATTGCGATCTTCTCGCCCATCAGCGCATTCAGCAGCGTTGATTTTCCGACATTCGGCTCACCGATGATGCTAACGTATCCAGATTTGAATGAAGCTTGTTCTTGCATTTGAGGAGTCCGTGCCTATTTGGGGGAAGAGGCTTGATTTGATGGCACAAAAAAAGCGATGTATTGACATCGCCTTTTGGCTGATTCAGGTCTCTCTTTTATTTTAAAGTCTTCTGTGTTTCCTTGTCTCATTCTCGTCTTAACCGGATGCGTGTCTGCCTTGAAACCGGGCGGGGCTGTTCGCTTAATCGCTTCAACAGTTCTTCGACCTCCGCATCGTAGGTATCGAATGGATCTTTCATTTCAAAGGGTTCTTCGTGCGAAAAATAGATCTGATTCCAATCGATAATACAGGGCAAGCGATTCTGAGACAGATAGCGCATTACATAGGAGCGGGCTTTTGCCCTTGTATTTTCAGGGGCATTTCGGATTGCCGCCTCAATCTGTTCATCCGTTGTCACCCGTCTCACATGTCCTTCGCGTTCAAGTTCGTAAAACAGTCCCTTCTCGCTGTTAAGGTGGTGGTACTCAAGATCGAGACTCTCGATCCACGGATCATCCCACTGCAACCCTTCCTCTTCCATGAAAGCCTCAAGCAGCCATTTCTTTGTCACCCAATCGACGCGATCGATTAGACGTTCTGGGTCTGCTTCCAAGTCGTCCAGAACCGCTTCCCATTCGGTCAATACCCAGTCCGTATCTTCATCCCTGCCTGCTAAGACTTTCTGGGCGAGATCGAGGTATTCACGCTGTAGATCTATCGCTGAGATGGTGCCGCCAGAAGCCAGTTCGACAATCCACTGGAATGACTGATCGCGTGAGATATCTTTAATATCGTGCACCGGGTTGACTAAGCTCATATCGCGGGGACGATGCCCGTCCTCAAGAAGATCAAGTATCAGCGAGGTGGTTCCAACTTTCAAAGCCGCTGCAAATTCGGACATGTTGGAATCGCCGACAAGCAGATGGAGGCGTCGATACTTGGTGTAGTCGCCGAGCGGTTCGTCCCGCGTATTGATAATCGCTCGGCTGAACTGTATCCACTCGTAGATTTCTGTGACGATGTGATCCGCGCGCTGAGAGATCTGAAAGCCCACGAAATCGTCCCGTCGATGGTGGGAATCCCCGAATTCAAGAATCTCTTCGTGTCCACCAACACGCCCCGCACCAGCAAAAATCTGTCGTGTGACAAAGAACGGGAGCAGCGTAGGAATGACGACTTTGTAGAAGGGAACGTCCCGCCGGAGTTGATAATTTTCATGGCAGCCGAAAGTCGCTCCGGTAAAGTGATCGATGTTGTTTTTGAAGAAGGAGATATCGTCTTTCAGCCCGACATCGTCGAGGATTGTGATGATTAGCTGCTCGATGGCTCTATCGTAAGCGATCAGATCGAAGAGGCTGATACACTCCGGCGTGGCATACTCAAGATGGCCCATGTCGATGTAAAGCCTACCACCGTTGAACAGAAATCCGCCGTTGCCGGGCGGTTCTCCCCAATCTCGGTAGTGCATATCCGACATGCCAAGTTTTAGCTCGTGAAAAATATAGTCTCTCACGAGCGCAGCTGTCCCCTCCGAAGAGCCGAGAGAGCCGTCCGAGTCTGCCATGCATCCGAATTCGGTTTCTATACCAAAAATACGTCTACTCACTGTTTTTTTGCCTCAGGGACAAACTGGGGTTTGTCCGTATTCGTGTTAGGCTCATATAAAAAGAGGGTGCAAAGCACAAACGATTTCTTAACATGAGTGTCGTATCAGAGCCAGTCTGCGATGGCCGTATCAATTTCGTCCGAAGTCAAAAGTCGAAACTTGCTATTGGTCCGACGCGAAGTTTCCAATACTGCCCCTTCAATTTCTCCTGTCTGCAATTCGTCTCTAAGGACTTCGTGTAGCCGTTCTTTGTCCGTGGTCAATTCCGAACCTTCGTTTGCGTCCTCATCTGAATCAGCGTCCGCTTGTTGCAATCCCAACTCCCAACCAACCACCCAAGTCTCTAACGCCAACTGCAAGGAATCGGTGAGCGAAGACCCGGACGTGTCAGCGGCAGACAGGTAATTCTGCATCGCCGTTTCGGCTTCGTGGGTGCCGCCGATAACTTCCCTATCTGGATTCGATTGTAGGGTGCCATCATAGTTCAGGGCGACAAATCCATCTCCCTCACCGCGCACACCGAGTTCCGCCATCAGCATTTTAATGATGTAGGCGGAGCCAAAGATGGCTTCAAAGGATTGCTTGATAGTGGGTCCCAGCACGAAATTTGTCAGGCGATGGAGGGTAACGTCATCAACTGAGCTCTGAAAACCTTGCACGGATGCGGTGTCAGTTGCCATCATGCGCAGCCGTTCAATATCGGCACTATGTCCTATAGCTGAGAGTGCGATTCGGTCATGTACCTCAAAGGTTTTACGCTGTCCTCGTCCAATGGTCACAAGTAAAAGACCATCTTCATATCTTAGCCCGACAACGGGGCTGCCACCGCGAAGCTGGTCTTCGATATAGTCGCGTCGGTTATTAACGGCTTCAAGCCACCGATATGGTTCATCTAGCATAGGTTGTCTCTACAGATTCAGCATAAATCTCTTGGAGTCTTTCGACAGAGAGATCTTGAATTCCGTCCTTCGTAATTGTTTTTACGGTTGGATAGATATTTGATTTTGGGTTATAGCCGCTCGTTGCTGAGTCATATTCTGCCGCTGCATCGAGTAGGCGCAAAACGGTAACAGTGGCTTCTTGTTCGTCCATATCAGCAAGTGGTTTCTCGCCCCAACGGTTCTGATAGAACAAGATCCCGCGAATCCACACAGAGCCGGATCCAGAGGTCGCAAAATCGGCACTCTCGAAGTGGGCACCAAGTGCGTCATAGAAAAAGATTTTGCCGCCGTTTTCATCTTCGTTCAGCAGGTCGTAGACCGCAAAGATCGGTATCACGCCCCCGATACCTTGCAATGTCATAGGCAGGTTTTCGCGGATTAGGCGGGACAGTGTGCGCAGTTTGCCTTCGAGGCTCAATTCTTGGAGTTGGCTTCGGCGGAAATATTGGAACGAATGTTCGAGGACACGCGCCATTTCATAAGCCATGGCAGGAGAGCCTGCGATCGCGAGGACGGAGTGCTCGTCAATCTGGAGCAGCTTGTCCGCGCGGTCATACATGACGACATTACCCGCCGTTGCCCGTCGGTCTCCGCCGATGAGGACGCCATCCTTATAACGCACGGCAAGGACAGTGGTGCCTTCTGTTTCTTGTATGGCAGGCGCAGCCCCATTTCCAGATGTTGCGGGAAGATCCAGTTGAATCTGGCACTCGTTCGCTTTCAAGAGGTCGAGGAAATTCCCCTTGTGATTTGTCATGGGTTACTCACCTGTTCGTTGGCGATAACGCCTGGATTGGTCTTTATCGACGCGGCGCATCCGTCTAACCAGATTTCTCGTGTCCGGTCTGGTGACGTCCGGACGTTTGGGACCGTCATCGTCTCCGCCGTCGTCCGGTCCCGTCGGTTTCACCGGTCTTTGAATCCGATCGCGTAGATAAATCAAATGTTGTGCTGTCATGGTAATAACCTCCTGTAAGAGAATAGATTTGGGGGTTTTATTTGCTAAGTTCTAAATTTTCAACTAACGCTTCAACCGTCTGCGATTGGTCGAGGATGCGATTGTACTTTTCTGCCATCTCTGCATCCGCGAGTTGATTCATGCTCACCGAAACCGGGCTTCTTTTGCCCTTTAGGTTGAACGTCACGTTATCCCATTGGATCGATTTGACTTGTGGACGGAATTTGTCCAACGATTTGCCTCGAAAATATGCACGGGTATCGGCAGGTGGATTGTGGATAGCGCTTTCAATTTGCTGATCGGTGACAAGCCTGCGCACCAATCCGCTCGCTTCAAGTTCATAATATAACCCCGCCTCCTGATCGATGTTGTGATATTCGAGATCGAGGCTCTGTAGCCATGGGTCGTCCCAAGTAAGCCCTTCCTCATCAATAAACGTTTCCAATAGCCATTTCTTGGCGACCCAATCCAACCGATCTGCGAGATCCGTAGGGTCTTTTTCGAGCGCATTGAGAGTAGATTCCCACTCAACGAGGACCCAGTCGGTATCGTCGCGTTCTCCGTTGAGGTGCTTTTGGGCGAGAGCAAGATATTCTCGCTGCAAATCGATTGCGGAAATACTCTTACCGTTGGCTAACTTGAACCGCCACTGGTAGGTCTGGTCACGGGAGATTTCCTTAATTGCGTGGAGTGGGTTTTGCAAGGCAAACCAACCGGGGACGCGCTTCTGCTCAATAAGATTGATGACGAGGGCGGTTGTGCCGACCTTGAGCGCTGTCGCGTACTCGGACATATTGGCGTCACCGACAATACCGTGTAGCCGACGATATTTTGCGGGATCTGCGTGTGGCTCGTCGCGCGTGTTCACAATCGGACGGTTGTGCATGGTATCGACGCTGACCTCGACATGGAAAAAGTCGGATCGTTGTGCAATCTGGAAAAAACCGGCGGAGGTTAATCCTGATTCGGTTTCGATTCCCACCTTTCCCGTCCCGGCAAAGATCTGTCGTGTCACAAAAAATGGCATGATACCCGCTTTAAGGTCATCAAACGGAATGTCCCGCGACATTAGGTAGTTGTCGTGGCAGCCGTAGCTGTGGCCATGGAAGTCGGTGTTATTTTTGTACAGTAGAACACGCTTGCCTAATTTTTCGCTTCGTCTTACCGCACACTGCTGAAGTATGCGTTCTCCCGCTTTATCGTGGGCGACCAATTGAAAAAGGCTGCAACATTCTGGGGTGGAGTATTCGGGGTGGGCGTGGTCGTTATATAAACGGGCACCGTTGGTCAGGATCAAATCGCTTTTGATCTCAGCGAAGGAAAGATTACGCTGGCGATCGGCTTTCTGGTGTTCCAACTCGTCGGGGTGTTCCTGCAAGGCTTTTGCACGGAACCCGCGCTCGTCTTGGAACGGGTCTTCGCTGCTATAATCCCACATCGGTCGAAAATCGTCCTGCCGGTAACTCTTAATTAATTCGACAGATTGATTGACGGGATCAACGTGTTCCTCTGACTCTAACGTGATTCCGTATTCGGTTTCGATTCCAAAAAGTCTTTGCATAAACGCTTCACCCTAAATCACGCTGCTCGCAGCTTTTCTGCGCGTTGATTTTTCTGGACGGATTGGGGTGACTTTGACGACGTTTTCTGGGTCGTAATCGAGCAGCTTAAGCCAATCCTCGACGGTGTCTGTCGGGGGGAAGATATCGTTCTCGCGATATTCTGACAATGCGCCTTCCAACAGGTCCTCAACCCGAATGCCAACCCCATCTGTGGTGCCTTCTATCGCACGTTTGATTGCGGACTCTTTTGCGCGTTGGACAATGGAATCGACAATAGCGCCGCTACATAGATCGCCACGGTATATAGTATCGCGACGGCCGCTTCGGAGGGCGACCTCCAAGAACCTGTTGTCTTCATTCCGTTGGAACAGTTCATCGGTGACCTGATCAATGAGATAGGAGACTGCTGCCTCTGCATCGCCGTTATGAGCATCAAGGACTTCTGGGTGGAGCGGTAAATCTGGTGTGAGATAAATGCGGAAAATCGCCTGCGATGCTTCTTTATCGGGACGGGTGACTTTAATCTTCCTATCAATTCTGCCGGGGCGTAAAATCGCGGGATCAATAAGATCGGGACGGTTCGTCGCAAGGATGATTACGACATCTTGCAAGGACTCAATCCCGTCCATTTCAGCACAGAACATCGGGACTACGGTATTGGAGATGTTATGAGAGCGGAATGAACGGCGCGTTCCTAAGATCGATTCTGCTTCGTCAATAAATACAAAGGGTAGGTAACCTTCTTTGCTCTTTTCACGCGCTATCTGGAAGATTTCACGGACTTTGCGCTCCGACTCGCCAAGCCACATATTCAAGATTTCGGGTCCCTTGATGTGGAGGAAACACCCTTCCACATCAGCCCCTTCCTCTTCGCTCAAGCGTTGTGTCAGATTGTGCGCTGTCGCCTTCCCAATGAGTGTTTTTCCACAACCCGGTGGGCCGTGTAGGAGAAAACCTTTTGGGGGCGCGTATTGAAATGTATCGAAGAGTTCTGGATGTAAAATAGGAAGTTCGATGGTATCTTTTATGAGTTCAATGGTATCGTCTAATCCGCCTACCTTCGACCAAGGCAGATCTGGCACGGCTTCGAGGTAGTAGTCCTGTGCTTCTTGTATTTCTAAGCGTTCTAGTGCCACTTTGGAGTTCGGGTCCATGCGGATTTCGTCGCCGACTTTAAGTTTTGCATTGGCTAAATCGGTGGAGCGTTGCAAAATAATCGATTGCAATCCAGCGGGTTCACCGCCAACACGCAGCCGCCCGTCAGGCATCAGATCAGCGATTTTCGCGATAGATCCAGAGGTGTTATATCCCAATTCACCGACGATAACGTAAGCGTCATTAAGGAGTACACTAAAGCCAATTTTGAGGGCTGCGGGATCCAGTTGTGGGTCAATATTTGCATAGTATTCGGATCCACCGATAATGACGTGAGCAACCTCCTTTTTCGGCATTCCGAGCAGCGTCCCGATCCGGTTCGCAGGGGAGGTCAACTTTTCGATTGTCTCCTGCATTTCGACGATGGCTTCCCTCGCTTCTTGGAAGGTCATTTCATCTTCCACAATTGCCCGCCGAAGTTGAAACAGCAATGGTCGCCGGCGATCGTCCTCTTGGGTCGCATAAATAAGCCGATCCACTAACATCAGGGAACGAGGGGTGCCCACCTGATCCTCATCGTCTTCAATTTCGTCCTCAAAGTCGTCAAATAGCCGGAAATCGTCTTCTGGTATCGTCTCAGGTCGCCTTCTATCGTTCTTGTCACGCATTGAACCCCTCCTCAAACGGGATAATCAGTCGTATTGGATGGTATTTCAGAATTAATCTCTTCTGCCGTAGGGAAAGCGCGGGAAGGTTTCCCTAAAAAAATATTCTTAATACGGAGCATTCAGTTGCTTACATTTCCTTGAATAACCGGTTGAGTGAGATAGTAACTGTCGTTAGAAAGAGAGTTGCGTCAGACCGGCTGAGAGCTTGGATGCCCAAGGCAAATCGGGAAATGGGCGAGAAATGAGAAAATGTTAGCTGGCAAAAGTATGGCATCTATCAAATCGCTCATCATGTTAAGTATGTTTGTATTCTATCACATCGGTAGGCAAACATCAACACAAAAAGTGGAGCTTCCCCACGAGGACCGTTCTTAGGCGTTGAAAATTTCCGGCAAAAAGCTGAATCAACCGTTCATAATTATTGCCTTCCCCTGCTAGTTTTGGTATAATCTGCCTTACATTTTTCCACTTTAAATGAATAAGATATCCTAAATATGCCTAAGTTGCTAGTTGTCAGACTTGCTCGGCTTGGATAGACATATCCAAGCCATCCTTATACGTATACAGTGGATTTGTCAATCCACTGCGAGCGGTGATGGTCTCTATTCAGTGTCCATTCTTCTGTTCCATGACATTTTTCATAAATAGCAACTTGCGTTAAATACAGTAAATCCTAAAAACAGATTAGGTATGGTAGGCGCTGTTTCCAACTGCGCCGATGCGGTTCGTCTTCTCCCCATCCCTACCGGGTTTGAGGGCAATGCAGTTCGGTTTGGAGTGTCTCATTAATTCTAAGATCTACTTTAGTTACTAAGGCGGTGATAATGGAACCAACAGAATACAGACTGCGAATCAAAGACCTTCCCGAAGACGAGCGACCGCTCGAAAGGCTTTACAAATATGGTCCGCAGGCGCTCAAAACATCGGAACTGATTGCGATTATTATTCGGACGGGAACGGGCACTGCAACGGCTGTTCAGGTTGCAGAACAGCTGCTTCAGAAATATAACGGCAACTTGAAGCGGTTGGCGGATAATAGCGAGCGGCAGATTGCGGACGGTATTAAGGGGTTGGGCACGGTGAAGGTGGGACAGATTAGGGCAGCTTTTGAGTTGGGCCGACGGATGGCGGCTTTTCTGGAAGAGAAACCACAAATTAGTTCGCCCAGCGATGTTGTGCATGTTGCGCGAATGGCGATGCCTTCGATGCGAGATCTGCGAAAGGAAGAGCTTCATGTTTTTTGCCTCGACACGAAGAACTATGTGACCAAGCATCGCCGCATCTTTGAAGGAAGCTTAAATGCGAGCATCATTCACTCCCGTGAAGTCTTCCGATTTGCAATAGAGGAAGCAGCAGCGTCGATTATTCTTGTGCACAACCATCCCTCCGGTGATCCCGCGCCCAGTCCGGAGGATATTCACGCGACGCGACAGTTGGTCAAGGCGGGAGAGTTGCTCGATATCCGTGTGACAGATCATGTTATTATCGGCGATGGTAGCTATATTAGTATGAGGGAAGAAGATATAATTAAGTGACTTTGTATCACGGATGTCTACCATCTACAATCGAATAGGAGATTTAATATGTCCGAAGAGAAAGCGTATAAAGTTCGTGCGATTCATTGTAGTCATAAAGCCTCGCAGGAAGAAATCTACGAAAGGCTTAAAACAATTACCTTACCGCTGACGCGTTCATGGGAAAAGATCGAAAAAGCCCGTAAAGTTGGTATCAAGGTGAACATGCAGATGCGTACGGACAATATCCGTCGTATCGGCGGACGACGGCAGGAACTGGTTGACGATGATGTCCTTCGCGCATCGCTTCGTCTGTTGCGCGAGCGCACCGATGCGGATATCTTCGTGTTGGATACCAGCATGGTGCCAGCGGGAGAGCGCCCCGGTGATGATTTTAATATGCGCCCGATTTTTGAGGAGTTTGACATCCCTTATATCGAAGCCGGCGATCCTCCCTTTACGAAATACAAGGTTCCCGGCGGCGGTATTATGTTCTCTGAATACCAACTCTCCGCTTCGATCGGAGAAGCGGATGCTTTTGTCTCCATCGCTAAGATGAAGAACCACGCCTTTATGGGCATCACACTGTGTCTGAAAAATCTCTTTGGTTTGCCACCGATACCGCCTCATGGTCGAGTGAGGACCTACTTCCACCATGTGATTCGGTTGTCGTACGTCCTGCCCGACCTTGGTTTGATTACCCAACCTTGCCTCAATATCATCGACGGCTTGACGGGACAAGCGAGACGGGAGTGGGGCGGAGAAGGACGTATCTGTGATGCGCTGATTGCCGGTGACCACGTAATCGCCACGGATGCCTGCGGCAGTTACCTAATGGGTACTGACCCGCGCCTCGATTGGCCCAATCCGCCATTCCGCCGTGATCGGAGTCCGGTTGCAGTGGCTGCGGAACACGGATTTGGGACTGTGAATCTGGAGGAGATCGACTTTGATATGGGAGAGCTACAGCCGCCCCTCGCCGAGTTTGACTCGGAGGAGACGGATCCCACCGAAAAAATCGCCAGTCTGCGTCAAACCGCGTCCCAGCAGGCGCTATTTTATCGGGAAAACCAAGATCGGTTGGTGAGTGGTCACGCTGGTTCCTATATCTATCTGCAAGATGGGGAAGTGATCTGGAGCGGTCCTCACCCGGATCAGGCGGGCGCTGTCCATCAGCTCAGCGGCGAGCGAAAGGATCAGGCGGTATGGCTCAAGCTGGTCGATCCGGAGGAGACGGAAGGGGAACGGATGCGTGTGTATGAGCGGATTTTAGCGGCGTAAACACTCTTGATATCTGTGTGTAAGTCGGTGTAGGTTGGGTTGAACGGTTAAAAGCGAATTTTTATCAAGGACAATAGAACTTCCGCTTTTTAACAACACTGTTTTATAGATGGATACAGTGAAACCCAACACTTCAGTTGATGCGCTGATTATTAAACGTTGGGTTTCACTATATTTGCAAGATTTCAAACAGAATTGAACATCGAAATCCCAAGTGTAATGCTTGGTATTTTTCATCGATTCCGTTCAACCCAACCTACGTGTTACTAACCGTCGAGGCGATCATCCTGATACATCGGGATGCCACTAGATTATATAAGGAATAGTATGTCTCAGCAAAAACCCCATGTGCTGCTGCTAATCAATGACGAACATCGTCCGGACGTGTTACCCGTCGAAGGCGACCAGCAGGTTCGCACGCCCACGTTGGACAGGTTTATCAACGAGGGAACCTACTTTCGCAATGCGTACACGCCCTCGCCTATCTGTGTGCCCGCACGGCAGAGTTTTATCTCCGGACTCTATCCACGTAACTGTGGGAGTCTCAACTTCGGGGATCCGATGCCTACCGAGGTACGAACCATTCCGGGGCATCTGGGCAACTACGGCTATTACTCGTGTGCGGCGGGGAAGATGCACTTCGTCGGCAAAGATGTGATGCACGGTTGGCGGGAGCGGGTTGGTCGGGACATTGTGGGTGATAACGGCTATCCTTACCCAGCCGTTGATAATAAACATACCGCCCAATTTCAGCGAGAGCCGGGCACCGGTTCTAAGCAGAACAAGGTCATCCAAGAGATTCGCGATGCCCAGCCCGGAATGGGGTATTGGATGCTCCACGACCGGTACGCCGTAGATGGCGCGTTGCTGTTCCTTGAGGAGTATTTTGTCGACGCCTCCTACGATCGGTACACGCCGAATCCGCTGTGCATGGCGGTGAGCCTCTGGTGCCCGCACTATCCGTATCAATGTCCACTCGACCTATTCACCTATTACATGCAGCGTATCGAGCCGATCATTGAGGCGCCGAACGATAAATTTGAGTGCAGCGATTTCTTCAGGGTCCGCTTTGGTGAGGATGTGACCCACCGTCAGGCGCACCGTGCCACCGCCGCTTACTACGGCATGATCGACTGGATGGACCAGCAGTTTGGTCGTGTAATCGAAAAGTTGGAACACCTCAACGTCCTCGACGATTTCATCATTGTATTTCTCTCGGACCACGGCGAGATGCTCGGCACGAAAGGGTTGTGGGAGAAACAGAGTTTCTTTGACGCGTCTGCACGCGTGCCGTTTTCTATCTGGAATCCGAAGCGATTTGGACGGGAGCCACAGGTGATTGAACAGAATGTATCGTTGGTAGACCTGTTTCCGACGCTATGCGATCTGGTTGACATCCCTGCTCCGGATGAACTTGATGGTCGCTCGTTAGTACCGCTCATCGAAGGTCGCGCTGATGATTGGCACAATACAGCCTACAGCGAACTCTGGCGCGTTCATAATGGTCCGTCTGTTATGATCAAGCAGGATGACCTGAAGTATTTTCGATTCGATAACGGTGCCGGTTGGCCCGAACAGTTGTTCGATTTGTCAAACGATCCCGATGAATGCGACAATCTGATTGACAACCCCGCCTATGCCGAAGGGCTTGCACGGTTACGCGGTAAAGTGGATGCATTGCCTCCACCACGACGCAAGGATGCGGCCAATCGCTTTATTGATCCGTATCGTCCAATGGATGGCGGTTAATTTCAACTGTAGCAGGACTTATGCAGCCAGCCGTAGGCGGGGCATCTTGCCCCGCCGTAGCCTCAACCGGAAGATCGAGCTACGGGAGAATTAAATGACCCTAAGGTTGATTTCAACTGTAGACGAAAATGGAGTCAAATGATGGAATTTAGGCAGAGATGCTCATGTATGGGAATTGGTTTCTTGTTTGTGGTGCTTTATACAGTTTTTGTCCTGAGCTATGAGGGACGTAGCGAGGCGGAGGAAGCGAAAACGGCACCGGCAAGTGAGACCTCCGTAAAGCCGAAAGAATTTACCTTTGAACTGGTCGAAAGTATAAAGTTCGCCGATGGTACTGAAGTAAAGTCCATCACCAAAGCGGATATTGAAACCCTTCGAGATCTGCCCATTGATATGGGGGGGAACAAAACGGACGGCGTAACACTAACGAAGCGCAGAAACGACAAAATCCATGTGCGTACGTGTAGGGAATATGATGCTGCACTTGAGGCTGGTTACTATCCCTCCTCAACTTACGACATCTCAATGGCATCATGGTTCAAATATCCATGCGGAACCCTTAACTTACTTGAGAGAGCAACAATTCCACAACGAAGCTTTCTCCCAACCGCCAAAAAGGGGATATTCGATCTAAAATTGATTCCCCTTTCGTTATTTCCTGTCGTGACCGATTTTGAGCAGGCATACGGATATAACATTGAGAATTTGACATATCAAGATCAGGTGGAGAAGGGGCTACTCGAGGTGACGGACAAAGGTCAAAACTGGTTCAGCTGCGAGGACGATGGGCTGCGTCAACATTTGACTGAAGTGGCACGCGCTGACTTTAATAGCGACGGCATCGAAGACCTCCTGCTCTCCGAGGCGGTCCATGCCACACAGGGTACATACCGTACCTACGATCTTATCATTTTGACTCGGAATTCAACGGAGGACAAGTTTGAAAAGGTGGAACCGGATGATTCCAAATGACCGGATGAGACTAAGGGGGGTTGAAGGTTATAGCATCGTATATTGGGTTTATAGTGAATTATAGAAATAAATGGACACTTATCAATAGCTCCGCCCTTTGAGAAGTTGCCAAAGTCCCCCTGACAAGTGGTACATCCCGATTTATCGGGGGCGGGATTTAGGGGGTTAGGTGTACATCGAAGGTGTATAAGTAATTCTAAAATATACCATAATTGGAGGCGAGGAGGATAGCACATGAGGGGACGAAGTTCCACCCTACAGATGGTTGGCTTCACCCTCGTGCTACTCTTCGCCGTGGGGCTGCTGTTGACGGGGCTCGGTGTGTTCGGTGTTCCGAGCGCAAACGACTTGCGAGATTGGGATAAGTACTATGAAAAACGTGATACGCTTGAGGCGGAATGGGATAAATTGATCTGGGAATCCAAAAAACTGCGTCGAGAACTTGAGCCGTTTATATCCCGTTACGTTGATAATTCTAACAGTTCTGTTGAAACACCAGAGGAAAGAGCCGCCTTGATGGGGCTATTAGACAAACTGGAAGCACAACAGTCCAGATTCAAGGCTTTGCAGCGAAAATCTGATAAATTGGATCGACAATATCCTCCTGAACTCGTTTCCAAATACGCGCCCCATCCCAGCTACGATCGTTAGTGACCGTTGGATATAGGTGCGCAATGAATTGCGCTACTATTTACCTAAGTTGCTAGTTGTCCAGTCTGCTCGGCTTGGATAGACATATCCAAGCCATATTCGTATATGTGCAGTGGATTTGTCAATCCACTGCGAGCCGTGAGGCGCCCAATTCAGTTCAGTTCCTATTTTCCCGTTTCGTGACATTTCACATCACTAGCAACTTGCGTTACTATTTTACTTGAACCAAAAATAATAACTGTGATTTTGGGCAGCGACGGAGAGATTGACATGTTTTTCCCGTCCCATTTCTCGCATATATTCAAAACTAAACATACTGAGGTGTAATTATGTCGAATTATTCAAAGACTTACCGTGTAGGGCTCGTTGGGAGCGGTGGCATTGCACGGGCGCACGGCACCGCCTGTCAAGCACTCGACGGTGCTGACCTTTCCGCTATCTGCGACGTTTCGCAGGACGCATTAGATAATTATGGCGAACAGTTTGGCGTTCCGAACCGATACCTCGACTTAGACGATATGCTTGAGGACGCAAACTTGGATATCGCCATCCTCTGTAACTGGGGCGCAGTCCACGCTGAAACCGGGATTCAGATTGCCAAATCACGGAAGGTACGAGCCATCCTGTGCGAAAAACCGTTCACCAACAATGCGGCTGAGGCAAGAGAGATGGTCGCTGCGGCGCAAGAGAACGGTATCCTTCTCGCGGAAGCGTTCAAGTTCCGCCATCATCCGATGCACCTCAAAGCGAAGGAGTTGGCGGATGCGGGCGCGATTGGCGATGTGCTGACCATTCGCAGCACGTTCTGTTCAGGCGGCAGCGGTGCCGGTCCTGAAACGCGGAAGCCGGAGAACAATTGGCGCTTTAACAAGGCAAAGGGCGGCGGTAGTGTCTACGACCTCGCCTGTTATTGCATCCATCAGGCGCGGTTTATGTTTGGTGCCGATCCGGTTCGAGTCTTTGCTTCTTCACAGCCGGGCTTAGAGGTTGATGACGCTATGTACATCCTGCTCGTCTTTCCGAACGACCGTACGGCTCAGATTTCTGTTGGGTTCAATACGGCGACCGCGCAGTACGTTGAGATCTGTGGGAGCGGGGGAATGCTCCGAATCGAAATCGCTTGGAACAACGAAAATCGGTCTGTAGATCTGGAACACCGAACCCCTGATGGAACGGAGTTCATCAACTTCGAGCCGATCCATCAATTCACGAATCAGCTCGCGCATCTGTGTGACTGCCTTGAAACGGGACAGCCGCACCGAATACCGCCGGAGAACAGCATCAACCAGATGCGGACGATTGATGCGATCTTCGAATCAGCGGCGACGGGCAAGGTAGTAGAGATGTAAAAGGGAGTGCATAAAAATGGAAGAGACGAAGACATTTAAGGGAGACGAGGTGGGACGAACCCGGCGGAGATTCCCGGTTATCGATTGTGATATACATAATACCCTGTCTTCAGAGACGGTGTTGTATCCGTATCTCTCTGAGCGTTGGCGTCGGCATCATCAGATGCTGGGGGCGCCCGATCGTGTGGGTGGGTATGTACCGCGCGGTATGCCCTACGGCGCGCGTTACGATGCTTGGACCCCCTCCGGTCATCGTCCGGGCTCAGATTTAAACTTTCTTCAGGAACAATTGCTCGATCTGTGGGACATTGAGTACGGCATCCTGAACTGCTTGACCCCTGTTTGTGAGATGCCCAATCTGGAGTACGCTGCGGCATTTGCACAGGCGGTCAACGATTGGCAGATCGAGAACTGGCTGGATCCAGACCCGAGGCTGCGGGCGTCGATGATCGTCGTCTGTGACGATGGTAAGTTCGCATCGGAGGAGATTAATCGGCTCGCCAAAGATTCGAGATTCGTCCAAATATTGCTGCTCGCCCGCACAATGGAACCGTTGGGACGCCGTAAATACTGGGGGGTGTACGAAGCCGCCGTGAGCCATGATCTGCCGATTGGGATTCACTTCACCGGGGTTGGTGTGGGTCCAATTACCGCTGTCGGTAAACCCTCTCACTACATCGAAGATCACACTGGTATGACGCAGGCGTTTCAGACGCAGGTGACCAGTCTGGTTTGCGAGGGGGTTTTCGAGCATTTTCCCACGCTCAAGGTTGCCCTGATTGAGGGCGGTTTTGCGTGGCTACCGCCGCTGATGTGGCGGCTTGATCGTGCGTGGAAGAAGCTACGCGATGAGGTGCCTTACCTCAAGCGGTTGCCTTCGGAGTATATCCGTGACCATTTCTGGATGACGACACAGCCGATCGAGGAACCGCCCAAACCGGAATACTTTCAGCAGCTGCTTCAACATATCAATGCGGATGAGAGGCTGATGTTTGCTACCGATTATCCCCATTGGGACTTTGATTCTCCCGATCGGACCCTTCCGACGAATCTCGCTCCAAAGTTGAAGCGGAATATCATGGCAGAGAACGCTCGTGCGTTCTATCAACTTTAGAGGTAATAACGGTGCACTCAACGGCTTATATTAACGCAAGTTGCTAGGGGGCGTGTCGACATTTTACAAATGGAATGGAGATCTCCGTTCCCTACGAAATATAAGAGGTTCCATGCCCTGCTTCGTAGGGAACAACAATCGTTGTTCCCTACAGTGTCATTTCCCGTATTTGAACCGTGCAATCGCGCCTTGTTCTATTAATTCTGCACGCGCGTAATGCGCTGGCATCTGAGGCGATTTCCATCGTCCCGCAACCTGCATATTCACAACAGACGCCCCCGCTTGAGCGAGCGAAATAGCAGAGCCGATACGCAGCGAGTGTCCGGAGATTTTGCCTTCGATACCTGCCTCGCGTGCCCTGCGCTTGATAATTTTTCTTACGCCATCAACCGTTAGCCTGCCATCGCTGATGTGATCACCGCGTCGAACCCACCGAAAGAGTGGACCTTCTGTGATATTTCCCGCCTCACAATACTGCTTTATCGCCTCTTGCGTGGGCTCACCGATATACAGCGTCACATCCGGGAGGCCTGCCGTACCCGGGTGGGTCTTCGACTGACGAATCCTCAATGCACTACCAACATCCGCTACATCTACCGCGACCGCTTCGCTGATTCGTAACAGACAATCACTCATCAATCGAATCATCGCCGAATCTCTCAATCCAGCGATAGTTCCCTTCGTTTCAGCAAGGGCGCAAATCTGATCAACCTCCTCCCACGTGATGCCATCCACCTGTCCTCGTCCTCTGCCCTTACCCTTACGCCGAATGCCAGCGAGTGCCTTGTCCGTGATCTCAAAGGGGATTCCTACGCCTTGATTTTTTACCGTCCATTTGACCGCAGCGACAATTTTATTGATTGTCGCCGGTGACTTTCCGTCTTGATACAACTCTGTGATATAAGTTGCAAGCAGATTATCGCTCAGTGTACGTTCATCCAACCAGATTTCCAACTGTTCCATTGCGAGCCGATATGTCTCGACGGTGCTTGGTGCAAGACTCGCTTTAACCAATTCCTCCGTTTCGTCGCTGATAATGACTTGATTCCAAGTTGATGCATTCATGATCTTTTCTCCATTCTGAGTCTGTAAGTTCTTTATGATTCTATTGAAGTGTTATTCTATATAATTATAATCGGTATTGTCAAGGCTTTTTTACTAATTATTTTTTTTAGAAAAGGAGCGATGATAAGTATACGATTGTTCCTCAAATGCCGATAAACATTGACGAGAGCGTCGGAGGTCGCCCCAACAAATCGGGCTTTACATCCATTCACCTCAAATGGAAAATGGTTTAATATCGCTGTTAGTAGAAAATCGCACACCAAATCAACAAACCTTGGACCTGATGGTTAAAATCCAAGCTACCAGTGGGTTTTTGACAGGGGACGATTAATGGATTACCTACATAGAATAACACATGTAACGCTTTATTTGTTTCTAAAGCGAATTCCCTAACAGAATACCAACGCATTCCATTAAACTCATATCTCAACGCTGAAGTTGTAGTTTGATGACTCATCGCCCGTCATAGGACGTATCGGAAAAATTACTGACATTCACCATCAACTGAATACAAGGAATTAAAACTATTGAAAAAACAAACGATTGGTTTCCTCCTGCTATTTTTGATTTGTACATTGATGCCGTTGGGGGCAACGGCGGCATTATCGATAGTTGTGATACATTATCCCGGCTCCACTGACCCCGGTGGCACAATGACATTTCTCGTTGAGGTTCGGGAGGACGGAAGTCCTGTGTCAGGGGGTCAATCAGTGACGTTTAGCATCACGTCGGGCGATGGAAATGCCTGGATCGGTTACGTAGGCACGGCGACGACTCGCAGCACAACGACTAGTAGCAACGGACGTGCCTCCGCCACAATAAGGTTAGGAAGCAAGGCGACCGGTTCATACACGATAACCGCGTCAGCTGGAAGTGCATCTGTGAGTGTGACCGCAAAATCTAATACGCCATCACCACCACCGCCACCGCCGCCATTGATCATAAGTGTAGCAAGTTTTCCCGGATCAGGCGACCCCGGCGATTCGTTGACATTTACTGTTAAGGTTACTGAGGGTGAGAGTCCTGCATCAGGGAAAACAGTGACGTTTAGGATCACTTCAGGAGATGGAAATGCGTCGCTGAGTCCCACAAGTGCAACGACCGGTAGCAACGGACAGGCCTCCACGACAGTGACACTTGGGAGCGGTGCCTCCGGTTCATACAGGATTAGAGCCTCGGTTGGTGGCAAGTCTCTAGCTGTGTATGCGAGTGTTACATCCTCAACGGAACCTGAGCCCGAACCGGATCCTGAACCACCGCCACCCCCACCACCCCCACCGCCGCCACCGCCACGGGATTTTTCGATAGTTTGGATACATTATCCTTGTGCGGTAACTTATCCCTGTTCCATCGACCCCGGTGATACAATGACATTTTTGGTTGAGGTTCGGGAGGACGGAAGTCCTGTGTCAGGGGGTCA
>JAJECO010000032.1 GCA_022822005.1 Candidatus Poribacteria bacterium
ACCGGTGAAATGGCAACCCGGCAACTCTCCAGCGACCACAGGGAGTTTAACGCGGTCTGGGCAGACCTCTCACGTCAGAGTGTCATCGAAGCCGGTGATGCGTTAGAGGTGACCCTAATAGATCAGTGGGACAATATCGTATCAGGTCCGTTCACGCATAGGGTCCGGTATTGAAGACCTCCGTAAAGCGTATCTGAGCCTACCGTTGACGGTTGGTGACGTGCATCCTGCAGCGACGATATTGGGTCAGAACTTCCCGAATCCGTTCAATCCAGAGACTTGGATCCCGTACCAACTTGAGAAGTCGTCAGATGTTGCGCTCCAGATTTACGACATGTCGGGTAGTATCGTGCGTACGATAGACCTTGGCTTCAAGTCACGCGGTTTCTATATGACGCGTTCTACAGCGGCGTATTGGGACGGTCGTAACAACATGGGTGAACAGGTTGCTTCAGGTGTCTACTTCTACAGTTTGCAGACCTCTGACTTTTCAGCCACACGGAAGATGCTGATCTTGAAGTAGGTCATTTGATGCATCTGGTGTGCAAGTAACGCTGTGCAAAGCTCAGTACGGCCTGCACGTCATAAAACCAATTTTTCTCGAACGATGGGAGCATCGGGCTATCAGATAGGAATTATGCCCATGCTCCCATTTTTTGTGAGACAGTTTTCGCATTGAATGGAGGATCTCGTCATGGATACGCGGACGACTACCATACCTGTTATCCTCGCTTTCTGTACAATCCTATTATATGCTCCTTCGGTGTATGCCAAAGAGGGAGTGCGGCAACAGATTCAACGGAGAGCAGGAGCCGCATTACAGCGAATCAAATCCGAGTCACAAACCCCTGTTCGGGCACGATGGCATCGGAACCGTGGAACAGTCCGCAGCCTCTACAATTTGACCCTACCCGCCCCGATAGGAACGCTGGAAACATCGGCACGTCAATGTCTTAACGACTATTGTGACCTTTTTGCGATGACTGATCCGAACATTGAGCTGCGCCTCACGGATCTTCAGAGTAGCTTAACGGGCAAACATGTTCGATTCCATCAATACTATAAGGGTGTCGCAGTCTATGGTGCGGCCATCTCCATCCATACCAACCATTCCGGGGGGGTACGAGTCATCCACAGTAACTATTATCCAAAGATCAATATCAGCACAGCCGCATCGCTCACCCCGGACCAGGCGATAAGCATCGCTGCTGCCGACGCCCGTGCATTCGATTTGCGCAAGCCACCGCGTGCCAACTTGGTAATCTTTCCGAATCCTAACGCTGGACAGATAGGTGACTATTCCGATGCCTATCGCGTCGCTTATCGCGTAATCGTACATTCCCGTCACCCCCTTGCAAGTTGGGAGTATATTATTGATGCCAACACCGGTGAACCCTTGCACCGACGGAACCTGCTCAGATTAGCTAACGGACAGGGACGCGTCTTTAACCCGAATCCTGTTGTCGCCCTTAAAGATTTTACGCTCATGGATCGGGGCGATTCTGCTGATGCTATACCAGACGCAGCGTACACGGATGTGGTCCTGCCTGATTTAGACGGGAGTGGTTTTCTTGATGGTCCCTACGTGAGTACAAGGCTGACCGAAAACCGTGCCAACGAGCCGACACTGGTGTTCAACTACCTCCGAGATGACCCCCGTTTTGAAGAGGTGATGGTCTATTATCACGTTGATGCCGTTGGGCGTTATCTGAAAGGGCTCGGCTTCGATTTCGTGGACAATTGGCAGGTGCCGGCGAATGTACATGTCGGTATGACGAGGTCTGCTTTCTATGATAATAGTGACGGCTCGATTGGTTTCGGAGATGCCGGTGTCGATCTTGCCGAAGATGCCGAAGTAATTGTCCACGAATATGGTCACGCGATTCTTGATCGGCAGGTCCTTAACATTAACAAGGGCGAAGGCGGCGCGATACACGAAGGGTTTAGCGATTTTCTCACAGCCAGTTTTTTCAGTGCTGTCAGCGACGGTTTTAGTGACTCAATCGTTTTTGAATGGGCTGGCTCGGATGACCCTGAAGTGTCCACTCGTCCCGTAAATGGTAACAAGCGTTATCCTGCGGACATTGTGGGTCAGCCACACGCCGATGGGCAGATTTGGTCTGCGGCACTATGGGAGATTTTCGAAGTACTTGGACGCGATGCGTCAATCCGCTTAGTTGTCGAGAGCCATTTCTTCCTCTCGCCCGACGTGGAGTTTGTCGATGGGGCATTGGCAATTCTTATGGCGGATCAGGAGCTGAATGGCGGCGTAAATTTCGACTTCATCTTGGGGATTATGGAGAACCGTGGCTTCTTTACGCGACCCAAATTGGCATCCGATGCCTTTGAGGAGAACGATACAGCGGAGACAGCAGCCGCAATCGAACTCCCGTTTACCAACGAAGAACTGTCGATCCACGCCGCAGACAATGATGATTACTATAAATTCCATTTGGCTGAGACGATCCAAGTCGGGTTGGGAATTGATTTTCAACCCATCTACGGCGAGTTGATGCTAACATTGATGGGACCAAATGGTGTCGCACTGATTACGTTTGAGACGAGGGAGGTCGCCTCACTTGAATTAGGGCCGGGCGACTATCTCGTTGCGGTTTCTGGTATCAACGGAGCGACCAACGATTATAAACTCGCGCTCATCATTGACAGCCATGGTGACACTGCTGATACAGCGACATCCGTGGCAGTCGGCGACACGATAGAGAGTTTCATCGACTTCAGCGGAGATACGGATTTCTTCGCATTTGAAGGTGAGGAAGGACAACGCGTTGAGATCACTGTTAGTACAAAAAACTCTGACCTCGACTCGCTACTCGTTGTCTACGGACCAGATGGCGAACTCTTGGCTAAAAGTGACGATGTTTTGCCGACCATCGGGCCTGAACCGATTCCTGAACTCAATCCGCGTGGTATTGATTCCCGTGTGAGTGAAAAACTGCCATCCGATGGAACATACCTGCTCGCTGTCAGCAACATTGCCCTTCCCAATCTTACGACCCCATTCGGTGGATTGAACTACTCCTACACGCTGACAATCGGTGGGAAGACCGATGATCATGCAGCCTGCGGAAGTGGTGAGGAAACGCCATTGACCTTCGACGAACCGATAGCAGGAATCATTACCCTTAGCGGTGATCCTGCATCTCGCGAGCCCCATGACTCGGACGGTTTCCGTTTTGAGGCATCGGAGGACACTGTCATTGCCCTCCGCGTGGAGATAGAAAAGCCTGCACGCGAGGTAGTGTTCTGGGTAACTCAGCTTAATCTCTTAGACGCGGCTGGAGAAACGTTGTTGTCCACTCGGGGCAATCCTAATGGCGTAGAGGTGCGGATTGATGGATTTCTCATCCCT
>JAJECO010000030.1 GCA_022822005.1 Candidatus Poribacteria bacterium
TCCGGTCTGAACATGATCTCCTTACCACTGATGCCCGCAGAACCCTACACCGCAAGTTCGTTTGCTGAGATGGTTGGTGCAACCGTCGTGATTCGGCTCGACACAGCGAAACAGGAGTTCGTCGGCTTCACCGCAGACCAAGTAGGCGATGGATTTGCTATCGAAGGCGATAAAGGTTACATCGTCAACGTACCCGATGGTGGTACAGTCACCTTTACCGGAACGGCGTGGAGTAACGCAGCAGAAGAAGATGCAGCCGCTGCACCGGGTGTCCAACTACCAAGTACAGGGTGGGCATTTGTCGTCAGTGGCGATCTGCTGGAAGCTGAAGCGGGTGTGTCCTACACAGTTGTTGCAATGAATCACCGTACCGGTGAAATGGCAACCCGGCAACTCTCCAGCGACCACAGGGAGTTTAACGCGGTCTGGGCAGACCTCTCACGTCAGAGTGTCATCGAAGCCGGTGATACGTTAGAGGTGACCCTAATAGATCAGTGGGACAATATCGTATCAGGTCCGTTCACGCATAGAGTTGGTATTGAAGACCTCCGTAAAGCGTATTTGAGCCTGCCGTTGACAGTTGGTGATGTGCATCCTGCAGCGACGATATTGGGGCAGAACTTCCCGAATCCGTTCAATCCAGAGACCTGGATCCCGTATCAACTTGAGAAGTCGTCAGATGTTGCGCTCCAGATTTACGACATGTCGGGTAGTATCGTGCGTACGATAGACCTCGGCTTCAAGTCACGCGGTTTCTATATGACGCGTTCTACAGCGGCGTATTGGGACGGTCGTAACAACATGGGTGAACAGGTTGCTTCAGGGGTCTACTTCTACAGTTTGCAGACCTCTAACTTTTCAGCCACACGGAAGATGTTGATTTTGAAGTAGGTCATTTTAATCTATTCTTAACTCAAGTTGCTAGCGTTTATGTTTGATGATTAGTATAATCGTAGCAATAATGAGAAACATAGGATATTCAACTAGCAACTTGGGTTACCCCAATCATTTAGAACCTGTTTGAAAAAGAAAAAAGTCTACTCAAGAGTTAATGTTTATGTTAAACCATTGGAGCAATAACATACTGAGCTAATGAAAGGCATAAATATGACTACAACAAAGTATCCTACTGATTTGAGCGATGCCCAGTGAGACAAACTATTACCCTATTTGCCAAAACCTTCGCCAATAAGTAGATCTCTCAAATGGGAGATGCGCTCAATAATCAACGCCATTTTCTATATAGTCAAATCAGGGTGTCAGTGGCGTATGCTACCTCATCAGATGCCACCGTGGCAAACGGTTTATTCCCACTTCAGAAAGTGGCAAACTTTAGGCACATGGGTTATGATTCATCAGGCACTGCACGAGCAAACCCGTAGTGATATTGGCAAAACTCCCTCACCAACAGTAGCTATTATTGACAGCTAATCGGTCAAGACGACCGAACTGGCAAATAGTAGAGGATTTGATGCACATAAGAAAGTCAAAGGGCGTAAACGCCATATAGTCACCGATACGATTGGCATTCTATTGGGAGTCAAGGTCACGGATGCCAATGTCAGTGATAATCAAGTTGCAATAGAGTTACTAAACGAGGTCTTTAATTGGCAGATAACGATTCAGTTAGTCTGTGCTGATGCTGGCTATCGTGGAAAATTAGGCGACTGGTTATATTTGACGCATCAGTGTCAATTGGATATCGCTCCACCGGTTGGGCAATCGGGGTTTGTGGTCGTCCCATTGCGTTGGGTTGTGGAGCGAACCTTTTCTTGGTTCGGTTGGTTTCGCCGATTGACTTTGGACTATGAGCGCTCCGCTGAGACCGCTGAGGCTATGGTCTACATTGCTTCTATTTACTTGATGCGAAACCGTATCAAATGACTTTTAAAACAGGTTCTTAAGATGCCCACGTTACATGGAACCACTTGGGCGATGTTGCCCCTCACCATCCTTAACAGCCCAGAATGATAACGGTGTACCCACTCACAAAAAATAAAAAAAGGAATATAATTATAAATGTCTTTCCCTAATCCTGTGCGTCATGCCGATGAAACTGACATCATCTACCCCGCAGTCATCCCTTTCGCACTCGTTCATCTAGCCTGCTTTGCGGTCATCTGGACTGGTTTTCAGGCTTCAGACCTTATGCTTTGTGGTGTATTGTACGCCATCCGGATGTTCACCATTACAGGCGGCTATCATCGATATTTTTCACATCGTTCTTTCAAAACCAGCCGTATATTCCAATTCTTGCTCGCGTTCGTTGCACAATCATCAGCACAACAAGGCGCGCTTTGGTGGGCAGCCCACCATCGAAAACATCATAAATACTCCGACACCCCACAAGACGTACACTCGCCACTTCAACACGGTTTCTGGTTTGCCCACTTCGGTTGGATTTTTTCACCAACCCAGAGTGAAGCAGACTACAACCTGATAAAAGATTTCATGAAATTTCCTGAGCTCGTTTGGCTCAACAAGTACAAACACGTACCAGCAGTGCTGTTGGGAGTCGGGGTGTGGTTGGTTTCCGGTTGGTCTGGCTTGGTTGTCGGTTTCTTCATCAGTACGATGCTCCTCTTTCACTGCACATTTGCGATTAACTCGCTGGCTCACCTTATCGGCAGACAGTCTTATGTCACTGGGGATGACTCGCGCAACAACTGGTTTCTGGCACTCATCACCTTTGGTGAAGGCTGGCACAACAACCACCATTACTTTCAAAGTTCAACCCGACAAGGGTTCCATTGGTGGCAGATCGATTTCACATACTACGTTTTGAAGCTCTTGGCGTTTTTTAGAATTGTTTGGGATCTTCACGCCCCGCCTGCCACTGTAGTTCAAGGGATACGTGGTATACCAAGAGACGTCATCGAACGAGTCGCTCAACGGTTGGCAACGAGTTTCCCGATTGAAACCATCAGTGCGCAAATTCGCCACGCGTGGGCACTCACACCCAGATTTGGAGAGCTACGCCAACAGGTCCGTGAATCCCGGTCAGCCGCTCACGCTTTTCTCGCCGAGATGTGTCCTGCAGATCTGCCAACAATCGCATCTCTGAAACATCACGCGCAAGAGATGTTTGCACATAGCCAATATATGGATCTGATTGTTGTCCGAGCCCATGAGATAGTTGTTGATGCTATTTTAAAGCATCTGTTCCACGATTTACCATCGCCTATACCACAAGCTAGACATCAGTCCTAATTGAACCACCGAGACACAAAAGCGCAGAGAATATATGTGGCAGAAAAGCAATGGGGGCTTGGAGTTCTGGCGTGACAGGGTAACAACAAATCTCCAGTAGTCCTAGACCCCTCCTGAGTTTTATCTCTTAAGTAAATCATAATGACGATTGGTTTTCAGCAATTTTCTCCCACAACAAAATTCTTAGAACCTTTTTTAAAAAGACAAGACTTACGCAAATTTAGTACGCAGAGCGAGGTTTTTTTATTTTTAACCCCCTAAATCCCCCTTATCAGGGGGACTTATGAACCAACTGCATAAGTCCTAACCGTATCAAATGACTTTTCAAACAGGCTCTTAATCTCTAATTCGGTTCGATTATCTTTTGAACCATCACTCTAAAAATCCTTGAACCCTCATATCTATTACATTTCACGTCTCCTATCCCTGCTCTTCTGTTTCTGTTATCTTGCTTGTACGCCGAAAAGCGGTGAACAAGTTCCGATTTCATGGACTGTCACCTTTTTTTCGCTCGGTGCACAAATTAAATTTGACGTTACAATTCGAGAAAATGTCCAAAAAGTCACCGTCCTTGATCCGGAAGACAGGTTAGTCGCTCAACTCAATCTCGGAGGGTATGCACGCAGCACCGAGTCCCTTTACTTTCGATGGGAAAAGGGTCAAACGTATCAGTTTGAAGTGATATATCAGAATGGTGAATCTACCACTCAAACGGTGCAGGCACCCCAAACCGATCCGCGCGGGACGATTGAGATTGCCATCCCTTACGGCACAATCGAGGTGAACAAGGCTGTTGAGACAAACTTAGATGTATCAACAGCAGCCTCCACTCAAAACGCATCGCTGGTCTTGCAAGGTGTCGAGATGACTGCAACCGTGCTGATCCGAAATGGCTTGGAGGCACCCGTTTCCTTTAATGTCGTGCTTCAGGTCCCAGCATCATTTCGAGTTCTGCCGAACGATCCTGTCTGGGATAACGAGGGAGTTGTTGTGAATTCTGATGCAAGCGAAGGAGCTATCCTATCCTACCGCTCATCGGGAAAATTCACAGTCGAGTCAGAGGTCTGGTACAGTCAGTTGACCTTAAAAATCCCAACTGAATCACTCCCCAGAGGTACACAGATCCGCGGACACGTGTTTTTTGAAAATGCATTGGGAGATCGGTGGGAACGGAGTGTGACCACCCCCTTGCGTTCTGCCACTCTCAATGAAATTGCGGGACAACTGCGAATTGAAGATATTATAATGCCGACAGATCTAAGCGGTATTTCTGATCCTCGCAGACGACCAAATACGATTTCCTATCCACGTCCACTCTTGGGGGGACTCGGCAAATGGTTTGGCGCAAAATCCAGCCCGACGGATGAATTTGAGCCCGTCGCTTATCAAACGGTTCACATCCACAATCAGGGGAGGGAGACGGTTCACGCGATTGTGGCATCAATGAATCGCGATACAGAGAACGGGGAGCCGGTTCCTTTTCTGTCTCCTCCGGATGCAGTCAACGCCGGCACGGATCGCAGCCTTGCATTTGTCAGTTTGGCGGGAGAAAGTACTACCCCCGTTCCTCTGCCCATCTATCTCAATCCACTGTCCCAACAGCATCAAGATTTCATTGGGGAAGGGCAATATGAGCGCGCAATCGAAGTGAAAATTTGGGGAAGCGACGCAACCGCTCTCCGCGCCACGCGACCTCTGTTGATTGTGACACCCAATCTCCACGCGCTGCTTGTCACTAGCCTTGTAACCGTTGTGACAGGATTAGGAATTGGATTGCTACTCTGTTTTCACTCACAACTGTTCACCCGGTTTTCAACCAAGCAGCTGATCCTCATCTCTCTGTTTGGCACAACGATATTTATTGCCGTCAACGTCCCATCAACCCTGTTGACCAACCTGATCTCTGCCCTACTCGGTCCCATCTCATCTCTGGTCACAGGACTCATCAATGAGATGCTATACTACGCGTTGCTGACAACGCTGCTGATGCTCATCCCCAAATTTGGGGTGATTACGCTCGTTACCGCAGTTCGCCTCCTGTTGGGAGGAGTCACGCTGGGGCTACTCACACCCACCATACTGCTTCATGCTGTCACCGCGGTGCTGCTGCTTGAAGTCGGTTTTCAAATAGCGCGGAAAATTACTTTGGATTCCGGGGCAATTGGAGGGGCGAGCCCGCTGACCTTGGCGTTAATCTTCGGCTTATGCGATGCGCTCACTGTCTACATTGACTTCCAACTGAGCATGACACTCTACCGCCTCTTCTACGCGGATTGGTATATCCTGACACGGATCTTGGTCGACGGTTTTACTTATACATTTATCGGTGTCCTTCTGGGGAAGCGACTGGGTTCGGGGCTGTGGCGGGTTGCAGAATGATATCAGGGTTTTCCAATCTATTCAATCTAATGGAGTTTTTTATGAAGATGCAAAGTTTACGATCGTGCATATTTCTTGGCTTACTGTTTTACGTTCTTGTCCCAATCAACGCTGTAGCAGAATCCCTCAAGGGATCCGTTATTTTTGTACGAGGTGGTATTGTTATTGAACTGGAAGAACGTCTCAAGATAAAAAATCAACAGGATCCCCTGCACCCATCACCAAATTTAGTTATACGTGGAGCCTCCGAGCCTGCGGAGGAACTCTTCCCCTCTTGGATTGACGACCAACGCGCCCTTGCAACTTATGATTGGAAACCCCAAAGAAACTACCATGTCATGTTCCGATGGACTGATGGCAGTCTATTTGAGATGGACACCACTGCGCCACTCAAACCACTTCCTTATCGTATCCGTACTGTCGAATTAGAGGAGCCGCTGTCACTGCTAGCGAACCTGCGAAATCTAGCAAAACCGACAACCGTTGCTTTTTCCTCCAAGGGTGAGCAACTCGCGGTTGGAACAAACGCCGGACATGTGGCAATTATCAACCCACTCACAGGAGATCGAATCTGGAAGACACGCATCTCCGAAGGCTACGCCAAACATGCAGCTTTCAGTCCAGATGGCAAGCGTTTCTATATCGGTGAGCAATCCCCTGACGGCTTCATCTACGCCTACGATCTCTCAGCGACAAAACCTACACTGTTATGGAAATACCGCATGGCAGACGATATTGGCACTTCAGACTCACAGGATCCAGACGATGTGTATTCATGGTGGCGGTATCCAGGACCTTACCGTATTTCCACAACTGAGGAGGGGGATCTCTTTGTGGCCGGCAATCACTCGGGGATAAAGGACAGTGTAGACTTAAAAAATGCACAACTCTACCGTTTCGATGGAGAGACGGGAACGGTCAAATGGAAATGGCCCCCCGATCAAGCCCTTCCGATGACCATCAGTTGGTTTGATTATAGCCGTGATGTAAAAACAGTCGCAACCCTCGGTTACGTCAGGGGCGGTGGAGACACCGGGGGTTTCAGATCCGGCACGTTGTATGTCATTGACGGGGAAACAGGCGAAACAGCGTGGGAATATACCTTCAATCCACTCAAGCCATATTTTGAGGAAGTAACATTCTGGCGGGGGGTGAGTGTCTCACCCGATGGAAAGTTCATCAATGTCACAGCCGATGACGGGCGAGCATTTATTTTCAATACAGCACCAGAACCGGGAAGAATCAAGCCGCTCTGGGAAACAAACCTCACGACACCGCTCGAAGTCAGCGGCATCCCAATCATTGCAACCAACGGAACAATCGGTGCCACCAACGACCTTGCACTCTTTGTGACCGGCACCACCTTTATCCCATATCATTTACAAAAGGGCGCGCAACGTCCCCCTTCTGCTCACCCGAATGGGATAACCCTGTTCGCTCACGCTTGGTCAGGGGAGAAGGTGTGGCAGTGGACGTTGGAAAATATGCCACAGGGGTTGCGGGTTGATGGAACAGGCCGATATGCTGTTATTAGCGTATCCAAGCGGGGACAAAACGTTGAGGAACAACTTCACGGCGTCTCTATCTTTGATCTCAATGCGGAAGGAGGCGGTCTCTCTAAGTATCTCTATACCTATCGCACGGAGGGGCAGCTCCCCTACGATACGATTGACATCAGCGCAAACGGACATTTTATCGCCCTCATCGAAACACCGATTACGATGCCCGATGAAACAGTCCGAGGCGGAAATCGGGTACATATTATTCGATAGGTCACTGGTCCCTCACATCATCCATCTATAGTAGATTTTAGAATTAATGAAACACCCCAAATTGGTAGATGCTGTTTCCAATTGCGCCGTTTCAACCCACCACGGCACCTATGCGGTGCAGTTAAGAAACCGCATCTACTGGGGGACGAAAGTGTTTATTTATTTTTATCATTCACCATAAACCTCCTCGTCGAAAGGAGAATAACCTATGAGAAAGGCTTTTTTGGCTTACTTAGTAACATGGTTGATATTTCTGTTTTTTCTGGCGAAGTTTGCTGTACTTAGGCACTCTGGAAATTTCTAATATACTTTAGTGGAGGTATTTTATGAAAATGCAAAATTTACGCTTGAGCATATTTCTTGGCTTACTGATTTACGTTTTTGTTCCAATCAACACTGTGGCAAAGCCCCTCAAGGGATCCGTTATTTTTGTACGGGGTGGCGTTGTTATTGAGTTAGAAGAACGTCTCAAGGGGACCAATCAACCCGATTCGTTACACCCGTTACCGAGTTTGGTTATGCGTGGAGCCTCCGAGCCTGCGGAGGAACTCTTCCCCTCTTGGATTGACGACCAACGCGCCCTTGCAACTTACGATTGGAGACCTCAAACATCCTATCACATCGCACTCCGATTAACTAATGGCGATCTATTTGAGATAGACACTACTGCGCCGCTCAAACCTCTCCCTTATCGCATCCGTACTGTCGAATTAGAGGAGCCGCTGTCACTGCTAGCGAACCTACAACGTCCGGCGACACCGACGACAATTGCTTTTTCCCCCGATGGTGAACAACTCGCGGTTGGGACAAACGCTGGACATGTGGCAATTATCAACCCGCTCACGGGGGATCGCATCTGGAAAATGCGTATCTCCGAAGGCTACGCCAAACACGCGGCTTTCAGTCCAGATGGGAAGCGTTTCTACATCGGTGAGCAATCCGCTGACGGTTTCATATATGCTTATGATCTCTCAACGGCAAAACCCACGCTGTCGTGGAAATACCGTATGGCAGATGATATCGACACCTCAACCCCTCAGAATCCGGACGATGTGTACGCATGGGTACAGTATCCGGGCCCCTATCGAATCTCGACAACGGAGGGAGGCGATCTCCTCGTAGCCGGAAATCACTCGTGGACGAAGGAGGGCGTAGCTCTAAAAAAGGCGCAACTCTACCGTTTTGACGGAAAAACGGGAGCGGTCAAATGGAAATGGCCCCCCGACCAAACACTTCCGATGGTTATCAGTTGGTTTGATTATAGCCGTGATGTGAACACAGTCGCAACCCTCGGTTACGTCAGGGGCAGTGAGGACACCGGGGATTTCAGATCCGGCACGTTATACGTCATCAACGATGAGACGGGTGAAACGGTGTGGGAGCATAACTTCGATCCGCTCAAGCCATACTTCGAGGAGGTGACGTTCTGGCGTGGGGTGAGCGCCTCGCCCAATGGAGGGTTCATCAATGTCACAACAGATGACGGCCGAGCATTCATTTTCAATACGGCGTCGCCACCGGAAGGAACCAAACCGCTGTGGGAAACGAACCTCACGACACCGCTTGAAGTCAGTGGCATTCCAATCATCGCCACCAACGGAACGATCGGTGCCACCGACAACTTCGCGCTCTTTGTGACGGGTGACACTTTTATCCCCTACCATTTGCAGCAAGGTGCACAAAAGCCACCGTCCGCCCATCCGAATGGGATGACCCTGTTCGCTTATGGGTGGTCGGGAGAGAAGGTGTGGCAGTGGACGTTGGAAAATATGCCGCAAGGGCTGCGAGTTGATGGAACCGGACGATATGCTGTTATCAGTGTGTCCAAGCGGGGGCAAAACATTGAGGAGCAACTTCACGGTGTTTCTGTTTTTGATCTCACCGCAGAGGGCGGTGGTCTCTCTAAATATCTCTACATCTATCGCACGGAGGGGCAGCTCCCCTACGATACCATCGATATCAGTGCGGACGGACGGTTCATTGCCCTCATCGAAACACCGATTGCGATGCCCGACGAAACAGTTCGCGGCGGGAATCGGGTGCATATTATTCGATAGATCGCTGCCGCCTCACATTATCCTCAATGTTGTTTTACCGGATACCCTTGACTTTCCCCCATAAGGTTGCCAATTTTCCCTCTGATGCAACACAAGTGTATTGAGTCACCGCAATCACAGCAACAAGAATAAAGATGGTGTGCCTCTAACGGTTTGCATAGGCTACCCCTTTGGGTCTTGTGAGGAACAGGTCCGGGGAAAGATTTCGATCTGTCACTAACAATTCCATGATGTGATAATCTTTAAGTCTTGGCTTGTAGTTTTTTATTGACTTATCAGAGGTAAAATCTCTGGCTGGAAAAGTAGCGTACACCGTTGCCCACCATCGTTCATCATTGAGCTCCCAAACAACCTGTGCCTTTTGGACGATGAGGAAATACTTTTTTGCAGCAAAGGCTTGTTCGTTGATAACTTCGCAAAGCGTCGAAGCCAATTCGCTAGGAATCTCATCGAGCAGCGCGGGATACTCGCTGCCCCCGCCCACCAACCCGTTAACATCCCCAAAATAGACCTTGCGGTATCCCAGCACACCATTTCCATCCAAAATAAATTCCGATCCCTCAAGACTGAAGGTATTAGATATACCCGGCACAAGAGCACCATAGGCAAATCGCTTTGTGGCGTTGGGAAGGTTCGGTGGAGGTTCAAGGATTTCGGCGGGTTCCCCGTACTTTTCGATGACTTGGTCTTTGCTCAATCCGACGAAAAATTGGGACGGTAGTTGTGATTTCGGAATTCGATTCTTCGGATAGATTGTTCGCCGTTTTGCAGGTAGGAAACCCTGTTGCTTTTTCAACTGTTTTAAGGTTGTCAAGACTACTGCGCCCCCCGGTTGCTCCGATGCCTTTTGTGTTTTGAGTTTCCGTTTCAGGTTGTTAAGATGATGGCGTACCTCCCGGTTTTCGGGGTGAGTCTTGATCACCCCTTCCCACACCGCCATTGCTGCATCGGGATTCTCCTGTGACAAATAATATTCGCCGAGTGCGATGGGTGCTGCATAGAAACTCGAATCTTTTTCGATTGATGCCTTGAACGAGGCAATTGAGGCAGCTGCGTTCCCTTTGAAAAAATCCAGCTGCCCTTTTCCGTAGGGTATCAGTGGGTGATCAGGATATTCGGCGGCGAGTGTATTGATAATCTTTTGTGCCTTATCTATTAGTCCGCCTTTGTAGGCTGCCATCGCCGCATGTACCTTCGCATAGACAATTTGGTTATCACAGAAGCGTTGCGCTGCTGGGAACGTCGCATCTGTTCTGTACTGTTGTGCAATGCGTGCGGCAGCCTCATATTGTGTTTTTGCGCGGGTATAGTTGCCGTATTTATAACAGATTGCGCCAAGTTCCTTTTCACTTTCGTAAGTACCACCGTTTCCATTGGCGAGGTCTTCGAGAACGATTGCTCGATCTCTATCATTTAAGCGATAGAAAAGGACGTAAGCCAGACTCTGGAGCGCATCAGTATAGTCTGTTTTGATGGCGATAGCACGCTCGCAAAATTCCGCCTCTTTTGCGTAATTTCCCATCTTCTGATGGACTACCCCTAATTTCCAATAAAGCTCCGAATCCTTGCTTCGATTTATTCCCACAACAGAGTTGTAAGTCTCAATGGCAACTTTGTAATTTTCATCCAAGTATTGATTGTCACCCATCCTGATGACGTACTCAAGGAGTTGTGCACTTTTTTTCATCTCTCTTTTTAACACTTCCGTAGCACGTTGATGCATGCCCAACTTACGATAACATACGGCGAGGTGGTAATAGGTAAATAGATCGATTGGTATATTCTTGCGTTCGGCAAGTTGGATTGCATAAAAGAACAACGCTCCAGCATCCCGGTAATTTTGAGAGTCTAAATTCCTAAAAGCGAACGCTAGCACGATGTTGTTCAACATGATGTCGTTGTTAGAAGCTAATTTTGCATCTGCCGTCTTAGGATTCAGAATTAGTTTCCTACGACTCATGATAATACCCTTCATTGCTTGCTGCCAAGGCTCGATGATAAGCTCAGGATCGACGCCGAAACCGGAGTCGGAGTAGTCTAGTGCCTCCTCCATTGCGGGACTGCGTTCAATCCTGCTTCGTGGACGGTTTCTTTCACGGTGCTGTCTCTGGCGCTCCAATGCAGGCTCAAGATATGTCAGTGAATAATCGTCCGGTTTAGGAATAGTTGCTCCTATCAAGCGAAGTTCTTGTTTCGCGGTGTTAACTGATCCTTCCGTACTTTCGATGTTGCCATAACGCTTGATGATAGATTGGTAAGTTTGCATGGCGGCGTTTTGATCACGGAGATGTTCATCCTGAATTCTGGCTTTATTGACCAACGCCTGTGCTGCTCGTTTGTCTTCTGGATAGCGGTTTGCTACATTGTCGTAAACTTCGATGGCTTTCTCGTAATCTCCAACGTCTTCATAGCTTTTTGCCAACATCAGTTGGGCATTATGACTAAGTTCTGACATCGGAAATTTGTTAATAATGATGTTAAAGAACTGTTGCGCCGATTGGTAATCCTTTATTTTCAAGTGGTGAATTCCTAGGCGATAGTATGCTTCGATGGCTTCTTCACTGTCAGGAGCCGCAGCGATAAGATCTTGATAAATCTGGACCCCTTGTTGAGGTTGATTCATTTTTTCAATGTATAATTTGGCGATAGCTAGTTGCGCTTGACGTGATTCTGGTGTTTCGGGTTTGGAATCAACTACCGTCTGGTATACTTTGACCGCCCCGTGATAATCCTTTTCTTGTAGCCGCTTTCCCGTCAGTTTCTGTGTATTTGACGCAACACAAGCGTATTGGGTAACCGCAATCACGGCGATAAGGGTAAAGATGGTGTACCTTATGGTTTTCATCGTCTCCCTCCTTTGGGCTAAGTGCCTTCCACATTTTACTTCGCTCTGTGGGTACTGCTGCGTTTGATTCCTCCCCATAAGGTTGCCAATTTCCCCTTTGAGGAAACCTTCAAGGTGGGTGCCGGTTCCCATGAGGGGCCCCTGTCTATAGCTGGATGATTGGTGAGGTTAATGGGATTAGTCCCATCGGCATTCATCACATAGATTTCTACATTTTTGTCATCGTCATCTTTCCTGTCACGCTCGGAGTGGAAAGCAATCTGCCTCCCATCAGGGGACCAAGCAGGCCCCTTGTCTACAGCCGGATGATTGGTCAGGTTGATAGGGTTAGTTCCATCAGCGTTCATAACATAGATGTCCAAGTTTCCGTCCCGGTTAGAAGAGAAAGCAATTTGCAACCCGTCTGGCGACCAATCGGGCTGACGGTCTTCAGCGGGATGATTGGTAAGGTTGATGAAGTTGGTGCCGTCAGTGTTCATGACATAGATTTCCAAATTCTTTCTCTGGATATCGAATTCCCAATCTCTGTTGCGTTCAGAGTGGAATGCAATCTGCTTCCCGTCCGGCGACCAATCGGGATTCCCGTCGCCGGCAGTATGGTTGGTTAGTTTACGGGGATTGCTTCCATCTGCATCCATCACCCAAATATTCCAGCGATATCCAGCGTGATGCTTGAAGTGCTCGCCGGCTGTAAATGCAATCTGTTTTCCGTCTGGTGACCAAGAGGAGCCCCCATCCGCCCTTTTTGGTGATTGAGTCAGGTTAATGGGATTGGTGCCATCGGGGTTCATCATATAAATCTCAGCGAGGATCATTCCACCTACCTGAAATCGATGTTCATCTCGAAATGACACAAAGGTAATTTTCTGTCCATCTGGTGACCAGGTAGGCACCGCATCATATTGAGGGTGTTTGGTGAGTCTGCGGAGTCGCTTTCCATCAGAATTCATCAGGTAAATTTCGCCATTCCTCTCGTTGCTGCGGTTGGACATAAAGGCAATCCTTGTGTCAGCGGCTTGCACCAGACTTGCCGATGCCAAGAGCAGGTTCACAACGAGAGCCAAAAGTCCGCTATGAGAGTAGCATGTCCGCCTCCGCGGTGTGGGCAATGCGAGTTTCATCGTTTTCCTCCTTTATCTATCCGCTAAGTACCTCACAGATTCTACCTCACCCCGTAGGTATTGCTGCGCTTGACTTTTCCCCATAAGGTCGCCAATCTATCGTTTGAGGCAACGCTTAAACTAGGGACAGGACCCCACGAAGGACCGCGGTCCCAGTCAGGGTGTTGGGTGAGATTAATGGGGTTTGCCCCGTCAGCATTCATCACATAGATTTCTAAGTTACCGTCACGGTAAGATTCAAAGGCAATCTGCATTCCATCTGGTGACCAATCAGGCCCGCGATCTACAGCGGGGTGATTGGTGAGGTTAATGGGATTAGTCCCATCAGCATTCATCACATAGATTTCTAGGTTGCCATTGCGGTCAGAAGAAAATGCAATCTGCAGCCCGTCCGGCGACCAAGTAGGGTGATGGTCGTCAGCGGGGTGATTGGTGAGGTTGATAGGGTGAGTCCCATCAGCATTTATTACGTAGATATCTCGATTGTCCCAAGTATCAAATTCCCAAGCTTTGTCACGGTCGGAGTAAAATGCAATCTGCAACCCGTCCGGCGACCAATCAGGGTCATGGTCTGAAGCGATATGGTTGGTCAGGTTATGTTGGTTTGCTCCATCAGCATCCATCACCCAGATATCCGATTGGAAGAAGCCGTTCGCGTTGAAAATTCCCCATGATCTGTAGGCAATCTGTTTTCCGTCCGGCGACCAAGAGGGAGAAGCCTCCTTTGCTTCTGGCGATTGAGTCAGGTTAATGAGATTGGTTCCATCGGGGTTCATCACATAAATACCACCGGGCTCATCTCGGAATGAAATGAAGGTGATTTTTTGCCTATCAGGGGACCATGCAGGAGCCGCGTCAAATTGAGGGTGTTCGGTCAATCGGCGCACTCGTTTCCCATCGGAATTCATCAGGAAAATTTCGGCATTCCTATCATCAAGGCGCTGGGACACAAAAGCGATCCGTGTGTCAGCACTTTGTGCCAGATCTACTGACACCAGGAAAAGGCACACAGCGAGAGCCAAAAATCCACTGCGAAGATAGCAGGCTTGCGTCTTTTGTTTCAGTAATGTGCGTTTCATCGTTTTTCTCCCTTCATACTCTCAAAGTTAGACGAACGTGAACCGTGGAATCAGTTCAAAGACCTATTTGTCCCCATTGTGATTATAAGAATACCAACCAATTACACAGAAATTCCAGTCCCTTTTGGAAGTATGGACATTATATGTCCATACTTCTCAAAAACTAGTTGCAAATCGAAAGCAAGGAGGTTTATACTGTGAACTGTTTTGGGTGGAGGCAATCAGTGTTCTCTTAACATGGAGGGTTGTCGAAACGCTGTTCCTATACAGATCACCGTTGACAAAAACCAGAAATGTCTAAAAATTCGGTCACTGATATCAGGTGAGTTGTCCTATCTGTGGGAGGGTGCTTCCAAAGATGGGACTGAATTGGCAGGTGCACAAATGTCCAAAGTCGATACGCTCCTCAAACTTATTGCTTATCAAGAGCAACACCCCCAAGCCAGCGACGCAGAGATTGCCGAGGGGATTGGAATCTCGTCGCGGCATGTCAGACGCTGCAAAAAGGAGGTAAATCTGCTCAGACACCAGTTGACTAAGCACTCCCTGCAACCGGCACAGGTGCAATTTCTGCTGTCACTGCTGAATCAACGAGCACCCGATCAGCAGGAGATTGCCCAACACCTTCAAGAGCAAATCGGCATCTCTTATACCGGAAGCCTTCGTATCAAGCACCCCGACGAGTGGATACCTCTGAGTTGGCTCGAAATCGGGGAATTGACGGACATCGAATTGGGATCTCTAGACCAACCGGATCCGATGCTGTTTTCTTGGCTTCAGTTCCTATGCTATGAGCCTCTCCTGATGTCCTACCAAAACGGGGAGATCGAAGAACGGCTTGCAATCAGTTGCAAGCCGGTGGGAGGACATTCGGAGTGGCAGCTGACCTTGAGAGAAAATCTTCGTTGGAGCGATGGGAAGCCGATTACATTTGAAGAGGTCACCGAAGCGTTTTCCATAAGCCGTATCGCTCCGATTATTACAGAGATTAAACCTGACGGCAAGACACAACTCCGCATTCGACTGTCTCAAGCAGAGGCGCTCTTTCCCTTTTGGCTGCGCTATATCTGCCCGCTCCCTTCCCACTCAACCCAACCCTATCGTGTGACTTCTGGTGCCTATCAATTAAAGCGTTTCCGTCCAGATATCATGACCCTTTACTTCGAGCACAATCCGGATTATTATCGTGGTAAGAATACCTGCATCGATTGGTTGACCGTGAAACGTTTCACACGACCCGCCAATGCCGTTAAGGCACTTGAAGATGGGACAATTGATCTGCTCTATCTCTATATCCATGCGCTGCAGCCGCTCTACCAATTTTCAACAACAGCCCCTTGTCAACAGTGGCCCTTTTTTCAAGATAACTATTACACCCTACTTCTTAACCGCCACCACGGTCTTTTCTCGGATAAACGGAACTGTAGTCTGCTGAAAGATGCGATCGATTATCGAGCAATCAACTTTTATCTGAGCGTGGGCCCAGGTGCCGAGGAACCAGAGATAGTACAGCCTTCTCAGCCTCTTGATATTCGGGTAGCCTGTTCGAGGGTGGAGCACCCCGCGGGAGGGACGTTAAACTACTTGGCTCATCTCATCGGACAATCAGCGGGGTCCACTGTGGTAGATCCTATCTCTATTAAAGGAGAGATGCGGGAAGAGGCGGATGCCTTTTTAACTCAACTCTTTTTGGGTTTGGAGTACAACCGCCTGTCATGGTTTTTTCATTCCGATGGGAAGTACAACTTTTTTCAATACACCAATCCCCAAGTCGATGCGCTCCTCTCTCAACTTGACCAAACAACGAACATGGCAGCAAGGAGAAGGATTGGGCGACGCGTGCTGTCTCTGCTGCAGGAAGATTTTGCGGTGATTCTGCTGGCGCCCTGTCTTGAATATACAGTCTCGCCGTTAGAAATCCAGTTCGATGATAACCTCACCAGTCTCCTTGATCTGCTGCAAAATATGAACCAAGTTACCGTTGAGCGCCATCGGTCCGGTTAGCAATCCCGCTCTAAAGCAATGGCAGCCCATGAGCGAATGTACTGATTCTCGTCTTGCAATGCTTCTTCCATTACAGAAATGGCACTCTGAGGGAGTTGCCCTATCTTCGCCAATGCAATCGTAGCATTTTCCCGCAGCGGCGAATCCGAGAGAGACCAACGCGATACCGGCCTGTTATCACCCAATGCCTCGATCAGTGCTGGCACAGCCGACCGAGCCGACGGACCAATATTCCCAATTGTATCCGCTGCATTCCGACGAACCCACTCAGAATCATCCTTCAACGCCTTGACTAATGCGGGCACGGCACCGTGTGCAGGTTCACCCATACACCCCAACGCGGCAGCAGCCCCTGCACGTGTCCACCAGTTCGTATCATCACCCAACACTTTAGTCAGTGCAGGCACGGCAGACTCACCTACGGCAGCCAGTCCATAGATGGAATCGAGTTGGCTCGGATTGGTAAAATCCCCGCGATCCAGGTTTCGATTCCAAGCCGCTTTCGATTCTTGTCGTAGTGCCTCTATCAATGTCGGTATCGCAGGTTTGCCAATACTTCCCAACGCATACGCTGAATTGAGACGCGTTGCCTCATTTTCATCATTTAGCCCGTCCTGCAATCCTGAAAGATCATTGGAACTTGATACCGTTGTCGGATTCATCTTCCCGTTCTGCACCCCGTGATGCCATTTCCAAAGGTGCTCCCATATCGCCTGATGTTCGACGGGCGCGGTCTGATTGGGTTCCCAGTTTGGATTTTCTGCATTCCATGAGGGTTGTTGCGGCTCCTCTGTACGGCAAAACAGAAACTTTAGCATGAACCGAATCTTGTCACTTAGATTCTCCGTCGCTCGATGCCAGAGTTCATAATGCACGATTGTCACTGTGCCAGCTTCACCGCAAAGAGATAACCCGGCATCCTCCGATGGTGTCATATAGTATTGTGTGGTGGGCTGAATCGCCGTGGGGCCCATATCTGCGGTGACATCCTGCGGATAATAAAAAGCCATCGCCAATCGCGTCCGGTGATATCGTACATTCCCGCCTAACGGATAATCCTTATGCCAATCTTGCGCCTGACTGCCCGGTGGGTGGTAGTGGCAAGCACGGTGTTGATTCATGACATAGTTTTGTCCCAGAATACTGGTCAGCGCTCCGTGGACTGTCGGATCGTCGAACACCTGCTGAAGCATGGGGACTTTGGAAAGCAGCAGATTATTCCCTAACTGCTCTCCTTTTTCAATCGCCGCTAACGTCTGCTGGAAAGCAGATTTGTGGAAATCTGGAGAGAGTGCTGGCTTCACCACCACATATCCGTTGACAATGAAATCTTGCATCACATCATCGCTCAGGAGATACTGTTTATCAACCATGCTTTTTCCTTTCCATTAAGTCCGGTTGTTGCTTTCTATGATAACGCAAGTTGCTAGTGGTAGGCATACTCCGTATGCCGTAACCTTTGTCTCATGGACCTATTATTCAATATTGCTTAGTGAATTATAAAAATAAATAGACACTTTCGCTCTCCGTGTTTGGTAGGTGCTGTTTGCAACTGCGCCGATTGGCAGTATCTAATTAATTCTAAGATCTACCATAAGTTCAAAAGTTCATTCATTGCACCGATGAAGCTAACATAGCCCCAGCGGGGCGATATGTGCATTACCAAGACTTTGAAACGTCGATCACAGGGATGGGGTACTCGCCCTATTGCGTGTTGTCCAAGTAATATTTCCCAATCTTAAATGACTTCCTCGTATTTCCAGCCCCTCAACAACCTCAAAAGATATGCTTTAGCGTTTTTGTGCGAAGCTGGAAGGCTAGGAAAATTACCTCTTCCCCCGTGGGGCCTGGTCCCCTCAAAGTCATTTTGAATGTCAAACTTGGAATCGTTGCCGTAACTCAGAATGAGAATCCACTCGTTTTTGTCATTTAGTTCCAAGACAAACACATTATAATCTTGGACATTACCATTTTCGTTACGATATTTGGCGACTAGCATGTTGTCCCTTTGTTGAATTTCAATCCCATCAAATCTCTCGGCAATCTCATAAACATAGGCAGGGACATCTGGTAACTCACTAAGGTCACGTATTGCTGAACCTTTAGGCTGCGAAGGGAGAGGTACTTGTACTTTGCAAGCTGGAGTGGAAACACTACCACTGCGATCAATAGTAGGGAAATGTGCCAATAGAAATTGCTCTATTTCGTTCTTATCTGGCTTATGCCCACATAATTCCTCCGTCTTTTCTGCAAGGAGTTCTACGAGCAAATCGTCCGGCTCACTCACCAGTTGATTCCACGCATCCGGTAAGGTCGTCGAAATTTCCTCCTTCTTTTGACTTTGTTCGTAAAGAATTTCTGCGTTTTGGACAACTTTCCCAGAGATAACGTTTTCTTTGCTAAGAAGGTCCTCCAATTTTTGAACAATTTCCTCCTTATCCTGTCTATCAAATTCCACAGTATCGAATTTTCTCTCCTCCCAACTTCCCTCCTGAAGGGGTAGGTAAAACCACCATGTTGCACCGTTGGTTAATATCGCAATTTTAACACCCTGTCTAAAGGCGTAACCCAACAATTGCTCCTGGTGTCCTGCCAGCGGTTCACCTCCTCTTTTCACTTCAATGAATACCTTCGGTCTGTTGCCGATCAATAAAGCAAAGTCTACCCATCCACCTCTTACAGAATACTCAGGATTTACTTCACGACGATTAGACGTGCTCCAATTTAATGCGTCTAATATTCTTAGAATAACACTTCTGCTTATATCGGCTTCAAGGAGCAAGGTTAAACGCTTATCTGATTGCAAATCCTCTATAACCTTCAGTAATTTATCAGACATTTTTTTATCTCCATAATTAAATTTCAACACACATGCCTTATCTTTTGTGACATTGAAAAGATGCAGCGTTCCAGTCTCGTTTCAGATCAATCCAAGTACTTACGGAGTGCTTGCGAAGCATACCTAAGTACCAATTGGATGTTTTCTTCGTTCAGCTCAGGGTAGGCTTCAATAATCTCTGAGTGGGACATGCCGCTGGCAAGCAGCCCCAACACATGTTCTACGCTGAGACGCGTACCATCAATAATCGGTTTCCCGCCAAGGATTTTTGGATTGACAATAATTCGGTTCATCATTGCACCTCTCTTGAGAATTTTTAAGTTTCGATTTCCACTTCTAATGATAACATAGACTGATATCAAGGATTAAGCATTTTCTCGCTTTATCATCTAAGTTCAATTTTTTGTGGTTGCTCTCAGCCACAGGGTGAAGGTCGCACCATTCTGATCGGGTTGGGTGTCTTCAAGGCGAATATCTCCACCGAGATCGGTCATCACCTTCTTAACGATTGCCAACCCAAGCCCCATACCGTCCCGCTTGGTAGAAACGTGTGGGGTGAACAGCTTCGGTCGAATTTCGGAGGATATACCCGGTCCGGTGTCGGTAAATTGCACGAAGACTTTGGATTGGTTGGTCGATGCAAAAGCGCGAATTGCCAAGGATCCTTTCTTCTCTCTTTCCTCCGACATCGCTTCAAGGGCATTATTAATAAGATTGAGGAATGCGCGCTTGAGGTGATCTGCGTCCGCTGTAACGGTAGGAAGATCAGCGGGAAAGTCGATTTGACAGTCAATGTGGTTGGGAAATTCATCGAAGAGCGCTAACGTCGCATCAAGCGTCTCACGCAGATTGACGGAAGAGAGCTCCGGGGCGGGCATCTGAGCGAGCACAGAAAACTCATCAAGTAAGCGGCGCAATCCTTCAACTTCAGTGATGATGGTTTGGGTGCAGCGCTCCAACAGTTCAGAGAGATCATTGGGGTTGTTACGGTAACGACGCTGCAAACGTTCCGCCGACAACTGAATCGGGGTCAGTGGATTCTTGATCTCATGCGCTAACTTCTGTGCAATATCCTGCCACGCCGCAATTTTTTCCGCGCGCCTTAACTCCTCAGTACGTGCTTTTAGGTCAGAGACCATCCGGTTGAAAGCATTGGCTAAGAGAGCGAACTCATCATCAGTTTGCACCGCCACCTGATAGTCAAGGTTTCCCTTGGAGATTTCTTCTGTACCGGTAACAAGGTGCCGGATTGGAGTGTTAACCCCTTTTGCGAGAAACTTGCTGACAAAAAAGGCGATGGCGACGATCAGTGCCGCCGTAATCAACAGGGCAATAATCGTTGCATCTCTCTCCGTTCGACGATATGCGGTCCCTTCCGCATTGAGATCTGCTTCCAGAGGACTGAGTTTGTTCTGGATGGCTGACATCTGGGTTCGCATTTGGGCGAGCGTCAATGCCATAGATTTGCCAACCACTACCGCCCCCAAGCGTTTCGTCCCATCCTCTGAGAAGATTGGCACACCACAAATCAAAAAACCTTGGTCTGCCAATTTGTCTGAGATGGTTGGAGCATCGGGTAACGCCTCCAACGGGCCCAAAAGAGTGGTGAGTGTTTGGGGTGGATGATTCGGGTTGGTGCTAAAAACGAGATGACCGTCCCAGCCGTAGATGGCGATGAGGTAATCACCGTGGGTGTCCGCGAGTTCAGTGGCTCGTATCTCGACAGCCTTGGAGTCAAAATCATCCAATACGGCAACCAGGTCCTCATCAACTGCCAAAAGTTCAGCGGTATCCGTCAGGGGTAGGTTCTCATAGAGCTCGAGCGTATGCGCGATTTCACTGGCACCTTCGATAATTGCCGCGGAACTCGCAAGCGTCAACGCAATCTGGTGGTTTGCCCAACGCTCCACGCTTCGACTAATAAGATGGTAGGAGACGAAAACGAGGACAGCAGTGGGTAGCAGTGCCATTCCCACAAAAAGAATCATCAGCTTGCGTTGAAACTTCAGGCGATTTATGACCATAGGACGTGATGACAATTTGCACACATCTTGGTGTCAAAATTCGTTCTGTAATCGCTGCAAAATGTGTGACGGCAGCGCAGGTAGATTAGCTGTGGAGACGCCATCGTTCACCTGTGCGGTCGTCATCATGCCGGGGACAACCGCGCTGACGGCTGGATGGGCAAGGATAAATTTGAGGGCCGCTTGTGGGAGTGTCTTGGTCGTGTCACCGACAATTGCTTTGACGGTGTCCACCTTTTGCAGGTCATCGCGCAACTGCTCAGGGGACCAGAGTTTACGATGGTCATTGTCAGCGAACTTCGTATCCAACGTCAGTTGTCCAGACAGTAGACCGGAGGCGAGCGGTTGTCGGACGATGATGCCCACGCCTTTGGATTGTGCTGCCGGCAGCACCGTCTCAGCCATCGATTGATTCAGGATGTTGTAGGTCAACATCATTGTGGAGATGCCGGTCTCCTCAATTGCTTTCAGCGCTTGTGCTTCGCTACCAAGAGCCATGCCGTAAAAACGTATTTTACCTTCAGTTTTGAGCCGCTCCATTGTCTCGAAGGCTTCATCCCACTGCTCAGGAGCTGGAGGTGCGTGAAATTGGTAGGTGTCTATTGTTTCGCGTCCCAATCGCTGTAGGCTGCCTTCCACGGCGGTGCGAATGTAGTCGCGGGAAGTGTTAAATGATGGGCGTTGTTCCCACCCTTGACTCACCCAGCCATCGGAGTCTATTTCATAGCCGACCTTCGTGGCGATAAACACCGCGTCTTGCAAGTTAGCGAAAGCCTGTCCGAGCAATCGTTCAGAGCGACCACCGCCGTACTGATCGGCGGTATCGTACAGAGTAACTCCCTGCTCATACGCATGCTGAAGCAAACGGATTGCCGCAGCATCGTCTATATCACCCCATTCTCGTCCGCCGAGTTCCCATGTTCCCATGCCGATCTCGGAGACGGTCAAACCTGTCGCTCCCAAACCACGATATTGCATCACTGCTCCTCCGATTGACGAGTCGTCAGATAGCCTGCCGGTCGATTTTCCAACGTCGACCAACAGGCTACAAACCACAGTTGAAGGGCTGTTAGTTAACCAAGCCCGCATCCTTCAGTGTCTGACGCAATGCCTCTTCATTGGCGGGTGTGAGCGGTGCAAGTGGGAGCCGCAGCTTGCCGTTAAGTTTCCCCATCATCATGAGGGCCGTTTTCGCAGGAATAGGATTCGTCTCTATAAAGAGGTCCACCGCTAACTGCATCGTTTTATAGTGGAGTTTTCGAGCGAGTTCTATATTCCCCGCTTTGAAGGCGTTGCACGTCTCGGCGATATCGGCAGGATCCACATTTGCAACGACCGAGATTACGCCTTTTCCACCGACGGAGAGGATCGGTAAAGTATTGATGTCATCGCCCGAAAGCACGACAAAATCATCGGGACACATGGATACCACTTCGCTGGCACGTTTGAGTTCGCCGGTTGCCTCTTTGAGTCCCACGATATTCGGGTGTTCAGCCAGTTGGGCGACGGTGTCCGAAAGAATGTCCGTCCCACAACGACCGGGAACGTTGTAGATAATAATGGGGATGTCAACGCTTTCGGCAATTTTCATGTAATGTGCGTACAATCCCTGTTGATTGGGTTTGTTATAGTACGGTGTCACGATAAGCGCAGCATCGGCACCAGCGGCTTTGGCGTGTTCCGTAGCTCGCAGGGTCCGCGCTGTCGAATTAGATCCCGTTCCTGCAATGA
>JAJECO010000072.1 GCA_022822005.1 Candidatus Poribacteria bacterium
CCGCACCTACCGGGCCTGGGGGCAATGCGATTCGGTTTGGAGCGTCCAAGTAATTCAAAATCTACTATGATTCCGATTTCGCTTCAGCAGCGACCTGCTGTAACCGTTCTTTTAAGGTTTCGATATCTGTCAGAATTTGGAGTTCAATCCCTAACACAAAAAATTGCACTGTTTCTGCCTGCAAGGAGGTTGTTGCTGCCAAGGCTTCCAGTTTCTGCGAATCCTTCTCGGTTGTTACAACGCTATCCGCTTCAACCTCGCGTGCCGTCGTACGAATCTCGTCGATGTCTGCTGGCGAGTACCGATGATGGTCAGGAAATGCTAACAACTCCACAGCCTTCGGTTCAAGCTGACGAAGCGTTCCGGCAAAGGCTTCGGGATTGCCGATCCCACATACCGCAAGGATACGCTGTCCTTTTAGCAGATCCAACGCACACGCTTCGCCGTTGCTCAGTTGATACAACCGCGTGGGTTGGTGACAACTCTCGAAGATCTGTTTCCCATCTACAAGTTGCTCGAGGTTAATAGGTTCTGTCGCAAGATCCATCCGCGTCAATAGGAGGAGATCCGCTCGCCTCAAAGCCGTCTTCGGTTCGCGTAGCGTTCCCGCTGGAAGCAATTTCGATGTCCCGAAGGGCTGGATACCGTCAATTGTAACGATGTCCAAATCCCGTGCCAACTGCCGACGCTGAAAACCGTCGTCCAAGATAACCACGCCATTCGTGTGCCCCCAGAATTGGAGGACCTCAAGCCCCGCGGCGTAGCGATCGCCCCCGACCACAATGGGGACACCCGGCAGTTTACGCGCTATCATCCCAGCCTCATCCCCGCTCTCTGTCGAGCCGGTCAAAATCTGCTTCCCATCGGACACCACGGCGACTGAATGAGGAGCGTCTCGACCATAGCCACGTAGGAGTACGCCTACCTGAAAGCCTTCGCTCTGGAGATATTTTGCTATCCAGATGACCGCAGGGGTTTTGCCTGTGCCGCCTGCGACAATATTCCCGACGCTAATCACTGTGCAAGGGAGTTGTTTCTGTCTCAGAAATCCACAATCGTAGAGCCAACCACGCATCTTGAGTGCCACAGCATAGATATGGCTCAATGGAGTCAACAAGCCGCGCAGAAAGAACGGAACGACTCCCGCCGCCCTGCCTGTAATGATAGCGTATAGATAATCCTTCATGAATGATTCTGATAGATGCTCATATTAAGAAATTATGCAACAGGAAATGCAGATTAGGTGCCCTAACCCAACTGTATCAATGAACTGGTGAACCCGTGAACAAGTAGCACTCACGTTTTACGTGTTCGCTTTAGGTTGAGTCTTGTTCAATAAGCCCAACAATCTTATCCCGATTTGTTTCTATCAGTTCCCGTTGTTCTTGCCAAAATATCGCTGGGAGTTCCCCGATTGGATGCCACGCAAGCTCGTAGTGGTGTTCAACATCGGTTGGAGTACCTTCTACCTGTTCTGTGACAAAGAGGAAATAGTGAGTTGTGATCCAGCAGACTTTGTCATACGAGAGACGCCCTCGAACCCCCAGTTTTTCTATCAACTCTAATGAGGATAATCCCGCCTCTTCTTCTATTTCCCTTCGGGCTGCCTCCTCTAAACTTTCACCTGCCTCGACGCCGCCCTTCGGTAAGACACGCTCCGTGAGTCCAAGTTCCCCGACAAGGGCAACATAGATTTGTCCATCTGCTATCCGTACAACTACGCCGCCCGAAGAGGTCCGATCACTAACGCCGGGCGGGCGCTTGTACCAACTTTCGTCAATCATCCAGAATTCTCCTCATTTGATGTAGCTCAGTATCAATTGAGCGGTTCGCTTCGCTGCGCCGGGGTCTCCCAACTGCTCGTATACCCACCGCAAGGTTTCTTGCTGCGCTTCTCGCTTTTTGGCACTCCGTAGAAGGTCAAGGGCGATGGGGGCGATCCGTTCTGCGGTTACTTGATCTTGAAGCAGCTCTGGCACAATTTCACGCCCTGCGATGACGTTGGGCAATCCGCTAAGCTCCATTTTAACGAGTGCTCTGAGAATGTGCCACGATAACCTCGACATCTTGTAGACTACGATCATCGGTGTGCCTAAGCAGGTTGCTTCAAGGGTGGCTGTCCCGGACGCAATTAGCATCAGATCTGATGCGCGCATCGCTTCGTATACGTTCCCCTCCACAACCTTGACGGACGGCATTTCTGGCAGCGTCGCTGGGGCAATCCCAGGCGCGAGTGGAAGCACAAATTGGCAATCCGACACAGCCTGACGTATCTGATCTGTAACCTCTAACATCACCGGTAAAATACGCCCAACCTCTCGACGCCGGCTACCGGGCATTAACCCAAGTACGGGATAATCTTCGCTCAAACCGAGCGCACGACGGGCTTCCGCGCAGCTCAGATCGGTGTGAGCGAAGTCCAACAGGGGATGGCCGACAAACGCAACATTCGCCCCCGCCTCCCGGTAAAATTCCGCTGCAAATGGAAAGATTGACGCGACAGCGGTTGTTGTCTTAGCGATCTTTTTTGCACGGCTCGCCCGCCATGCCCACGCCTTCGGGGGAATATAGTAAATAACCGGAATCCCCAAACGATGGGCGAACCGCGCCAAAGGCATGTTGAAATCACCAAAATCAACCAATACCACAGCGTCAGGGCGTTTCGCACGAATCAGACGTTTGAGATGTTTGCGCTTCTTCAGGAACGCAGGGATCGCGGTAAATACTTCGCCGATTCCCATCACCGCCGAATCACGGATATGGTAGATCAGTTCAACCCCCGCTTCCTCCATCAGATCGCCGCCCATACCAAACAGTGTTAAGTCGGGAGCGAGTTCTTTCAGTCCAGCAGCCACACGAGAGGCTTGGAGGTCACCGGACGGCTCACCGGCGATAATCATAGTCGTTGGCATGGTGTCGAGTGATGCGTGAAACGTGAAACGTAAAACGTAAGTTAGTTCATTGGGTAATTAATGAACCAGTGAGCTAATGAACAACTGTAGCTTCTTGTAAATTTCCCCGAATAATGCGACGCAATTATTTAGAAACGGTATTATTGTTTTGGCTCATGTAAAAAGAAAGTGCAAAACGCGAATCGAAATCGTAGGGGCGGGGTCTCCCCGCCCGTGGCACATCCCGATTTATCGGGGCAGTCCGTAAGGGTTGGGTGACCCAACCCCTACGAAGATTTGGTTACTGTTGCACACCCCGATGAAGCATCCCGATGGAATCGGGAGAATCGGGACTTTCTTAACATGAACCATTATTTTTCCTCCGTGGTTTGCGTCAAGTATTCACCGATAACTTCCTCCGGTATCTCCTGCCTGCCCCCGGTATGTCCAAGCACCACAGGCGTATATTGGACCGGCGCAGCTGCCTGTGGAGTTGTTTCAACCGTCAGCAGATAATCGCCGGGTTCCAGTTCCTGAATCATCGCAGGACTGCACGCCAACCGCTTAAATTGACTGTCGAAAAGTGTGGCATCAAGCTGATCGCTCTCTGTGCGGATGCCAACGCCGACTTTTCCCTTAACCGTAACGCGGAACGTGAAAACCTGGATTTCGCCGGGACGAATTAGCCGGGGGTTGTCAGATGCGGTTTCCAGCGGTTTCGGGGAAATCTTTAGGAAGTGCATAGTCCCCGTCTGTGTTGTTCCCTTCAGGGGTCGCGTCCACAGTTGATAATCCCCCGCCGGTAGAAAATAACCCAACTGCCGATCCCGCGTAGCGAGGATCCCGATTGAATCGGGACCTGTGCTGCTTCCGACACTTGTAGTCAACACTTTTTGATCTGCCAAAAGTGCCGTTATTCCCGGTCTGTCTGTATCAGCCACAATGTAAGTGGGACGGTCCAAGCCGAAGCTCCAGCGTTGCGATTTGTTTTCTAATTTTGCCAGACCGCTGGAGAGACTTTTCGCCCTGCGCGTCCTCTTGCCCAGAAAAGCCAAATTTTTCTCCTGTGGTTTGGCTTCCCAGGCCTTGACGTAACCGGGACCGTATGAGAGTTCAAGTATCCCCTTTGCCTGACTTGGTCGAAAACGCTTGCCTTCGCGGATAATCCCGTCGTCCCCTAAGAGTCGGCTCCTCACCGCATCTCCTGCTACAAAGAGTTCCCGCTCATCTTTTATCCCCTCTATTAGCAGTGATACCCTACCCGCTTCGGCGAAGACACCCTCGAATCCCCGTTTCGAGTCAAACTCCTGTGCGGTCTGCGCAGATTCTCTCTTCCTTTCGACGCGGAATAACCCCGCTTCGTCCCCGCGGTTGACGATGAACAGTTCTCCACCACGGACGGTGATTGATTCCTGAGTATTGCCGTATGCTGCTACGAGTGCCACCGTCTGTCTCCCATCCCACACAAACGCAACCAAGCCCCCGGTGAGCAACAATTCGTACGTCTGATGGGATTTATCGAGTACAAAGCTCTTGGCGCTGCCGGGCTTGAGTTGCCTCTCATACGAGTGCGCTTTGCCAAACCGTATCCGGTCTTCCATCCGGAAGGCGTGTGTGTTAAGGTGGATCTTTTCTGTCTCAACTGTTGCGCGTGTTTGCCAGATTTTTGCACGGTACTTTCCGTTACCGGGCACCGCTACCACCGTTTCAGATGCCCTCATCTCCATCCCACCCCAGTGAAATTTTGATCCGAGCTTACTTGCAGGTATATAAGTCATCGCTCCAATCTGTCCTCCGATGGAGTTTACTTCCAATAACAGGGGACCATCATTCTCGTTCTCCAGATCGAAGGCGAACGGCAGTTGTCCTAATTCAACCGTTTTAACCGTTCCGGATGCTAACGCAAAGGGTTCAAGGGTAAGGTGTTGCGTCTTATCATAAGGGTTCAGAATTAGCCAGCCGCGCCCATCACGCATCACTACCGGTGTGTCTACAACAGTCTCAAAAGATTTTTCCGGGGTAGAAGAGAAATGCAGCGGTGCTCCGCTGGCCTCATTTGCCAAATAACTTTTCTGATCGGCTTCGGTCAATTCCAACGCAATCGGGTCCGCGTATGATGGCAAAAGGAATTCAGTCTGCTCCGGCTGTACGGATACCGGCTTGACTGTAAGAGGAACAACATCTAACGTCGCTTCCTTTGTAAAATCCCCCGATCCCCAGAGCAGGATCTGATAGGAGGTTTTCGCTTGTAAAGGAATGTAGAACGTCGAGGCTTGATCGTCGTTTATCTGCCCTTCGTACAGTGTACGTGTGCCTTTCACCAGAGCAACCCCCAAGTCACCTGGCCCAGCTACGGTCGAGGACGTAGAGCCACCGACCGTAATCCCCACAATAGATCCCGCGCCTTCAACCTTAAAGGGAATTGCTAACACCTTCTCTCCAAGATTTTCCTCCACCGTAAATGGTGGAACACCCTGTTCGCGAAGCGTGTGCTGCGCACGGAATTTCATGGCAACCTCAACACCCCCGTAATTTTCCCCAACAAGCGCCAATTTGAGGAGATAGCGACCCGGAGCCAGTCGCTGTGAGATCCGGAAATTCCAATCGTTCGGCATGTCGTCGTTCTGCGCTAAAAGCCGCGTACCAGTCTCGTTCCATAGACTTCCCCTCACATCGGTCGCGCCGAAGCTGAAGAGATCAACGATGCCGGGTTTTCCCAGACGGACAGTCAGATCAGCCGGCAGATCAACAGACTGTCGCAAGCCGGGAATCAACTCCGAAGTTTCGATCTGTAAAGTGTAAGGCAGAAGGTTATCTTCCCTGACGCTCCTTACCGTAATTTCATACTGCCCCGGGTGGAGCGTGTTCTTCCATGGGCTGCCTCCTGTTATTACCCTCGCGTCACCTGTCTCTCCCCGAAGCCGAAGGTCTCCTTCCATTTCACCGCTTAGGTTGATTGTCACATCGACGGGTGCAGTGACTTCCGTTGTGAATATGTCCGGCGGTCTACCTTCCTCTTCCCGCCACATCATTTTAACTGTCTCGTTGAAGGAGATATGATGGGGACCCTTACCCAGGCGTTCTTGTTTTTCAACGATTCGGGTCAAAGTGGTGATTCGCGTAGATTCGATCGGTCGCGGTAGGGTGTAGTAGTAATAAATCCCCGGATCGAAATGTTCGGTATACGTTTTCCTACCTCTGGGTCCGGTTAGGGGCCACTCCCCTTTATCCTCTAAGCGACTACTGAAAGTCTTGCCAAGGCCAAGCGTTCGCAGGCGGTATCGACCGGGGTCATCAATTGTCAAAGTGTATCGGAGGGCAACGTCCGGTTTTAGGTGCGTCTTCTTGACAGCATTGACCGTCAGTTCATCCTCTAAAAGGTCGGTCCGACGTAGATGAATTCCTGCCCGTCCACGAGACTTTCCCCGCGTCTGTACAGTAACGTGGTACACACCGGGTCTGAGATATTGCTGTACCAAGGCGTTACGTCCGATGCCGTTTTCTTTGGCAGAAAATAGTTGGGTGACTAACGCGGTCCGCACCGTCAACTGGGTTGCCAGACGTCCACTCGTCTCCAATCGGTAAAGGCTCGGTTCCTCGACGATAAGGGTGAAATGCCGTTTTTGGTTGCGCTTAAAATCGGCGTACACCGGTTTATGTTCGGTGAGCTGTGGAAATGGCTTGGCCTTCTCTAATTGCCCCTTTAACCCCCCTGACATCAATTCCGAAGCTGGTTTGGTGGGAATCGTCTTTAGCGTAAAGAGCGTTGTTTCTGTTCCTGAGTTTTTCAGGTTGAACAGATACAAGCCGGCGGATAGGATCGCATCAGCTTCGACCGCTGGCCATCGAACCGTATCTGTGGTCAAAAGAAAAGGGGTTTCTTTGTCGCTGTCAACAACGAAGGTGGACTGCTGCTTTATGTCAATATAGACGATAACTGATTGACCTTGGTTAAGTATTACAGGCAATGGCTCGCTTAAATCCATCGGTAGTGAACGGATAATGATCCCTGTGGCGACACTGTATCGGCGATTCAGTTCAAGCGTATATGGCTCGCGGCGTTCAGGTAGATTGACTTTAGACAGCAATAGGCTCTGTTTTCGACGGGACGAGTCCGTTTGCAAGTCACTCACAGCCCTATCCTTTTGGCGTAATATAAATGAAAGAATTCCCTTCGATCCATCAGGTCGGATTGTGAGTTTATAGAAGCCGCGAGTTAGTTCAAGCGCTTTCCCCGGCGACTGAAATGGTGGAGATCGGTAGTTTCTGGGACGTTTAACCATAAACGGCTCCATCCGGTAACGTCCCCTTGCTCCGGATGCTTCGTCCTCCTCAATCACATAGGTTCCGGCCTCCTCTAACTCGATGAACAGACTGGTCTCCCCCAACAGATTAAATTTGCCCGTGACCAAGGGTGTGTTTAATCCAACTGTCAATACCTGTCCATCCACCGGGATCTTCTGGTTTGGATGGCTTATAATTCCTGTAACATCAATGGTGTCCTGCCCCTCGACCGAATGCAAGGAAGAAATCCAGTAGTCTCCACTTTCTATGGAGAACTTACGGTCATCGGGAAAATGGGTCAAAACGACCCGGTCACCGGGATTTCCTTGAACAGTGACCCACTTTTGATGCTTCTTCTCCCTTGTTCGTACAACCGCCCACGGGTTGCGGGATTCTTTCGTGATCGAGGCCCGATCTCTACCGCCGTGGCGGCTCGCCTTCTCCTCCCACCGTTTTACTAATAAGGTTGTCGTTTTCTTCTCCGCTCGCGAAATTTGAAAAAAGTCAGTTTTCGCCGGTACGACGTAAGCCTCTCGACCGAAGGGGGAGATCGTGATAATCTGCCTGCCGCTTGAGCCCAATTCGCGGTGTCCCATACGCAAGAAGAAGGGGTGCTTCCCCGAATCGTTAGCCCACGCCAATGCTGCACCACCATAAAGTGTTAGGCGGTATAGGCCCGGGTTGAGATCGTGATGGAATTCCGCGTAGCTCATCGGTCGACCGTTGACCGGTTCATAGGTTGAGAAGTGAGGCTTTATATCTTCCAGCCAAACCCCATCACGCCATAGACGGCAATCTTTGAGATTTCGGCCGATCGCTTCAAGCCGCAGGATCTGCCGTTCTTTAAGATGCAGCCAGAAGGAGTACTGTTGTAGATCTTCCAACGACCCACTTTCGATCTGATAGGTGTCGAGTGAGAGCAGTCTATCGGATGAACTAATTTCCACATACGGGTACACCGCGAGTGTCAGCGTACCCATACCTTCTTTGTGGGAGCGCAGTCGAATTTTATAAGTGCCCTTGTCCAATATCAGATCGAGTCGTCCATCCCGTTCACCTGCCCCCCCCGCGACACCGAAAGGTCCCGCCATCCGGTCTACAATCTCAATTCTTGTGCCTTGGAGGCTTCGGGCTTGTAGACTATAACGCCCCGGAATAGCAACGTGAAGCAGGGTTTCGTTCATCCCACGGGCAGCAAATTCGGTCTGTTCCAGACGTAGCAATTCCCCTTCAGTTTCTCCAAAAACCGAAGTAGAAATGGTCATGCAGACCAGAACCAGCCATAGTGCTCTTCTCCAAGTGTTCCCTTGCATGTCGCTTCTCCAATTTATTGTGAATGACATTCCGTAAGTTACTACCTATTCCAGAGAACTATAATAGCAATTCTTGTGCCCGTCCTCCAAAAATCGTGCACAAAAGGATCGATATTGATAAGTTTATCACATTCTTTCATATCTTTGCACTCCGTTTTCACGCAAGTTGGTTACTTCTGTCTTACGACAGGTCATTACCAGTCGCGCCAATTGTTCCGACTACATCGGGACAGTCCGTTCCGAGAGCAGGCAGGTTCCGATTTATCGGAGTCCTCCCCGACTGCATCGGGACAGGCGGAACGGGAAAAGCAACTTGGATATGTCTATCCAAGCCAAGCGAGTTGGACAAATAGCAACTTGAGTTAGGATAAGTGGTTATGGCTAAAATCAACTGCCGAGCGGGAAGGTGGGTTTACTTGGAAGGGTTATAGGGTAGGCACAGAGGGGCTGCAGTGCCATTTTAGGGGCAGTGCACATTACACATGCTGATGCCGAGATAAGTGTGGGTATTGATTAAGAAACTGATGGGGTGCTGAGGTCTGAGAGGATTGGCTAGGGCTGGTCATTTCAAGTTGACCTAAAGGGTGAGGGGATAGTGTCACATGGCGGGTGAAGCCGAATTGAAGTGTTCCCACTGTTCCTATGTGGCGGTTTTCCGTCTGCCTGTTTATCGTTTTTTCACTGCGCCCCACGTTGTCGCCAACTTTTCCTTCGGCTCCACAGCGACCACGGGACCACCAATGGTAACGTCGTAGTCGATGAGTTCAAAGGTAATACCGTTGCTATTGAGAGATTTCACTAAGCCGAAGTCCGGGGCGAGCCACATGGTGCTCTGTTGAGAGGATGTGACCAAGCCTGACGTGGAAAGCTGCTGCTCTATTTTCAAACAGTCGTGGAAGTTTCCCACCGGTACGTTGACATCTTCGATTGCAACGACCTCGGCGACGTTAGTCGTCGGTATTTTTATCTCAACCCCAAAAAGCACGACTTTGGCTTCGCCGACTACCGTCCATTCTGTACCCAACTCAATTGGGACGGGCAGAAAAGTCTCGGGTGGGGAATAGTCAATTGTAGCGTCAAACCCTTGGAGTGTTGCAGTGGCTCGGAATATCTGTACCTCGTTCGGTGTGGCTTTGATAAAGAATTTATTCGGATTGTTACTTGCCGGGTCCGAAACGGGATATGTCCCATCCGAAATAACTTTCAACGATTCATTACGGATGGTTTCAGGACCCTCAATTGTAACAAGCCGCTCCTCGATCCCGTCTTTGCTGCGTAGAATCCAAGTATTCCCAAATTCGTCTGGATAGTAGTTCTGTGCATAGCCGCGTGAGATCGAGCTGCATACGAGTACAACTAATAAAAAGCTGAGGCAACAGTAACGATAACCGGCTGTGGAAAATCTAATTGTCATGGTGTCCGATCTTCTTCTTTAGAAATCCAACACCGATTTGGTTGCCTCATGGGTGCTGCTTACGGGCTCACCTGCATCTTCATGTGTCGGCGGGGGATTTCAATTCTTTGCCCAGGGCGGATCAGGTTCGGATTTACCAGTTTATTATAGGCTAATAAAGTATGCAGGTCAAGGTCGTATTTTTGTGAAATGTTCCAGAGGGTATCCCCTTTGTGCACATAGTGGACCTCCACTGAACCTGCGGAATCGTTCTCAGAAACCAAGGCAAGCTGCGGTGATTTACCAGATTCCTCAGTTTTCGCTTCGCTGAGTTGACCTTCGTCTGACATTAATTCAGTTTCTTGTGCGTCATAAGCCAAAGTGTTTGGTTCCAACAACTCTGTGATGTCTAATTGTGAGAGTTCTACCGGTGTGAGTTCTTCTAACTGCGTTCTTGCGGTCGCAGAATCATCGTGTAATTTAGCCAATAATACTATATTTAACGCAAAAATTACAGTGGTCCATATCAATACCTGTTTTCGAGCGTACATTAGACCCTCCCTTAAACGAATAGAATATTGAGTGCAATCTAAATAACGTCAAAAACTATGCGTCAGATTCATAAATTTATGAATCGAGAGCCTCTGAGATACAGCCGTTTTTAGTCAAAAGAACTGTGTGTTTAATTTATACCATCTGATTCAACAATTCTACCGCTACATCTGCGATCTGCTCACCGCAGCCGGGACGAAAATGGGAGGAATTAGACTCATACCCTCCCTGTTTGTAAGCAATCTCGATCGGGATATAGCCGACACTCCCGTTAGTCATACTCATAATGAACAGGTTTTCCTGTTGTGCCCGCTCCACAATGTCAAAACCAATCTCAACGAAAATCTCTCCCGGCAGTCCGACGAAATAGATGGATCCAACCGCGATACATTGGATGTCAACCGTTTCAGTCGTCCTTCCATCAATCGTTTCTTTCAACGTTAGGGAGTGTTTTTGGTGCGCTATCCGCACCTCCGCGTCAGCCGAGGTCTCGATCCATTGTAGGATCTTTATCGCCTCGCCACCGATGGTTCTGCCAATCATACGCGGGTAGCTGCCTTCACGCTGGATGGGGACAATATTGCCTGCACATCCCAATCCAAACAGACAGATTCCGCCTTCCCCCTGTTCTACCATCTCCATGGCATATCCCGGATAATCCGCACTTATTGTATACATCCGGTCTGTAGTGGTCACGGGGTGGCAAGCGAAATGAATAAGAGAAGCCGCCAACTCTCCCATTGCACTATCAACACGCAGCACCCTCGCCGCCGAATCATACGGACCGAATGTCAGATCTGAGTTGGGATCCGGGAGACGATAACTGGTCTGTGCGCTCCCGTCCGGACGAATCGTATGGCGATTATAGCAGACCTGATCCGCGATGCCCGTGCTGGCTCCAACCCGTGCTGGCTGGAGTTGTTGTTGAGCGAGTTGCGTCACCGTGGCAAGCTGCTGCAGGAGCATATTGGCATAGATGCGGTTCTTAGGATTCTCAGGCGACGTAGCGCGTGATGCATGGACTTCAGGACCAAAGTGTGTATGGGAGCAGCTGATCATCACATTGCCAGCCGGAATGCCCGTCGCTCCCTCGACTGCGTGGCGAACTTGATTAACATATACCGCCTCTACGCCAATCAGGTCGTTGGTGATGATCGCAGCCTGTGTATCACCATCGTCAAAAACAAGGGCTTTCGCGTAGAGTGCGTCAGCGATTGTTTCACTACCACTATTTCGACCCGCATATCCTGCCATGTCGCAGCCGAGCGGCGGTGTGATGTCAATCTTCGCAGCACCAGCTTTTAAGTTGCCCATACTCAATCCTCTTCCATCGTCGTAGATTTGACGAGAACACCACTCACAATTAGGAAAGCAAGCGCACGCAAGACAACATGGAGTTGAATGCCAACTTGAGGAATCCACTTCCCAGCTGGGAACGCAAGAACCGCGATTAAGAAAATGTATCCTGCCGGCCGGCTCCAACCGCTAATAAGTGAGAGGCCGTAGCATAAGGCAGCGAGCGTAGCAAAGAAGGTTCCAGTGAGCAGTAGTGCCTCTGCGAACTCTTCCGACACTTGGTAAATTGCCATTGCATGGGTTGGATGATCGGCGTGCAATTCACCCAAAGTACGGAGCGGGGCAGTCTGAGAGAGGTGTCCAACCATCTCTAAGACCAGCCACATTGTTGCAAAACCAAGTCCGAGGTAACTACGGGCTGTCGCGGTAGCGTTGAGGGATACAAACAGTGCGATGACCGTCGGGACAATCAGAATAAGGCTTACGACGCTTAATCCGTGCGTTATTCCCACCAGCTTTAACGCCGGTGTCCCCAAAGCAGCATCTTGGAGACGCGCCACGATTAGATAACTTGATATGAGCATTAATACGCCACTCAGAAAACCGGCAGCACCACCGATTAGATACAGTTCAACGGGTTTCTTGTTCATGAGAAGCCTCCCTGTGTCAGATCTAAATTCGCTGTGTAACCCCCGTGGCCCGAGCCGCTGGGGGAGAATGGGTGAACCAACGTTGATTATGGTGAATTAGAGGACTGATTAGAAATTTGCTGATAACCCCGACCTTCGCGACGTTTTCGAAGTCCCCCTGACAAGTGGTACATCCCGCCTGTCCCGATTCATCGGGGATTTATCGGGGGCGGGATTTAGGGGGTTGCCTTTAATTGGGAGTGTTCAAGTAATTCTGAAATCTACGATCTGTGAACCTAAATGACGACCTCTCACTACGCGTTAGGTCTGAATAAACCAATGAACTAATTAGGACTAACTGTCCATTCCGGGAATTGCTCATGTCGAGCCTGTGTCACAGGATGCGCCTTTCCCATTGCCAACCGATGCGAAGCTGGAAAACACCTTCATCGGTTTTTCTGCACCACAATCGGGACATACAAGTTCACTGTCATCCGCGTTGATCGATCGCAGCATCTCAAATTTGGATTCGCATGTCTTGCATTGATATTCGTAAATTGGCATTGTTTTTCCTCCGAATAGATTGGGTTGTGAATTTTAGCGCATCGTCTCCGCCAACGATTTTGCCTGCTCCACCTTTTCACGGATTAAATCGCAGCCGCCCTGCCAGAAGTCAGGCGAAGCGATGTCAATCCCCATATCAGAAACCAATTGGCTGGGTGTGGCAGAGCAACCCGCGCCTAACAAATCAAAGTAGCGCGGCACAAACGACTCGCCATCACGTTGGTACTGTGCATAGAGCGACAGGACCAGCAACTCGCCGAAAGAATAGGCGTAGACGTAAAACGACAACTGGAAAACGTGCGGGATATAGAGCCACCACCACTGATGGTCTTCACCCAACGTGAGTGAATCCCCAAACATCTCCTGCATCATCCGCTGCCAAACTTCGCAGTAGGCTTCTGTCGTCTGTTCGCCCTTCTCGCGACGCAGACGGTGCGCTTCCTGCTCGAAACGGTACATGGCAATCTGACGAAATACGGTAGCAAAGATATCTTCAATTTTGCCACATAGCAACGCCAGCCGCTCCTCCGACGATTCTAATGTGGATTGTAACTGATCGAATACCAACATCTCCCCGAAGGTGCTCGCGGTCTCCGCCAGCGGCAAGACGGGGTGATAGTTGAGCAAGCTCTGCTTGCTGGCGAGTACGTCGTGGATACCGTGACCTAACTCGTGTGCGAGTGTCATCACATCGCGCGGTTTGCCGGTGTAGTTCATAAAAACGTAGGGGTGTAAGTCAGGCGTAACCCCTGCACAATATGCGCCGCCACGTTTGCCCGCACGGAGTTCAGCGTCAATCCAGCGCTTACTAAAAAACGGCTCGGTTATTTCCGCCAAATGTGGTGAAAACTTGCCAAAGGCATCCATCACCATGCTCTGTGCTTCGTCAAACGGGATACTACCGCGATCACCAAGCAGCGGGGCGTACCGATCGTAGTGCGTCAATTCGTCTAATCCCAGCAACTGCCGTTTGAGGTGATAATAATCGGCAGCGATATCGTAGTTTTGCACGCACACGTCTGCCACGGTATTAACCACCGCCTCGTCCACCTCGTTGTCCAAATGCCGCGATGATTCGGGCGATGTGTATCCCCGCAAACCGTCCAGAATCTGCTTCTCATGCAGGAGGGTATTGAAGATAAAGGTCAATACATGAGCCTCCTGCTTGAGCGTATCTGTCAGCGCGGCAGCAGCGGCTTGACGTTTTTCCCGATCGGGATTGTAAAAGTGCACCAACAACTCGCTTTGCGTCAGTTCTTCGTCGTCCATGCGAAAGGTCTGACGTGACGTAATTTCAGTAAAAAGCCGTCCAAAAGCGCGTCCCCTTGTATTTGCTGTCTCCTCCAGAATCTTCTCTTCCGGTTCGCTCAAATGGTGTGCGGCGAGTGCCCGTTCATGTTCGACATAGTGCCGATAGGGCGCGAGTTGTGGATCATCAATAATACGATCAAAGGTTTCTTGCGGAATCTGACCAATTTCAAGGTCAAAGAAGATCAGATGCGTCGCTGCTGCAGAACCAACCTCACGCGTTCTCTGTAGCAATGCACCCCGTTGGGAATCCGCGGTATTCGTCGAAAACAGCAGATTCGCGTAGGACCCCGGCTTATACTGCGCTGTCATTAAGGCTTCATAATCGGTGAGCGCGCTGCATAACAGCTCTGCGGTCAGATCTGCTGAAGCGATACGCCCCTTATACTTCTTCTCAAATTCTGACGCTTGATCCGCCATTGAATTGAGATCGGTGTCTAACCGTGAATCGTCAACGCCATCGTATAAATCCGACAAGTCCCATGTCGGTAAACCGTTTGTGCTTTCAGTGCTCACAGTGTTCTCCTCAACATCTTCAAAGGGACCAGCGCATAGCGCCGGATCGCTTAAAGTAGGGTTAATGTTTCCCCGTTAGCGGGACAAAAACCACCGGCATTACCTGCCTCGTCATCACTGAACCCGCTTCTGTCTTTTGTACAAGTGTCAGATTCTGTACCCGGAAACGCCCGCCAACCGGAATAACCAATTTCCCGCCCGGCTTGAGTTGATGCAATAACATCGGTGGGATATGATCCGGCGCTGCGGTCACGATAATTGCGTCGTAAGGTGCATGTTCCTCCCAACCGAAGTAACCATCCCCAATCTTCACCGTCACATTCTTGTACGCAAGCCGTTTCAACCGCTCCTCAGCACTTTCGCCAAGCTCCTTGATAATTTCGATCGTATAAACGTGCTTGACCAGTTCTGCTAATACCGCCGCTTGATATCCCGAACCGGTCCCCACTTCAAGGACTTTATGCTCTTTCTTGGGATCAAGCAGTTCCGTCATATACGCAACGATATACGGTTGTGAAATGGTCTGATCATACCCAATCGGCAGTGGCATATCAACATACGATTGGGATTTGTAACGGTCGGGGACAAATTCATGGCGGAGTACGCGCCGCATCGCTTCCAAGACAGACTTATTCTTCACACCGATTCGACCATCGGTGATGCCCTCCGCGTCAATCTGAGTTTTCACCATCCACTTGCGATCATCGTCGAACGTATCCGCGCCCTGTGAGGGGATGGCGATGCACACGAGAAATGTGGCGAGAATGAGGAAAAACCGTTTCATGGTAGCCTCCTTTTTTGTTAAAGAAGAGGTTCATATCAAAAGGAAGTGCAAGATATGAAGCGAAAACTCGGTTTCTTTGCACGATTTCTTAACATAACCTAAGTTGCTAGTTGTCAGACTTGCTCGGCTTGGATAGGCATATCCAGGCCCTCCTTATACGTATGCAGTGGATTTGTCAATCCACTGCGAGCGGTGATGGTCTCTATTCAGTGTCCATTCTTTCGTTCCAAGACATTTTTCATAAATAGCAACTTGCGTTAACATAAGCCTTTATTTTTTAGGAGTTACGCACTTCAGTGGGGAATAACGATTGTTGTTCCCTACGGGACCCTTGATGGTGCTCCTGCTGTAGTTGCCCGATTCATCGGGCGTTGGAAGTTGTGTCCTACGGCGATGAATCGCTGAACTACAGGGCTTTGAGCGTTCAACTGCGTAAGTTCTATTTTTATCTGCGAAAATCAGCGGAATCTGCGTCCCAATCCATCCGCAGATGGACGCACCCACCGATGAGGTAGACCGCCACCGCCAGAAGAATCACGACATTAAAACCGAACGCAATTGCCAGACAGGTTGCCAGAATCGCGCTTACGACAGACGCATAACCGTTGATGCCCCACGCCCAAGCGATCAGATGTGGATGGTGTCTCTGCAACCACTCTATCCCCAACGGGAAGGGCATCCCCATGAAAAATGCTAAAGGGGCAATCAATCCTATTGATACGGCAATCTTCAGGGCATCGGAGCTTGCGAGAAAGCGGTGAAAAATCGGAGGAAGCAGCTGCAAATAGACAAGTGCGATAACCGATAACATGCCGATAGCGATAACGGGCGGAGGCTGCCGCAATTTTACGACCGTTCCCAGTCTTAGCGAACAGAGGCTGCCGAGTCCCGCAAAGAGCAGGAACGCACAGAGTACAACCGCGACCGCATACGTTGGATTCGCAAGCAACAACAGAAATTTCTGAATGAACGACATTTCAATGAACATGAATCCGACACCCAAACTCAGAAAGTAGGTTAATACTCGCCAAGTTCCGGACTCTCCCCGATTGCATCGGGATAGGCGGAACAGAGTGGTGGAACGCGAGCTATGCGCCGTAGCTGAGGTGGCTGCCTGCTTCAGGAAAAAAATAGGTATCAGGATCAAGATCAGTCCCGCCAGCGCCGCTTGGATCAATGTTGCAATCAGGAGTAGATATCCCCATTCGATAAATGGGATAGCGCTTCTGCCGACCGTCCGAACCATCTGAATCAACGAATCGAAACGCAAGAATTGAAAAAAATATGGCTGATTGTCAGTTGTAGGACGAATATTGAAAGGGTACTCTTCGTAAAATCGTTCCCGATCGCTAAACAGAATTGCCTGTGCAGCCCGAAAGTAAGTCGGTTCCCCTAATTGGTTGTAACGATTTGCTTCTACCTCTCCCATTTTGGGGTAATACGCCACATCGAAGGAACGTTCACGGCAAAAATCCTGAATCGCTGCGCGATCTTCCGAGCGGAAGGTTCCTTTTTTTATCAACAGGGTGCCGGTCCGCCAGCCGCGAATCATCGCTAACTGTTCGGCGGGAACTGCACCATCAATCTGCTCTAACGCTTCAACTGTCGTTGCGAACAGCCGAGGCATATCGCGTGGTGGAGTTTTCAGCCAACGCGTAATTGAAATAATACCCCCGGGCGTCAGATGTTGGTACAGATCTGTGAACGCCTCAACTGTGTAGAGATAGCTTTCACTCAGGGCGTGGGTGCCCGCAGCGGACGCGCTCACAGAATCGAGCAGTGCGATCTGGATGAGGTCGTACCGCTTCGTTGTCCCCCGCACAAATCCACGCGCCTCAGCGACATGAACTTGGACCGGATAGGGTGAGTCTGGCGCATAGATATGTCCAGCGAAATCTCCGTATTCTTCTGCCACCAGCTCAAGTACCTGTGGGTTTAATTCCACCGCCCCGACCGATGCTGCGCCGTGATACAGCGCGTTGAGGACATCCCCACCGCCGCCAGCACCCAAGACCAACACGTGGGGCGATTCAATCAGGTGATATGCCAGTGCTGAGGTTGTATCCCCAAGATACCCTAACTTCGACAGATCACCGCTGAAATCTGTTATCGCCGTCATTGCGTCGGCGTCGGTAAATATGCCCAACTGTGGCTGCACTGGGTGCTGTGTATTCAGACTCAATCCCGGCACCGCGCGGATCAGTTCACTACGAACCGTGTGCAGCACGCCGAGGGGGCTGTGCCGCTCATTCAGAAGTTGAGCATCCGGAAAATTCAGTGTACTACTCAACCCTTTGTAGGGTGAAATCTTGATGGGGACAGGGTTGAGAAGAAGATAGCCGATAAACGCAGCAGCAAATCCCGTTATCAAAGCAATTCGCCGCCCCTGCCATGCTCTCCAACCTCCCCAATTCGCTATCAGCACCGCACCAAACCCAACTGCTGAGATGAGAGTCAGGTTATGTGCCGGGGGGATCAGGTACATTGTAACAATGACACCTAACGCCCCAATACCAGAACCGAAGAGATCGAAAAAATAGAGACGGTTGACGTTTCCTGCGAATTGGAGTAACGCCAGACCGATGCACGCTGCTCCAAAGAAAAATGGGAGCGACAGAATGAGGTAAAGCCCAAAAATCGACAGCACCTGACTCGGCTGCCAAACCAGCATCAGTGGGTTAAACGGTACATATTGGTTCAGAACGAAACAACCGACAACACTAATTGAGTACGCCAGTCCGCAAATTGTATAGGCGTTGTGAAACCGTGGTCCGACTCCATCGGATTTTGACCCATTCCCTATCAACCGGCGTTGCGTAAGCGAAATCGCCGTCCCACTAGCACCGAATCCAAGCAGTGCGAGACTGATAATCATGTGTGCGAAATGATGCCATTGCGCTATCGAAAATAAGCGGACCAGCGTAATCTCATAAGCGATGATTGAACCGGCTAGCAGCGCAACAGAGAGGAAATAAGGGTTCATCGTTACATGGGTTTACCTACGGAATTTCTTGAAGGAGCTGCTTCGTTTTCACCTCGAATCGTGCGCGGGTTGCATGGTGTAACTGAGGAAACCAGAGATCTGGAGGCGGTGGAGCGGTTGTCCAGTCTGCTGCCCCGCTGTACAACAGGTAGACATCCCAGGCGGTGTCCTTCAACCCGAGCACATCCTTCCAAAGATCGCCGGTCGCTCTGTTGCTATCCCAATAGTGTGTGAACTTTTCATGCACAAACTCATTCGCACGTCTTTCCGCTGAAATCCGATTATCGCTATTAAGAATCGGCTGCCAGATCAGATAAGCTTGCAGTCGATCATCAGGAACCCTTTCAAACATCTTTTTTATTTCGGAGACCCCCCGACGACATTTCGGTCAGCCCGGAGAAAGCAGGGCAACCACGCGAACATAACCTGTGTCCTTTTGGAACTGATGGATCAACTGATCCAGATGCACCAGTTCTGTTACTGGCTGCCGGTCATCCCTGAAAACATCTTTCTGCTTTTCAGCGGTCTCACTCATCTGATTTATCAGCGGTTTACGTTCCTCTTGGTCTAGCACACCGAGCAGCGTATATTGCCACGCCTTCGGCATAAAAACATCCATCTGTTGCATGAGTGTGAGTCCATCAAGCGTCCCCCAGCGCTCTGCAACAACCCCATCATCAATCCGAAAAATGTCAAAACCTGATATCGCTACCGGTTTGTCAGTTGGGTCAAGCCCCATAAAAGTATTCTTGTGAGTTCCCTCCATCATGGTCCGAGCCACCACTGTATCTCCATTGACGATCAATTGCTGGACTGTGAATCGTAGGTCGGGAAAGGCAAAGCGTAACGCTCTTACGGTCTGTTTGAATCCCGCTATGCCAGATTCACCCCCTGGTCCGATTGGGTTATGATCAATATATTCGGCGGCGATCAGCGTATCTACCTGATCCAATTGTCCTGTATTAAAGACCTCCTCATAGATGCGTGAGACCGTCGAGTATGTGTGACCGATGGTCGCTTGGTCTCCTGTCATTTTGAGTGTATCTTCCGCCGCGGTTGAAGTGCCAATCAACGGGCCAATACTGATCAGGAGCACTCCGGCTATCAAGAGGCAAGTCAGTTTTGTTGCTGTTAGCGATTGTCTCATAGTTCAACTCCTATCTTGGTTTTGGTATCTAATTCTCCAATTATACCAATTCGACTTGCAATGTCAATGAGAAAATGTGGGCTTTAGGGTCATTTATGGTAGATCTTAGAATTACTTAACCTTTGGTGCTAGTTAGTGAGAGGGGCTTTCCTACATTGTTGAAGCGTTCATTGATTCTTCTTAGGTTCTACGCTTCGGCTGCACATGTCGCCCCTCCGGGGCTTTGGGGTATTTGTTTATCCGTGTACTATAAACATGTCGCCCCGCTGGGGCTAAAGGCACCGAAGCGCCAATAGTTTTTACGTTTCACAGCCTGTCCCGCCTGTCCCGATTCATCGGGGATTTATCGGGACATCACGTTTCACGTTATCAACAGCTGCAAACTAGCACCATTGGTTACTTAGACACTGTGAACGAGCGAGGTCAGGACTGTGTGCGCGGAGTTACGGCACACGGAGTGTGCCTACTACTATTAATGTCCATTTATTTTTAGAATTCACCATAATTCTCTGGGCGGGGCAAGTTGCTTTGAATCCCGATTTATCGGGACGCGCCTATCCGGTGCGGTTGAAAACCGCACCTACCGGGCCGGGGGGCGAAAGTGTTCATTTATTTTTAGAATTCACCATAAATGCCCCTAGAAAATGTGAACCTGCTCCTAATTTTATGCTACCTTGTCGAATCGAAATACGTCGGAAAGATTAGCATGTATGGAGACGGTCCCGCTGAGAAAAATCCTTGACTTGCCTACTCTCTGTCGCTATAATCTGCGTATCTTACGCGTGCCGTATGATAGGGCAGGTGCGCTTTACATAATCCACCCAGACACATAAGGAGGCGTCAAATGAACACCATTGTTATCTGCTGCGATACGCTTAGGGCAGATGTCGTAGATCACACGTGGGAAGATCACGTTGATACCCCCCATCTCGATCAGTTGCGGAAAACCAGCACGGTGTTCAATAACGCTTGGGGGGAAGGCGAGCCAACCATCCCGATGCGGCGTGGCTTCTTTACGGGCATGCGATCGTATCCGTGGCGCTTCCATATTGATGACCGCGGCTCCGTCCCAAACATATACGGCTGGCACGCTATCCCTACAACACAGACGACCTTGGCGGAACAGCTGCTGCTCAACGGTGTAGCCACAGGACTGGTCGCGGATGTTTATCACATGTTCAAGCCGACAATGAATTTCACACGCGGCTTTATGAGCTACGATTATATTCGTGGGCAGGAATCGGATCGGGTGCGGAGTGGTCCCCTTTCCGCTATCGATATGAAACCTTATCTGCCCGACGAAATTGCCAACCCGACAGACCGCCCCGGTATAGCACAATACCTGCTGAACATGCAGGATCGGCGGGGTGAGGAGGACTACCTCGCTCCGAGGGTCTTTCGCAGTGCAGCGCGGTGGATACAGGATAACTACGAAAACCAGCCGTTCTTCCTCTGGATTGATAGCTTCACGCCCCACGAATGCTGGGATCCGCCGATGCACTTCGCTGATCACTATTTCAAGGCGGAGGGCGTCAAGGATTATATCTATCCGCAGATGGTACAGAATTATAAAACCTTGACGGACGATGAGATACGCCGTACAAAAGCCCTCTACTACGGTTATGTTACGTTTGTTGATAAATGGATCGGTTATCTACTCAACGTCCTCACCGATCTGGGCATATGGGATGATACGGTAATCTGCTTTGTCTCGGATCACGGCACCGAGTTGATGGACCATACGCAGTTCGGCAAGACCGCGGATGCAATGCATCCGTTTAACTGTCGGCTCAATTTCTGGATTCGCCACCCGGATCCCGCATACCACGGCAAAACGATTGACGCTTATGTCCAGAATATTGATCTGATGCTGACAATCCTTTCTCTCTTTGGAGTTGAAGGTGAAGCGGTTGATGGATATGATCTCCTGCCTATCATGTCAGGTTCACAAGCGGGGCAGCGCGACCATGTTATCACCGGTTGGTCAACGACCACTGGGATCCGCACCCCCGAATGGCTCCTCATGCTCGAAACGGTGAAAGCGGATGCCAACCCACGTCTATTCCATTCTGTCACTGATCCAAAAGAGGAACATAACGTTGCTGCTGCTCACCCCGAAGTTGTCAATCAGTTGCAAGGAAAATTGGAAGATTTAATCGGAGGCTCACTACCGGCCACCTATACGCACCAACCATCATCAGAGCATAGCGCGACATTTGCTCAATGGGCGCAGAGCAATTTGGTCCGATAACGCCGATTTCGTTCCTAATAATTGGCAGGTCGGGCATCATGCTCGGCTTTCGCTCCTCCCCGATAAATCCCCGATGAATCGGGACTCCGACAAGCCGAGAGCAGGCAGGCGGGATTCAAAGCAACTTGGATAGACATATCCAAGCCATATTCGTATATGTGCAGTGGATTTGTCAATCCACTGCGAGCCGTGAGGCGCCCGATTCAGTTCCCATTTTCCCGTTTTGTGACATTTCACATCACTAGCAAGTTGCGAGGTAGCCGTCGTCAAGCTAGTCGCGATTCGGAGATCGCTCCTACCGTCCGTTTTTTGTAGGAGGGAATTCCAATTCCCGATTATTGCACCGGTTTCTGGTGCTTAGTTTATCGACTAGCAACTTGCGTTATCTTAACAACCTTTCGTATGACAACTCTCAATCTCAAACCAACCCATAAACCCGTCAAAGCCTACTACGAATCCCTACAACGTTTCGAGTCGATCGGCGTCTCCCACGAAACCGCTGTCCGCTCAGCGTTCCAAACCCTACTGGAATACTGCGGGAGGCAATTTGACTGGATTCTTGTACCTGAGCACTCAATGACCCCTCCCGATAAATCGGGATCCCGGAGGGCTAAAAACAGGCGGATTGTCGTTGACGGTGCATTGATCGACACTTTCCAGCTGCCCCACGGCTATTGGGAGGCGAAGGATATCCACGACGACCTGCCCTCCGAAGTGCTCCGCAAGTTTGAGAAAGGCTACCCCCGCGACAACATCCTATTCCAAACACCGCACCGCGCCCTCCTTTGGCAGAACAACCAGCAAATACTTGATGCCGATCTGACCGACCCGACGCAGCTGATACAGACGCTCGAAACCTTCTTTTCCCACCGTCCGCAAGAGTACACCGAATGGGAAGAAGCGGTTGCACAGTTCAAAGACAGAGTGCCCGCACTTGGGAACGGCTTGGCAGAGCTGATCGAAAAGGAACGGGGTGCGAATCGGGAGTTTACCGCCGCCTTCGCCGCCTTCCACGAGAAATGCCGTCAATCGATCAACCCCAACCTCTCCGAAGCCGCTGTCGAGGAGATGCTGATTCAGCACCTGTTGACGGAGCGGATCTTCCGAACCGTTTTTAGCAACTCCGAATTTACCCGCCGCAATGTTATCGCCCGTGAAATCGAAACCGTCATCACCGCGCTGATGTCTCACGCTTTCAGTCGCGAGGATTTTCTGCGTAGCCTCGATCCTTTTTACATTGCAATCGAACGCACCGCTGCGACTATTGACGACTTCTCCCAAAAACAGGGTTTCCTTAACACGGTCTACGAGCAGTTTTTTCAAGGCTTTTCGGTGGAGGTCGCCGATACGCACGGGATAGTCTACACGCCGCAACCGATTGTCGATTTTATGGTGAGAGGCGTTGAGGAGATTCTGCAGACTGAATTCAATCGTTCGCTCTCCGATTCCGGTGTTCACATCATCGATCCGTTTGTCGGGACCGGCAATTTCATCGTGCGGACGATGCGCGAGATCCGACCAACCGCGCTTGAGGATAAATATAGGACAGAACTCCACTGCAACGAGGTGATGCTGCTGCCGTACTACATCGCGTCGATGAACATTGAACATGAATTTTACGAGGCAACGGGAGACTATCAGCCGTTTGAAGGTATCTGCCTCGTTGATACGTTTGATCTTGCGGAAAATCGACAGCTGCCGCTGTTCGCCCTTGACAATACCCGCCGCGTTGAGGAGCAGAAGGAAACACCGATGTTTGTGGTCATCGGCAATCCGCCCTACAATGTCGGTCAGGTCAACGAGAACGACAACAACAAGAATCGGAAATATCCAACGATGGATGCGCGGGTTGCGGAGACATACGCGAAAGACTCCACAGCGACTAATAAAAAAGCATTGGCTGATCCATACATAAAGGCGATTCGATGGTCATCGGATCGGATAGGGGATGAAGGGGTTATTGCCTTTGTAACGAACAGCGGATTCCTTGACGGTGTAGCATTTGACGGAATACGGAAACACCTCGCAGATGATTTCGACGTGATTTACATTCTGAATCTGAGTGGGAACGTCCGCAAGAATCCAAAACTTTCGGGGACGACACACAACGTCTTTGGAATTCAGGTCGGTGTGAGCATCAATTTCTTCGTTAAGACGCGCAACAATGCAAATTCCCAAGCCCAAATCTGCTACGCCCGCGTTGATGAATTGTGGCGCAAAGAGGACAAATATCGCTATCTTGATTCACAGAAGCATTACCGAAACATCGAATGGAAGTCAATAACGCCTGACCAGCGATACACATGGTTGACAGAGGGACTCCGCGCCGAATTTGAGACCTTTATTCCGATGGGGACTAAGGAAGCAAAGGCGACGAAAGGTGAAGCAGCAGATGTAATTTTTAAGATATTTAGTAGTGGGGTAGCAACTAGTCGTGATGCGTGGGTTTACAATTTTGACCGAAACACACTGACCGAGAACATGAAGCGGACAATTGAATCCTACAATGAGCAAGTGTTCAAATGGAAACATCGGAAGGATCGGGAGGCAAATGTTGATGATTTTGTGGTTTATGATGACATGAAAATCAGTTGGAGCTCCGCCTTAAAACAAAAACTCCAAGGTGGACAAATTGCAGAATTTGCAGAAACAAAAATCCGACAATCTTTTTATCGTCCCTTTACAAAATCAAACCTATTCTTTGATCGCGTTATGAATCAGAGGGTTTTTGTTCTCCCGTCCATTTTTCCTACGCCTGAGACAGAAGCGGAAAATCGAGTGATATGGCTCAAGGTCGGTGCAACATGGCCGACGTTTGCGTTAATGATTGACAAAATCCCCGATACGCTGCCATCAAGCGGTTCCCAATGTTTTCCCTTCTACACCTACGACGAGGACGGGACAAATCGCCGGGAGAACATCACCGATTGGGCGTTGGAACGATTACGGGCGCATTACCGAGACGAGTCCATCGGCAAATGGGACATCTTTCATTACGTTTACGCGCTCCTGCATCACCCCGTTTATCGGGAACGGTATCAGGCGAACCTCAAACGTGACCTGCCGCGCCTGCTGTACACGCTCGACTTTTGGGACTTTGCCAGAGCGGGGCAGCGTCTGGGTGAACTCCATATTGGCTATGAGGAGGCAGCGGAATATCCGCTACATTTCATCGAAAACCGTGAAGTACCGATTGATTGGCGCGTGGAAAAGATGAGGTTGTCCAAAGATAAAACGCAGTTGGCCTACAATAATTTCCTGATCCTCGACGGGATACCCGCAAAGGCGTTTGACTATCGACTTGGGAATCGGTCGGCGTTGGAATGGGTGATCGATCAGTATCGCGTCAAGACGGATAAACGCAGCGGCATCGTCAACGACCCGAACCGCCCAGATGATCCGCGGTACGTTGTCAAACTGATTGGGAAGGTGATTGCGGTCAGTTTGGAGACGGTGGAGATTGTGGAGGGGCTGCCTGACTTGGGGGTGCCTTCTCATTAAAATAACCCGAGTTGAAGGAATGATTCCGCAGTGCTGTGGATTTGTCAATCCACATCGAGCCGTATCGCAGGGTAGGGGTTGAGTTCCCCAACTCGTCGGGCTACGAAACCAAGCCCCTGCTATCGATCTGACACGATTCGCTAAATATAGTGAGCACGGGCCGTTGAATAGCGGGTTACGGAAGAAACCGAGTTTTGAAGAAAAAACTCGGTTTCAGGGCAAATAGCTTCCCCAAGTGACTTTTCAAACAGGCTCTTAGAATTACTTGGACATTCCCAATTGAAGGCAACCCCCTAAATCTCCAACCCCCCTAGCCCCCCTTGTCAGGGGGGAATGAGGAGAAAGACAATCCCGATTCATCGGGATTAAGAAACGAGACTAGGGAAAAAACTCGGTTTCAGGGCAAATAGCTTCCCCAAGTGGCTTTTCAAACAGGCTCTTAGAATTACTTGGACATTCCCAATTAAAGGCAACCCCCTAAATCCCCAACCCCCCTAGCCCCCCTTGTCAGGGGGGAATGAGGAGAAAGACAATCCCGATTCATCAAGACTTGTCAGGGGGGTGGGGAAACTTGTCAGGGGGACTGTGGAAAGGTCGGAATTATTGGTAAATGTCTCCTCATTTCTCGTGTTTACTATATTTTACCGAAAATAACTTTTCAAACAAGCTCTTAGGAGTTACGCACTTCGGTTTGTAGTAGCGCATTGCTTAATCCCGATTTATCAGGGATTCATTGCGCGTCCGGACGGAGGATGAAGAAACGGGGAGCTACAATCTGAAGTGTGCAAGTCGCCCTAATGTCACAAAATGTCACAGAATGTCACATATTTTGCATATTTTTTTAGTCTTGGGGCGGACCGTTGATGAACATTGGCTTTGACTTTGATCAGATGTCACATATTCTCACGTATTTATCACATATC
>JAJECO010000062.1 GCA_022822005.1 Candidatus Poribacteria bacterium
CCCGTTTTGTTTGAAAAGTCGGAGTCGGGAAGTCGCTCATAGAGCGACGTGTCGGGATTGGGAAATCCCTCCCCGATAAATCCCCGATGAATCGGGACAGGCGGGATGCAGGCACCTACAGAAAAACTAAATGACCCTACTTTCAGTTAAAGTTTCACTTGACAAAACAAAGCTGCCTGTGGGATTATAGAGTGCTGTTATACTTACTATCAATTGTACACCACCAAACCAGATGCAAATTCCAGATTACTACCACACATTAGAAATAGATCGCCGCGCAACAGCAGAGGATATTAAACAGGCTTATCGCAAGCAGGTGAAGCGGCACCACCCGGATAAAAACCCGGGAAAGGAGAAGTATGCCGAGCGCATGTTTCGCCGCATCTGTATCGCCTACGAGATCCTTAGCGATCCCCAACGGAAATTGAAGTATGACCTCACACTCCAGTCGGTAGATATAGAACACGCATGGCAGCCGCGGCCTTTTGAAGGTTTGCGAAAGTCGAATCAAACTCGGCATAAATACCAACTGATGTTTCAGGAGTTACTGAACGAAAACATAAAAGCGGGCATTGAAATTTACGAGCAGTTGCAGCGCGAGAAGAGAAAGGGCTGCATTGACGACTTTTTAGGCTATGCAGACAGCCGCGACTGTGAATTTCTCATTGCAGAAGCCTACCAGACACTTGGGGATTATCGAACAGCTATGGGACTTTATGAATCGTTAATCGAGTCTGAAAGGCAGCGACCATGTTTTCACCACTTCATCGATGAAATCAAGGAGCGATTGAAGCGGGTCTACTTCTACGTCCTCACAAATCCTCAGAACCTTGAAGACATCCCGACCGATTTGGAAAAGATTCGTACCTTGAACCTATCGAAACGCGAGACGGCATGGATCTATAAAAGGCTATCCGAGTGCTACATTGATATTAACCAGATTAACCGAGCGAAAGAGATGTTAAGCATGGCGTTTGAAGTCTACCCAAGTATGGCAGGTGCAAAAAAGATCTGCCAGCAGCTGAACATGGAGCACCTGCTATTGTAGGGCATCAAACAGTAGTAAGCGGATCTCAATAGCCACTTCGGTGAATCACCTTATCAGAAGCTGTGGATAGTATAGTATCACAAAACGCCTGTATTTTTCTATTTATAGTGCACTCGGTCTAGGGCTACTCAGTTTTAGGCTTTTTACCCGTTTTGTTTGAAAAGTCGGAGTCGGAAAGTCGCTCATAGAGCGACGTGTCGGGATTTAGGGGGTTGGCTGTGCAGTGGGGATGTCTGAGTAATTGTAAAATCTACCATAAATGACCCTAGCACTCGGTTAATGGTCCCCTGAAAGAAAAAAAATTGGTTTAAATAGGTATGCCGTTCAGGTTCGATTCAAGGCTCAACATCTAAGTTTCTGTCACGCCTCCAGCCATCTGTTTGTACCGTCCTCCCGATTCATCGGGAATGCAATCGGGAATTTTATGTTTCTGCTATGCTCCAACAAATAAAGCCAACCCTAAAAGTCAGAGGAAATCTGGTTGTCGGACAAGCTGGAAACCTATCGGCAGTGTTCAATGCCTGTCTCCACGGAATAATCCAAGAGGCGAAGCAACACCCTGACATCCAAAATATCTATGGTATGATGGGTGGCGTGGAGGGATTGCTGAAGGGTGACCTGATTGACTTGGGACAGCAGAACCCGGCGATCCTCCAAAACCTGAAAAACGCTTCTTCCCCCGTACTCTCTTCCACATACGATACCCTTGCGGCCGAGGATTACCATCGTGCTCTGGAAATCTGCAAAAAATATAGGATCCGTTTTGTTATCTACATGGGCGATAAAGGGGCGATGTTTACAGCAAACCAACTTGCAGAAGTTGCTGAAGCCGAAGGTTACTCGCTCTGTTGTATAGGGATTCCGCATTCTGTGGAGAATACGCTCGGTTTCACAGATCACTGTTTTGGCTACGGCACCGCTGCACGGGCAAACGCTATTGTGATACGAAATGTCGGACATGATGCTAAAGCAATAGGGACCGCAGCAGATGTAAAAATCATTGAGATGGTGGGACGCAATTCAGGTTGGCTTGCTGCAGCGGCTGCCTTGGCGAAAGATTCTGATGATAGCCCGCCACATCTGATCTATCTCCCAGAAAGCGGATTAGATCCGGCGCAATTCCTCGCCGATGTGGAGACGGTGTACCGGCGGTTAGGCTATTGTCTGGTCGTTGTCAGTGAGGGGGTGAAAGATAAGGAGGGATGTACGCTTCCGCCGAGTGGGAGTATAGGGGAATATTTGTGTGACCTTCTCGCTGAGAAACTCAAACTCAAAGCAAGCTGGAATAGACTTGAAGACCTCTCTCGATTCGGAGTGCAGTCCGCTTCAGTGGTTGATTCAGGCGAAGCATTGATGGCGGGCGAAGCGGCTGTTCGCCGTGCTGTCGATGGAATGAACGGCTTTATGATTACCATTGCTCGGCACTTGGATCCCAACAAGCCCTATAGCTCTTTAATCGGCATGGTGCGTCTCAGACTTGGGGCGCATTCTGGGAAAGAGGTCCCAGAGGCTTTCATCAATGAAGCGGGTAACTTTATCACCGAGGCGTTTGAAAAGTATGCGGTGCCGTTGATAGGTGGAAGGCTGCCGGCTACCTTAGAACCGGATCCCATCGGGGAAGAGGTGCGGTTGGAGCCAATTCCTGTCCCGATACATCGGGGCGAATCAGAAAAGGATGCTTCTTACAATGAGCATGTTTCGTGAACATTGGATCGGCGGGCTGGTTACCTACAGCTTTTTTTTTGCGATTTCACTTGGGGTAGCCCTTGCCGGTGTGTTCATTTTTCAACAACCAACCGACTGGAATCCAACGGTTTCCCTTGAGCCGCTGAAGATCGCTGCGTGCTTTGTTATCGCTGTCCTTTCAGGGTTGTGGCCCGATGTGGATACCAAGAGTAAAAGTCAACAGATTTTCTATCGACTCTTCCTCATCTCTAACGTTATATTGATTTATAAGGGGTATTACGCCACATCGGCATTTTTCGGCTTATTCGCTATGTTTCCTCTCATCGGTAACCATCGGGGTTGGACGCATTCAAAACTGACGATGCTACTATTGCCCGTGGTTTTCCTGATCGTGCCGATTTATTTTCAGCGCGATCAATTGGACCGACATGAGTTGTTGGCAGCACAGAATCTGGTTCTGCTCAAAGCCGGCTTGCCTTTCTACACGGCGAGCTTAATCGGGTATGCGACGCACTTGCATTTGGACGGTATTCTATTACGGTCTCGCAAGGCGCAAAGGCGTCAGGCGAGGGCGGGTTAAAGCAATCCATTTTTCCTCGTTTTGTTATTCTCTGGTAGCACCTGTATTGAGATCCCGCGATAGAAATTTCACGCGGATGCCATGATTATGTAACATTTTTCCGGCATACTTACTCATTGGTCAAGGATAGGTAATTTTCAATACAACTCAGGACTTACGCACTTCAGTTCTAACAGCAAATAGGGACGCAGATTTCGCTGATTGAAGTTTATCCCGATACATCGGGGCAGATAAAAAGAGAAAAAACGAAAAAAAATCTGTGTTCAGCCGCATCTATTAGCATTATTTGAATTTTTACATTCTGATGGGATTGACTTCATCTAGTGCTTGCGGCGATAAATCGCCGAACTACAGGTATTTGAGTGTTCAACTGCATAAGTCCTAAGAATTGATACAGAAGGAGAAGGATTGATGGATTGCAATCAGATTTTGAGAGTTTTTGTTGTGCTGCTCGTATGTCTTGCAATTACGAGTAGTGCTGCGGCGCAAGCCCCGGATTTCCCGGACCGGATGCCAATTGTCGAACGACCGTTTTCAGACGATCCGGACAAATTCAGCTTCGCAATTATTGGTGATAAAACAGGTGGAGGGCTCGATAAGTGGCACGTGTTTGACCGCGCAATCAGCGAAATTAACTCGCTGCAACCGGACTTTGCGATTATGGTTGGCGACCTGATACAAGGAGTAACGACCGACCGAGAACAACTTGACGCAGAATGGGCGGAGTTTTGGCAACATGAATCCCCTTTGACAGTTCCGTTTCTCTTGTTGCCGGGGAACCACGACATCACCAATCGGGTGATGTATGACTATTGGGTTGAGCATATCGGACGGACCTATTCGGCTTTTACCTATAAAGATTGCCTGTTTATCATACTCAACACGGAGGAGAGACACGGGTTGCCTCTAGACGTGGAAAACTGGTTTGGAGAGGCACAGATTCGCTATGCAGCGGAAGCATTAGAACGGCACTCGGACGTGCGGCACACTTTTGTGCTGTTGCACAAACCCGCATGGTTGCATGAAGAATCCGGTTGGAGTCAGATCGAGGAAATGCTTGGGAACCGAGCATACACGGTTTTCGCGGGACACTATCACAACCTGACCCTGCACACGCGCAATGATCGCCGATACTTCGTTCTCAGCGCGACGGGTGGCGGGCTGACTCCCCGTGATGTGAAGGAGTTTGGCGCATTTGACCATTATAGCATCGTGACAGTGGACGGTGACGATGTTACCGTTGCGATTATCGAACCGGGGAGTATCCATCCGGCAGACATCTCGACTACCGCGTTCAAAGAGAAGTTTGGAGATTTGGTCACTTTTCAGCCGGATTTTGAGGTTGACAGAGCGCAGCCCGTTACCAGTGGAAAGCTGGAAATAGAGTTAAAAAACAGGTTTGAGAAACTGGTAAAGGTTGAAATTGCGTTTGATCCAAGCGATAATTGGCAGATAACCCCAAATCAGCTTACTTTTGAGGTGAAACCGGGGCAGGAGACACAGAGCGTAGTGACGTTTTTAGGTGCGTCTGATGCGCTGCTGCCTTTGCCGACGTACCACTACTCCATCCTGTATGGTGGGGAACAGTTGTATACCCGGAGTGAGAAGGTTAAGTATGTCGATGAGGTAGATCTGCACGCGCTTAAAGACTGGCAGATTCTCGGTCCCTTTGACCTCGGTATCACAGAGCGACCGACCGACTCACAAACTGCACCGGCGCAGTTTATAGCTGAAAAGCTGCCGGAGGCGGGTTCAAGTGATAAAATCTATTCGGGCAAGAGTGGGCAACTTCAGTGGCAGGAGCACCGCGCTGATAGTGAAGTTATCAACTTAAATAAGGTGTTAGGAGATCCGGATTGGGCAGTCGCTTATGCGGTAGCCCACATCAAGAGTCCTGATGACCGGACGGTTTTCGCTCAAATTCGATGGGGGAGTGAGTTGGGGCGCCTCTTTGTCAATGGCGTTGAAATTCAGAAGGCGTCTGTGCCGGAAGCGGATCTGTTTTTCAGTTGGGCTTACGTTGAGCTGCCGTTGAAGGCGGGTTGGAACAGTGTCACAGTCAAATCCGCGGATTACACGGGCGGATGGCACTATCGGATGTGGGTTGAAAACCGGATGGATGCGCTTACCTTTTCCCATCAGATGCCGCCCTAACGTAACACAAGTTGCCGGTTATAGTTCGTAGGGTAGTAGACACGCACTATCGCCCCCTCCTATGCACAAGGGTTACGGCATACGGAGTATGCCTACTACTATGTAGCTACTAGCATCTACGGTTTATGTCGCACGATCTCTTCATATGAACCAATACAACGAGGATGTTAATCATGTCAAATTACTTAGAACCAGCACATCATAAAGACTGGCAAAATAACAACTATCTGAAGATTTCCGGCTTCTTCTCAGACGAAGAAATAACGGCATTGCAAGAGTGGGTCAAAGACATTGAGGGACGGGAACCGACCCATGACAAGTGGCTGCACCATTTTGAAGCTACTCCAAAGGGGACGCGGCTTTCCCGCTCAGAAAATTTCGTGCCGTACCACGCAGGTTTGGAAGAGTTGTTGACGGGCGGAAAGGTGTTGAAGGTTGTCTCGGAATTGATGGACGAGCCGGCTGTCCTGTATAAAGAGAAAATCAATTACAAGTATCCCGGCGGGGGAGGTTACGCCCCACATCAGGACGCGCCTGCTTACGAATTTGTTTCCTTTCATATCACCTGTTTAATTTCAGTCGATCCAGCGACACCGGAGAGCGGCTGCCTCTCTTTTTCACCGGGGCAATACGAGAAAGGTTTTATCGCGCTCGACGAGAAGGGGTGTATTGCGGAGGAGGTTGCTTCGGAGATGGAATGGGTCGAGGTGCCGACAGAGCCAGGGGACATCCTGTTGTTCGGATCTTATATCCCGCATAAGAGCGGCACAAACCGCTCTAATCAGCCGCGACGCATCATTTATGTGACTTACAATGCCCTCTCCGAAGGAGATTGGCGTGAGCAGTACTATGAGGATAAACGACAGACCTTTTTGGACTACCAAAAAGATAGTTCAACACAAGCAAGCCAGATCAGTAAAATTGGACATTTTCGAGGAAGGACGGTGCTGAACCATGAACAGTCGGATTGATCAAACGCTCGCGGAACAGATGATCGGTATGACAGCAGCGGAGAAGGTTACGACCCTATTTGATTATATGGAACGCAAGGGACAGTCGTTTTACGATGAATCGGTAACACAACTGGAACACGCGTGTCAATGTGCGAATCAGGCGCGGCTACACGACGCAAGCACGACACAGATCGCGGGCGCTCTGTTACATGATATCGGACATTTTCTGTTAGACGAGCACAATGCAGAGAACGATTTTTTGGAGGAAGATCAGAATCATGAGGAGGTCGGTGCAGACTATATGGAGCCGTTCTTCGTAGAAGCGGTCATAACCCCAATCCGATTGCATGTGCCAGCGAAACGGTATCTGTGCACAACTGATGCATCGTACTACGACGACTTATCTGAGGCGTCGAAAAGGAGTTTTCAGGTTCAGGGCGGGGTTCTGTCGGATGACGAACGGGCAGCGTTTGAACGCATCCCGCATTATCAGGATGCGCTGCAGCTGCGACGGTGGGATGACCTTGCCAAGGTGAGGGGCTTAGAGACACCGGCGATTGACACTTACCGTGAGATTGTGCAGGCATGCCTGAAATAGCCTAAGCTGCTATTTATCAACCCCGCTCGGCTCCGACTTCGCCAAGAGTCTGAGACCCCGATAAATCGGGATTCAGAGCAACTTGGATAGACATATCCAAGCCAACCGTATATGTGCAGTGGATTTGTCAATCCACTGCGAGCGGTGACTGACTCAATTCAGCTCACAGTTATCCGTGTGACCTTCCTATAAGTGGCAGCTTGCATTAAAATAGTGCAGAAATTTCAAGTGCGTTAATTATCCCTTGACAAAATGAGGATTATCGTCTAAAATATATGCCTTGTCGGACCCGTAGTGTAGCCTGGCTTAACACATCTGCCTGTCACGCAGAAGATCGCGAGTTCAAATCTCGTCGGGTCCGCCACCTATTTATCTGTTTCGTTTAATATGGGCGGGTAGCTCAGTTGGCTAGAGCGACGGCCTTACAAGCCGTAGGTCACAGGTTCAAGTCCTGTTCCGCCTATGCCGATTTATTCCCGATTGATCGGGATGAAACATCGGGACCATAACTAAAAATACCCCTTGTCGGACCCGTAGTGTAGCCTGGCTTAACACATCTGCCTGTCACGCAGAAGATCGCGAGTTCAAATCTCGTCGGGTCCGCCACTTATTAAAGCCACAGGTTGTTTCCAATAGCCTGTGGCTTTTTCATATCTATAGATCGAAGGAGGACGTTCTTTTGTTAGATCTTAAATTCATCCGCGATAACCCCGATGCGGTGCGAGCGATGTTAGCGGCTCGCCGGATGACAGCACCGTTGGAGGAACTTATTGAAGCAGACCGTAAATGGCGTGAACTATTGGGGGCAGCAGAATCACTCAGAAGCCATCAGAACACCGTCTCGAAAGAGATTGCCCAAATCAAAAGAAACAAACAGGATGCCTCCGAGCAGATTGCTGAGATGCGGACGGTGTCTCAAAAAATTAAGACGCTAAACGACCAAGCGCAGGGCTATAAAACCGAAGTCGATAAGATTTTAGGACTCATCCCAAATATGCCACATACCAGCACACCTATCGGGGATAGCGAAGCGGATAATCCCGAGATTAGTCGCTGGGGAGAGATCCGAAACTTCGACTTTGAACCGAAGCCGCATTGGGAACTTGCGGAGGCGTTGGACATCGTTGATTTTCAGCGGGGAGCGAAGGTCGCCGGCAGCAACTTTGTGCTATACAAGGGGTTAGGGGCGAAACTGGAGCGTGCGTTGATTAACTTTATGCTCGATCTGCACGTCTCTCAGCACGGGTACACAGAGGTTTCCCCGCCTTTTGTTGCCAACCGTCCAACGATGACGGGCACCGGGCAGTTGCCGAAATTTGAGTCGGATATGTATCGGTGCGATCGCGATGAAGAGAACGAAGAGATGGATCTCTTTCTCATCCCAACCGCGGAGGTGCCGGTCACCAATATTTTCGCCGGTGAGATCTTGAACGGCGAGGATCTGCCGATCTACTATACGGCATACACACCCTGTTTCCGACGCGAGGCGGGTTCCTATGGTCGGGAGACACGCGGATTGCAACGGCTGCATCAGTTTGATAAGGTCGAGATGGTGAAATTCACTTTTCCAGAGACATCTTACGATGAACATGAATCGTTGCTGCGTAATGGCGAAGCGGTCTTGCAAGCCCTCGATTTGCCGTATCGCGTCATCTCTCTTTGTACAGCGGACCTCGGATTTAGTGCGTCTAAATGTTACGATATTGAATTATGGGCACCGGTTGACGAAAAGTTTAATCTGGAAATTTCTTCGTGCAGTAATTTTGAGGATTTTCAGGCGCGTCGTGCGAATATCCGTTTCCGTCGTGAACCGGGCGCGAAACCTGAATTGGTACATACCCTCAACGCCTCCGGGACAGCATTGCCGCGATTGGTCATCGCCATTCTTGAAACGTATCAGGAGGCGGATGGGAGTATTCGGATTCCAGAGGCTATCGTGCCTTATATGGGCGGGGTTGAGGTGATTGAATTGACGTGATAGGTGTAAAATTTTGTTAGAGTCTGTTTGAATAGTTTTTATCATATTTTCAGGTTCATCTTATCTGGATAAATTGGTTAATCTGTTTCTGCGCCCAACTAAAGAAGTGATTTTGGAATGAAAGAAGGAGCTATGTGTAACGTAAGGGTCGAATGGGAAGGTCCCTTTTGTCTCGATTACGTGATAGCCGAGCTAAATCGTAAGGACGACTATGGGCTATACCAGATTTATGGAACTCATATCATCCTTGAACCAGATGGCGGGGTGGACAACTTGCTTTACATTGGAATGACCGGTCCGGGCTCAACCCTTAGCGAGAGACTAAAAAGCCATAAAGCGAGTTGGATCTGGTATAACTTAAAGCACGGAGGGGAAATATCGATCCACATTGCTCGTCTACCTTCTATGTCAGAAAAGAAGATCAAACTTGTCGAAGCTCTTGAAATCTACTGGCATTCACCGCTATATAACGGAGAGCATATTAGCAGTTGTCCTAAGCCTCCGCAGTCTCCCCTGCTACAGATTGTGAATAAAGGGAAACGTGGTAAATTGTTAGAATATATACACAATAACCCACCTCCGTGGTATTGATCTTAAAAATCTGATAACGAAGCTTATCGGATATTCATACATATAAGAAAGGAATACACCGATGAAGGCAATCCAAGGTTTTCTGCCGTATTCAAAACACGCATACGACACAATGCGCGCCCTGCAACATCAAGTGACGATGGACAGAATGATGGAAGCTCGAATATGGGGCGCGGTGTGGCTTCAGCATAGCGCATCTGAAAAGGAAGCACATGGCGACTATGACGGCGCGATCGCCGATTATACCAAAGCGATAGAACTTAACCCTTCCAGTGCCCACGCTCATGTGGAACGTGCAGGCATCTATTACACATTGGATGATCATGAGTCCGCAGTCGAGGACTACTCCAAAGCCATAGAACTGCTCACCAAAGAAGCTGATAATGAAGATGAAGATCTACTAATGCCTCTCCCTGTTAATACATATCAGGTGAAGGGGTTTGGATGGGGACTTGGCTATTTTACCGAAGCGATAGAAGATAATCCAGAGGACGCTGGAGCTTATATAAACCGTGGTGACGTGCATTTTCTCACAGGACAGTATGATGCCGCTATCGCAGACTACTCGAAAGCGATCGAACTGAATCCAGACGATATGGCTGCGTATCGATCGCGTGGGACCGCTTATGTCGCCAAAGGTGACGAGACGCGTGCGTTAGCGGATTTGGAGAAAGCGGAATGGCTCATAGGTGGCGATGAGGCCGACAACGGATAGGAGGTGTTTGGGCTGCATAGTCGTGATGAGGGTGGCAGATTTTTGTATGTGACGGAAAATACAGTTCAGAAAAATCAGGCTGAGGCTCACCGACTCACCACCGCGCAACAACTGGAGGCAAAACAGTGAGTGAAGATGTTAAAGTCGAGCAGAGCTCTGGAAATGTGTTTAAGGATTTGGGATTTTCTCATTCCGAAGCCGATCGAGCCTTGTTGAAGATAGATTTAGCTTTTGAGATCTACAACATCATTGAAGCGCAAAAGCTCACACAAGCGAAAGCGGAGAAAATTCTCGGTGTTGACCTATCCGATATTTCAAGACTGAAGAAAGGTGATTTTAACCGCTTTAGCGTGGAGTGATTGTTTACACTTCTCAATCGTTTTAACCGTAACATTGAGATTCGGATTACACCGGCGGAAGATAGAGAGGGACATCAGCGGGTCGTTGCGGTTTAGGGGCTTTAACACTTGTCTGATTTTCTGGTTTAAGTTATGATTTATTTTATTCGAGCGGGCGATGACGGTCCCATCAAAATAGGCAAGGCGCAAAACCCTGAAGCTCGTCGCAGAAATCTTCAAACAGGTAATCACGAAAGATTAAGTCTAATTGAAGAGATTCCCGGTGATCAGGAAAGAGAGGATAGCATTCATAATGATTTACGAAGCCATCAGTATCGTCCTCGTAGTGAATGGTTTAGCGCAACCCCTGAAGTTTTAGCTTACATAGATAAAGTAGCACGAGTGGACTATGAACGCGTTGACGGTGTTGCAATAGCAGTAATTTGGCGTAGCGATAGCCAACTATTTATGACGGATTATTGTCCATTTTGCGGTGAGCGTCATGACTGCTCCGGGGAGGATGGTTGGACAGAAGTGGGATGTTCTGAGCAGTTGCTGTTTGGAAATCAAATGTTGATTCCAGGGTTAGGAACACGAACTACTGCGGACGGCATAGTTCTGCACCAGTCCCATGGTTATATTGTTCGCACGCGAAGGATTTTGAATCGGCATCACGATTGAACCCTTAATCTCTCCTAGTATGAAGGTATCCACGCCGGGGGCAATGGGAGAAAGTTAGGAATTACAAATTTGGAGAAAGGAAACTGAAGTCATGACTAAGGAAAAAGTCAAGTTTGTTCTGAACCAAATAGTCCCCTTGGAGGAGAGTCTTCGCTGTGAATTCAAATCTGTCAGAGTTAATCCAGTTCCGGTAATCCGAGAGCAGGTCGGTCGGTATGTGGTTGCCTATCTCAACGGAGGCATAGAGGGCAGCATATATTGGGGAATCACAGATGACAGGCAAGCAATTGGAGTTTCTTTGGATTCGAGAGAGCGCGATGATTTTCGCAAAGATATTGTTGCGGAACTCAGGTCGGTTACCCCGGCGATTATCCCAACGTCATACGATATTATATTCCATCCCCTTTTTGCTGGAAACAAGGCTGAAATACCAATGCCTGATCAGTGTATCATTGAAGTCAAGGTGGAACGCGTATCCCCACGGCAGGTGCACTTTATACCGGGAACAAAGGGGGAACAAGCCTTTATTAAGACTAATTCTGGAATAGAGGAGGCGAAGGGAAAACGCTTGGTTGAATTGCAGAAAAGCACACAAGTTGAACAGGGAAATGAAAAAGAACAGGAAGGCACTTCTCCTGCCTCAGAAACACCGCCGGTCAAAAAGTCCAAGGCACCGGCGACTCCGATACCTTTGGATAATCCGTACAATCCCGCGGTGATAGCAACAGAGAATATGTTCAAAGGACGTGAAGATGATTTGAAAGGAATTATTGAGACGTTGCAGAGACGGATCGGCAGGCACCGTGACTATCTATCTGAAAATGAGACGCGCACTCGGCAAATGCTGATTGATCCATTATTATATGCGTTGGGATGGGACGTATTGGATCCAGATACAGTTCAACTTGAGTATAAAGTGAAACAGAAACGGGCAGATTATGTACTGATGTGGAATGGTAAGCCTGTTGCTGTGATTGAAGCGAAACGACTAGGAAGTAGTCTAGAAGATAATGAGACGACTCAAGTTCATATCTATGCTAATCAGAATGGCATTCCCTACATGATTGTCACTGACGGGGATAAGTGGGAAATGTATGAAGTCTTCAAGCCGGTCCCGTTGGAAGAGCGTCGGTTAATGAAGTTTGAGTTGTCTCAACAACTGACTCATGAGAGTATGTTGCGAATATGGAAGCCAAACCTTGCTACTGGTAACCCATCCGAAGCAATGGAACCAGTTGTTGTGCTATCACAACCAGGACCTGATTTAACTAGTAGTTCGCCCAATGAATCACAGCCATCGTCCAACGATCCACCAAAAAATAGTACTCTGACCCTCACACAACGGTTGTATTTAGACTATTGGACAGCATTCGGAGAATACCTAGAACAACGCAACGGTGTGATGAAGCCTAGAGCACCTCAACCTGACCAATGGATAGGTGCTTTTACATTTAAAAAAACAGGAGGTTGTACACTTTATCTCACGATTAACAAAACAGATAGCTGGATACGCGTTGCTGTCTATACGCCGGGCAAAAGAGGGGAGGCTTATTTTCACCTTTTAGCACAGGACAAGACAAAGATTGAAGCAGAAGTCGGGAACAAATTGAAGTGGGAGAATAAGGAAGAAAATACAACGGACCGTTTCATATCACTTTATCTGTATGGTGTTGATCTCGAAAACCGCCAAGACTGGGACCGACAACACAAGTGGATCTGTAAACAACTTGAAACCTTTCACAGGGTCTTCTCGCCACGGTTTCAAGTCTTCAATGCCAGCGATTAGCAACCCGAAACAGAGGAAATATCGTGAATCCTAAAGAGACGGGAACGGTTGCGGAGTTGCGGGCAAGGTTGAAAAATCAGTAGAATAGTTGTATTTTACTTGACAGATAAATTGAAGAATTGATACCATAATCAAGCCCAACATACAGCCATGTTTTGGTGGCTGATTTGACTCCAATGAAAAATAACTCGGAACGAGTTTCAATTTTCAGTTTTAGAAAAGGCGGGGCAAGATTAGAACTAACGCTTTTTGTGGTTTTGGTCCTCGCCTATACGATCTTTGCGGGAGTCTATTTAACACCTAAAGGACCTAGCGGTTGGCCAGAGATATTAGCCAGTATCGTCGGGCATGTCTCAACCTTTATTCCCGTGGCAATTGTTGTAGTCCTTGTTTTTGAAATTGTGGGGGTGTATATCATGTTACTCTGGGATCTCTATAGAGAGGAAAGGAATCGTCAAAGACAGGAGAGAGAGGCTGCGCTTCAACAAGCCAGAAGCAGAGCTGAAGAGGCTGAAAAAAGGATAAACTTGTGGGAGGCATGGAATACTCGTCGAGTCGAAGCTGAGAGACAGAATGCTAAATTTGATGAGCCACCACCTTCTGAATCGGATAAGTAAAAACTACAATAAAAAAGGTTGACTCTAGTAAATGAATGACAAAGGATACACGAATCCACAACTGCTGATTTCCGCCGCAGAGTTGATGGGCAGACTCGACGACGGTTCGATCTGCCTTGTGGATGTCCGACCGACACATGAATATGTCAAGGGACATATTCCCGGTGCGATCCATCTCGATCTATTTGCAATCAGTCTCAGTGACACGAGCGAACAGGTGTTCGACGCGTTTATGTGGACGATTGCGTACCTCTTTAAGGACCGTGGGATCGACCCGACCAAGACAATCGTGTGGTATGAAAACGAATCTGGCGTTAAGGCGGCACGCGGATTCTGGTTCTGTGAGTATCTGGGCCATGAGGATGTCCGGGTGTTGGACGGCGGACTGAGTGCTTGGTCTGCTGCGGGTGGGGAGGTGAGCACTGAAGCGGTAGTGCCAGAGGAGGTGCCACAATTCTCGACCGACTCAAAATCAGATGCCCACATGGATGCGGAGACTATACAAGGATTACTCGATGCTGGTGATTTTGCTGTCCTCGATACGCGCGCCGCTGCCGAACATTACGGAGATGTCGCACGTTCTGCGCGGGGTGGCGCTATCCCCGGATCGGTTCATATCGAATGGATGAACAATCTGGACGAGAGCGGTATGTTCAGACCTGCTGCAGAACTTCGTGAGTTGTATGAATCCGCAGGGATTACGCCGGAGAAGCGCGTCATGTCCTACTGACAGGGCGGATACCGCTCTTCCCATAGCTATTTGGCGTTGCGGCTTTTGGGCTATCAGAAAGTCAGCAACTACATCGGTTCGTGGAAAGAGTGGGGAGATCGGCTGGATCTGCCGATCGAAATACCGGAAGCGTAAAATAGACAACAACCATCTCAACGCAAGGACGCAAGGACGCAGAGAAGAAATTATTAAAAGTCAGAACTTACGCAAATTCAGCACGCGGCGCGAGATTTTTTTATTTTTAACCCCCTAAATCCCCCTTATCAGGGGGACTTATGAACCAAACGCGCAAGTTCTAACAGTCTTTCTTTGCGTTATTGCACCTTTGCGACATTGCGTTAAAATCCGATTCGCGCTCCTTACAAACAGACCCTCCCTACGCTAATGCCTGATCAAGGTCCGCGATGATATCTTCCACTTCCTCTAAACCGACAGAAATCCTCACCAACCCATCGGTGATTCCAGCGCGATGGCGCGCTTCCGGCGAAACATGCAGATGCGTCGTCGAAGCGGGGTGGCAGATTAGCGTCCGTACATCACCCAAGCTGACCGCGAGTGCACAGAGTTCGACCCGATTCACCAACTTCTCTCCTGCTTCTACTCCACCTTTGAGTTCAAAAGCGATCATCCCACCGAAATAATTCATCTGTTGTTTGGCAAGCGCGTGTTGTGGGTGGCTCCGCAGACCGGGGTAGTGTACCCTCTCGATCGCCGAATGATTTTCCAGAAATTCTGCGAGCGCGCCGGCATTGGCACAGTGGCGCTCAAAGCGCAGCGGCAGTGTGGCGACCCCGTGCAGCGTCAACCAAGCGTTGAACGGACTGATGACGCCCCCGAAGTTCCGTAGTGCCCCGTTCTTTGCGGAATCAATAAACTCCTTTGATCCAACAATCACGCCAGCGACCACCGTGCTATTTCCACTGAGATACTTGGTCATACTGTGGACGACGATATCGAAGCCGAAGGTGATTGGCTGCTGTCCACACGGTGTGGCAAAGGTATTGTCGATGATGGAAGTAGTTCCGTGTGTGCTTGCAATTTTTGCACAGGCAGCAAGGTCCACCAGCTTTAGCGTTGGATTGGCAGGACTTTCGAGGTAGATGGCTTTTGTGTTCGATTGAATCGCCCGCTCAACTGCACTGGAATCGGTAGCATCTACAAATGTGGTCTCGACCCCCATGCGGCGGAGATCATCATTCAGGATATTGTATGAGCCGGAATAGAGAGAATCCATCGCCACGACATGGTCTCCGTGAGCGAGCAGCGTCAACAACGCTGTGCTCACGGCTGCCATACCCGACGCTGTTGCGAGCGCTGCTTCACCGCCTTCCAAGGCGGCAATTTTGTTTTCGAGCACTGATTGTGTCGGATTTCCCCACCGCGTATAGACATAACCTGAATCTTCGTCCGTGAACGCAGCGACGCACTCCTCCGCTGTCTCAAACTGGAAGGTGCTGTTCTGGTAGATGGGCGGGCTGAGGGGACCTGTCTTGGGGAGAGATTCTTCGCCGGCGTGGATGGCTTTGGTTGACCAGCCGGTGGATATAGATTTCGTTGTCATAATATTCAATCCGTTGGTTATTCTTATAGGACTTACGCTGCCCGGTTCATCAGGTGTATCGGGGCAGGGATGCCCCTCTCACAGATATATTATAAGAATTTAACGCAAGGATGCAAGGGTGCCAAGACGCAAGGATTTTCTTTTTTTTACTTCGTGTCTTTGTGCCTTAGCAACTTCGCGTTGAATTTCTTTGCCTTATTTTTCCTTATCGGGCGTATCGGGGCAGGGATGCCCCTCCCACAAGGCTTTGACCGTTCAACTGCGTAAGTCCTAACGCTTACAATTGCTCTAAAACTTGTTCTGTAACTTCTATGGTGTGTTCGATGTCCGCTTCTGTATGGGCGAAGGAGATGCTCCCCTGCTTGGTGGGAAGTGGGAAGTGGAAAATCCCTCTTTCGATCAAGAGTGTCCTGTACTTTTTATCGAGATCCATATCGTGGGACTGTGCAATTTGCAGCCAGTTGGTGGGTGCCTCCTCCATGAAATAGACGACAAAGGCGGATCCCTGCCGAGCGACTGTTGCGGGGAAATCTCTCTTAGCCAGCAGCTCCTTTAAGCCGGCTTCCATCATCTGACCGAGGTGTTCCAGATGGTCGTAAATCTCCCTTTCCTGCGCTTTCAATTTCTTCAAGGTTGCAATTGCCGCTGCTGTCGGGACAGGGTGGGCGCTATAGGTGCCCGCGATTAACACCTTCTTTTCGGGATGCGGATGGTTGAAATACTCCATATACCCCCGCTTTCCGCCGACAACACCGAGCGGGTAGCCGTTGGCGACCGCCTTTCCGAATACCGACAGATCGGGCTGCACTCCACATATCGACTGATAACCGCCCAAGGCATGACGGAATCCTGTTTTTACCTCGTCAAAAATTAGCAGGGAACCGTATTGATCGCACAGGCGTCGCAGCCCCTGTAGGTATCCGGGGTTCGGTTTGACCACACCAATATTTTGTAGGATTGGTTCAAGAATGATGCACGCGATATTCTCGGTTTTTATCAGGTTTTCTACGGCAGCCAAGTCGTTGAACTGTACGACATGGACATGCTGGGAAGCGGACGCTGGCATTCCGGCTGTAATTGGGTAGAGTGGGAGTTCCTCGCCCGGCTGATAGCCCGCAATTCTTTCATGGGGATCCATCAGATTAAAGGCTACATCGTTGTGCCAACCGTTGTACCCGCCCTGCATGATAATCACTTCATCGCGTCCAGTTATTGCCCGAGCGACCCGCACGGCGAAAAAGGTCGCTTCTGACCCCGTATTGGTGATCTGCACTTGGTCCAAGGTAGGAATACATTCTACCAACAGATTCGCCAACTCACCCTCCCAAGGGGTTGTCCCCGCCCCTATCAGGGATTTGCCCTCTTTTATGGATTGGATCACCGCGCCATCAACATCTGGATCGCTGTGGCCAAGCAGATAGGGCGAGAAGGCGGCGTGGTAGTCGATGTATTGCGTCCCATCACTATCCCAGAGATAGGCGCCCTCCGCTTTCACAAAAACGCGCATCGGATCGATTACGCGATTCAGTGAAACGACACCACCGGGTATCACTTTTTTGTGTTGTTCCCAGACTGCTGCTACTGTGTCTTGCTGTGTCATCGTTTTTTCTTTCTTAGACAGGACTTACGCAAATTTAGCATGTGGTGTAGATTTATTTTATCTTTAACCCTCTAAATCCCCCTTATCAGGGGGACTTATGAACCAACTGTGTAAGTCCTATTAGATATACTAACCTAAGTTGCTAGTGATGTGAAATGTCGCAAAGCGGAAGCATGAAAACGAAATCGAGTGCCTCACGGCTCGCAGTGGATTGACAAATCCACTGCACACGCGCAAAGATGGCTTGGATAGACATATCCAAGCCGAGCCGGTTTAGCAACTATCAACTTGCGTTATATTAACGCGAGTATTCTGCACACATGTCGCCCCTCTGGGGCTTGGGATAATTGGTTTGCCGATGTTCTATAAACATGCCGCCCCGCTGGGGCTATGGATCGGACAAGTCGCTTTGGATCCCGCCTGCCTGCTCTCGGCTTGTCGGAGTCCCGATTCATCGGGGATTTATCGGGGATGCCCGACCTACGGGTATAATGTTGGGTTTCACTCTATCTGTCTACAAGCAGACGTTGTTGAATGACCGAACCTCCATTGTAGTCGATAGGGATTCATGGTTAACCGTTCAACCCAACCTACGGACTGTCAAATGTCAACAGAATCTAGGAATTATTGCTTCCGTTCATAGATTTTTGTTGGATCGATTACCGATTTCTCGTTATGCAGTTCTGCGGTTAGGACACCGTCCCGGAGTTGCGTTATGTCATCACCGGTCTTGACAAGTAGGAGTGGATCCTTCCGGTACTCAGCGAGACCGACCTCAAGCGCATCACCTGCTCGAAACCGTCGTGCAACGGCGTTGCCTACTGCACCGACCTGAGCAAGTCCGCGTTCCTCCAGCATAGATCCAAGTTTGTTAAAATCGTTACCGACGAACCCCGGTTTGGGGCTATAACCGAACATGGGGAGTGGTCGTTGCCCATCCGGATCTCGAACTTTCGCCTGGACCTCTCGCCACCGCCGGTAGCGAACTTGCACAAGCTGCTCTATAACGTGAAAGAAGGTGCAGCGGAGATAGGGAACGCCCAACATTAAGATGTGTGCGTTCAGTTCGTAGAGTTTCCAGAAAGGGCCATCAGCTGCCCAAGCGGAGGGACCATGGACAGCGGTGATATCTTCTGCATGGGGTCCCAAGGCAGCGACAGAGTGCAGCAGATGGCAACTCCGTCGTGCGCCGGGACGCGTCCGAGCCACCTCTGAGATACGCCCCATCTCGGACGGATCCTGGATAGGGTCGAACACCGGATTGGATTTCCCGCCGTGGGAGAAGGTGAATGCCGGCACCACGAGTGTGCCCGTAGGACCGAGCAAGTCCAAGAACGCGTCAACCACCGCGTCTGCGCCGTCTTCGACGTAGCCGATGCTGCGCAACGAACTGTGCACAAAGACAATATGACCGGGCTGCACACCCAGCGTCTGTAGTGCTTCGGTGATCTGTGCCCGTTTCACTACCTATCCTAACGCCGCGTCCACTTTGTTGATCGCCGCGGCCATCAATCGGGCGTGATCTTCCTGCATGTTGACATTGAACCCAAATCGCAAGGCTCTGCCCAAGATTGAAAGGGTCTGTGGGCACATATCCCGCGAATACTCGACATTGCCCTTATAGGCTGGATCTTTCCACGGATAGCCCGATGGGTGGTGGGAGTGCTTAAACAGGATTGAATCCCAGTAATAGTAGATGTGACGATCTGGGAATCCTTCGTTATAGGCTGTGCCTGCGCCCAGTCCTTCTGCCTTGAGTGCTTCGACATATTTTGGGGTGAGTTCGGGATCCTTGACAATGATCGCTGCACTGATGCCACATTCGCCATCCGGATCATCGACATGCTGTGGGATATATCCCTTCGGCTCATCTATTTCCGCAAGAAATGCTTTTTTCAGCCGACGGGTATGGCTCAAGATGTCCTCAAGTTTGGAAAGTTGCACCCGCGCAATTGATCCCATAATTTCGCTTGGACGGTAGCCCTGACGTGAAAATGGCGGATTTTGCCACTCCTTATCGCTCATCCACATCGGCATCGCGGCATCACTGGCGAAAGCGGTGCGTTCATAGATATCGTAGTCATCTGTAAACACCATGCCTCCCTCACCGCAGCTAATTACCTTGAAGTAGTTTAGACTCCACGCGCCGGCTTCGCCCCACGTTCCGGTATACGCGCCTTTATACCGGCCACCGACACATTGACAACAGTCTTCGACCATCTTGAGGTCATGCCGCTTGGCGATCGCCATGAGGTCATCAAGACGGCACGGCACCCCTTGCATGTGGACAGGAAGGATCGCCTTTGTGTGTGGCGTAATCTTCCGCTCAACATCGGCGGGATCCATGCCGAGCGACTCGTCGATCTCGGCGATTACCGGGATAGCACCCACACCAACGACCGCCGCCGCTGTCGCAATAAAGGTATAGCCCGGAACGATCACTTCGTCCCCCGGACCGACGCCTATCCCTGTTAGCGCACAGATTATGGCACTCGTGCCAGAATTGACCATCAGTGCGTGGTTTACGCCGAGCAGTGCCGCGGCTTCCGTTTCAAACGCAGCCACGTGAGAATCCTCAACAAACCGGAACAGTTTGCCGCTCCGCAGCACTTCAGTGACCGCGTTAATTTCGCGTTCATCGATAGCACTTGGACCGTGCGTACCGCTGGGAATAGGTTCTGTAATAACCGGAGTTCCACCATCAACCGCCAATCGATCTGCCATTTTTTCCTCCCAAGTCCCGCGTAGTCCCGATTCATCGGGAACAAGTCGGGACCTTCGTTTTTTGATATATGTTGTCCACCCTTATTGGGATTTGGACACTATATCATAGCGACTGATCCCTGTCAACGGTTGTTTTGACCGCAACCGTGTCGCCGTAGGGTCAACTAGGTAGATGTCGGGATTCGGAGATCCCTCCTACAGAGGAATTATAGTAGATTTTAGAATTACTGACACATTTTCAATGCAGAACCAACCCCCTAAATCCCCCTTGTCAGGGGGACTCTTGAGACTTCGCTAGGGGAACTACTGAAGAACGTCTACTTATTTCTATGATTCACCATAATTCTTCAGGCGGGGCAAGATGCCCCGCCTACAGTGTAAGGGACCATCCTCATGTCTACCCGCCAACATCGGCCAAAAAACGGAAAACTAAATAGCCCTAGTCCCACTGAAAGCGAACTTGACATTTTTGGGGGCATAGAATATCCTATAGCCATCTTATTCTCTGGAAGGTTATGATTGATGCCATGCAAATTTCACAGGCTTCTATTGAACAGGCAATCAAGACTGCCGTTGTCAACATAAGTCCACCGATTGTTGCGGTATACCTTTTTGGATCTCGCGCAACAGGGAAGGTATGGGCAGAGAGTGACGTCGATGTGGCACTCCTATTTGGTGAGACGAATGTGTCGAACCGGCTAGAGATTATCGGGAGGGTGTCGGAACACTTATGTCAAACCTTGGGCGGCGTTGAAGTTGATGTTGTGAGTCTGGATGGAGTACCGACGCATTTTGCCTATGAAATCCTGCGGACGGGGAAACTTGCCTTTTGTGCCAATCCACACGAGCGCATTCAGTTTGAGATGGGCGTTTTTGAAAAACAGATGGATGAAGAACCGTGGCTACAGATTGGTCGCCGTTACCTGATGGGGCGGGTAAAAACGAGACGGATGTTAAAGAGAGGGAAGGACATGATAGATCGGAGGCACGTTGAGCATTTAGTGAATTATGTCCAAGAGATGCTGAATCGTTTACAGAGTCAGGGTAGCAAGGGTTTCGAGGAATTCGCTGAGAATTTCCAAGCGGTGGATGCGTCGTTATACGAACTCCAAACAATGTTGGAGGCAATTAGCGACATTGCGATGCACGTTGTTACCGGCGCTAATCTAGGATCGCCTAATAGCCGTCCCGAAGCGATTGAAATGCTCGCCAAGAACGGGATTATACCACAGGAACTAGCAGAAAAGATTAGCCAAGCTGTCAGGATGCGGAATATCATTGTCCATCATTACCCTAGAGTTAATCTGCGTACAGTTTACGATGTCATCCAAGACGGTCTCGGGGATATTGTCGATTTTTGTGCCGAGATTGCGAACTATCTTGATTCGTCGTATCCCGATTAATCGGGACGATGGTATTGGGATTCAAGCCCTTGTGGTTGCCTTTTGGGCAGGTACGAGACCTGCCCCTACGAAGCGATAGAATCTTCCGAAGGCTTGGCAGCTTTGGAAGGTGAGTGTCGATTTGGGAGGATTAATTTATGCCGAATCTGCGTTTTGCAGCACCCAAAGAAAAACGGGTGGCAGTAATAACTGGCGGGGCTCGAGGTATCGGTGGGGCGTCTGCCCTTCGACTCGCGGAGGCGGGGCGGGATATTGTCATCGCAGATATCCTCGAAGAGGAAGCCGCCGGTTTGGTCAAAGAGATTGAACAGATGGGACAGCGTGCGCTATTTATAAAAACAGACGTGACTGATTTTGCTGCTGTGCAATCAATGGTCAATCAAACGGTCGAAACCTTCGGACGCTTGGACATTCTCGTCTGCTGCGCTGGAATTTTGGGGTTGGAAGCACCGTTCCATGAACAATCGGTCGAGCAATTCGATAAAGTTATGCGGATTAACATCTATGGCGTTTACCACGCCCATCAGGCAGCCATCCCTCACATGTTGGAGCGAAACTGGGGACGGTGTGTAACAATCTCCTCTGGAGCCCGGCGTGGCGCAACGAACCAAGTGCCGTATGGCGTTTCTAAGGGAGCGGTCTTCTCATTTATCGGCGCGCTTGGCAATGCGTATCCGAAACAAGGGGTATTCGTGAACGGTGTGGAGCCGGGACGCGCGCTTACGGAGATGGTTGTCCCACGCTTCTCCGCTGAATTTCTCGCCAATCCGGGGACGCCGGTTGGGCGGTACTCAGACGCGGAGGAATTGGCAGAAGTTATCGAATTTCTCTGCTCAGAGCGCAATACCTACACCACCGGCGCTGTCTGGAGTGTGAAGGGTGGAACGGGATAGTGATGGATTGGTGGGATTGAGAATCATTGACACAGGAGGAATAAGCGGCAATGCGTGATGAACTCACGGAAGAACAGATCGAATTCTATCAAACCAACGGCTTTCTGGTCATTGAGGATTTTCTTGATGCGGACGAGCTGGCAGAATGGCGCCGATGTACCGAGGAATCCGTTGCGGAGCGTCTGGGCGGTGCGGTGAATTTCATGACGAATCAGATGGACCCAGATGCTTTTTACGCGAGGGTATTTACACAGTGTTTGCGGCTTGCGGATACACACGAAGGCATGAACAAACTGATTTGCGATCCGCGGATTGGGCGGATGGCTACGAGGTTGGCGGACGTAGAAGGTATCCGGATCTGGCATGACCAAGCGTTGATCAAGCCGCCTCATGGGAATCCAACAGCTTGGCATTTGGATGTGCCCTACTGGTCGTTCAGTTCCCGTGATGCTCTATCTTTGTGGATGGCGCTGGATGATATAACGCTCGCCAATGGATGCCTCTGGTATCTGCCCGGTGTGCATCGGGTTGCACGGTTTGAGAATGTAGGGATTGGAGAGAACTTGGGTGGATTGTTCAAGGTGTATCCTGAATGGCGAAAGATTGAGCCGCAGGCGTGCCCATGTCCTGCTGGATCGATTGTTTGGCATAACGGTCTCACCGCCCACGCCGCGGGCCCAAATATGACGACTCGCCCACGCCGTGCGATGACGTGTGCCTTTATGCCTGACGGTTCGACGTTTAATGGCAAGCAGAATGTCCTACCGGACGATTATTTTAATTCGCTGACGATTGGCGACTTACTGGACGACCCACAGCAAAACGAACTGATCTGGCATAACTCGTGGGCTGAACAGTGAAACGTGAAAATCATGTGTTCAGCCACCTCGATCTATATTTATACGATGCGATTATGAAATTAATACCGTTGGCGGATTGATGAAATCGTGATATTTCTGTGCAACCTGACCCGTTGCAGCGTCGCCGGCGTGGATGAGAACGCGGAAACGGAAATTCATCTCCTCCCCACTTTTCATCGTATAAGAACCATCTTTGCTCGGATCACCTTCAAACGTGCCGGTCCCAAAGATGTTTGTCGTCATTAAGCCGTAGTTGCGGACATGCCAATATGTGGGATAGCGCGGGTTGGAGGTGTGATCAAATACAGCAATTCCGACAGGCGTTCCTTCGACGACACCTGAGTAGTCGCACCATTGCGCACGCTTACCCCATGTTTCGCCTTCATTGGTCCCACCGTAAGCGTTTTCAATCTTTCCGCCCTCGGAGGCATTCATCGATGGATTGACGCGGACGGATATAATCCCACCCTCTTTGGTGTCTCCGAAGTGGACATCTCCCGCAGAAGCGATCAGGGTCAAATCCAAGTCGATAATGGTTCCCGTCTCAGGGGTGTTATAGATGCGGAAATTCTGTCGGTCTGACATCAACTTTTCGCCCGGCTTATCCACCCAATCGTTTTCGGTATAGATTTTGCCGACCGTTGCGCCGCCACTTTTATCCGTGAAGGATCGATGCACCACTCTGCCCGAATTTTCGCCCTCTGCCCACACATCCACATCGTTGACCTCACCGTAGGCGACGTATAGTGATCGGTGATGGACGTGGTCGCTGGAATCTTCACTGGTTTCGCCGCGGGTTATCGGGTTCCCACCGGGTCCAAATACGGGGAAAAAGTAAGGGCGAAATCCGTCTGTTCCATAGCGGAAGGTTGTGAATTCCCTACCGTCGATTGTCACATCAATGGCATTGTCCCGTTCGCTGAATACAACACCATCACTCCCAACATCTCCTGAGGAGAGGGTATACGATCGTTCCTGATGGGCTTTGAGTCCGTCCAGAATCCATGAGAGTGTCGCAGTTTTGCCGTCGCTGTTGAGGTCAGCGGGGAGGGCTGCACCGCTCGCTTGATCTGTAAGAGTGACCGATCCATCTGCAAGCGATTCAGCTTGAGAGTTATCTATGTCAACGCTGACGGGACACCCATCTCGATTGTGTTCACCTGCATTGACTGTAACAGTAATACCATTTTTATCTGCCATATATAGCTCCTTAAAATCTGTGATTAATGCACTTTCCCATTATATCACTTTCCTCATGGTTCGGACAACCATCAAAGTGAAGACTCGCTTTTCCGCTCAACCGTTAGCAACTCCGGTTCTGTAATAAATAAAAAAACAGTGCACACACCATTTATCCTATTCATAATTAGCGCGCAACCCAACCGCCGTCGACAGACATAGCGTGTCCGGTGACAAATGAAGCGGCATCGGATAAAAGCCACATCACCGCTTGGGCGACATCTTCTGGATCCCCTATTCGTCCAATTGGATGCCTCGCAAGCATCCGCGCTTTGCTTTCAGGGTCGTTCATTCCTCTCTCTATCATTGGCGTGTTGATGTGACCCGGACAGACCGCATTGACCCGAATGCCTTCAGCCGCATATTCCATTGCAGAAGCCTTTGTCAACCCAACAACACCGTGCTTGCTCGCAACATATGACGGTGTTCCCCCGGCGGCGGCGAGTCCGTATGCAGATGCCGTATTTACAATAGCACCGCTGGACTGTTTGAGCATCTGGGCAATTTCGTACTTCATGCACAACCAGACACCCGTAAGATTGATCTTGATGGTAAACTCCCAGTCCTCCTCTGTACAGTCCACTGTGCTGCCGCCTCTGCCGACTCCAGCATTGTTGAAGGCACAATCTAAGCGTTCATAGCTTTCAACCGCCCTATTGACCATCGCTTCAACTGAGTCCGCCTGTGATACATCCGTCTCCACAAAGATAGCCTCTCCACCGGTTTCTTGAATCAGATCCACGGTTTGCTCGCCACCCGAAACGTTGAGATCGGCGATGACGACCTTTGCTCCCTCGCTCGCTACTGTCAGCGCCGTTGCCCGACCAATCCCCGAACTTCCACCTGTCACCAGAACGACTTTATCTTCTACCTGCCCTGCCATCTCAGTACCCCCTCAATTAATTTGAAAACTCTTTCAATTTACCAATCGTATCATGTTTTTTGGAACCAAGCAATCATCTCCTAATGTTTTTGGATCTTGATTCATCCAGTGCTGTGCGCTATACTCAAGCGCAAAAGGACAGAAAAGGAGGAAATATCAATGGACTTAGGATTAAATCAAAAAGTTGCGGTTGTTTGTGCGGCGAGCAAGGGCTTAGGAAGGGCGTGCGCAACAGCGTTGGCTCACGAAGGTGCGAGCGTGGTTGTCTGCGCACGTAACGAGCAAGAACTTAATGAGACAGCGGCAGCCATACGCGCTGAGAGTGGCTCACAGATATTACCCGTTGTTTGCGATCTCACAAAAGAAGAAGACATTGAACGGCTGGTTGAGAGGGGTGTGGAAGAATTTGGAACCGTTGACATTCTCGTCACCAACGTTGGACACCCGCAGATGGGTGCCTTCTCAGACTTAACAGATGGGGGTTGGCAGGAAGGTTACGAGGGTGTTTTGCTGCCGGTTATCCGGCTCTGCCGCACCGTGATCCCACATATGCAGCAGGCGAATTGGGGGCGCATCGTGCACATCACCAGTATTGCTGTTAGGGAACCTGGCACGCCTTACCTCATCTCCAGCGTTTTTCGAGCAGGCGTGGCGGCGTTGAGCAAGTCGCTCGCTAACGAGCTGGGCCCTGCAGGAATTCTGGTCAACACCGTTTGTCCTGGACCGTTTCGGACACCACTGGGCGAAGAATTGATACGACGGGCAGCAGCAGCACAAAACAGAAGCTATGCAGAAATTGAATCAGAAACGGCTGAAGCCTCCGTTATCGGGCGGATGGGGGAGGCGGAGGAGTTGGCTGCGCTTGTTGCTCTGCTATGCAGCGAACGGGGTGGAAATATCACAGGACAGGTGATGACAGTGGACGGCGGAGCAGCGCGTGGGTTATTTTGAGAGAGCAGTAAGTAGGGAACGCAGATCTGCGTTCCCTACTGCGTATTCAGCAATTGATTGAACAACGTTCGTGTGGTTTCTGTGCACCAATGGTAGTCCTTCAAAAAACGCTGTGTCCCATCTGCGTAGCCGAGTCGCTTAGCGAGCTGCTCCAACTCAGGGGCTTTATCCGGTAGGGCGTCCAAGGGTCGGTCATGCACGATTCGCAAGCTATTTTCCACATTCCTCAGAAATTCATACGCGAGAAGGAGCTGCTCCCGCTGATTGCGGGTTAAAGCCACAACTTCATACAACCGGTGAATCGCCTCAACGGTGTTCTGTACCCGCACTTGTGGGCGTGTCATACCGTGCATTAACTGAAGCGTTTGAGCGACAAATTCGATATCGATGAGTCCTCCGTATCCAGATTTCACATCAATTTGCTGTTTTCTTCTGCGTCTCCGGCGGCGTGTGGTAGCTGAGGTAAAGGCGGAGCGTGTCGTTTGCGCTTCTTTGCGTTGCCGATTGTGGATAATATGTGTAATCTGTTCAGCAGTCAGCGGTTGACCGTAAGCAAAGGCATGTGCTTGTTTAATAAACTCTTGACCTAATTGGATATCCCCAGCAACGGGGCGAGCACGGATCAGCGCCTGACGCTCCCACGTCTCTGCATCTTTTTCATAATAACTTTGGTAGCCTCCCAGAGACAAGGCAATCGCTCCGCCTGAACCAAATGGGCGGAGTCGCAGATCGAGCTCATAGATCCCCCCGCCTCCCGTATTCCCCTTCATCCGGTTAACTAGTTCCAATCCGAGTCTACTAAAATAATCTGCATTAGGGGTGCCTTGTGTTGTTTCGCCTTCAGCGGAGTAGACAAGCATCAGATCGAGATCCGCGCTGAAATTGAGTTCCCGCCCGCCGAATTTCCCCATGCCGATTACGGCAAATTGTGCTAAAGGCAGATCCACATCTGTCTTGTCATCGGTAGAAGCCGTTTGCCTCTGACTGTCACCTCTTTCCAACGGCTTCCCATATTCGATTTGTAATTCTGCGTTGATATGGGAATACATTGCCTGCAAGGTACCCTCCGCAAGATCGGAGAGTTCAGTCGTCGTAGCCCACAGATTTGCCCGTCCCAGAATGTTCCGCATACCGATTCGCAGGACTTCGCTGTTTTTATACCGCCTTAATGCCTGAAACACCTGATCCGGTGTTCCATCGGCAATTTCCTGAAGTGCCTCCGTATAGATTTCGGCTGCTGTCTTGGGATGGTCCATCACCGCTGGAGCGGTCAACACATCAAAGGATTCTGGCTGCCCGGTTAGTAACTCAGCTAAGAAACGACTGGTTCCACATAACCGAGTTAATAACTCAAGGGTGGAGGGTTGTTCATTGAATAGGGCGTAGTGCGAGCTACGCGCCCCTACCTTACTTGCGAAGGTTTCGATGTAATGAAGTGCCGTGTCAGGGTCAGGAGATTCACCCAACAGACGCAGCAGTGTCGGCGCGAGATCGACAAACAATCGGCGGACATGTGGGGAAAACCGCACACCGTCGTGCCCTTCTGCCATTCGCTTCAATCGCTGATGGGCTTCTCGCACATCAGCGAACCCAACAGGCCCCAAAAGGGCACCTATCACCCCTGATTCCGTGGCGATGAGCACGGCTTCTATATCCACTTCGCCATCTGAAACCGGCGGTGTTAAAACCTTGCTAAAAATTGACCGAACTGCATCTGTATGCAGCGTGTAGTCCATCTCAAACGCTTCTAAAGCAGAACCAGCTTCGCTATCTTGATACCCAATCCGCTTGGCGAGTTTTATTAGTTCCGGTTCCTTTGAGGGAAGAGAATAGCGCTGCAAATCGGCTAGCATCTGGATACGGTGCTCAACTGTCCGCAGGAAGCGGTAGGCATCGGCAAGGATATCCCGATCCAGTTGGTCTAGCACCCCATGATGGTACAGCAGATCGATAGTTTGCAGCGAGTTGTAATTTCGCAACACTGGGGTAGGGCCCCCGTGGATGAGTTGGAGGCATTGGATGGTAAACTCGATATCACGAATGCCGCCGATACCAAGTTTAACATGTGCCATCACGTCATCGCCCTGTTCCCGGAGTTGACTTTCAATCCGTGCTTTCGTCTGGCGAACATCCAGTTTTATCTCCGTAATGGAGGATTCATCAAGATATCGACGATAGACAAAGGGCTGAATAGTCCGAATGAACTGTTCCCCTAATTTGAGGTCACCGGCAACGGGACGGGCTTTGATTAGTGCTTGGCGTTCCCAGATCTCGCCCCATCCCTCATAATAAGCTTCGTAGCTGTCGATGGAGCGGGCAATCATGCCCGCCCGGCTCTCAGGACGCAAACGGACATCAACGCGGAAAACATAGCCCGCCTTGGTGACTTGGCTCATCCCGTTGATAATAAATTCGCAGAGTTTAGCAAAATATTCCTGATTCTCAACACCTTGATCCGTCATCCCATCGTGTGAGTAGGCGAACATCACATCGATATCTGAACTGAAGTTGAGCTCATATCCCCCAAACTTGCCCATCGCTATCACAGTGAGTGTGCTCGGGACCTTTTCGCCGTTGGGGAGTTCACCCCAAGGGATGCCCATTTTGGGGGTAAGTTCATCTGTACCGATTTCATAGCAGACTTGTAGTGCCGCCTCCGCGAGGTTGGTCAACTCCCGTGTCGTTGTTTCAAGATCGGCGTCACCCAGCAGATCGCGCAGCCCCAGTCGTAAACTCTCCTTCCGCTTATAGCCACGAATCGCGTTCAACTTCTGCTCTGCCAGATCAAACGGCTGCACTGCTTGGGATAGTTCGCCATACATCGTTTCACGGTCTTTCGGATCGCTCATCATCCCAGCATCCATGAGTTCGTAAAAGTACTCAGGATTCCGCACCAAAATATCTGAGAAATAGATACTGGACCCAAAGCAGGTTGACAATATTCTCAGAAGAAAAGGGGCATCATGCAGCAGGCGATAGAGCCAAAGTCGATCAAATGTCGCGTTGGCAAAACGCTCAAAATTGTTCAGTGCCGCATCCGGGTCCGGCGAATCCGCCGATGCGCTCAACAAATGGCTGACAATTTCGGCAAACGCTTCGCGATACGGGGGAACGTCTGCTAAGTTGTCAAGGCGGCGATTTACACCTTGAACATCCTGGAACCCATACGGTTCAAGGATTTGATTAACTGCTTCCGCCGAGAGGTCATCGGGGGAGAGAATCAGGTCTTTTGGAGTGAGGTTTGAAGCCATATTATTTACCTCTGATTGTGCCGATTTATCGTGCATCCTCGCCGTTTAGTTATGAAACGTCGGGGGCAGGAATTGAAACAGATTTTTATGGAAGCACGTTATCATCATGACGATGATAAATATTCGGCTACACAGAATTGAAAAATAAAATACGAACAGTGGAATAGGAGTACATGATGGCAATCACTGAAATACCAATAAAACTGACAGAAGTTTTGCAAACTATATCAATATCAGAATCGAGCGATTCGGTATATCAACCTCCGCTACGAAACACTCAACTCGCTCATCTGCAGGTATTAGTCCGCGAAAAAGCCACACTAATTGAAAAATTAACGGAAGAGAATCAGTATCTCTGCACCCAAATTGAACGGCTAGAAAAACGCATGGAGTCGGAAATCAAGCGATCAGACGCCATGATTGAGCAGATGCAAACTGCCTCTGAAGAATCAAGCAAACGCGCCCAAGCGATTATCATGCACTTAAGCCAACAGGTTGAGCGACAAATCGAACAGATTGAGATTTTGCAGGAATCCCAAGGTTTTAGTGGCGCAATTCGCCAAACCGTTAGACAACTGAAGTCACGTATTGTGCGCGAGCCACTTCCCGCGGGCCAGAAGTATGGATATGAGGCTTAGTGATCGAACGTTATGTCGCGATGTCGCGTTTCACAGCGCGGCAGATCGCCTCTGCCATCACCTCCGCTGCGATAATGCCAACGGTATTGACCGGTGCGTCGTGGGTTCCTATTGAAAGCGCGAAAACTGTATCGCCATCGAACATGGTATGCACCGGATGAATCGTTCTCGCCAAGCCATCGTGCGCTATCTGTGCAACTTTCGTAACTTCTGTTGGGGAAAGGGCTGCGTTAGTAGCAACGGCACCGATGGTTGTATTTGTATTGGGCGTTTGAAATTGATCTTTTTCCTCCGGGTCAGATAATCTTTCTGTAATATTCACAAATTCCCCCGTCTCCGGGTCTTTCGCGCCTGCTATAATCTCTCCCGTCGTTGGATCAACAACGTTTCCGACCGCGTTGACGACGACAATCGTTCCGACCATCAGTCCCGACTTCAGCACTCGACACGCCGATCCGATGCCACCATTTGAGGGCTGAAGCCCTGGTCCCTTTCCAACCGTTGCGCCTGTTCCAGCACCCACCTGTCCCATCTCGATCTTAGTATTGGTGGCATTCACGCAAGCGTGATAGCCCATCTCTCGGTCTGGACGCACCCTTGGATCTCCGACACCCAGATCGAAGATAACAGCACTCGGTACAATTGGGACACGCACTGGACCCGCTGGGAAACCAACGCCACGTTCTTCAAGAAACTGCATTACACCGCTTGCTGCCTCCAATCCAAACGCGCTGCCGCCTGTAAGCAACACCGCATGGACTTTCTCGACCAATCCGCCGGGACGAATCGCATCGGTCTCTCTGGTGCCGGGTGCGGATCCTCGGACATCGACACCGGCGACAGCTCCAGACTCACAAAGAATCACCGTACATCCCGTGCGCGCCTTTTCATTCGTCGCATAACCAACTTTGAGACCGTTGATGGCGGTGATTGTATCGTTTTCTAATGGAATTGTCATTTTGATCCAATGCCGCATTGGATAGGTGCTAAATCAACCTGTGCAACGCTTCAAAATAGTCGCGGATGCCAGCCAAACCCCGATGCAGATCTACGTCTAACTTTTTTACTCTCTCGGAACTTATCGCTGCGGACTTTGGGAGTTTAGAGTGAACGATTTTAGCTTTGCCACGGGTTACCTCCTGTGCTAACTGCGCCAATTCTTGGTTATACACAAACATATCGCACAGGTTAAAGACCTGACCAAATGATGCAGAGTTATCCACCGCTGCCGTCAGTGCCGCTGCAACGTCATCGACAGCGACAACATCGCATCCGAATGTGCTTTCGTACTTTGTATCCCTTTGAACTGTTTCAAAAATGTCGCGCCAGACGGTTTTCTCCAAATTGGGATGGACGCCATATATCCAAGCGCAACGGAAAGCGGTTGTGTTCAACCCGAACTGTGCATAGTAGGTCCGACATGCTGATTCCAAAACAGTGTTGTGCATGACATAGGTACTCTCAGGAGAGATTAGCGGTGAATCTTCTGTAATCGGCGTCTGATATACATCTGCCGGTGTATAAACATCGGAACGGAGGAGGTAAGTACTTGTCGTGCAGATGAACTGTCGAACACCGGCAAGGCGAGAAAGCTCAAGCAGTGTCAGCGATCCGAAAATATTGGAGCGTAGATATTCAAGTTGTCGGTTCTCTACCACGGAATCATAGGCAGTATGGAGGACAACGTCCGCCTCCTCAACGAATGCGTATAAGGCAGCCTCATCGGTCAACTCTCCCCTGCAAATCTCAACCCCCAACTCCTCAAGCCAAGAGGTATCTCTTGATGGTCGCACAAGCGCACGGATGCGGTGTCCCCCTTCGACAAGTGGCTTAACTGTGTGTGACCCGACAAATCCTGTGGCACCTGTCAGCGCAACGTACATGCTACGACTCTCCCTCATAAAATGGGGCTATTTTCTGACAATTGATATGTGTTAAATGTATCACATCTGGCAAGAAATGTCAACGTCCCAAAATTTGAAAGCAGGCATCAATGACTGTGCTCATTCGCCTGTTTTTATTCTTATGACTTACAGATTGACAGGTTTTTAGCGAGGCTGTATAATATGTGCGTTTTACGCCATTCTTATAACAATTCCAATCAACGAGGCACCCTATGCCAACAGAAATCAAACCCTTTGTGGAATCGAATGACCTACTCGATCAACCCGATCTGCTACGGGCACGTGCGAAACGAGATGGATATCTTTTTTTTCGGAATCTGATTGACTCGGACACGGTTCTCCAACTCCGCCGCGAGTTTCTCGAAATCTGCGATAGGCACGGTTGGATTAAGGAGGGGACGGATTTGATGGACGGCATCCGAAACGGAGGACCGTACCGGGAAGGGCAGGACGGATATTGGCCCATCCTTGATGACTTTCAAAGTTTGGAATCTTTCCACGCCTTCGCCCATTATCCATCAATTCTTGATGCCTGCGACAAACTATTTGGTGAACCGACACTCCCCCATCCCCGGAATATCGGACGGATTATGTTTCCCGAAAACATAAGGTACACGACACCTGCCCACCAAGATTATATTCATATCCAAGGGACGGAGGAGACCTATACCGCTTGGATTCCTTTGGGTGATTGTCCACGGCATTTCGGTAGCTTGGTGGTGCTTTCGGGGTCGCACAGGTTTAGCGTTTTACCCACAAGGCGAGCTGAAGGTGCGGGCGGCTTGGGAGTGGACACCGATCACTTGGACCTCACATGGGTCTCAGCGGATTATCAGATCGGCGATATTTTGCTTTTCCAGAGTCTTACTGTCCATAAGGCACTCCCCAACCAAACGAAAGACCGCCTCCGTCTTTCTGTCGATTATCGCTATCAAGGTCAATCCCAACCGATTACCGAAGGCTCGCTCCTACCGCACTTCAATCGTATGTCATGGGAAGATATCTATAGGGACTGGCAATCGGAGAAGTACCAATACTATTGGAAAGATTTGGATCTGAAGTGTGTGCCCTTCACCAGAAAATACCACGAAGCTACACGTTAATCCACTCCCTACCCTAAAAGGAAAAAACTCCTCAAGGAGAAGCGATGAAGATTACACAGATCGAAACCATCCGTGTCAAAGCCCAGCCACACAACATCTGGGTCCACGTCCATACTGACTCTGGCATCGTCGGTTTGGGAGAAACCTTCTATGCTCCATCGGTCGTTCAAGCGGCGATTCACGACTTTTTCGGACCGCTCCTCATTGGGCGTGATCCATTCGAGATTGAGCGTCACTGGGAGGCGATGTTCCGTCTGTCCGATCACGCCGGGTACGGCGGCGCAGAGATGCGGGCAATTTCGGCACTCGACATCGCCCTCTGGGACATAAAGGGGCAAGCGGTTGGGTTGCCGGTCTACGAACTCCTCGGCGGCGCAGTTCGCAAACGCATCCGCGTCTACGCCACCGCAATGCCCTATGACGGTGCAGGTGAGACAGCAAAACAGTTGCTTGATGAAGGCATCACCGCAATTAAGGGCGGTCCTACTATCGCGTTAGCCATTGCGAGCGACGGTCAGTTTCTTTCGCCCAAAGACCTTGACCTGGCACTCAAGCCGATCCGCGAGATCCGAGATACGGTTGGCATGGAAATGCAGATTGCCAACGACGCTCATGGCAAGTGGGCACTGCCCATAGCGATTCGGATCGCCCAGGCGATGGAGCCGTACGACATGATGTGGCAGGAAGACCTGATGCCGCTGCTCAACCCGGACGCCCTTCTACGACTCCAAGAATCCACCAAAACTCCGGTTTGTATTTCCGAACGTCTCCTCAGCCGATGGCAGCTTCGACTGTTCATTGAGAACGGCTCCGCCCGTATCGTCATGCCAGATTTAATATGGACCGGCGGTGTTTCGGAGACGCATAAGGTCGCTATTCTTGCCTCGGCGCATCAGGTGCCATTTGCACCGCACGATGCCACGGGACCTGTAAACATCTTTGCCTGCTCCCACATCTGCATGAGCTCTGCAAACGCCATGATACAGGAGCATGTGCCTGCTTTCCATAAAGGTTGGTATAACGAATTCGTTGACCCGAACCTCGACATCCGTGATGGTTTCCTCCACGCCCCACAACGACCGGGAATCGGCACACGGCTGAAGCCCGACGTTCGAGACAGATCGGATGCCGTTGTGATCGTGAGCGACGAACCGGGTCAAAGCACTATTGATCATTGGGGACCAACGCCGGTACGGAGCGAGGAGACAGAGGCTGAAGTTCAGCGGTTGAAAGAGGAACGTCTCCCATAGTCCATATCATGAGTTCATATTAAGTAATGCGAATGCTATTTATAGGGCATGTCCCAAACAGCGGAACGTGTCTACTCCTGTTTCTCACTTTGGTTGGATTAATTGTTGAGTTTCAGGTTTTTATTCACCTCAATCTACACTCTCGTCAAATGTCAACAGAAACTAGCTATAGTAAACACGAGAAATAAGGAGACATTTACCAATAACTCCGACCCGCTCGAAGTTTCCGAAGTCCCCCTGACAAGGGGGAGTTAGGGGGTTGGTTGTGTATTGAAAGTATATCAGTAATTCTAAAATCTACTATAAATAACGAGGATCCCAAGGGAAACGTATGACTGTCTGCAAGGAGGGGTTCCTATGAAACTTAATTGGCAGGTTGTTTGGGGGGCAGTGATAATATCGGTGCTGATTGTTATTGGGAGCTACTTTGGGAGTCACTGGGTCTACCAGTTGGATGAAGAACTGCTTGCTCCTCCGCTTACCCTTAGCGTTCCTCCTACAACACTGATTAATACGCACACTACTGTTCTAGGCATCCATGCTGATTCGGAGCCAGAAATCGTCACGTCTGACGCGGATGAAAGCACCGATGATGGCGAAAGGATAGACAAACAAATTCCTTCAGGGTCAACCGATGAACAAGCCAATGAGGAGATGATATCTCAGTTGACCATTGAGTTGAATGAACTGAAAAAACAGTTGGACCAAGAGATGGTTTTGTTCAATAAAAGACAGGACCAGTATGCCGAACTCCGGGGAAAAATACACCTTTTGGAGATGGAAGAATCGCGTCTCACCGAAGCATTGGAGGAAAAACTTCCACACGATGCGACAAAAGAAGAGGTTCAATCACACAAGGAGTATCATATGCGGGCGGAAGTAGGAAAAAAAAGACTCGCTTTAGAACAGGAAGGTGCTGAACAGCGTTATTGGGAGAAGTCAGTAGAGGTCCTTGAAGAGATAAAGAAAGTCGACGCGGACATAGACGTTATTAAGGAATTAATCGAAGATCTGAAAGGTAAGCGGCCTGCCGAAAACTAGTAACCCGCAAATGAAATGAAAGGACAGCTCAAACGCTACATTAATCTAAGTTGCGATCTATTGAAAATCTGTCAGAACCTGTAGGTCGAGATTCACATCTCGACACAAAACTGTCGATTTTGGAAAATCGACCTACAAATAATGATACAATTTGCACAGGGATTATGGACCATTGGTTTGAATATGCTGGCTACTAGTGCTCTGTCATATAAATTATGATAAGTCTCTCACGGCTCGGCTCCGTTCCGAGAGTCCGAGACTTGGATAGCCATACCTAAGCCCGATTTGCGGCGGTGTTGTGGATTTGTCAATCCACAACGAGCAGGGGCATTAACAATTATCTGACAATGTACTAGCAACTTGGGTTATTAAGCGATTTATCATGTTTTACAGAAAAGGATTCTAATCATGAGTATCAGAACGAACAAATTGAAGCAGAAGTTAGCAGCCGGCGGATTGGTGTTAAGTGGCGGTGTGCGCCTTCCCGAACCGGGACTTGTTGAAGTGATGGGATATGCTGGCGTCGATTATGTCCTAATCGACGCAGAACACGGTTCCATGGGTTGGACGGAGATAGAGCGGATGGTTCTTGCTGCTTACGCTGCGGATACTACACCGATCGTGCGTGTCCACGAGAATGATGAAGCGCGGATCATGCGTGCGCTCGATCTCGGCGCTATGGGAGTGCTTGTCCCGCACATCCGCACCGCTGATGAAGCGCAGCATGTAGTAGACGGCGCGTACTATCCGCCACAGGGCAAGCGCGGTGTGGGTCCAAGTCGAGGGATTAAGTTTGGAGCGGTGTCGTCGGCAGACTATTATGCCAACATCAACAATGAGGTTTCGGTTTCGTTGATGATTGAAGATGCGGAAGCAATTGACAATATCGATGAAATTGTGGAGGTCGAGGGCATTGATGTCCTGAATGTAGGGACAAGCGACTTGGCGGCTTCATTGGGTGTACCGGGTCAGCCGCTGCATGAAAAGGTCGCTGAAGCGTCTGAGAAGGTGCTTGCGGCTGCAGCGCGAAAGGGTATCGCTGTCGGCTATCCCACCCGGGGTATAGAAGATGGGGTTGAAGCGGTAAAACGTGGGTTCCGTGTGTTGTCCTGCGGTAACGCAGCGCCGCTGCTATTTGAAGCTGTCCAGCAAAAATTAGAGGTATTGCGAAGCGCGGAGTAATTCGGATAGAAAGGTGAAAAAAGTCATGGAATATGTGAACTTCGGGCAAGCTGGCGTTCAGGTGAGCCGATTGGCGCTCGGTTTAGGATTCAGAGGACAAGGCGATGAAACCGCGGCACAGCGGGTTATCGAACACACAATCGATCAGGGGATTAACCTAATTGACTGCGCCAACGTATACGGGACAATGGATGATCGCGCCAACATTGGTCGTTCAGAAGTTATTCTGGGGAAAGCGCTGAAAGGTAAGCGTGACGATGTTGTGATTACCAGTAAGGTTGCTAGCCCGATGGGCGATGGGCCAAACGACGAGGGATTGTCTAGATATCATATCATGCGTGAAGTCGAGAATTCGCTGACCCGGTTGGACACAGATCACATTGATGTCTACCTTGTCCATACGTTCGATGAATCGACACCGCTTGAAGAGACGATTCGTGCATTGGATGACTTGGTTCGTTCGGGTAAAGTCCGCTACGTCGGCTGCTGCAATTACGCGGCATGGCAGGTCTGCAAGGGATTGTGGGTCGCGGATCGGTACAACGCAACGCCGTTTATGTGCGTCCAGAATCAATACAATCTGCTGACTCGGCACCTTGAAGGCGAAATGTTCGGACTTGTGCGCGATCAGGAGTTGGGGGTCATGGTATATAGTCCGTTGGCGGTGGGACTGTTAAGCGGTCTCTATTCACCAGACAGCCCTGCGCCGGAAGGAACGCTCTGGGCAACGCGGATGCGGGATCAATTTCCAGCAGCAGTACAGGGAGCTGCGAGTGAGGTCATATCGACCGTGATTAAATTTGCGGGAGAATTAGGGGTGACGCCTGCGCAATTAGCGCTCGCTTGGGTACTATCCCACCCGGAAATCACAGTCGCAATCACCGGTGGGGACACAATCGGGCATCTGAACGATAACATAGGGGCGGTCGGATGGGCACTCGACGACTCGGTGCGAGAGACACTCGACGCTGTTTCAGAGCCGTTCAGGTCCACGGCATAGGAATTATGAACTCAATGAAAAATAGAACTGAACCTATCTGGACGACGATAGATGAGAAAATTAGATATCCCATCTATATCGGCACTGATATCATTCCTGACTTTGGGTCTACCTTCAAGGAACACCTGCCGCGTTGCTCCCAAGCGTTATTAGTGACCAACCAAACTATCGAAGAGGTTCATGCCGCTAAAATCGCCCAGATTTCTGAGAGTCTCGAAGATATAGGCGTGGACTTAATCGTCGAAGCAATCCCAGAGGGAGAAAGAACAAAATCCTATTGGGGTCTTGGGATGTTATACGATTTCTTCGCGGAACATCAGTTGGATAGGCAATCCGTGATTATCGCTATGGGCGGTGGCGTCATCGGTGATCTGGCGGGATTTGCTGCGAGCACGTTTTTGCGTGGGATTTCGTTGGTCCATATTCCCACCACGCTCATCGCTCAAGCTGATAGCAGCCTTGGCGGGAAGGTCGCCATCAATTTGGCGCGGCTAAAGAACATCGTCGGTGGGTTCTACCATCCCAAAATGATCTTCATGGATGTCAGCTTTCTGCAAACGCTCAACGTGCGAGAGTTAAGGGCGGGGCTTGCCGAGGTCGTTAAGTACGGTGTAATTATGGACAGTGAGTTATTTAATTACATAGAAGCTAACGTAGAGAACATAATCGCGAAAGATCCTGATGTTTTGGAATGGCTGGTTAGAAGGTGTTGCGAACATAAGATTGCAGTTGTGGAGGAAGATCCAGAGGAAAGGACGGATCGCCGAGCAATCCTAAATTATGGGCACACGATTGGACATGCCCTGGAATCGCTTTATCACAGATATTTACATGGCGAAGCGGTTTCTGTGGGCATGGTTGCTGCTTCGTATCTGGCGGTCAAAACAGAGATTTTCCCTTCTGCAGACGCTGAGAGACAATTGAAGCTGCTGTCAAGAATTGGTTTACCGACTGATGCATTGGGCGTTTCGATAGATCCATTGCTTCAACCGATGTTGCATGACAAAAAACGGCGGGGTAACACTTTACGATTTGTGCTGCCGACGAAAATTGGGGATATAACCATAAAGGAAGTACCCAAAAAAGATCTCCCGGATTTACTTCAGTACTTGGTAGAAAAGGGGGTCTTTAGTCCATCAGAAGATGCTACCGATGAGGAATAATCGTAGATTCATTTTTGAATTGTATTAATCATTAGTATAAAATCCTACAAATTTGATGTTTAGAAATGGAGGAATATTATGTCGGAGACGACGCAAAATAGTTTTGATCTGTTACTCAAGGGCGGACACGTCATTGACCCCAAAAACAACATTGACCAAGCAATGGATGTTGGAATTGCGGATGGGAAGATCGCCCGTGTGGCGGAGAACATTCCGGACGCGGAGGCAGAAAAGATTGTCGATGTCGATGGACTTTATGTCACGCCCGGCTTACTGGATATACATGTCCACGCTTACGCCGGTACCGGTCAGCGAAACGCCTACTGTGGTGATAATTCCCTATATCCCGATGGATACAATTTTCGCACAGGTGTGACCACAGTTCTTGATGTTGGCAGTTCAGGGTGGCGAAATTTCCCCGATTTCAAAGACCGGGTCATCGATCGGGCAAAGACCCGTATTTTCGCGCTCCTCAACATCGTGGGACACGGCATGGGTGGCGGCGCCATCGAGCAGAATATACCGGATATGGAACCTGAAGCGACGGCGAAAGTCGCTGAACGCTACCCCGATATTGTTGTGGGATTTAAGACCGCACACTACGGAGGTCCTGAATGGCTTGGGGTTGACCGTGCGGTGGAAGCTGGGAGATTGGTGGGCTTACTGGCTATGATCGATTTCGGCTCATTCCGTCCGGAGCGTCCTTATCCGGAAATGATACTTGAGCATATACGCCCCGGCGATATTAGCACCCACATGTATCAAGCCGCGATACCGATGTTCGATGAGAAGGGAAAGTTGCAGCCGTATTTCGCTGAAGCGCGTGATCGCGGTGTCAAATTCGACGTGGGGCACGGCGCTGGAAGTTTTGTGTGGAACCATGCAATACCTGCTATTGAGCAGGGGTGGATACCGGATTCGATTTCGACAGACCTCCACACCGGTAGCATGAACGCTGGAATGAAAGATATGGCGACCACGATGTCAAAGATTCTGAACCAAGGCGTTTCTCTGTTCGACGTTATCAAGATGTCAACGATTACGCCGGCAGAGATGATTAATCGTCCGGAATACGGTCACCTGAGCGTTGGGGCGGTGGCAGATGTCGCTGTGCTAAAACTCAATGAGGGAAGATTCGGTTTTCTCGATGTCAGACGGGCACTTTTCGTCGGGAATCAGAAACTGGAGTGTGAGTTGACCTTGATTGATGGACAGGTTGAGTGGGATTTGAACGGACGCGCTGGCGTGGATTGGGAGGAGTATTACGCAACGGCGTAAGCGTATCAAATAAACCTTATTTATGGATCTAACTTCCGGTGAAGGCACTTTTCCGCTCGATGATGTATTCTGTTAACGGACTGGGGTTTGCCTGAATCCGCACGTTGACGAGCGCGGGTTTGTCCGAGGCGAGGGCGCGTTCTAACGCGCCGGGTAGTTGATGGGGTTCTTCGACATATTCTCCGTGGGCACCGAGTGCCTCCGCCATCTTATCGTAACGCGAGGGCAGCAGCTCGGTTGCGACACTTTTGCCGAAGATTTGCACCTGCTGGTGGTAGTCTATTCCCCAAACGCTATCGTTCCCAATCACGATAACTACCGGCAGGTTGTGCCGCACGGCGGTGTCCAACTCCATACCGCAGAACCCAAAGGCACCATCTCCGGTGAGAACGACTACCTTGGACTGAGGGAGTGCGGCTTGGGCACCGACGCCGTAGGATACGCCCCAGCCTATCATTCCGAGCGTACTATTGGTGAACCAGCGTCTCGGACGGAGACTGGGATAATAGGGAGTACCGTAGAAGGAAAAGTCGCTGCCTTCAAAGATCAAACAGTCATTCTCACCCAGCAGGGAGCGCAGATGTTTGTGGACAGACATTGCGTGTAATGGGGTGGCTGGTGCTGCTCGGCTGTCCAACTCTTGTTCTTGGTCATCGCGTGTAGACCTTAGCTCTTCAACGATTGGCTGTTCGTTCCACCGATGCCCTTCAGCTTCCTGTGCCAACTGTTTTACCACCGCACCGACATCTCCTAAAATACCGACATCTACGCCGCGTGAGAGACCGATCTGGTCTGCTGATGGATCCACTTGGACGATACGCACATCAGCAGCGAGGGTTGGTGGACCGCCGAAGGAGATAGTGAAGTCCAATTTCTTGCCGAGCAATAGCACAACATCTGCTTCTTCCAAGCGGCGTGAAACGAGGTTGACCCGCCCATCTGCGAATCCGAAGCAGTAGGGGTGGGTATCGGGAACAAGTCCACGGGCAATCTCCTCGGTGAACAGCGGAAGTTGCGTTATTTCCAAGAATCGCTGCAAATCCTCCCGATTGATGGAATCAGTTGCATTTCCCGCTAGCACCATCGGTCTTTGTGCACCTTGGAGCAGTTCTATTGCTTCTTTTACAAGGCTCGGATCTCCCATGGATTGACCGGAGCGACGATATGTTTCGGGTGGGTCGAAATGTACCCGACTCATGTCCACTTCAGCGTCTTGGACATCCACAGGGATAGTCAGGTGAACGGGACCGCGCCTACCCGCTAAGGCGGTGCGGAACGCACGTGCGAAAAACTCTGGAATCCGGTACGGATCGGAGATGAGCCATGACCCTTTCGTGATAGGTTTCGCCATTCCAACTTGATCTATCTCTTGCTGCGCGATTCCTCGTCCCAGCTGATTCTGCGCTGCGGAACCTGTGATGTTGATGACCGGCGACTCCATGTGATATGCCAGCGCCAGTCCTGGAATAGCGTTCACATGCCCCGGTGAAGTAAACATTGATATTCCGGGGGAGCCGGTGATCCGTCCCCATGCATTCGCCATGTCCACCGCAGCCTGCTCATGGCGGGTATCAACAAACTTGAAACCTTCCTCCGCCATCACATCCATCAGATGGAGGGTGTGATCCCCTGCCAGCGTAAAGATCTGTTCTATCCCTTCCGCTCGCAGTGCCTGGACGATAAGATGTGAACCTGTCACCTTCATAAACACTTTTCTCCTCATACAACCTGACTTTGGAAACGCCCTAAACCTCCACACTCACGGCTTGACCGGACTCCCCTGACTCAATCACAGCGTTTAGGGTGGCGAGAACAGGCAGGTTATTGCGTCCACTGGTTTCCGGCTCAGGCCCACCGTTCACCCAGTCAGCAAACGTGGCAGCAACGTGTTGGTCGAGTTGACGTGAGCCGGTGAAGTCTGGATCAATTTCTACCTCACTCAGTCCCTTCCCACGGTCTGTCCCGATAAGCAGCGTTTCGGGTCCACCAAAGCCTTGTGGACTGTGTAAGACAACTGCGCCATGCTCACACTCAGCGCGGAATTCACCGGTGTTCACACGGGCATCGGAGGTAGACACGATCACGAAACGGGCACCATTATCGAAGGTAATCTCGGCGGTGGCAGTGGATTCGCGATTCCATGTCGTTTCCGGCGGTCGGTAAGAATGACCAGATACCTCCACGACACGTCGGTTCACCATCGCGATAAGCGAATCAATCTCATGGACGGTCATCTGCCAGAGTTGGGAGTGCTCGGAGTCAGGGTATTCGCCCCCGCGGGCTTTGTAGGTGAACATGTGTCCCGTCTGCGGTTCTCCATAAGCCCCCTCGGTCATCAAGCGGCGCACCGTTCGCTGTCCGGGCAGGTATCGCCACTGTTGCGTTACAACGATTTTTAGCCCACGCGCCTCCGCCATTTCAGTCAACCGTTTGGCGGGCGCCAGTTCCAACGTGAACGGTTTTTCCACCATGATGTGCTTGTTAGCTTCGATTGCAGCCTCAACCAACCCATCGTGTGTGCGCGCCCAAGTGGCGATGACGACACCATCACAATCCGATTGTTTGAGCGCCTCTGCGTATGAAGTATAGGCGAGATGATCCGGTAGTTCCAAGTCGTGAATGGCAGCTTTGAGGCGGGGTTCATCAATATCGACTAAGCCGACTAGTTCAAACTGGTCGGGTCGTGCCAGAAAGCTGCGTGCGTGTGACTTCCCTCGACCACTGCCTACGACAATCATACGCAGTGGATTCCCTGTTTCGACGCGATTTTCTCCCACTTTGGTTACCTCCTACTTCGGACATCCCGTAGTTTACGTCTCAACTATTCCTCTGCCAAGACCTGGATACTGGCACATGGAAAGGCAGCGACTTTCGCGTTCTGAGGCAGCTTCTCCGCAAGCAAATTGACAAGCGTATCCCACTCACGGAAGAGGATGTCACTGGGATGATCCTTATAAAACTCATCTGCCGGGAAATTCTCCGACCAAACCAGCGCTTGGCTTGGAGATTCGATTTTCGGTGTAGGTAAGGGCATCGGGGTTTCTTGAGCCCTCGCCCTCCGCCTAAGGTAACGTGGATAATCTAACAGATCATAGAGTCCGTGATAGCAGAACCCATCACTCGCAGGATTAACGGCGATCGTGTAGACATCACCAAAATACCGTTGTGCCCAGAATGTTTTGGTGGTTTGAATTGCATCCGAGTCAATCGGATAGCAGTTTAGCACGATCACATCCGTTTCTTGGCGCACTGTTTCTGGAATCTTTGTTCCATAGGTTTCCAAGGCAAAACGTGCCCCGGCTCGGTGCGCCTCCACTAAATCGCCGACAAATAGACCGGCTATTTCGCGTCTGCTGTTGAGGACCAAGTTTACAATGGCATCCACTCCAACGACTCTGGCAGCCTCTTCTGAAACATCCCGTGCATCAGTTTTCTCGTGCTGCCTCTCAACGGCTGCATGGCCTCGTCCCGGATAGTAATTGTGGAAGTGGAACATCGTGGAAAAACCCGACACGCCAGGAACAATCAACTTTGCCCCACCACCAAATCCGACCGCTTTGTGAGGGTAAATACCGCCCAAGCAGATTTTGAAATCAGCGTCTGCCACGATTGGGTTGATATAGATTGGCATACCGTCATCTAAGTTACCCAATGCCCGGAGATTTCCGCTCATAAAGTCGTGGTTTGTCACTTCATAAGACGCCGCAATATCAGCTCCCACTTTCTTCGCTATCTCTTCATCCGTGAGAGGGCGATGTGAACCGGGACCAACAACAAAGCGAATTTCGTTTTTGGGAATGCCTGCTTGATGCAGCTCACGGAGTAGGAAGGGGAGGACCTCCGCCGCTGGTGTGGGTCTACTTAGATCATCAACAACGATAACGGCATTGCTTTTGCCACGCGCCATTTCTTCAATACGGGGTGTGCCGATGGGTTGGCCAAGTGCGGATTCAATCCCTGTCTCTGAGAGCTTGGGTGCGTCGTTCGGTGCAACCGTTGTGACTTCCCAATTTTCGGGAAACGCTAACGTGATCTCTTCATCACCATACCAAGCACGAGAGTACATCTTAGCATAGTTTTCAGACATAACTGACCTCCAAATTGTGGAACATAAAACGTAATTTCTGATCCTCGCTGATATAAGTCAGAAAATGTTGACCCGTCTACGACTACGTTGTATTAAGTTAGTTAACACAACCTCCTCGCTGCTGTTGATAATGTAAGGCAGCCCGAATAAAGTCACGGAACAGTGGGTGTGGCTCAAGGGGTTTGGATTGAAATTCAGGATGGAATTGCGACCCGACCATCCACGGGTGATCAGTAACTTCTGTGATTTCGACCAGATTCTCGTCCGGTGATACTCCGCTAAAACACAGCCCTTCGGACTCGAGAGCGTCCCGATAATCGTTGTTCATTTCATAGCGATGGCGGTGTCGCTCTAAGATGATTGGTTGCTGATAGGCTTTATAGCTTTTCGTGTTTTCTCTGAGAACGCATGGGTAGAGTCCGAGTCGCATTGTGCCACCGAGCTCGGTCCTATCTCGTTGGTCTAACATCAGATCAATTACTGGCTGGGGCGTTTCCTCATCAAATTCGGAACTGTTTGCATGCCTCAATTTTGTGACGTGCCGTGCAAAGTCGATCACCATGCACTGCATACCGAGACATAGTCCAAAATATGGAATCTTCTGTTCCCGCGCGTAGCGTGATGCAACAATCATCCCTTCAATGCCACGGTAGCCAAAACCACCGGGAATGAGAATCCCATCGACTCCTTCGAACTGTTCATCCAAGTTTTGGTCCTCGCTCAACATATCAGACTCAATCCATTTGACATCTATGGCTGACTCGTTGGCAATTCCACCGTGCTTGAGTGCTTCTTTCACGCTGAGATAGGTATCGGAACCCTGAACATATTTACCAACAATTGCTATCTGGGCACGGTGTTTGGGGTGTTTCAGTTTATCAACCATTTTCGCCCACTCGACATCATTTGACGGGCGTTCTTCCAATCCAAGTCTCTTTATCACCAAGCGTCCCATGCCTTGGCGCTCAAAGTTCAGTGGAATTTCATCAACGAGATTGGTGTCAAGTCCTTCTACAATATAGTCTTCCTGAAGCCCACAAAGGAGGGAGATTTTCTTCCGGAGCCCCTCTCCCATCGGTTGACTTGTGCGGCAAATCAGGAGATCGGGCTGGATACCATACTCTTGTAGTGTACGGATGCTATGTTGGGTCGGTTTGCTCTTGCTTTCTCCGTTGGGCAGGGTATAAATTAGCGAAACATGAATAAAGATCGTATTTTCGCGTCCGACCTCCACCGCCATCTGCCGGATTGCCTCTACAAACGGTGGGGTCTCAAAATCTCCAATGGTCCCGCCTATCTCCGTAATCACCACTTCCGCATCGCTATCGCGTCCAAGCTGATAGATACGTTCTTTAATTTCATCGGTGATGTGCGGGATAAGTTGTACGGTTCCCCCTAAATAATCTCCGCGCCGTTCTTTGGCAATGACCGCACTGTATACCGAACCCGTCGTGAAATTCGAGTATTGATCGAGGTCAATCCCTGTAAATCGTTCGTAATTTCCGAGATCGAGATCGGTTTCCGCGCCGTCCCGGGTCACGAACACCTCACCGTGTTGAAATGGGTTCATCGTGCCAGCGTCCGAGTTGAGGTATGGATCGATTTTGACCACCATAACCTTGAACCCACGATTGATGAGCAAGCGACCGAGCGATGCCGTCGTTACTCCTTTTCCGATGCCAGAGATTACACCGCCAGTTACGAAGATGTACTTTGTCATCAAAAAACTCCTTTTATCTGTCAATCCTATCCCCGCAGGCTTTTATCGGGGAGTTGTGATTTTAGGATTTCAAGCACCCGCTCCAAATCAGCTGGCACATCAACCCCAATCAGCGGATATTCTGTTTCAACAACACGGATGCGAATGCCGTGTTCGAGGAAACGTAACTGCTCAAGCCCTTCAGCACTCTCGTACGGCGTGCTCTCCCACTGGGTAAACTCAAGGAGGCGTTCTCGGCGATAAGCGTACAATCCCACATGCCGATAGTTTGGATGAGTTTGTAGCCAATGATTTGAGAGATTGCCGGGGATTGAAGCTCTGGAAAAATATAAGGCGAAGCCTTGGAGGTCAGTCAAAACTTTAACGACGTTGGGATCTCGATAATCCTCTTCATTTTCGACTCGCTGTTTCAGCGTGCTGACTTCCACACTGGGATCATCGAGGAATGGTTGAATCATCTGATCAATAACCACCGGTTCCAGCAGTGGTTCATCGCCTTGGATGTTCGCCACGACATCGCAATCGATTGTTTCCGCCACAATCGCAACCCTTTCGGTGCCCGTGGGGCAATCCGGCGGTGTCATGACCACCTGTCCACCAAAGCCGACAACTGCATCGTAGATTCGCTGATCATCGGTTGCGACGACGACAGCATCCAGCGTTTTGGCACGTGCTGCTCGCTCATAGACTTGCTGCACCATCGGTTTGCCGAGGATGTCTACTAACGCCTTCCCTTGGAATCGGCTCGACGCATAGCGAGCGGGGATAATCCCTACGATCTTCACGGCTCTGAGCTCTCCTTGGCGTTTGCTTGCTTCCGGCTCCATCATTAAAAATCGGTTTTTAACTTGATAAGACTTTATCACAAGTTGACTATATTGTGCAAGAAAAACATCAGAAATTTGAGTACATAGAAAACTTTACCACAGGCAACCAATATGCTATAATACGGAATTGACTATTAATCCCAAAGTCCCTCCCAGAAAGGTTAGCCATGGGCGTACAATTTTTTGCTGTTTTCGTACTGTCAATTGCTTTTTTATCAATGGGCGTTACCGGCTGGCAAGGCTTTGTCTCGGTTTCATGGGAGGGCGGGATGCCTAAATTAGGTTTTACAGCGAACTATTTTGCTATCTTCCAATGTTTCATTAGCTTTTTGCTGTTTCTGCTTAGCCTATATCTGATGGGATTTTTTCTCTATCTTGAAGAACGGGAAAGCGGTCGGATTATGAAAAATATTAAAAGCTACGTAAAACTCAGGGAATACCTTGAATGGAGGGGACGCGAGGGTCGGTCTGATTAGCGCCGAAAGGGAAAGAACACTATGCCTAAAAATGATCTCCTCTTGCGTGCCGCGCGACGACTTCCAGTAGAGCGGGTTCCGGTGTGGATGATGCGCCAAGCCGGTCGTTCAGATCCGAAGTATCGCGCACTTAGAGAAAAAATCGATATCCCATTAGAACGTTTATTTCGGACGATACCGTGCTCATACAGCGATCAAGAAGTTGAATGGGCGATTGAGATATCTCTGTTACCCAGACGCATCGGGGTTGACGCAATTATTGTGTACAAGGACATTCTCACACCACTCTGTCCAATGGGAGTGCATTTCCGATTTGCCCCCGGTCCCGTCTTAGATTCACCCATCCGGACTCGAGCCCAGATCGAGGCTTTACAGCCCCTCAACGACCCTGCTTCACAAATGGCGTTTACTGGAAAAATCATCAGCGGACTCCGAGAGACGCTGGATGGAGAGATGCCGCTAATCGGTTTTGCGGGGTCCCCGCTGACCTTAGCTTTTTTTATGGTCGCAGGAACCAGTCCGATGGCAGCCAGCGGAGGGGTTTCAGACGCAGCGCGCAGTGTCTTTCAGCTGATGGATGAAGAACCGGAGTTATTTCATGAACTGCTGCAGCGTTTAACGCAGATGACGATCAATTACCTCAACTACCAAATCTCGGAGGGCGCGCAGGCTGTGCAGTTATTCGAATCCATCGCCGATCAGATTAACCTACCAAGATACCAAACCTTTGTCCAACCGTATCACCAACAGATCTTTGCGGCGCTAGATTCGAGCGCACCTTCCATCCTATTTGCCAAGGAGTGCTCCTACCTCTCGCTGATGTTAGAGAGCGGTGCCGACGTTTTGAGCGTCGGAAAGTGTGTGGATTTGGCAATAGCACAGAAAGAAGCGAAGGGCAAAGTCGCCTTTCAGGGAAATGTGGACAATGCGCTCTTGCGAGATGGAACCTGTGATGATATAACCGATGCCGTCAACCGATGCTTACAGCGTGGTGGAAAGATTGGGCATATCCTTAACCTCAGTCACGGACTCTACCGAGACACACCATTTGAAAACGTGAAACACTTTGTGAGAGCTGCGAAAGCGGCACAGAATTAGGGAGTAGAAACCGTTGAAGCGGGACACGAATTCTCAATGCAACTCAGAGGGTGCGTACGACAGCCTCCTACTCGTTGGGTTTGGGGGACCGACTCCCGGCTGCTGCCAGCGGTATGCCTCCTGTCCTGGGGAGGCACACTGCTTTGTCGAGGGGATCGTCGGGAATGCGCCATCGAACGCTGAACGTGTGAAGGAAGTTGCAGGTCACTATGTTAAGCTCGGTGGATTCTCGCCCTTTAACGAGCTGACATTTAAGCAGGCAGACGCGCTTGGAGCAGCACTAAAAAAACAGGGCATTGATTTGCCTATCTATGTTGGAATGCGGAATTGGACGCCATATCTTCATGAAACAATCGAGAAGATGGTTAATCAAGGACATCACAACGTGCTTGCCATTATCATGTCTGCCTATCGGTCTAAAGCCAGTTGGGAGCGTTATCAGAACGATGTTGCTGATGCGGTCAAAACGGTGGGCGATGCACAGCCAAATATACACTATTTAGAAGATTTGTGGCATCTCCATCCTGGTTTCATCAACGCTATTGCTGAACGTATCCGTGCGGCTTGCAACGGTATTTCTGAATCGCGTTTCGCCAAAGCGAGTTTAGTTTTTACCGCTCATGCAATTCCCCAAATCGCGGCAAAAACCTCTCCATACCCCGAACAGTTTCATCAAACCGCTTCAGCTGTGGCGGCGGTGCTGGGGACTGATTTCGATATTGCCTATCAGAGCGCACCCGATAACCCAACCGTGCCGTGGACGGAACCTGACATTAATGATCTGATTCGAGAGAAGGGAGAGGCAGGTATTCAAGAGGTTATTGTATCGCCGATCGGCTTCCTCTGCGACCATGTCGAAGTACTTTACGACCTCGATTTGGAAGCCAAAGCAACCGCCGAGGCGTGTGATATGAATTTTATTCGTGCTGGTACCGTTGGCGAGCACTCTGAATTCATTAACATGTTGGCGAATCTTGTGTGTGAGGAGATTCAAAGGGAGAGATAAACATCGGACCGATATGGCCGGTAGGAAAAAGTAGAAGAGGAGGATAACATGTCATCGTTTACGGAAACCGTCAAAGTCGATAATCGAGATATGGATCTTTATGTCTCTATGCCTGATGGCACGGGACCTTTTCCCGCTGTAGTAGTTGCCCAGCACGCGGGTGGCGTTGATACATTCATCTGCACGATGACCGACAGATTGGCAGAAGCCGGCTACGTCGCTGCTGCTCCAGATCTTTACCACCGATTGGGACCCGATGACTCACGCACGCCACGGGATCTCAAAGACGTGGAGATGATCGCAGATGTTCAAGCCACCGTAGCGTTTTTGCAGAACCATAGTGCTGTCGATAGCGAGGCATTGGGTATCACTGGCTTCTGTATGGGAGGCAGAGTGGCATACCTGATGGCAGCATCCATCCCGGCGTTTAAGGCTGCTGAGGCTTACTACGGCGGTAACACCATGGTCGCTTTGGGAGAAGGAGGCGCGTCACCGTTTGAGCGTACCGGAGAGATTGACTGTCCGCTGCTGTTCCACTTTGGTGAGGAAGATGCGAATCCATCCCCCGCAGATATGGAGAAAATCGGTGCTGCATTAGCGCGCCATAATAAGCCACACGAGTTCCATACATACCCCAACGCTGGCCACGCCTTTATGGACTTTACCGGCGAGCGTCACCATGAAGCAGCAGCGACGGCAGCTTGGCCACGGACGCTGGATTTCTTTGCCCGGCATTTAGGCGGTTAGAATAGAAAGATGCAACCAACGTAATAGTCGGGATTCGGAGATCCCTCCTACGGAATACATACACGCGTTCTATATCCATTGTGCCCTAATGGAGTGAATAATGAAAGTGGGCAGGTGGGAAAATGAGAAAGTGAGCTAAAAAAAGACGTTTGTTTCTCCTTTTCCGCTTCTCTTGTTATTTGTAAATTTCTCGTAGGACAAAAGGAATATTGACATGGATTTTGCGAAACTCACAGCGGCGCAACGTCAATTTTTTGATGAACACGGTTATCTGGTCGTTCCGGATGTGCTGTCGCCGGAGATGATTGAGAAACTCACTCAGGTCAGCGACCGGATGATCGAATCGTTTGATCGAGATGGAGCTTATGTTCAAAGGCGCCCCGGCATTGTCCAAGAGCCGGATTTTCATCCCCTGCTGACCCAATCACCGACGGTCCCCTTAGTTACCCAACTGCTGTCCCCCAATATTCAGCTGCATACAACAGCAATTATTTATAAGTTTCCAGAGCCTGCGGATGAAGAAATCGTTAACCAGCGGGGCTGGCATCGGGATAGTGGGCTTGCTGAAGATTTGAAACACAGAAACGTGCCACGCGTCAGTATTAAAGTCGGATATTGTTTGACCGATTTTAAGCAGCCACGTTCCGGCTTTACGCTCTTGGCACCGGGTACGCATCTGATAGATACTCCGCTGCCTATCCCGAAGGGGGAAGTCGACCCTGTGGGAACGGTTGAACTTCATCTCAACGCTGGAGATGCGTTCCTATTCGAAAATCGTATCTTCCATACTTCTGCCCCGAATCTGACCGATCGCGTTTCAAAGGTGATAATTTTCGGCTACGCTTATCGCTGGATGGGTGGGTCGCACAGAGCGATGAGTCTTGTCCAGCCGGATGATACAGTCTTGGCGCAGGTTGATGACGTTGCCAAACAGTTGCTGGGAGGAGCAAACGATGGTTTAATTGATTGGGCAAAACAGCACGATGTTTTCCCAGAACCCATCCCGTGGGTGATGGAGGTATGACATAGAAGTACTAATACCAATTCTGGTAAAGGATAACGCATTGTTGAAACGTAAGTGAGTTCATTGGTTGATAGGTTCATTGGTTCATTAATGAGCGCGTGAACCAATGAGTCTTTATCCCCGTTGTCAACGCCCGTTATTTCCCCTCCAAATGGTGCGACAGAATTATTCAGAAACGGTATAACAATCAAGAGGAGAAGATATGTCCGCAGAACTGACCGATGCACATCTTGAAGAATTGGACGCCACGGGTTACGTAATTGTTCCCGGCTTTTATACAGGCGAAAAGTTGCGCGAAATGCAAGCGGCACAGAGACGGTCACTCCCCACATGGGACGAGGTGAAGGATGATCCACCGCCGGGCCGTGCGATTCTTACCGATTTCCCACCACCAGAGACAGCCCTGCTACAAGGTATCGTTGACTATCGGGCGTGGGGATTTGCCCGAAAGTGGCTCAAGACAGAACATATCCATTTCCGCGCCGGTTGTATGATCGCCCGCTATCCCGGTTTCAAAGGGGGTGGTGTCGGCAGCGACGCTGCTGGGCTACATATCGATAACGGAAATAATTCCTTGCTACCGCCCTCCGATGCACTACGTGAGTTTGGTCAACTTGGTTTCTGGGTGCATCTTGAAGATGTCGATGAAGACCAAGCCCCGCTGCGGCTGCTTGCCAAGGAGCACGGGCGCGACACGACTAAGTACGAACCGCTGATCTGCAAGGGTGGAACACTGTGCATGTTCACCAACTACACACTGCACTCTGCGAGCGATTACCTCCGTGAGGACGGTCAACGCTTCACGTGGGGATTTGGGATTGGCAGAGCTGACAACTATTGGGAAGGGTTTAGACATTATACGGACAAGGGAAAGAACACAGTGTTTAGTGAGTTTATTGGAACCCTGACAGCGAAAGAGCGTGAGGTCTTCCGTTTTCCACCGGCAGGGCATCCATACTACACACCGCAAACCTTAGCGGCTTTGGAGGAACAGTATCCCGGCTGGAATGCGAACGGTGAATATTAGGACGTATTGGCATTTATGTGAGACGTGTGCGTAATTGTAGGGGGAGGTCTTCGCCCATTGTCCAACGCGGGTTGGGAGACTCAACCCCTACGGGAATTATGTGTCTATGCACATCCGTCGATTATCTGGTTGTGATGAAATGTCAATAGAACCTAGAGAGTGTTAGGGCTATTTAGCTTTTGGTGTTTTCCGTGTCTGAGTAGGAAGTCGAGATCTCGATCAAATCAAGGTTGTCTACGCCGCGGGCGATCATCCCGATATATCGGGATGGCTACGAGTAGAAAGTCGGGATTCGGAGATCCCTCCTACAGAAGAACTGAATAGCCCTAGACTTGAAAGCGTTGAGGACAATTGTGAAATGCATGAAAAGCAGCGTATTATTTGCGATTGTGTTTGTCGGAAATCTTTTGCTGATTCATCCAAACCAAATGGCAAATGCCGAAACCGGAAAGATTGTTTTCACACTGCTCCGTGACGGAAATGGAGGAATTTACATCATTGATGATAATGGTGAAAACCTCCGGCAATTAACAGACCATCTTGCACACGACTCCTATCCTGTTTGGCTACCAGATGGACGCCATATAGTCTTCTGTTCAAATCGCGATGGCGTTTTTAGCATTTATACAATGGACCTTGCTGGGAAAAATATAAAACGAACTGTAGATGCAATTGGTAGACCTGCTGTATCTCCCAATGGACAGTGGATTGTTCTGGCTCCCGATGAGATTCTGTTACTTGTGGATATTGATGGATTGAAGCAGAGAGAGATTCACTGGGATGGTCCGCAAGGTGTCACCGGAATGGCTGCTTGGTCCCCTGACGGCAAAAGGTTAGCCTTCACAATCCGAATTCCTGGGATGAGGAATATCCCTGGGGTGTTGAATGATATTTATATCGTTGATATCACGGGCGAAAACCTTCAACAGTTGACAGACCATCCTGCACAAGATGTGTATCCAGCTTGGTCTCCTGATGGACAGTGGATTGTATTCCAGTCAGACCGAGATGGAGATATGGCCATTCATTTGATGGAGGCAGATGGAGCAAATCCCAAGTGGCTTGCTAATGGAAGAAGACCAGAATGGTCGCCCGATAGTCAACAGATTGCCTTTGTCTCACGCCGAGGAGGTGTTCCAGGCATTTTTATTATGGATAGGGAGGGTGGAAATATCAGACTCTTGGTTGAAGGTGGAGACCAGCCTTCTTGGTTCGGTTCAAAGTTGGCGGTATCAGGTGCAGGGAAGTGGATAACGCTTTGGGGACGGATGAAACGCGGAGAACGAATCCAATGAAATTGGGTCAGGGGGATTAACGACACTCATGAATAATGTGAAGAGCAGTTTATTATTTGCGATTGTGTTTGTCGGAAGTCTTTTGCTGATTCATCCAAACCAAATGGCAAGTGCCGAAAGTGGAAAAATTGTTTTTACATTGAGCCGGGAAGGAAATGAAGAGATTTACATTATTAATGATGATGGTAAAAACCTCCGGCGATTAACACGCCATCCTGCAGTGGATAGATGGCCCGTTTGGTTGCCGGATGGAGGCCGTATAGCTTTCTGTTCAGATCGCGATGGTGCTTTTAGCATTTATACAATGGATCTCGCCGGGAAAAATATCAAACGCGTTGCAGTTGAAAATGGTAGACCAGCTATATCTCCCGATGGGCAGTGGATTGCTCAGACTCCCGCTGGATCTCTGTTACTCGTGGATATTGATGGACTAAAGCGAAAAGAAATTCGCTGGGGGCGTCCACACGGTGCCACTGGCATGGCAGCCTGGGCTCCTGACGGCAACAAGTTAGCCTTTACGATTAGGCTTCCTGGCGTGGGGAATGATATCTACGTCGTTGATATCACAGGGAATAACCTTCAACAGTTAACAGACCACCCTTGGCAAGATTTGTATCCAGCTTGGTCTCCTGATGGACAGTGGATCGCCTTCTGGTCAAACCGAGATGGAGGTAATGCCGTTTATCTGATGGAGGCAGATGGCGCGAATCCTAAGCGACTTGCTAATGGAAGATCTCCCGAGTGGGCCCCCGATGGTCAACAAATCGCCTTTGTATCACGCCAAGAGGACATAGAAGGTATCTTTATTATGGATACGGACGGCGAAAATATCAGACCATTGGTTGAAGGTGGAGATCAGCCTTCTTGGTTCGGTGTAAAACTAGCAGTATCAGATGTAGAGAAGTGGATAACGCTTTGGGGACGGATGAAACGGGAGACAGATTGAGTTTTGCACCGTAAAGCAAAATAGTTGGTAGGATGTGAAAATTATTAATGTCGTTGGTCGAAATTCACATCTGTATTTTGGAAAAATGACTGACGATATCTCATACAAGGAGCATAGCATGAGCCACACAGAAAGAGTACCCCCCGATCAATATCGCACGATCGTCACGCGACCCGATGACTTCGATGCGTTCTGGGACGGGCTACTGACACAGACAGTGGATATTCCACTGAACGCAACGGTGGAGCCGGTGCCGCTACACAGTACGCCAGAGATTGAAGTTTATGATGTGCACTACGATAGTCTCGACGGTGTGCGTATCGCTGGCTGGTATGCCGTGCCGCGTGAAAGGTCAGGGAAACTGCCTGCCATCGTACAGGTGCCGGGTTACCTTCAAGATCCGCCTATCCCGCGGTCATGGGCAGAGGACGGCTACGCTGCGTTCTCCGTCGCCCCGCGTGGCAAGATCCGCAGTAATCAGCAGTTTAACCCCGGTTATCCGGGCCTGTTGACCCATAACATCGTTGATCGAAACACCTATACCTATCGTGGCTTTTATATTGATGCGGCCCGAGTGATCGATTTTTTGCTTTCGCGCGATGAGGTTGATGGAGAGCGAATCGGTGTGAATGGCAGTAGTCAGGGCGGTGGATTAGCAATTTCCACAGCAGCGTTGCGCCCTGAAGTCCGCGCCGCAGCGGCTGGTTGTCCGTATCTTTGTGGATATATGGATTCGATTGAGTTGACGCACACCTACCCATACCAAGAAATTAGTGACTATCTGCGGCTGTATCCTGAGCGGAGAGAGGCTGTCCGCGACACGCTGGCATACTTCGACGGTATCAATTTCGGGCCCCGAATTACCTGTCCAATTATGGTCTACATCGGTTTGCAGGACAACGTTTGTCCGCCGGAAACTGGCTATGCTGTCTTCAACACTATCGCCTCCGAGGATAAGCAGTTTTACCCCTACGACGGCCATGGTCACGATGCTGGCAGCATTCATCACGGACCAAAGCTAAAGGATTTCTTCAAAAACCATCTGCAAAATTATTGATTCACCCCCGTCAGCCTCATTCCAAAGGAGTTAATTATGTCTAATACATCTCGACCAGAAGATTTTGATGCGTACTGGCAGCAGGTCTGCGGTGAGTTGGAAGCCACACCTATCGCTGCAGAAGAGGAGCATCTGCCGATCCGATCCACAGAGTACTGCGAATGCTACACAGTGCGTTTCACCGGCATCGGACCCTATCGCCTGTTCGGTTACTTAAGCATTCCACACGGGGACGGACCGTTTCCGACCCTGCTGCTTGGTCCTGCCTATCGCAGCGTTGTAGATCCGCTGCCACAGGGAGATGCCAACGAAAAACGGGGACGCTTTCTCGTCTTTTCAACCGCCGGACGCGGACAACGCAATGCTGACAAACCGTATGCGGGCGTATTTCCCGGTATGATGACCGAGGGCATTGACGCGCCTGAAACCTCTATCTTTCGCGGATTTGTTGCGGATTGGTTACGGGCTGTTGACTATCTGTTGGCGCGTCCAGAAGTAGATCGCTCCCGCATTGCCGCGGTTAAGAAGGAAGGGATGCCGATATTGACAGCAGCGCTTCGACCCGAAGTGACCCACGTTGCCGCATCGCCCGGGGATTTTTACAATACGGGCGCCCATGTACCGGGGGAGGTTGAGGACTATCTTCGTTTATATCCAGAGAAGGAAGAACAGGTCAAACGGACACTCTCCTATTTCGACCCATTCTTCTTCGCCCCCAATGTACGTGCACGGACATTGCTCTGGGGAAATCCAGAGGCGGTTTCACCGTTGGCAGAGGCTATAGCCGGTGAGACTGATGTCCAAGCGACTGAGCATTCCTCGTATAAGGACGGACTTTTTCAGGAGCAGTGGATCTCTGACCAATTTGGCTTTGAGGACGCCATCATTCCCGCACACTGGCAGTAGTATAGGTGCACCACTCCAAGGAGACGTGTGATGAAACGTCCAAAATGCAGTCGGATCCCTCAAACCGCATATACATTCAGGGGGCATCTCGCCGACTATCTCACAGGCGTTACGGAACAGTGGCTGAAGGCAGCGCCTTCGGCAAATCCGGCGATGTTGGAGATCTTCCGAGACCGAGATCGGCAGCCTCTCCGCGACCTGGTGCCTTGGGCTGGAGAGTTCGCTGGAAAATACCTGACCAGTGCTGTGCAGATCCTACGGCTCACTCAAGATGTGACCCTAAAAACCTTTATCCGAAACTTTGTGAATCAGCTTGTCCAACTGCAAGATACTGATGGCTATTTGGGACCTTGGCCCCAAGAGAGCCGTTTAACAGGTGAGGCACCCAACGTCGGGGGCAAAGGGGGAAACACTTGGGATGCTTGGGGGCATTACCATGCAATGTTGGGACTGATGCTCTGGCACGAGGAAAGCGGGGATAGAAAGGCACTCGGCAGTGCGGTTAAAATCGCAGACCTTATCTGCCAGAGGTTTTTGGGAAATACACACAACCGTTTGGTTGACACCGGCAGCACAGAGATGAACTTGGCAGTCATCCACACCCTCTGTCTCCTCTACCGGAAGACGAAAACTGAGCGGTATCTGGATATGGCACTTGAGATTGTTGATCAATTTGCCGCCGAGGGTCCCGACGGTCCTCTCGCTGGGGATTATCTTCGGAGTAGTCTTACTGGAAAGGAATTTTACGAGACACCGAAGCCCAGATGGGAGAGTCTGCATCCAATCATGGGCATGGCGGAACTCTACTGGATTACTGGGGAAGATCGGTATCGAACCGCTTTCGAGCAGATCTGGTGGAGTATCGTCAAGTTAGATCGACACAACAATGGCGGTTTTTCCTCCGGAGAGAAGGCGCAGGGGAATCCGTATCATCAAGGGGCGATTGAAACCTGTTGTACTATCGCTTGGATTGCCGCCAGCGTAGAGATGCTCCGCCTGACGGCAAACTCTGTCGTCGCAGATGAGATCGAGTTATCTACCCTCAACTCGGTTACCGGGCTGCATTCCCACACCGGACGTTGGGTGACTTACAATACGCCGATGGACGGGGTGCGCCGCGCAAGTGCTCATGATATTGTGTTCCAAGCACGGGAGGGCAGCCCTGAGTTGAACTGCTGCAGTGTCAACGGTCCGCGCGGATTGGGCATGGTCAGTGACTGGGCGTTGATGCGTTGCAGGGGCGGGCTGGTACTTAACTGGTACGGACCTTCCACCATGAAGGTTCGGTTGTCGTCGGGCATAACCGTTGAGTTGACGCAGAAGACAGAATATCCACGGACAGGGAAGATTACGCTCAACGTCTCACCCTCACGCTCCGCACAGCTTGCTTTGAAATTACGGATCCCCTACTGGTCTGCCAAAACGAGCGTCAAACTGAACGGCGAGCGTGTCAAATCGGTGTCGCCAGCGACGTATCTCGTGCTAGATAGGGAATGGAAGGTTGGGGATCAGGTCGAGCTTGAACTGGACATGTCACCCCACTACTGGGTCGGGGAGAAGGAGTACGAGGGGAAGGCTTCCATCTACCGCGGTCCTATTCTGATGACCTATGATCGACAGCTCAACACGATGGATCCCGATGAGATCCCTGTCCTCAATGCTACAGCGATGAAAGGGCGATTGATAAGCAATAAAGATAGCTTACCAACTGTTGTGCGTATGGAGTATACAGCTCCAGACGGGCGCAAGTTGCAGCTCTGTGATTTTGGCAGCGCAGGCGAAGGCGGGTCTCCATATCACTCGTGGCTGCGGGTAGAGCAGATTGAGAAAACCCATTTTGCGTTGGATAACCCGCTGCGTAGTGGGCGACCCGGATAGCAACCAGACACTATCACAAAGCCGAAAGAAATCCCCACTATTTTTGGACGCACACCTTAAGTCAAAAAGGATGCAATCATTTCATCTCCCAATTCTGAAAACATTCCGAACTCAAATCCAATAAAACCGAAGAAATATTTAGGGTGGTGCAGCCTACTTCACATCATCAACGACGGTTACATTTCGAGCCTATCTATCCTGCTTCCGTTTATCGCAGCGGATCTGAATCTCACCTATAGCCAGTCCGGTCTTCTTAAAACCGCAAGCCACGGGGCAATAAGCGCGACTCAAATACCAGCTGGGATTATGGCTGAACGACTCGGAGACATATTGATCTTGGGCATAGGAGCAACGTGGTTCAGCCTCAGTTACATCGCGTTAATTCTGGCTTTTAGTTACCCCTTAACATTGCTACTGATTCTCTCTGCTGGGGTAGGTGGGGGAGTCTACCATCCGGTGGGGACAGCTCTCGTCTCAAATGTTTATTCAAGCGACAAAGCGGGGCCTGCAATCAGCACGCTGAACTTTTTTGGCGATGTTGGAAAGGTGCTTTTCCCAGCTTTAGCGGGCATCTTGGTCATCAGGATTGGTTGGGGTAGCAGTTGCGCGGTGTTGGGAACTATTGGGCTGGGAGCGTCGATTTTATATCTCTTCTTCTTCCGTGGGGACATCGGTGCAAGAAGGAGGCAGAGTGTATCAGAAACAGAAGGACAAAACCCCATTCGCGCAAAGTGGACGACGTTTCAGGGGTGGGGCATAGCAAAACCGGTTCAGTTCACGGTCTATTCTATCCTCGGACTATTAGATAACGGTGTTCGAGCCGCCATTACGACGTTTCTGGCATTTTTAATCAAAAGCCGTGTTACAGCAGGTGCCGTGGGCGGGTTGATGTCCCTGACGTTCCTCGGCGGTGCTTTGGGAAAACTACTGTGTGGGATGCCAATACAGAGATTTGGCATCAGAAAAATCATTCTACTGACAGAGTTACTGATGGTGCTTGGTTGTTTCGTGCTACCTTCAATCCCATCGGGATGGGTCCTGGTGTTGTTCCTACCACTATTTGGATTTATGTTAAATGGGACCTCTTCGGTAATCTATGTTGGAACGGCACCGACCCTCACGCCGGAATTTCGTAGCCGCGGTTATGCGTTGCATTATACTTTGAGTTTCATTGCCTCTGCCGTTGCGCCATACTTTGCAGGTTTTGTCGGAGATACCTATGGTCTGAAAACTATCTTCTACGTCAACGGTGCGGTGATGCTATTTGCACTGCCATTGGTTATATTTTTGAAAGGCGGGTCACATTCCGGCAACGAGTCCCGCTAACGGAAGCACATTGAAAACAGATCTGCGTCCTTCATCGCAAAACGCAGACGAACTGAAGCTCCAGTTAGTTTGCTGACATCGCCGCCTCCCTCCCAACGAACAATTCGCCCCAATTCATCCCCAATAATCTCCGAGCATTCGTCAAGCGTGTAGCCTGTGATAGGCACTCCATTCGGTTCCTGGATCTCGATTCGGATGCTTCCAGCAGCACTGGTTGAATAGTTAAGCTCCAACTCCTTCCCCGAAAACCTAAACGGCTTGGTTACCATCTCGCCGCCTGTATAGGGCGCATTCACCGAAGCAAAACCGTCAATTCGGAGTGTCATACGATCAAGGTGTGCGGTCTGCTGATCGTAATCCCGCTGGACATACAGGGATATCTCGCTCGGCCCGGTTTGCACAACGCCAAGTGCGGGATAGTTCGTCCGCGATGTCCAGTTGCTGTAACCGATTCCCGGACGGACGAAACTCTCTTTGAAGGTGAAGTCGTAGTGCGTTGTGCCCGACCGCGTGGTCAACAGCACCCCATCCGAGATGTCTGCCCCACCATTACTGGTTGGATCCGGACAGACCGCCGCAGCCTGTGCTTCTGTCAATGCAGGTCTGTTGAAGTGGATACGACCGGGCAGTGAAATATAGATGTGGGGTGCACGAAAATAGGGGTGCGTCTGATTGGTATATAGATGCTGCGACGGGGTTGTACTACCGGTATCGCTGAAGGCCATCGGGATCTGTTCTGACCAGTTGAGAAAATCTGTTGATGTGCCCCGTGCCGTTGATCGGATGCGGGCGTCGCCGACCATGTGGCGTGCATAAAGAACATAGCACCCCTCAACTTCTGACCAGAACATTACGTTCTGAGAATCGAAGTTATTTTCTAACGCTACCGGGACAATGGGTTCGTCGCGTACGTTCGTCCAGTGGATGCCATCGGCGGAGGTATACCCTATTAGACTGCTGGGTTGCTGCTGATCGCGTGCGTTGGCTTTGTATCGCTCAGCTTCGGGGACGCCCGGTCGTGCGTCGACAAACGCGCAAAACTGACCGTTGTGCGGCAGGATCACGTTGTTTTTTGTAGAGCCATTGATCTCAACGAGACCGAGGTTCGGCTTTGTCCAGTGGATGCCATCTCTACTTTCTGCGTAGCAGGTCGGGTGTGGTCCTTGGCCCATGAGACTCCCGCGGTAGTACATGCGATATGTGTCGCCGTCCTTGAGGACAGTGGTATAAAAAGCCAGACGGTCTTCCCACGGTTGATCATACTGGATAGCAACGCCCCCTGGTTGGGGATGATGCAGCTTGAGACTTGTCCCATCGAGCTTGTCGATGAGATAGTAATCAACGAACAATTCGCGTTGTGAACCGATGTCACGGATTTCTGTGGTTTGAGGCATTGGATCCGGCTCCTTTCATCTCAACTGGGGTATTCTTATCAATTAGAGAGAGGTTACTACAACCGATTCAAAAATACAAACAAAAATAGTAGAGGAAAGATCTGTTTGACGCCCAACCGAATATCTGCTAAACTTTTTGCCACCGGACACTTTTCTGGAGATCCTTCCGGCCCTCGAAAGTATCTGTTGCAATCCAGTGCACTGAAACCTCATCAACTAAAATAAGCGTTCCCCACACAAAAACTTCACGAGTTAAGACAACCCCGATGAGATCAGTTGCGTTCAAAATATCGATTTGTCGGGAGATTCAAGGCATCATTGAAATCGTTCCGATTCATCGGAATCCAATGCTATAGTGCGTTGGAAAGACCAATTTTCAATTTGAGGCACCTCTGGAAATGCGTATTATTACAAAACTGGTTCTTATCTTTTATATCTGCCTGCTCCATAGCACTATTCATGTCCCGACTTGTCGAGGATTCTCGCAAAGCGGACCAAGATCGGGAAACGCGCAGCATCCGGCTCAACCCGCTGGCGTCAACTTTGCCGACTCTCAAAACGGGACTGTACGCACTAATACTCCAAAAGTTGAAGACTCCCTATCAAAGCATGGAAGTAACACAGTCGGAGCCGAAGAAGCAGTTGCGCCAAGTGCCGTTGAGGAGAGTCCGCCGCAGTATCTTTCGGCCTCCGAACAACAGATTAGTTATGACGACGTTTATGGTCTGGAACTGACCTTGCCCTTCGTAGGAAACGTGGAAGTGAATGCGACAACAAAGGAACAAATTGTTATCAAGCTCGAAAAGCATGGGACAGGCCCTAATGAAAAAATTGTCCAAACATACCTTGACGCGGTGCAGATAGACACTTCCACGAAGGATGATATTTTGGTGTTGGTTCCCCGCCTTCCGGAATCCCTCCATTCAGATAACAAACTGACTCGTCTAAACTGTGTCATCGAAACACCTCCCGACCTAATCCTCACAATCAAGGCAGAGTCTGGAGATATTCGGGTACACGGCATCCGCGGCGATATGGTTTTGACAACGACTATCGGTAATATTCATCTCGACGAAGCGATGGGTGCGTATCAGGTCAGCACTCAAGAAGGGCTAATCTATGGGAAGATCCTTCTGACCGGTGGCGCTAATACATTTGAAACATGGTCTGGTTCGATAGATCTTGTGATCATGGACGAGATTGCAGCAAAAATGGTTCTCAATGCGCGCGGTGGAGCAATTTCGCTGCGCTTGCCAGAAAGCTATCCGGCAGATATTGAGATGCAGGTCGAAGCCGATAGCCAACGCGCTATTAGTATTGATATGCCGGTGGAACTCGAGACTGCCTATGTGGGAGATATCGTCCAAGGCTGGATTAACGGTGGTGGTCCCCTAATTCAAATGACCGCAGGTCAGGGAATTACGATTCGTCCCTCCCAATCCGTTTCCACTGAATCCAAAACCGACGACGATGAAATAGAAGTCGATACCCCTTACGCCGAAGATGACCTACCTCCTCCACCGACGGTTGACGTTCCTCGCGCGTCCGTGCAACCGGTAATAGATGGCGACTTATTCGAGAAAGCTTGGACGAAGTCAGTGCCGCTCTCCCCCTTCTCTAATGCTGATGCAGTCACACAGCCAAGCCAACAGACACAGGGATTTCTCCTGTGGGATGACCAGTATCTCTATATCGGTGTAAGATTATATGACTCGCAGATGGAGCGAGTTCAAATCACACAGACCAATCCAGAATCGGACGTTTGGCTTGATGACACATTAGAGATTCTCATAGATCCCAATCCGAAAACCCCGACTTATCACCACCTCGTTATCAACCCGATTGGTACGGTTTTCGATCAGCACATTGAAGCGGCAGATCCGTTGGATTCTGACCTTGGACCTGCTTATAAAAAGATGGCAAAGCCTGATTGGGACTCGCGCACCCAATTTAAGACGCAGATTACACCGACTTTTTGGAGTGTAGAAGTTGCGCTGCCCCGCGATGTACTTGAGCCTTCCACATCCGAAAGTCCCGATTCATCGAAGATTGACGTCCCGATACATCGGGATTCCGCTCCCGTTCCGAGGATCCCGACAAGTCGGGACTTGCAAAACGAGCGGGCCTGGCGATTTAACCTACATCGCAAAACGCGGGACGGTCCCACCGAACCCGCGTCGAAACCGGGTGTCGAATATAGTTACTGGTCACCTACTTATGACGAAATACAACCTTGGTGGCCCCATTGGCCGGATCGGATGGGTATCATACGTTTGACAGAGACAGAAAATTCCAAGCCCGCCCAGAACTTTGAATTTGTGGAACAGTTCTCGCTCGTCGCTGTCGAGGTCGAGGGAAACAGCAACATCTCGACATTGGAACTGCTTGAGAAAATCCCCTACCAGCCGGGGGATATCATTTCCATTGAGGAGTTAGCGTGGCTGAACCGTGAATTGGACGCACTCGATTGGTTTAGCGATGTTCGCATAGAGACAAGCGATGCTGTTAGCGAAGAGGTAGCCGGAGAAGGCGATGAATCGTCACCCGTCCCCATCTTTAAGGTGACCCTGCGAATCCATGTGACCGAAGCGGCAACGTCCCGATTCACCGGGATTAATATACACGGAAATAGATACTTTATATCTCCATTCCTGCGCGCAGCATTCGGGTTGGGGCAAGGACGCACCTCAATCGCAAGCCTTAACACCAAATGTCAACTAATTGAAAACCTTTACAGACGCCACGGTTATAATCTTGCACAGGTCACCCACCAATTCACCGATACCCATCTGTTAATTGACATTGACGAGGGACATTTGGACGAGATCCGTTTTTCTGGAAACCGTCGAATTACGAGCGCGGAGTTGGCTGATGCACTCGATTTCAAGCAGGGCGATGCCTATAGCAAGGAGATTGGCACGGTACGCCTCAATCAGATGCGCGCGAAACTGGATAAGACTAACCTCTACTTCAAAGGTATAAAAGGTTGGGGAGTGGAGCGGGAACACGACCGGAACGTGCTTGCTATTGAGATTGAGGAGCGATCACGACTCAAGGTGAATTGGAGACCGGTCTTTGATTTTAACCGCGTACACGGCTTAATTTTAGGTGGAGGTGGGGCACTTTCGACCCGAGAGGCAAACGCACAACTCTATGGGAGGCTTAGCAACGGACTGTCAAGCAAACTTTGGAATTATCAACTGGGGGCTGAAAAGACTTGGTTTGACCGCCACGCTCTGACTATCGGCGGGAGCGTTTACCAGCGGACAGATGCCAATCGCTATGCTGGATGGTCCCAAGGTGGCGAATTCCTTGGTGCCTTCTTCCTTGGGGCTACCTCCTTGGATTACCATCAGCGCAAGGGGTATCATACCCGGGTAAAGGGTCAGTTGACACAGTCAATGGACATTACACTGGAATTCACCGATGAAGATCACGGAATCTTATTTAAGTCAACCGATTGGAGTTTATTAAATAAAAACGCCCTAAAGCGGAGTAACCTACGAATTGACGAGGGGAATTTGCGTAGCGTAACTGTGGGTTATAATTTTAATAGCTTGAGGGCTCCCGCACCGATTCAATCGGGATCCTCGCTTCAAGGGACGCGTCAAGCACGGAATTCTGGAACTGCTTTGATATCAGATTACCGTATTAAGCACGGTTGGCGGGGAAATTTTTCCGTCGAATATGCGAATAAAAGGCTCAACAGCGACTTCGATTTTAATCTTTATCACTTTACGATTGTGCGCTATAACCAATTGCTGAGCAACCATAATCTCGATTTTCGTCTGGAAGGTGCATTTTCTGATAGACCGCTTCCCAGACAACGGCTGCTCTATTTAGGCGGGGTTGGTACTTTGCACGGTTACGATTTCAAGGAGTTTGTCGGGGATAATACGCTTCTTTTCAATGTGGAATACCGGATCCATTTTGGGAAAATCAGATACTTGGATGACAGCGAGGGACCTCTGGGCGCTGTGACAGCTTACTTGGATACGGGATACGCTTGGCTCGATGATGAGAGCCTCAAGTTCAGCAGCTTCAACACATCAGTTGGGGCTGGATTGTCTCTCTTCATCGGAGATCCATCCTATGTCCTTCGGTTTGAAATCGCGCGCGCGTTGCGGAAGGGACGTAACTTTGTCCCCATCTTACTGCTATCACAAAGATTTTGAATGATCCTTCCTCAACGTTAGAAAGCAGCGACTAATAGACCCAAACTGTAGGCGCACGGCTCACGGATTTTGCAGTTTCACCGCTTTAATACGACTGTTGTAGTAATCGCAGATCAGCAGTATGTCTTCCCCGTAGAAACAGAGCCCGTGCGGCTCGTTCAGGCTCGCTTTGGTGGCGGTGTCTCCATCCCCTGCGTCGCCCGGCGTATCGCTTCCGGCAACCGTTTGCAGCGTACCATCGGGGGCAACTCGGCGCACCCGATTGTTGCGTGAGTCGGAAAAGTACACATTTCCGCTCCCGGTGACTGCTAACCCCATCGGTTTGTGAAGTTGTGCTTCAAGGGCGGGCGTTCCATCGGGGGAAAAGCCTGCTGTGCCACAACCCGCAACGGTTGTAATAATACCTTTGGTATCCACCCGGCGCACGACGTGTTGGGTGAGGTCGGAGAAATAGAGATTTCCCTTTGCGTCAAATCGAAGTGCCGATGGGCTGCCGACTTGCGCTTCTGTTGCGGGACCTCCGTCCCCGGTGTAGCCTTGGACACCAATACCCGCCACTGTGTTGATGCGACCGGTATCAGCGTCAACCTTCCGAATTCGCCCGGCAGCATCTCCCAGATAAATGTCCCCATTGGCGCCATGCGTAACCGACCAGACGACGGTCAATCCAGCTCCCACAGCGGGACCGCCATCGCCCCGATCCGCGCTTTCCCCCGTTCCTGCCACAGTATGGATCACGCCATTCTTCTCGACCCGCCGTGCCCGTCCATTCAACGTATCGGCTACTACAACACGGCCGCTCCTGTCTACCGACACATCATAAGGATTCAAGAAATATGCCTCTGTTGCGGGGCCGTTGTCTCCGCCATAGGCTCTGCCGCCACTGCCAGCAACAGTTCTGATAATCCCGGTGGTCGGATCAATCGCTCGTATCCGATCGCTCTGCATATCGGCAAAGTAGATGTGCCCGTCCGGTCCTACACATATCCCCCTTGGACAAGAGAGAAACGCCTCGGTAGATAGACCATCGTCTCGGATGCTGTCGCCCCCCAAAACCGTCGTTACAATACCGGTTCGAGAATCGACACGCCGTAGCCGCCCAGAGGAATCGCTGTAGAAAACAGTTCCATCGGGATCAGCCCAGATGCCGGATTCGATGGGATTGCATCTCGTCTCGGATCCGGGTAAGCCCTCCTCTCCCCAACCGGGGATGCCCGTACCAGCGAGTGTTGTCACAATACCGGTTTGGGCATCCACCTTGCGCACCCTGAAGCCGCCCACCTCACCGACATACAGGTTGTCGTGAACATCAATGAAGATAGCGTCCGGCGTATGTGTGCTCGCTTCTACTGCTGGACCACCATCTCCGTTTGAGGCAGCTTGGCCTGTACCGAGAACGGTTGTGATTATCCCTGTCCGTATATTAATCTTGCGAACACGGTTGTTTCCGTTGTCGCAGACGTAGAGATCGCCTTTAGAGTCGAAAGCGAGATGTTCAGGGAATCCAAATGCTGCCTTTGATGCGGCTCCTCCATCGCCATGAAACCCAGCGAAGGTGTAGTTGGCACCGCTATAGGGACGGCTCAGCCCCTGCTCCGACGGATAGTGACGGGTATTCTGACCTGCGAACGTTCGGATGATGCCGGTTTTTGCATCGACTCGCCGCACATTGCTGTCCCATTTGCCGCACACAAAGATATTCCCTTCGGTGTCAACCGCCACACCGGTTGTCGTGTCAAACTCAGCACCGAGTGCGGGACCTCCATCTCCGCCCCGCCCCATCTTCCCTGAACCAACCACGCGGGTGATGATGCCGGTTTTGTAGTCGATACGACGGATCGTATTAGCACCTTCGTCGGGACCTCTCGCACCCAGCTCAGAAAAGAAAAGGTTGCCCTCTTTGTCGAGGCAGAAGTCGTGTGGCGTATAGACACGGGCATTGATGGCAGGACCGCCATCGCCAGAAATCCCCGGCACACCGTCCCCAGCGAAGGTGTGTAAGATGCCGCCTTGGTCAATGCGCCAGATACGGTGGGCACGAATATCGGCAACGATTAGATCACCGTCGGGCCGTCGCACTACGCCCATTGGCCAACCGACATCCGCGTCCTTAGCAGGTATGCCATCGCGATAGCCAACCCCTGCGATAGTGACGATAGTATTGGGTTTTAGTTCGTCGAAAAGTTTGATTTGATTCAATAGCACCAACTCCTTGTTTGAGGTAAGTGTGTAGATCGGCTGTTATACACGCGAGAATTTTCTTGGCGCGGATTACCTATTTAAGAAGTAGAAGTGATTGGTGGGACCGTGTCCACTTCCGATATCGAGAGAATAGCGGATAGCATTTGTGATGTAGTCCTTGGCGGACTGAATAGCAGCTCCGAGGTCTTTGCCAAGTCCGAGCTGTGCGGCGATTGCTGCGGAGTAGGTACAACCGGTGCCGTGCGTGTTTTTTGTTTTAATTCGCTCCGCATCGAAGAGGGTAAAAGCCCCATCTGCGTATAGGACATCGGTTGATTTTTCCTCCAAGAGATGGCCTCCCTTGACCAGCACACTCTGGCATCCATATTCCTGGATTACCTTCGCTGCTCTCTTCGCATCATCAAGTGTCTGGATCTCACGATCAGCGAGAAGTTCGGCTTCAGGCACGTTGGGCGTGACGACCGTTGCAAGCGGCAATACCCCGGACTTCAGATGCTCAATGGCATCCGGTTTAAGTAAGGGGTACTTACTCTTGGAAAACATTACGGGATCGACTACGATGTTTCTCGGTGAATACTCGCGCAGTTTCTCTCCAATAACTCCCACGATTTCGGCTGAAGATAGCATCCCCGTCTTGAGGGCTGCGACATCAAAGTCTGAAAAGATAGCGTCAATCTGTGCATCAATAAGATCGGTCGGCAGATCGAAGGCACGGGTTACCTCACACGTATTTTGCGCTGTAACCGACGTGATGACGGAAAGGCCGAAACCGCCGTTGGCGTGGATGGATTTGAGGTCGGCTTGAATTCCGGCGCCTCCTCCTGAATCTGAGCCAGCAATTGTCAAGATCTGTTTCATGTTCGAGACTCCTGTTGTTATTCCAGTCCCTATTTATCGGGATTCCGCTTCGCGGAGCTGTCGCAGATATGCTTTTGCCTGCTGTGCACCGTTCTCCGGTGACATCACACCGGACATCACCGCCACTCCATAGGCACCGACATCAAGACATCCGGAAACCCGTTCGGGTGTTATCCCGCCTAACGCAAAAACTGGTATGTTGACCCTTCCTGTAACCTTCCGAAGTTCCTCCAAGCCGACAGCGGGACCGTAGCCCGGCTTACTGAGTGTCGGATAGATTGGGCTATAGGTGATAAAACCCGCGCCTTCGGTTTCTCGTTGTTCCGCTTCAGTTAGTGTGTGGACGGAACAACCAATGATGAAGCGGTGGTTTGTCTCTGCAATCACTTTTTGCACGGAGGCAGAATTTCCAGGAAGATGGAGACCATCTGCCCCAATCTCCATGGCTATCTTGACGCGTGAGTTAATGAACAGTTGAGCGGAATAGGAATGGCAGAGCTTGCAGAGGGGTGCAGCTAATTTGAAATACTCAGCATCGATTAGGTCTTTTTCCCTGAGCTGGACCGCGGATACCCCTACGTCTAAGAGGTCATGGATAGTGTCGTACAGCGTTCGCGGTGCGCAAAGCTGTTGGTCAGTGATAACGTAGAGCTTGAAACAAAGTGGATGGGTAAGCGGAGAGGTTGTAGCAGTCATCGCTTTCCGATGAAGCACTGTCTCTGTTGACAGTTTTTATGTTTTCTTCCGGTTATGGGTGAGGTTCATTGTGTTTCACGACTACCGCAGGCTCAACGGCTCGAAGCGTTACCCGAGCACCCACTTGAAGTGGACAGCAGTATTCGGTCTGCACGACATAATCCTCCGTCCCAATCTTCACCCGATAGGTCAGATCATGTCCCTTGAACTCACGCATGACAATCTCACCGACACCATTACTGTGAGCCTCCGTTTCCGGTGGAGCCATGACCAAGTGTTCGGGCCGAATCGAGAGGAGTACCTTGCCACGCGCAAAGGGCGCGATACGGAATTTGCCCAAAGATGTTTGGGCACAATTTCCCTCGGCTTCGCCGGTAATTAGGTTGGTCATACCCAGAAAATCCGCTATAAATGGTGTTTTCGGACGGTGGTAGACCGTTTCAGGTGTACCGATCTGTTCGATACATCCGTCCCGCATAACCGCCAACCGGTCTGCGAAACAGAGGGCTTCTTCCTGATCATGGGTGACGAACACCGCGCTCATTCCTGCATTTTTTAGGAGGACTCGAATCTCCTCACGCGTAGAGTGTCGCATGCCGGCATCGAGGTTAGAAAAAGGCTCGTCTAACAGGATCAGTTTGGGGCTTGGGGCAATTGAGCGAGCCAGTGCGACCCGCTGCTGCTGTCCGCCAGAAAGTTGGTGTGGTCTCCGATTTTTGAAGGGAGTCATTCCCACCATATCCAACACCGCCATGACGCGCTCATCACGGAATTTTGTGGGTAGTTTTTTGAGTCCAAAGGCGACATTTTGCAGTACGTTGAGGTGTGGAAAGAGGGCATATTCTTGGAAAACAATTCCAATACCTCGTACTTCAGGTGGTAGGTGGACGTTAGCGTCCGCAAAGCATTGTCCTTCCATGCGAATCTCTCCGGCATCAGCACGCTCGAATCCGGCAATCAGACGTAGCGTCGTTGTCTTTCCACAGCCGCTCGGTCCCAAAAGGGCAAAGATTTCGCCGGGGTAGACCTTGAAACAGAGGTCCTCAACCACTGGAGGCAGGTTATGAGCGAATTGTTTGGTAATATTGTTGATACTAAGCAGAGGCTGCATTCTGACTCCTTGAATACTACATTACGTGGAAAAGTGTTCACCTATTATGCTTGTGCTTCTGCATATTCATACGATGTTCTTGCATCCTGCATTAACAACAAACCGACAAACAGTGCCGAGCAGACTACAATTGCAAGTGCATACCGAGCTCCTTCAGCGAACATCGCTTCCGTTGTATAACTCCAGACGTTTACCGCTAAGGTTTCATACCCTGCGGGCGAAAGCAGGAAGGTCAGCGGAAGTTCCTTCATCGCTGCGAGAAAAACGAAAGCGATACTGACAATGACCCCGCTGCGCAACAATGGAAAGGTGGATTTGAAAAACGCCTTGAGAGGACGATAGCCGAGTGATCTGGCGGCTTCCTCCAAACGAGGTGAGGCTTGATAGAGCGCACTACGAACGGGACCAATCGCCTCTGCAAGGAAATGCACGGTATAGGCGTAGATCAAGATCCAAAGCGTTTGATAAATCGCCGGAATCCCTCGAAAAAAGAAGATGAGCGCAAGTGCAAACGCTAGCGGCGGTGTTGCGTAACCGATATATGCGCCCCGCTCCAGTATACGACAGATTGAAGATGAATATCGCACTCCTAAGTAAGCTAAGGGAATTGCGAAAGCAGCGGTGAGGAAAGCTGCGGGTGTCGATACGAGAAAAGAACCGGAGAGAGCTCGGAGGAAATCCTGCATATGTGAACTATCAACTCCTTTGAGAGTCCAGAAACCGATCGTTACCGTGGGAGCAACAATGCTAGCGAGCGTCAAGGCGCCAAGATACACGTAGGTGGGTATCCTCCAAACACCCAGTGAAATTGGACTCGCCTGATGTGAAGCACCGCTGCCCGCGCGGTGAAATTTGCTTCCACGCAACAATCGCCCTTCGAGGTAGAGTAGGCTTCCTGTGAGTATAAGAAGCATCAGCGCAAGCCATGCAGCATAGGTACGGTCAAAAGCAGCGGTATATTGCGTGTAGAGAGCATAACTAAAAGTTTCGTATCGCATCAGAGATACCACGCCGAAGTCCCCAAGCACGTGCAATCCAACGAGAAGTCCACTGGCATAGAGGGCAGGACAAAGTTGTGGCAAGATTGCGCGAAAAAAGACCTCCCGCGATCTGCTGCCGAGGCTATAGGCTGATTCTTCAATCGTGGGGTCCAACCCCAGTAGTGCTGTCCGGAGGTTTAGAAAGAAATAAGGAAATGTGTAAAAGCTAAGAGCGATGAGGGCACCCCAGTATCCCCGGAGATTTGGAAAACTTGGCCCGAATAGGAGGGCAAAGGTTCCGTGGGGACCGCTTAAACCCAATAAAGCGTAAGCCATTACATAGCCGGGAATTGCCAGTGGCAACACTCCGAGCAGCGTAAAAAAACGTCTGCCCTTGAGATCCGTCCGTGATGTTATCCACGCGAGCGGTGCTGCCAGAAGTATGCCGGTCCCCACAACCCCGACGACAAGGAGGATGGTATTACCCAAAAGATACACGGTTCGGGTACGAAAAACAATTTGAGTCAGTTCTCCTGCTTCCGCCTCGAATGCTCGCATGAGAAGATAAATCAGCGGTAGTACTATTCCAGTCCCAACGGCAACGCCGGGGACGAGGAAATACCAAGGTGGAAAGGATCGCGTTTCAGAGTGGATCACAAAATATCCGCCTCGCGTAGAAGTTTCAAGGTTCCTTCTAGGTCATCCAATTTTTCTAGGTTGATCTCGGGCGTTAGTTTTAAGAGTTCATCCGGTGGTAGTAATTTTTCGCTAGGAATGCCCGCCTCCGTAACAGGATATTCAAAGACCTCACTGATGAAGTATTGCTGCACCTTTGGGGATAGTAGATATTCGAGGAAACTGCTGACCGCATCGGCGTGACCGCTACTTTTCAGAACACCGATTCCAGCGACGTTGACGAGATTGCCCGTATCGCCGGACGCAAAAAAGGTTTGCTCCACAGGGAATCCGGAGTCGCTCTTTTTGAAGCGCATCAAGTAATAGTGGTTGGGCAAGCCAAGGTCAACTTCTCCGGAGGCAAGCCCCCGAATGATAGGTGTGTTCTTCGGATAGCTTTTTGCACCGTTTGCCTTCATACCACGCAGCCATTTTCCCGCTTTCTCCTCACCCTCAAGAACACGCATCGCCGTTACGAAGGCTTGAAATGACGCGTTCTGCGGTGCCCAGCCGACTCGTCCCTTCCATTTCGCGTCGGTCAGGTCAAAGACGCTTTTAGGCAGTTCCTCCACCTTGACACGCTCAGGCGCATAAGCGAGGACACGGGCACGCCCGCTGGTTGCGATCCATGTACCTTCACCATTGCGAAATCCTTCGGGAACTTTCGAGGTGATAGATTCGGGCAATGTCTGAAACAGCCCCTGTTTGCTGACTGCACCGAGCGCTCCTGCGTCTTGTGCCCAGAAGAGATCTGCGGGACTTTTTTCCCCCTCTTCCAACAGAGCGACCGCAAGTTGAGCGGTATTGCCGTAACGCACCTTGACCGTGATGCCGGTCTCTTTTTCAAACTGCTTGATGATAGGGTGGACCAAACCCTTACTACGTCCTGAATAGACAACCAATTCTTTGTGATCGGTTGCACCAACCGTTCCTACAGTTAGGCATAGACATAGAATTCCAACCAGATATCTTAGCATTGTAGCCTCCGGAAATTGTACGGGTTATTTTACGCCTGCATTATTGATATTGAGATTCAGTTTCAATAACACGATTATAATTATAACCTGTATAAATCGGTTTGTCAAAGAATATGTGATTTGCAGCAGGATTTTCTTGCGTCGCTACGGTTGGGAGATACCTTGCAACAGCGGATCACTCAATTCAGTCCTTATACACCGATTCACGCAGCCCCTTGATATAGCCGATAGCAAACAACCGCCCAAGTGACGAATATCCTGCGTGTTCATTGCTATCACCTTCCATTGTTGGCACATGGTCAGGACGCAGTACGCCGTCAAATCCGATATCTCGATATGCTTCAAGACACGCTAACATATCGGTTTTGCCATCGTCGTGGAAGGTTTCCTGAAATCGTTCCGGCGTTCCCTTTACATCACGCAAATGAACGAAGAAGACTTTGTCCTGCTCGCCGAAATGACGGATAACCGATGGCAGATCATCTGTCATCAGTGTAAAGTTGCCCTGACAGAGCGTGATCCCGTTCACCGGACTCGGCACCAGATCAATCAGACGTTGATAGTTCTCGACGCTCCGCATAATCCGACCAATCCCCCGGATAGGTGAAAGCGGTGGGTCATCGGGGTGCATAGCTAACTTAACGTTCGCCTCTTCAGCAACTGGTACAATACGTTCGAGGAAGTACTTCAGGTTATCCCACAACTGCCCCTCAGTTACAACGCCGTATTCGGTGTTTGGCACGTTGCGCATCTGCTCATTGTCGTAGCCTGTAACCAGTGCACCGCCACGAGAGGAGATCTCCGTAGAGGTACGCATCCAGTTAAACACAGCCATCCACTCGTAACACCAGACCGGAATTCCAAGTTTACCCATATTACGGATAAGTTCACAGGCGGTCTCGATTTCTTCGTCCCCTCCGGGCAATCCGAGTTTAGCGTTATTCAGCGGTGGACGACTCTCGAGGACAGCGAGTTCAAATCCCCCGTCCTCGTAAGCCTTCTTCACCCGTGCAAGTGAATTATATCCCCAGGGTCGCTCTTCCAAGGGTAGATCCTCGGAATCGTTCTGGACGTCCATCGCGCCGACCGCATAATCGACGCCGCACTGCTTGACCATTTTCCATAGTGATGAGGGGTGTGGACCGAGCATCTCTGCAATCTGAATCATATACCTTTTCCTTTCTCAAATCAGTAGGAGGTCGGGATTCGGAGATCCCTCCTACAGGAGAATTAAATGTCCCTAGATGTCTGTGAATGGGGAACGCTCGAAACGGCAGTCCGATTCGACAATCCGCGGATCCTGCTGTTCTGTCAGAACACTCATAAGCTGGTCAGAGAGTTGTTGTCGGACCTCCCTATATTGAGCCTCCTCCGCCACGTTATTCAGGTAGTGCGGATCTACCCGCAGGTCGTAGAGTTCCTCCGCCGGGAATTTTCCGAATCCCATCTCGAAGAGCCTTTGTACTTGCGTTTCCCCACGGTGGTGAATCATCCATGCCTTCGTTGGGCTGGCATCCATGTCCGGATAGACGAGTCTTGTGTCATCACACAACTCATCGTAAGGGGGCGGCTCCGCGGTGGGATCGTCCAGACCTTTTGGATCACCCATGGGCCAACGATCAGGTGTGAAATTGCGGATGTATAGGAAATCTTTTGTACGGATGGCGCGTTGTGGGTAAGGCAGATTGTCCTCGCGTGCGTCACCAACGTGTCGTTCTCGACCTGTAACGACAAACGTTCGTTCTGGATCTACTTGCTCATCTTGCGATGAGGTTAGCACATTTAGCAGGCTTCGAGCCGTCATATCGCTGTGGGGCTCAAGTCCAGCAGCCTCCATGAAGGTCGGTGCCAAATCCATGAGATTCACAAAGTCGTTCACCGTTCTGCCTTCCGGGATATGTTTGGGCCAACGTGCTGCCAGTGCCACTTCACAGCCGAGGTTGTATAGGTTGCATTTGCCACGTGGGAATCCCGGGATGCCGTGATCGCCACTTGCGACAATGAGTGTGTTGTCCAATTCTCCCAACTCCTCTAGGCGTTCCAGAAGCCCTCCGAGTCCAGCATCCACAGCGAGACATTCACCCAAGTAGTCGCAGACATCCTCGCGCACGTCGTGCACGTCCGGGAGAAAAGCGGGTAGACGCCCCTTCAGATCGTCCGGGTCTAACCCCCAAAGCGCTTTGCCAGATCCACGCTGCCATTTCCGATGCGTGTTCGTGGGACCCCACCAATAGCAGAACGGTGTATCCGGTGGACGTGCCTCCAGAAAGGCATCAAAGTTTTGACGCGATTCGTCGTAGAGGATCTGTTTTGCCCCCTCGACACCGTGTTCTGGAACGTTTTCCGTGGCGACGAACGAAAATTCGCCGAATCTCGTTCCTGCGGGTGCGTAGCGTGTCCGATCTCCTCCATAGGGTGCATCGCGTGGCACTCCCGGTGACCACGCCTTATAGGTGTAGCCGATATGGTATCCAGCTTCCTCTATCAGTAAGGGATATGAGGGGATAGAGGAATCCCAGACCGCCCCTTGGAGGATTGCGCCCCGCCCCGTCTGCCAGAAGTAGCGTCCCGTGAGCAAAGAACTTCGGCACGGCGTGCAGGAAGGCGCGGGCACAAAGGCGTTGGTGAACAAGGCACCCTCGCGTGCTATACGGTCAAAGTTTGGCGTGTCCAGTAGGGCGTTGGGCGTGTTATCCCCCTCAATCTGCCGATATGCACTGGCGTACCTGCCCCAGTCATCGGCGAAAGCGAATAAGATATTTGGGCGTTTGTCGGACATTCTAAATCTCCTTTTGAGTGCTTGATATAATTATCAGAGTTGGCTCGTTTTATCTATTATCACCGTCTCCCCCAAGTGTACCCCTTGCTTGTCTGGAGGAAAGTTTCGCTATATTCGTTTCAGCGACCTCTTCTAAAGTTAAACCGAGTTCTGTGCAAATTTGCGTTAAATACCAGAGTACATCGCCAAGTTCGTTTTTTAACGATTGCCTGTTCTCTTCTGTGATTTGACCGTTCTGATCTCTGAAAATCTTCTTGATTTTTCCTGCGACCTCTCCCGCTTCATTTACTAACCCCATCGTTGGATATACAATTGGGTGATTCATTGGGATAATCCCCCAAGTTTTTCTGGATTCAGCTTGATATGTGTTAAAATCTTTCATGCTTACAATACCTTTTTATGGTGCTCATGATCCAAGGAGTTCAACCGTTATTGGTTAGGGGTTTCCATGGGGAACACGGACCTGCGTTCCCTACATAGGCTGACATCTGCCAATCTCAAAGAGCAGGTAGCCTGCGCTATCTTAATCCAACAACATGAGTAAGTCAAGAAACAATTTCGGTCGGGATATGGCAAAAGAACTGTCTTCCAAAAAAGTTGAAAAAAGTCGCTGACATTTTCGGTCATTTGGGCACATAATATAATGAAGGAGGTAACGCATTGAAGCAAGATGATCGACAAATCGTCCACGCCATCCGAGACGGGGACTCTGCAGCCTTTACAGCACTCGTCGAAAAATACAAAAAGATGGTGTACGGTGTCATTTTGCCGAAGGTGCGAGACTTTCATCAAGCCCAAGATTTGACATCGGAGACGTTCGTCAAAGCGTACCTGTCTATCGAATCCCTCGACACACCAGAAAAGGTCGGCACGTGGCTGTGTGGAATCGCACGGAACCTCGCCAACAAGTGGGTCTGCCGGGAGAAGCGAGACGATTTGAGCCTTGAGGGTTTACTCGAAAACACCTCGGAATCAGCGCACAAAGCCCAACTACTACACATCAGTGCAGCCGAAAAAACGCCTGACGAAACTGCTGAACACATAGAGTTACGTCAACTGCTGTGGCGTTGCCTCATTTCGTTACCTGACATATCTTCTGAGGTTCTGATCCTATCCTACATCCGCGAAATGAAGTCCGCTGAGATTGCGAAGTTTCTGGGGATTTCACGGACGGCGGTTACTACGCGATTATCAGATGCACGCAAACGATTGAAGCAGGAGATGATTCGTATGGTTGAGAACACGATTGAGAACCAACCGTTGGCAGAAGATTTTACCGAACAGGTCATTACAGAGGCGATAAAACGGGGTGAGCGGTATCTTGCCGATGGCAATTGGAAAAATGCCCGTGAACAGTTCCAACGCGCCGCAGACGTTCAAGCGGACTACGCCCCCGCATATCGGGGACTGGGTATGGTTGCAGGGGGGATGATAGAGGCGCAGCTTTCTCTCCCAGATGGAATGGTTGATATTACGTTGATTGAAGAAGCGTGTACCGAACTCGCCCGCGCCTATCGACTCGGCGCACGGGATGCGGATACAGTCAGGGCATTGGCGTATTTGTACCATCAGTTTCAACGGTGTGAGGAATATGTGGATCTGTTTTGGAACTTCGCCATGACGACGGACGATTTCAGCGCTGGCTTCGACGCTGGGTGTAAGAGTATTGCCGAGATGCAGGAACCGTGTGTCAACGACCATAGGCGATCCGTAAACGCCCACGAAACGCTATTGAAGCGGTTTGACGGTCAAATAACCCTGACCGACCAACTTGAGTCATATTTCCACGTCTTTGATGCGTACCGCAAGGTTGGACGCGCTGCCGCTTGGTTAGAGCAGACCGAGCACCTCGTCGAGCAGATCGGTGATGAACTCACACTGATGCACCGCGCGCTCTACACGCGTGAACGGGGTAAAACGTTGCGCGAATGGGGATGCCTTCGAGAAGCGGCTGATACCTTTGAAACGTTCATTGATTGGCTCCAAAACACAGAGACAGTGGACCCAGAAAAGCAGGCATTTCTCATTGGAGCACAGGGGGACTATCTCCATCTCGCACCGACCTATTATCAACTTGGTGAACACCAAAAGGTGAAGGCGCTGCTTGCTGAAGCGGAAGCAAATCTTGAGGCTTACTTCGCTGAACGAGACATCGTATTGGCGAGTATCACCGATGAAAGCGAAGCAACGCGCAAACGGTTAGATCGGATTTACCGAAACGCTGGAGATTATCCCACAGGGGGCAGTGTTACGGATATTCGTAACTGGCTGAATCGGAAGTATTTCATAGCGATCCACATCGCCACAACGTGCCTCGCTCTGGGCTGCGCAGAGGTAGGGGAGGGCGAGGCTGCTATCCGTCTATTGAAACGCACGGCACAACACTGGGAGCAGCACCGGGATTATATCGAGGAGAAGGTTAGGGTGTGGTCGTCCGGGGGAAGAATTATGGCGTGGCTGGCAGCGATGACTCTCAAATTCCGCAACGACCGCGAAGCAAGCCTTGAATACCTCAAGCGTGCCCACGAGGATCGCCGACGCGCAGCACGCGGTTCAATCAAGCGTTTTTTTGAGGAGGACGATGCCTTCGAGCCTGTGCGCCATGACCCCGAGTTTCTCGCGGTTGTGAATGCTCCGGTTGTTAGCCAATAACTTTTATCCTTTGAATCACACAAGGGATCATTCAAAAGCGATGGAAAAGAGTTCTGCAGCGCGCAGTTTCAGGTGTAGGACGATCGGTTTACCCTCTGGTGCACTGATGTCAGACTCGCCATTCCATGTGACAACTTTATCCGACCAGTCGCCGGTGAGTGGGTCACAGTCGGAGGCAGAACGTCCCGCTACCCCCTCAATCCCGATCCCAATATTACCCGCCATCGGTGCACGGAAATTGAGTCGGATTTGCCGCCCTGACGGAAGAATCGGTACAGTCCAGAATTCGCCTTCGTTATCTGTGGTTACTGCACAGAGACGGTCCTTCTGCCACCATGCCCATCCCATGCTCGCTGCATCAAAAATTGCGGACCATCGAGGAAACTTGTGCGGGTAAATCGTGCCGGAATAGGGGATAGCAATCTTGTCCACACCGAAAGGTTGAAGGTCTTTACCTGTACCGATAAATTCGCAATCCCACTCCCCTAATTCGCCCGGTGTCAGAACCGGACCGCCGGGAATCTGATTCCACGCAATACCGTCCTCACTTGAATAGAGCCGGACCTCGCTACGTTCGGTGTAGCGGTGATACAGCATAGGAATCATCAGTTGGTACTCCGGGAGGTCGGGATAGGGGCTATAACCGTTGAGGTAGAAATCGTAGTCCGGTGGGTCTTCGAGGCGGGGCCAGATAATAGGGACTACGGGTGTCCAGTGCATGAAGTCCTCCGCTTCCGCCCGTCCGATCCAGCGCCGTCCGTTGCGCATCATACGGGTGTACATCACGTACCGTTCCAACGTTTCGTTCCACAGTACGGTGGTATCGGTATCGCTTGGATGCAACATAAACGGTTCAGGTAACGCTGTCCAGTTGGCGCCATCGGGTGACACGGCGGCAAACATCCCAAATCGGCGCTCTCCTGATATCCGGTTATCCCGGTGACGTGACTGGCGGTTGAAATACTCGGTGAGCTGCGGCTGAAACATGCCATCCTCAAATTGGGCGCAATAGATGAATTTGTAACGCTGCGGTTCGGGGGCGTGCGAATCGATGAAAAAGGTCATCCCGTCGAAGCCGCGCTGTCCCGGTACACTGATTTGGCTGCGCGTCGGTTCGCTCCAGTGATAACCATCCCGCGATTTAATCCCGCAGATGGCGACGGAGGTGATGGTGTCGGTATGCGCCACCGATCCTGAGCCCAACATTGAAACTCCATTGACTTCGATATACCATGTGCGATAATGCTCGCCATCGAAGATGACGCGTCCCCAACCTCTGTAACCTTCCATTTTTCCCGCTTTACGCGCCGGTTGGGCTTCCAAGCGAATGCCACGCGGCACCAAATGGGGTTCAGCTCGCATGGGAACCTGTGGTTCGGGTGGTGTGCTAACCCGGTAATGCTCCCCTTCCGCCGTCAACCAAGCAACCGCTCCACACTGTATATCCCGCCAATCTGTGAACAGAATTTTCTTTCTTGTCACGCTTGTCTCCTCTGCGGCAATGTAAACTTCAACAAAATGCTACACACATGTCGCCCCTCTGGGGCTTGGGGATTTTGTTATCTTGTGTGCTATAAACATGTCGCCCCTCTGGGGCTTTGTAGATCGGGCAAGTCGCTTTGGATCTCGATTTATCAGGGATGCCCGCCCTATGGGTATAGGGGACTTTTATCGCGTCACACATAACTAACAACTTGGGTTTGGAAAATCAAAAGGTACTAGTGAATCATGCGGTAACTCGAATTGGGGAACTTAGTCCCCATCCCAAGAATCGGCGTGCTTCTTCTTCAATGACCTCGACCCCTAGCCCTGGGGTTGTTGGAACTGGGATATGGCTATCTACCTGATCAAAAATTGGATCGGTGAGGTTCTCTCGAATCGGGTGAGGCGTCCGATCAAACTCCATAACGGATTGGTTGATGTATGGTTCGGGGCAGTCGGAGGGTGGGTTCGACGGAAGACAGGCTACCACATGCAGCGTCGCCGATAGACTAATACCGGTTCCCCAGAAGTGCGGATTGAAGTGGACGCCAAAGGCGTTTGCCATGTGACCGAGTTTGAACATCTCTGACACGCCACCGGCCCCGACGATATCCGGCTGAATAATATCGAACATGTGGCAGGCGAGGCGTTCAGCGAATTCATAGCGTGACTTTAGGCTTTCGCCGCCAGCGATTGGCATCAAGCCCAACTGTTGAACAAGCAGATTGCCGCTATCATTGTACGATCCACACGGTTCTTCAAACCAGGTCAGGTTGGCATCGGCAAGTTTTTGCGCCACCATGACAGCCGTTGTCGGGCTGTAAGCCTCGTTTGCATCTACCATGAGATGTGTTTGGGGACCAAGCGCCTCACGAAGATGATATACTCGCTCGATGTCCTCGTCCACTGGCTTACCACCGATTTTCATTTTCATTCCGGTGAAACCCGCCGCAGCATACCCAAGTGCTTCCTCGGTCAAGGCATCTGGAAAGTCGTCCTCTGTGTAGTAGAGTCCGGTGGCGTAGACGGGGATGCGGTCACGCACACTCCCGCCCAGCAACTCACAGACCGGTCGTCCGGCCGCTTTCCCGGCAATGTCCCACAGTGCCATGTCGAACGCACTGATGGCAACCATCTGTCCTCCTGCAAAACCGTGTCCCTGATACCCAAGTGTATATAGCATCTGCCAAATTGCTTCGGTGCGTCGAGGATCTTTACCTATGAGCAGTGGGGCAAGAAATTCCATTGTCCGTGCATCACCACTTTCGCCCCAACCGTATGTTCCGTCGTCAGCGGTAATCTTCACTGCGGTTGTCATCCTTGTGTCTGTCCACCGCTGAGACCAACCGAACGGTTTTGATAGTTTTGCTTCAAGCGGATATATCTCGATTTGTTCTATTTTCATTGATGTTCCTTCTATTATGGAGAAAACTGCTCGTTTTGTTGACATCCGGATGTCGAGATATGAATCTCGACCTACAGTGCGGTGTTGGGTTTCACTGTATCTATCTATATAACCTAAGTTGCTAGTTATAAGAAAACGGTTCAAACCGAGCGAATAAACGCTAAAGTCACCCCATCACCGCTCGCAGTGGATTGACAAATCCACTGCATATTTACAAAGATGGCTTGGATAGCCATATCCAAGCCGAGCAGACTGGACAACTAGCAACCTGCGTTATATAGGTAAGTATTTTTCAAGAGATGGGTTCTACTGCTGTCGATAGGGATTCCTTTTACCGTTCAACCCAACCTACGTACCTGAACAAATGGATAATAACTATCTATCCTCGTCCGAGCCGCTGATCTTCAGCTGCCAGCCATTCGTTATAGTCACGGGGCATCGGTTCAGGCGGTGTTAAACCTTCTTCACGTCGCCAGCGGAGCAGTGGATGTTCGAGGCATTTTTGGGGCAGATCTATTCGTTTTCCATGCGCTGCCGACTCAAAGATCCCCATCATGATATCCACGATGTGGTGTCCCTCTGCACCGCTGCACTCGTGGTCTCGGTCTTGGTCCAAGGCAGAAACATACTCTTCAACGAACCAGTAATCGTCCAACTTGGCCGGACTTGAGCGATCATAGTGTTCCGGGTAGACAGGCTCAAGCGGTTCCCACTGATCAGGCTTTCCCTCTGGAATGTAGACAGGTTGCGACAGATGCCATGCGCCGCCTTTGATGAGCAGACATGCCGAACCGAATAGTTTTCCTTCAGTGCCAACAATTTCCATGATCGGATTTGTGCTGGCTGGGAAACGGTGTTGCAGAAGATTCGCGGTTACGTCGTTGTCAAAATGCAGCGTTGCCGTGATAGATTCTCCGGCAATTGTTCCCATACCGAGCGGGGATGGGACCACATCTTCGGGTGTGACGGGATGACCGTCGGTCAGTGCAACGGCAGAAACACTACGACAATGTCCCGCAAACTTGAGCATATTATTCAGCTGATGTGTACCGATGTTCATTAACCCCAGACCACCGTAGTAGGCTTTGCCACGGCTGTTGATGTAGCGGAGCTCGCCAATCGCCCCGTTCATGAACGCCTTGTGCATCGCTCGCATCAGTGCGCCAACGCGCCCTTGATGATGCACCGCTACCCGCACCCCTTTCTCCTGCGCCTTTCCCATCACCGCGGTGGTGCCCTCAAGGTCAACGCACATCGGCTTTTCAACTTCAATATGGACGCCGTGTTCTAACACGCGCATGCAGAGTGGGTAGTGGAACTCTGTCCCCGTCGGGATAGCCACAAGGTCGGGTTGGGTCTGGACAATCATATCGTCTAGGTCAGTAAACCGGGTAGCGACACCCAATTCACCGCCGAGAGTATCCAGTCGTTCCTGAACTAAATCACACAATGCAACCACTTCGGTACGCGGATGCGCGTGATAGGCGCGAGCGGCGGCGGTGCCCCGTCCACGACACCCTAAAATTGCGACGCGATAGGTTTTCATACGACCTCCGAAATCTGTTGAGGGGGTTCATTGCTAAATCATTGTCCCGATGCTTTCATACTTGACGCTGCTTACAGGCAATGCTATAGTAGGCTGTGTGTTTATTGTATAGAGTTTGGAACATTAATTCAACCAGATTATCATCCAATTTTCTTCACGTATCTAACTCCCTTTGCTACCACTAAGATTTCGTCCCTCTAAAACGCAACTTATTATCTTCAGTGCAATTGTCATTCTCCTGCTCCTGATTGTGCTGATTTATCGCCAAACCTCTCTCTGGGAACCGGATCAGAGTCTCCTTACTCTCCTCCCCGATGCGCCGATCTGTTATGTCAGTGTGAAGGACTTGGGCAGTTTCATCGAAACCTTTCAACGGACCGAATTTGGGGCGCAGGTCACACAAATGCCAATCCTTGCGGAAACCCGACGAGAACTCTGGTGGCGACGGCTTATGTACCAGAAACAGCTGTGGGAGTTAGAAATGGGGGGCAAATTGGATCTCAAGCGAATCCAAGGTTACTTGGGTGAAGAGGCGATTGTGGGGGTTTATGAGCGGGGCGGTAAGATATCCTTTCTGCTCATTAGCGCCCTCGGAGCGCAGCAGAAACTGGAAATTGCGACGCTCACCGCAACAGCCCCGATCAATCCCAAATACAAACGGTTAAAAGAGAGTTACAGAAAACTGGACATTAACACTATCACAGGGTATCCGCAGGATTTCAGTTACACTTTTATTGGCAAAATCGGCTTGCTGGCAACGGATAAATCTTTGATCCAGGATACGGTTGATGTCTACGCCGAACAGAAGCAGGGCTTTGCTGCGTTAGCGGCGACGGGGGACTATCTGGGCAAGCAGTATGACATCGTTCGCAACACCATTTATATCAACCCTACCAAACTTACCAAAGTTGTTAAGTTTGATCAACCGCTCAAGTCATTATTACAGGGAATCGAGGTGTGGACATTCAGCAATCGTTACGAAGATGGTGTCATCTACTCGCAGCACCGAATGATTAGGAGCGCTAATTCGCAAACTCGACAATCCCCCCGACCGGCAGACGAAAAACTATTTTCGATGCTCCCTGCAACCACAGCGTTTCTGGGTGCAAGCAATGACGCGAATCTTGCGGGGTTGTGGCAGCAGATGAAAACCAACCTATCATTGAAATATCAGCGAAATGGAATTGATTTATCGCGCCACCTTGAAGACAGAATTGCGTTGGCACTGTTACCTCCTCCAACAGGTGTTCCCGCGTTGGTGCCTTCGATACTTCTGATCTGTCCAATTCAGGATAAGCCAAGTTTGGAAACGGCTTTAACAAAACTCAAGCGGACCAAGATTGCTGTCAACGGCAAACGGCTCCGCTTTCCGGCTCCGATAAAGTATCAAGGTCTTGAGTTACAACCGATACAACTCCGAGTTGGGCTCATCTTCGCCTTAAAGGGAGGATATGCACTTATCGACAATTACTGCGTTATCGGCACAACGCTCGGTGGAGTAGAGTCTGCTATCAATTCGTTCACCGGGCAGGAGGGCGCGCTGATTAGCACAAAAATGTCTGACCTCCTAAATCACCCCAGCCACAACCATATTCGGATTCAGCCAAGCCTTCTGATTCCGGAATTGAAACGTCTGCTTCCGATAGCCGGTTTGATCTTTTCGCAAGATGTTGATGCAAAACTGATTCAACGCATAACGGATAACATATCCCCATTGGAAGCGCTTGGATTAATCACCGCCAGCGTCAATTTTAACGATAATTCTGTCGATGCCGAAATTCAGATTACCTTGGAAGGAGAGTAGAAGAACCACTTAGGAGTTAGTATGGAAAATCAGGAAATCAAAATTACACATATCGAAAGCGAACTCTACCAATGGGATAAACCGCCAATCTGGAACGGTCTGCATGTCTATGACAAAGGGCGACTCCATCTGGTACGGGTGCGGGCAAGGAGCGGAAGAGAAGAGGTTATTGGCTATGGCTTCAATGGAGGTACAGCAGCGACGCGACCGCTTCAGATATTTCCAATGTATGTCGATGAGTTTAGGCCGCAGTTGATAGGAAGGTCTCCTATAGATACCGCGTATGTATCTCAATTGGCGGATAATATTAAGATATATGGTCCGGGCGGCTATCACACGCAGGTACTGGCTGCGATCAACCAAGCGTGTTGGGATATCAGGGGGAAGGTTGCAGGAAAGTCGGTTCACCAGTTACTCGATGGTCAACAGCAACGGATTCGCACTTATATCGCTGGTGGTTACTACGGTAGAGATAAAGGGCTTGATGAGCTGAGGGAAGAGATGGACCGCAACGTCAACGAGTTTTTTGCGACCGCTGTCAAGATGAAGATTGGGGACAAAGACGCGGGCCTGGACAATGACATTAAACGGATAGAGGCGGCACGGCAGCAGATTGGACCGGCTATCACCTTGATGGTAGACGCCAACTGTGCGTTGAACGTTGAGCAGTCGGTGGCGTATCTCCCTGTGCTAAAGGCAAACGATATTTTCTGGTTTGAAGAGCCGATCCCCAGTCACAATTACCGGGGGCATAAGGAATTGGCTGCAATGGCTAAAGATTCCGATGTGTTAATCGCAACAGGTGAAAACGGCTACGGGGTTCATCACTTCCAAACCTTGATGGATTATCAGGGGGCAGATGTTTTTAACATTGATGTCGCGATCTTAGCCGGTTACGAACCTGCCTTAGCGGTGGTAGAAGAATCCGCAGCCCATCAGAAGCTGATTGCTCCCCACGGGGCGCAGGAACTTCAGGTGCATATTGCAGCGGCGCGTGAAAACGGTTTGATGCTTGAATACTATCCGCCTGCGGTAGATCCACTAAGGGGTGAGATCTTTCTGCCGCAAATGTTATTGGACAGGGATGGATACGTGACAGTGCCCGATAGACCGGGCATCGGTTTTGAGCCAAACATGGCACTTCTTGAGCCACATCGGGTTAGATGAGATTTAGACTGAGAATAGCAGGAACAGAAATCTAACGATACAAGGAGGTTCAAATGAGTTTAACAGATAAACAGAAAGTGGATTATGAACGCGATGGATTTGTGATTTATGGACATCTCCTGTCGGAGGAGACATTAGAGGCGTTGCGTGAGCGGATGGACGCATTGGCAGACGGTTCGCATCCGAATGCGGAGAAGGCGGGTGTGCGGCTGGAGGCAGCTGCCCAGCGGGGCGAACTTGAGAACGTGCCTCGGCGTGACAAGGTGTGGCAACTCTTGGATCCCCATCGTTACGATGAGGTAGTTTTTGACCATGCCAGCAACCCGAAAATCTTAGATATTGTTGAGGAGCTACTTGGCACGGAAGATATCAAACTATTCCACACCCAGACCTTGATGAAACCTGCTTTCCACGGCTCGATTGTGTCTTGGCACCAGGATTCGGCTTACTGGACCTCCGTGGAGCCGCCCACGCTTGTGAGCTGCTGGACAGCATTGGACGATGTGACGGAAGAGAACGGTTGTTTGCGATTGCTCCCCGGCAGTTATAAGAAAGGGATTTGGCCCCACGAGCGACGGGATTTCCTGCACGCCCAAGGCATAGACGAATCAACCGCGGTGCCGGTGGTATTGAAAGCGGGTGGGTGTAGTTTTCACCACAGTTTGACTGTCCACGGCAGTGGCGAGAATCGGACGCCGCATCGCCGTCGGGGGCTTGCCACCAGTTACATGCGAGCGGACTCCAAATGGGTTGGCGATCCAGATCAAAAACGGGACTTTCCGCTCTTGCGGGGTAAGGAATACAGCGGGTGTGTTTGAACGGCTGGTTTGTAGTAGGGCAGTTTATTGACCGTTCCTGCACTGCCATGTCGGGGCAGGGATGCCCCTCCTACAGGGAGTAGATCTAAACGGGTTAGATAGTAAACGAGGCGGTGTGAATGTGAAAGCCGAGGCTTTCGTATAGATTCACCGCTGCGGTTCGATAAAACTGGGTGCCAACTTCCGTCACAGCGACGCCCCGGTCATGCAGGTAGTTTAGGGAACTCACCATCAATGCTCTGCCAAGTCCGACACCTCTGTAATCTTCATGGACACCTGTCCAACCGATGCCACCGGGGAACGTTCCGCCAATCTTTTTTCGATCGTGCAGAACGATGCCTGCGCTTATGCCGATAGGTTCACCGTCTTTTTCGGCGAAGAAGAATCCGTGTGGAGCGAAGTCCAATCCCTTGTTGACACCCAAGAAGCTTTGGTTCCAGAACTCGCCCGAGTTTGAAGAGCTGCCAAACACTGCATTCTTGACATCCGCCCAAGTTTGCTCATCGCCCTCTCGAAATGTCCGTATGCTATACCCCGTTTCGATTGGAGGTAGTTGCGGCGTGTAGTCTTGCATATCGAGCCGTAGGATGAGCTGGTCATGTATAACTTCGACGCCTTCTCCTTCAAAATGGCTCAACATCTGGCGATAGGGAGCATCCAGCCAAGTTACTACGCCAACCCGCTTTGCGCCTTTGCTTTTTAGGTAGTTGATACACGCCTGCATCGGGGGCAGGGTCCGGCATTCGCCCCGGCAGTTGTCAGGCACACCCGCCCACCGAATTTCTCCCAACCCCTCCTCTGCCATAGCACTGTATGCGAAACTGACAAGCTCGCCGTCCACTGAACCGAGCACGAAGAAACCTGATTGCTCCAGTGCGCTTAAATCATCCATGGTGAGCAGCTCAAATCCGTGTACATTATCGTAAGCATTATTTATCAAGGACAGGGTTGCATTTCGATTTTGTGCGTTTAGTTTTTCGACGGTTAAGTCATTCATTTTATGTCTTTACCTTTTCTTAGAGGGAAGAGGAGAAAGCAAGTCCCGATTTTTCGCGTTTATGTTCCCATCTCAATGACGATATTCCCCCATTCATCCCGGAGTGCCCTACAACGCGGCGGAACGAGAATCGTCGTGTCATACTCTTCGACGATGAATGGACCACCTTCAGATTCACTTCCCAACCCTTCGCGAGATAATACCGGTACCTCAAGCCAACCTGTCTCCTCGCCAAAGTAGCAACGACGGTTTGGGGGTAAGGTCTTAGAACTTGGGGGCTGGAGATATGAGAACTGGGACTTGGCGGTTGGAACCGTGGCGGTCACACGCAGGTTGACAACCTCTATCGGGTCATCGGGAGCGCGGTGTCCGTATGTGCGCTCATGGTCGTCAGCAAACCGTTCACCCAATGTGTGGAAAAACTGCGACCGCCCGATATCCGTGTCAATAACGGGTAGCGTCAGTTCGGACGATTGGCCCGCATAGCGGAGGTCTACCGCATGCTGCAAGGTCACGTGTATACCGTTTTCCCCTTCTGCCATCAGTCCTTCCCGCGCGGAGATTTCCAATTGTTCCAATGTCTCCTTGAACTCATCTATGTCCAACTCAGTGAGCAGACGCTTATAGGTTTGGACGAGATGATAGGCGATATCTGCGTAGAGTAACCCGAAGGCACTGAAAAGCCCGGGCGACGGGGGAATGAGGATTTGCTTCATGCCGAGCGATTCTGCCAGCTCTGTTGCGTGTAGGGGACCGTTGCCGCCGAAAGCACACAGCACGAACTCGCGTGGGTCGCGTCCTCGCTCTAATGATACGGCTCGCGCCGCCCGCGCCATGTTCGCCGCAGCGATACGATAGACACCGTGGGCGGCATCAGATGTGCTTAAATTGAGTGGCGCAGCAATTTTGTCGTGCAAGGTCTGATGCGATTTCTCTGCGTTCAGTGGTAATGCACCACCTGCGAGATGTTCTGGATTGAGATAGCCGAGTACCACATTGGCATCGGTAAGTGTCGGTTCCTCGCCGCCCAACGCATAACAGGCGGGTCCCGGCACCGCCCCCGCGCTTTGTGGACCGACCCGTAGTGCCCCACCCGTGTCCAGATATACGATACTTCCACCGCCGGCACCGACTTCAGCGATGTCAATTGCGGGCACACGCAACGGATAACCGCCTCCTTTGCTCAAACGGGTGCCGACCGAGACACCCCCGCCGACTTGGTATTCCGGCGAGTGCATAATCCCTCCATCTTCAATCAATGATGCTTTCGCCGTAGTACCACCCATGTCGAGCGTCAAAACATTCCTTAAGCCGATACGGTCTGCGAGCGTGAGTGAGGCGATGACCCCCGCTGCAGGTCCCGATTCGATGATATGGATGGGCATCTCGGCAGCGGATTCAGCGGACATGACCCCACCGTTGGACTGCATGACATAGAGCGGGAGCGCATTATCTGTATGAGCCAACTGTTGGTTCAACCGATCAGATAGCGAGCTCAGGTAGCGACTGACGACGGGTTGTAAATAAGCGTTGATAACGGTAGTGCTTGTCCGCTCATACTCCTTGATTTCGGGCAGGACGGCGCAGGATAGGGAAACGGGTAGGTCTGGTGCCAGCTCGTGGATGAGTTCTCCCAATTGCCGTTCATGGTCTGGATTGATGTAAGCGTTGATTAGGCAGACTGCGAGGGATTCGATATTCTGTGATAGTATCCATTGAATTACCTCCCGCGCTCCTTCGATATCCAATGGATGCACGATTTTGCCGTTTGCATCAATGCGTTCCTTAACCTCACGCCGTAAACGTCTTGACACCAATGGAAGTGGTTTCTTCCATGTCAAATCGTACAAGCGAGGGTAGCGTAGTCGTCCAATTTCAAGCACATCCCGAAAGCCCTTGGTTGTGATAAGCCCGGTCAAAGCGCCTTTACGCTCCAAGATCGTGTTTGTCGCCACCGTTGTCCCGTGTACCACTTCGGTGATCTGGCGTGGTAGTAGCGGCGCCAGTCCTGTGGCTATGCCTTCTGCGTAATTGTCTGGCGTGGAGGGTACTTTTTGTGTCAACACCGCGCCATCTTCTCCTATGAGAACAATGTCGGTGAAGGTGCCGCCGATGTCAACGCCGAGGCGGTGTATCTTTTGGGGTGACTTCATTTTAACGGTTCCTTTTGAATCCAAGCTGTAACGACTATGGACTCATCTGCGTTGGTATTTGCATGGATACTAAACTAACAGTCAATCAAGCTGCTCAACAACTGAATCTCTCATCTAAAAGTGTCAAACGCTGGCTCAAGCGAGGCAAGCTAAACGGCGAAAAGGTAGACGGGAAGTGGCACGTTCAAGTTGATAGGATATTTGAGCACTACCTAAACCCTAATGCTCAGATGGATACTCAGTTAGCCCTTGAACAATTGCAGGATGAGGCAAGACACTTGCGCGAAGTATTAGATAACCGGGACAGCCAAATTGAATCCATGACTCAGCATATAGAGCGTCTTTCTCAACTGTTGGCTGTCTCCCACAAGTCGCTCCAGCAGGTTACGGATCAGCATCAACTCTTGATAGAAGATAATCGAAAACCGTCTTTTTGGAAACGCTTGTTTGGGAGTTAACCATCAAAACAGCCGTTTTCCTTCCCATCTCTCATTTTGGTCGGCAGTTCGCCGCAATTGTCTGAATCGCGGATTATCACGGATGAACGGATGACACGGATTTAAAAGAACCCCTTATCGGTTATTGTTCATCCCCACACTTGTCTGAATCTGGATTGACAGGATTTGGGGACATATCCTCTCTGGCGCTTATATACTGGAATAGCTATATCTCTGTCTTTACCTTTCATAGTTGCGATGGATTTTTCAATCCATCGTGAGCAGTAAAGAATCCGATGGGAACAATCGAATACCACTCGGCATGGCCGGCGCATTTGCGTTATAGTGGACCTTAGAATTAATGAGACACTCCACACCGGTGCGGTTAGAAACCGCACCTACCGGGGGCAAAAGTGTTCATTTATTTTTAGACTTCACCATAAATCCCCCTAACCCCCTAAATCCCCCTTATCAGGGGGACTTATGAACGTGCTGCGTAGGTCCTAATCAATTAGTGATATGGCAGATCTTTTTCCTGTCATTAGTTCGTCGAGCATTGCGTGGAATAGTTCATCCAGTCGGTCAGTTTCCTGTTCAAGAGCAATAATTTTTTTATCAAAGGCTTGGAGGATTTCGGCGATTTCGGCTTGTTCGGGAAGGGGAGGTAAACGAAAAGTAACCGGGTGAACAAGATTCCTATTCAATGTGGGCACACTAACTCCTTGACTATACTTCTCAAATGGAAACAGGTGCAGCCAATAATAAACAAACAATGGGTTATTACCATGAAAATCTCGAACATAAAGTGCTGTATTCAATGGCCAATAGGGTTGGTCAATATATGTAAGAAATCCTATGCTCCCACTTCGTCCTGTCACAACGCCGGGAATAGGCACATTCTCAACAGGTTCGTTATGCCAACCTACTATTCCATTTGAACCCACAATAGGAATATCTTCAGCATGTCTACTTTGAACAGGTAAATCTTTTCCCCTCTGTAAAGTTACTATTTTTCCCAACCTCACTACTTCCCAACTCTCAGGAATCTCTCCAATTTCTGTCTGCTTGCGGGATTCGCCCTTCGTGCCGTAGGAAAAGAGGTAATCCATCAACGCTGCTTTGCGTTCACGCTCTAAGGCAAGCTCGCGTTGCCGTGCGGCTTTCGCCTCTTGGATTGTTTGTAAAACGTGGGCGATGGCGCGTTGTTCGGGAAGTGGCGGGAGTGGAATTTCCAAGTTGACAAGTGTTCCTTTGCCTAGTCGCTGTCGCCCAGTAGTCCCTTGCATTTTTCCTGCAAGCAAAGTGCGAACATCAGGCAGCAACAAGTAATAGAAAAGATAGAATCTATCACTCACATCTACAACTTCACGAATTGGAATTACCTCCGTCGTTGCAATACCAAATGGAGTCGGTAACTCTTCAATGATACACTGTTTCCCATTTTCAAAAGAGGGTGTAATCTTAGCAAGAAGGATGTCTCCGGGTTCAAAATAAGTTCCACTACTTAGTTCATTATTCGTTTTAAGCGTAAATTTTTCCGAAAAGAGTTTAGCAATCGGAATTAAGTCCATCGGTACGAAAGGAACTTCATCATATTCTGAATAGTGCAAGTCTCTCGGTTTCTTTGTAAACGTAGCAACTTCTCTAAAACGTGCCCTCTTCCAATGTTCCGGAAAATTCGCCATGCTCATTGGAGTTCCTCCCTGTTTAGGACTTGTAGGTCGAGATTCACATCTCGACAACACACTTTGCTGCGGCGGGAAAGTTGTTCTTCAGATGGGCGAGAACCTCCTCAATAGGACATTCGCACCGCAAGTTGGCAAATGGAAAATCCCCTGTTTTCCGGAAAAGCGCACCGTTCCGGGTGTGGAAATCTCCTCGTCGATCTGTAAACTGGCCCCAATGTCCCATAGTATATCGAACTTCGGGTCTCGGTTCCGCGCTCCGCTTCCAGCGCTCTGGAAACAGTTTCTGAAATGGTAACACGGAATTGAGCCAACTCCCGCAGCGGACAACGTCGACATCGGGACGCTTGGCCTGAGAATCTTGCAGCAGCCGAATCAGGGAGGCGGCGAATGGGATCCACATATCGCTCAAGGGTGATCGGGGTTGATAGACGTTGAGGATGTGGATGTTAAGCTGATCTCCCCCGTAGTCGTAACTCCAGCACTCGTAAGGTCGGGTCTCCGGCGGTGGTAGCACATCTGGTCGTTTTTTCAGGTATCCCCACAACAGGTCTAACCCCGCTGCCTCAAGCTGTTCGGTGGATGGCGCAGCCATGTAACGATTGAAAACTGTCCGCAGTTCTTTTAGAATATCTGCCCACTCCGGAGCGGCTTCCCCGTTGGCGGGGTGGTGTTTCCCGTCGTAAAGCGAGGTGTTCCGGTAGATATTCACCCGACCGTTCACCAACCCTTCAAAGTCGCTTTCACCCTCACAAAGACGCTTATGAACAAACCAGAGGCTGAGTTTGGTAAATTCTCTCACATAGTTGATGTGTATCGACTCATGTTCCAATGTGCGCTTTCCTCCCGCGGATAATTGACCTATTATAGTGGATCTTAGAATTAATGAGACACGCCAAACCGGTGCGGTTGGAAACCGCACCTACCGGCCCCGATAAATCGGGATCGAAACCGAGGGGCGAAAGTGTCTATCTGTTTTTAGAATTCACTATAAATATAAGCAGGTTATTCTTCTGTATCCCGCCTTGAAGCACTTTGAATTGACCAGAGTGTCTTGAAAAGGATCTTGACGTCAAAAGCGATTGACCAATTTTCGATGTAGTACAGATCATAACGGATCCGTTCCTCCAGCGAGGTGTTCCCACGGAGTCCGTTGATCTGTGCCCAGCCGGTGAGTCCGCATTTGACACGATGGCGATCCAAGTAGTGCGGAATCTCCTTGCTGAAGTCGTCAATTAGCCCGGACATCTCGGGCCGGGGACCGACGAGGCTCATATCTCCCTTGAGGACATTGAAGAATTGGGGGAGCTCGTCTAAACACCAACGCCTCAGAAATCTGCCGAGCCGCGTCTGCCGTGGGTCATCTTTTGACGCCCAGATATGTCCAACGCCCGTCTCTGCATCATGTCGCATTGACCTGAACTTGTAGATATAGAAAGTTTTACCATCTCGTCCTACCCGTTCTTGTCGAAAAATAACATTCCCCGGCGAGGATAACTTCACAGCGGCGGCAATGACGAGCATCAGTGGACTGCAAACGATGAGTGCGATCATACTCAACAGAATGTCCATTCCGCGTTTAATCATCCCGCGCCACCCCTGAAGTGGGAGTTCCTTCAATCTGACCACTGGAATACCGTCGAAATCTGTCACTCGTGTACGACCGATCATCACCTCATAGAGATCTGGCAGCAGATGGAGTCGTACAGACAGTCCTTCGCAAACAGCAATAATCTGCAAAATCTCCGTGTGGGGGATTGCTGGTGAGGTAATGAAAAGCTCATCAATTTGATACTTCTGGACGAGGCTCCGAACATCCGTGAATTCACCAAGAATGCGGTAGGTAATTGGTTGTGAAGGGGGCATATCGCTGAGCAGGACTCCCATAAATTGGTAGCCGTTCCCTGTTTTCTTTTGGATCGCTTGGATCAGTTGCTCTGTCGTCCTATTAAAACCGATAACTGCGACACGGCTGACACCAACGCCCAGTTGTTGGATTGCCTCTTTGAAGCGTTGGATCGCAAGTCGATTAAGAAACAGGAGCAGGACACTCAGTCCGCACGACAGGATCATCACCCAGCGCGAGTATTGGTGGTTGTGATAGATGAAGAAAATTGTACTGAGTGTAGCGATTAACGCGATCAGCCCCGCTTTTGAGAGGGACGCTACTGTTTCGAGCGTGATATGCGCCTCAATTCGGTAAAGCCCAGCTCCTCGAAGTACGAGACTCCAGATGAATCCCATCAGTGGGATGAGTTGGAAATAGTAGTCAAGTGGCGGCGGCGCGCCCCTATGGACCGCAACTCCGTCCAACCATCCCGATTCGAATCGAAGCCAGTACGCCACGAAAACCGATGCGCTGATAAAGCAGACATCGAGGAGAACGGTTAGAATAATAAGGAGTTGATCAAGGGTTTTATTTGACATGTCACGTTGGATTCCTGTTCATCAATTTGGATTGATGAATTGTATCAAAAAAAGCTATGCATTATCAATGCTAATCTGTATGGGGCGGTGAGGTCTAATCCTGCGGTAGAAATCATCATTCAAGAAGGACTGGATCCGCGACAACGGGTGTAATGGAATCGGGATTCAATCTAATTTTAGTATTGCGACTGTATTGGTGGGTATGCTATAATCGAATCCTCAGTCGCCCCGATCAGATCGGACATCTCTCTAAACGCAGGTTCGGGCTGCGTACTCGAAGAAAGAAGACACGCATGAAAAACTCCCTACAATCCCGCTGGAATCGGAATTCAAACCAACTTGTAACCCCGCTTGCGTTGCACTTTAAAGCGACTTGTATAATCACGATTCTTTTGGCAGTTCCGTCGCTGGTTTTTGCACGAGCCACGGTGTCCATCCAGCCGGGAGAGATGGAATCTCCAGCCGTTGGGCAGGAATTTTCCGTGGATGTGAGCATCAGCAATGGTGCAAGCGTAGCCGCGTATCAGTTCACTGTGGAGTTCGATCCGCAGAAGCTGGCACTTGTGGAAGCAAAGAATGCTGATTACTTGGCGGAGGGCGCCTTTGTGGTACCACCAATTATTACCGACAATGATGTGACACTGGCAGCGACCTCTTTGGCTGATGCATCCGATGGAGATGGCACCCTTGCAACCATTACTTTTGCCGTGGTTGAGGTTAATCCCTCTACGATCACATTTACAGCAGTTCTCCTGTCTGATCCAGACGCCAACCAGTTAGATGTAATCACGACAAACGGTCAAATTACCGGCCCGCCGGATGTGAATGAAGCTCCAGTCGCCGTGATTGAAGTCCTTCCATCGAAAGTTTTCGTGGGTGAAACGGTTTCGTTAAACGCCGCAGGTTCACAAGATGATAGCGGTATCAGCACTTACGTTTGGCGCTTTGGCGATGGTTCTACTGCCGAGCGGAAAGAGATGGTTACGCATGTTTATCAGCAACCCGGCAATTACACCGTCACGCTCACGGTCACTGATGATGGGGTCCCTCCACTGCAAGATCAAGTTATTTTTGTAGTCACGGTTACTGACAAGAACTTGTCTGTCCGTCAAAAGGGGAAGCAGATAACATCATGGGGGCAGCTTAAGAGGAGATAGGAACATGAGATTGATTCAGTTTCAGTTACCAGAAAAAGGGAGGCGCATCGGCTATATTGATGGCGGACACGTTATTGACTTGACCAGCGTCAATGCGGAGTGGACGCGAATCTATAACCTTTTCCTTGAAGCTCGTAGAAGCGGGAAGACCATTGATGCACACCTTGCAACGACTTCTACTGAGCCTGCAGATCGGGTGTTGTATAATCAACTGCTAGCCGGACGGCAAGGAGATGCAAGCGGCTGGATCTTGCCCCCACTGGACCATCCGGACCCAGCCCACTGCACGGTGTCTGGAACAGGGCTAACGCATCTCGGCAGCATGGAGGCACGTGACCAGATGCACACAATCGATGACACCGATGAGGGGACGAAGACAGACTCGCAAAAGATGTTTGAAATGGGATTAAGAGATGGCAAACCCGCGCCCGGTCAGCGTGGGATTCAGCCCGAATGGTTTTATAAAGGGAATGGAACAATCTTGCGGGGGCACAACGACTTTTTGGATATTCCGGACTTCTCAGAAGATGGTGGTGAGGAGCCGGAAATTGTGGGCTGCTACGTCATTGACGACGATGGGATTCCCTGTCGGCTCGGTTTTACAGTTGGCAACGAGTGGGCAGACCATCCGATGGAGCGTGTGAATTATCTGTGGCTTGCTCTCTCGAAAATGCGTGTTTGTGCCGTTGGGCCTGAGTTAGTAACCGATGAATCGTTTGCGGATATTCACGGCAGTTGCCGCATCGTGCGGGAATCGGAGGAGATTTATCATTCCGGCGATCTACTCACAGGTGAGGCACACATGAGCCACACGCTTGCCAACCTCGAAGACCATCACTTTAAGTATCCCCACTTTCGGATCCCCGGCGATGTACATCTACACTACTTCGGAACTATGAAACTGTCTTTCCCAAACCGACCAACCTATGAAACCGGGGATGAGGTCAAAATCCAATTTGATGGGATGGGCGCACCGCTCGTCAACTATGTCCGTCAGATTCCGGTATCAAAGACACCGGTTGGGGTGGAGAAGGGATAGAACGTCGATTCGTCAGTCCATTGATACTGATGAGATTGGGTTTTAAGGCGATCCGTTATTGAGCGACACGAAACCCGATCACAAATTCTGTGTACTCCTTACTGAAGAAATCGTAGCTTGTGCAGGTGCTGTATTCGTGGTTATAATACCACGCCCCTCCCTTGACCACGCGAAAGTGTGGTTCGTCTTCGTCGTACCATGTGCTTGTCCACTCCCACACATTCCCCAGCATATCGTAGCAACCGAAGGAGCTAATTCCCTCTGGGAAAGCACCCACAGGGGTTGTGCCGCCCGCCCCAAGCTCTACGGTATTGCAGCGCGGTTTGTCGATTTCATTTCCCCACGGAAATAGGCGTTCATCGTCACCGCGAACAGCCCGTTCCCATTCCTCAAAGGCGGGCAACCGACAGCTCGTCCACCCCGCATACGCTTCTGCGTCCTCGCAACTCACCTCCACGATTGGGTGGTCCCCCTTCTTTTCGGGATACGTTTCGTCCTCCCAAGATGGTGGGGACTGATGCCCTGTTGCCTGAATGAACTGTAGGTACTGCGCATTTGTTACCGGGTAGCGAGCCATTTGGAATCCTTCTACCCATAACGGCGTCAGTTCCTCGCCGATCAACACCTCCCCAGCGGGGATGTCAACCGTGCCCTCCAAGACCTGAAAAGCGGCGTCACAAACCCTTTGATCTGCGTGGTCAAGTGCATAACCGAGCGGCGAAATGACCTCCCCAATTGGCGGCGTCGTGAGTGGACGCATCTGCTCCCAACCCAGATTTGTCGCTAACAGTAGCCGTGCGGCGTCTGTTAAGGATTCCTCAAAGTGCCACGTCCAGTATTGTTTGAGCAGTCCCTTCAAAGCCTCCGGATCATCGTTTTGCGCGAGTGCTATTCTCGCTTTCCGCCGATCTGTTCCGTTTTGTTCACTGAGTGTCTTCAGACTTATCAATTCTGCCAATGCACTTCCTACCTTCTTTAGGACTGTTTAGTGTCGGGATTTGGAAATCCCTCCTACAAAAGAACTAAATGCCCTGACGCTTTCTTAGGGTCCGAACACGTATCACTCCAACGCTGATATATCTTCCAGCAGTTGCTTTAGCCGCCCCAGAAACTGTGCAGCGATTACGCCGTCAACGACCCGATGGTCGCATGACAATGTCAGTGCCATCCGCACTCCGGGCACTACCTGCCCATCTTTGACCACAGGCTTCTCCGTGATTGCTCCAACGGCGAGAATCGCGGCTTCCGGTGCGTGGATAATGGCGTGAAAGGTCTCAATATCATACATACCCAAGTTTGTGATGCTGAACCCCGCGCCCGAAGCATCGTCCGCCGAAAGTTTTCCAGAGCGCGCCCCATCGACCAGTGAACGCACGGTCTCGGCAATCTCGGCAAGGGAGCGTTGGTCCGCATCGCGTATCACAGGCACAACCAGACCGTCCTCCACCGCGGTAATTAGCCCAACGTTCACGGCGTGAGGGATAGCAAACGCATCGCCCTCAATCTGCGCTCGCATCTGCGGAAACTCACGGAGTGCGAGTCCGGCTGCCTTGACCAAACAGTGGGTAACCGAGATACCCTCTGGACGGTCATCCGAAAGTGACGCTGCATCTGCCTCCAATGTCAGGTAGAAATGCGGCGCATTTTGAAAGCTTTCTTGGGTCATCCGAGCGATGGCACGACGCATCGAACTCATCGGCACCAATTCAATATCCGAATCAGCCAGACTGGCTTCAACTGCGCGCTCCACATCCCCGGTTGTTATCGCACCGCCGGGACCGCTGCCCGATAACTCTGTTAGGTCAATTCCATGCTCAGCTGCGAGCTTGCGAGCGGCGGGAGATGCCCGCACCCGTCCCGTTGCTGCACGACGGGGACGCGCAGATGGAGTCGGAGCCGTACTGATCTGAGATGTTTCAGGCGTTATGGACGGAGTGTCTTCGACTTCGGGGATGGGTTCGTCCGCTTCACCGATGAAGCCCATTGTTACACCGACGGGTCGCTTTTCCCCTTCGTGGATGAGTATCTTGCGCAGGAGCCCCGACGCAGGTGCAGTAATCTCAATAGTTGTTTTTTCGGTCTCGACCTCGCACAGGAGCTGCCCTTCCTCAACGCGGTCTCCTTCCGCGACACTCCAACCGATAACCGTTGACGCTTCACTGCTAAAACCTGATTTGGGGAGTACAATTGGTGTCATACGGACACTACCTCCTGAATTGCTGCCACTACCCGTTCTTGCGAGGGGATATAGGCGTTCTCCAGCGTGGGACTGAAGGGAACAGGCGTGTGGGGCGCGGTGATGCGCTTGATTGGCGCCTCAAGGCTAAAGAACGCCTCGTCCGCTGCGAGTGCTGCGATATCCGTGGCGAGACTGCACCGTGGGGTGTCCTCATCGACGATCACGAGTCGCCCTGTTTTCTCCACCGAATCCAGAATCGTTTCACCGTCCAACGGACTGAGCGTCCGTGGATCGATGACCTCAACGCTGACCCCCTCGGCTTCAAGTATCTCCGCCGCAGACAGTGCTACGTTGACCATCTTCGCGATGGCAACAACAGTTACATCGTCACCCTCACGTCTAATCTCCGCCACCCCCAAGGGAACGGTGTAAGGTTCTTCAGGCACGGGTCCCTTTTCACCCAACAGTGTCTTGTGTTCGAGGAAAAACACGGGATCATCGTCCCGAATAGCGGAGATCATCAACCCTTTGGCATCGTAGGGCGTGGTGGGGATGACCACCTTCAAGCCGGGGATGTGTGTGAAGATGGAATAGAGGCTCTGTGAGTGCTGCGCTGCCGCGTTCACCCCTGCGCCAATCAGTGCACGAACGACCATCGGCACCTTTGCCTTGCCGCCAAACATGTAACGCAGTTTCGCTCCCTGATTGTAAATTTGATCCATTGGGATCCCAAAGAAATCGATGAACATCAACGCAGCGATGGGGCGCAGCCCTGTTGCTGCGGCACCGACAGCTGCTCCGATGAAGCCAGCCTCGCTAATCGGCGTGTCACGTACCCGATTGTGTCCGAACTTACCTACCAATCCGCGGGTGATGCCCATCGGTCCGCCCCAAGAATCCTCGGCACCCGGCTCGTCCGACCCAGCACCGCCAACGATGTCTTCGCCCATGATAATAACTGAAGCGTCGCGTTCCATCTCCTGATGGAGTGCCTCACGGATAGCCAACCCAAGGCTCATTGTACGTTCTTCACCCATTATATCGCCTCCTCATAATTAACATAAACATCAGTTGTTACCTCGCTCGCATCGGGGAAGGGACTGTTTGCCGCAAACTCGACAGATGCTTCAATGGCATCGGCGACCTGTGCATCGATAGCATCCAGTTCATCAGCCTCCAGCAACCCTTGTTCGGTGACACGGTCCCGGAAACGTTGGATCGCACAATGTTTGGTCCGATACTCCTCGATTTCTTCCCTCGACCGATATCCTTGTGTATCACCTTCATAGTGACCATAAAAACGGTAGGTCTGGCACTCCAACAGTGTGGGACCTTCTCCCGCCCGTGCCCTGTCGATCGCTGCACCTGTTGTTTCGTAGACGTCGAAGAGATCCAAGCCATCGACAGTAACGCCGGGGATGCCGTAGGATTGGGCACGTGCGGCGATGTCACCGCCAGCCGACGCGTACTTCACGCTGGTGGATTGGGCGTATCGGTTATTTTCCACAACGAATATAGCAGGGAGTTTCCAGATAGCTGCCAAGTTCAAGCCCTCGTGGAATGTGCCCTCATTAGCACCGCCATCGCCGAAGAAACTGACAGCAACCGCTCCGGTGCCCTGCACTTGTGCTGTGAGCGCTGCCCCACAAGCCAGCGGGACGCCGCCGCCGACAATACCGTTTGCACCGAGCATACCTCGGTTAATATCGGCGATGTGCATGGAACCGCCCTTACCTTTGCAGGCACCGGTGGCGCGTCCGTACAATTCAGCCATCATCTCATTGACGCCGACCCCTTTGGCAATGCAGTGACCGTGCCCACGGTGGGTACTGGTGATGCTATCGGCATCGGATAGGTGGGCGCAGACACCGACCGCCACCGCTTCCTCTCCTGCGTATAGGTGCACGAAGCCCGGAATCCGCCCGGCGGCGTATTCGTCGTGCACTCTGTCCTCAAACTTACGGATGGTGACCATCCGTTCGTAGATTTCCAGTAGTTTATCTCTTGGAATTTCCATAGGAATCCTCCGTTCCGATTTCATCGAGAATCCCGAGTGTCGGGAATTTCATCGGGATTCAAAGCAACTTAATTTGTGTGGTCAACCCATCGCTGAACCACCGGCGACGTTGATAGCGAGTCCCGTGAGATAATCGGACTCGGACGACGCGAGAAAAGCCGCCGTTCTTGCCACATCTTCCCCTGTGGCAACCCGTCCCAAGGGAACCCTCGAATCGCGTTGCCTCATCGCCTCATCGTGCCGCCCACTTGCCCGCCACTCTTCGCCGGATATATCTTCTGACGATAGGGCGGCAGCTATATAACTCCATCGCTCGGTGTCGACAACACCGGGACAGATGGCATTCACGTTGATATGGTGTGATGCTAATTCTTGTGCCAAGGCTTGCGTAAAACCGATTACTCCGAATTTGGAAGCGGCATACGCTGCGAAACGTGCCGAGCCTTGTCTGCCTGATACCGAGGACATGGTAATAATCTTTCCACCGCCACCGCGGTCTATCATATGTCGAGCAACCGCTCTACAGCAGAGAAAGGTCCCTTTGAGGTTGATATTGTGCACGTCATCCCATGCCTCTTCCTCCAGTTCAACCACCGGCACACGGTCGGGACCCGGACGTGAACCGGCGTTGCACACGAAGATATCGATTTGCCCGAACTGCTCAACGCCTTCATCTACCAGCGCGTCCACCTGATTGGCGTTAGATACATCCGCTAAGATGGTCACCGCTTGTCGCCCCATCCCCTCAATTTCACGAACAACGGAAGGGGCTCCCTCCCAATCGCTTGAGACATGGGCATAAGGATTGCTGACAACATCACTGACAATGACATCAGCCCCCTCCTTAGCGAGCCGTGTGGCGATCGCACGACCGATGCCGTGTTCACCGCCTGCACCCGTTATTAGGGCGACTTTTCCGTTAAGGTTATACATATAATTTTTCCTCGTTCCGATTTCATTGAGAATCCCGAGTATCGGGAATTTCATCGGGATTCAAAGTAACTTAATTTGTGTTGTCAACCCATCGCTAAACCACCGGCGACGTTGATAGCGAGACCCGTGAGGTAATCGGATTCGGACGACGCGAGGAAAGCCGCCGTGTTTGCCACATCTTCGCCTACGCCAACCCGCCCGATGGGCACCTCCGAATTGCGTTGTTTCATCGCTTCAGCATGTCGTCCACTTGTCCGCCACTCTTCACCGGAGATGGTTTCAGACGACATGGCAGCCGCTATGTAACTCACCCGCTCGGTATCAATAATGCCGGGACAGATGGCATTCACGTTGATATGGTGAGGTGCCAGTTCTTGTGCCAAGGCTTGGGTGAAGCCGATCACTCCAAATTTAGAGGCGGCATACGCTGCGTGACGTGCTGAACCCTGTCTGCCCACAACGGAAGACATGGTAATGATTTTTCCACCGCCACCGCGGTTTGTCATATGTCGAGCGACCGCTCTGCAACAGAGAAAGGTCCCTTTGAGGTTGATATTGTGCACATCATCCCACGCATCTTCTTCCAGTTCAATCACCGGCACACGGTCAGGACCCGGCCGTGAACCGGCATTGCACACGAAGATGTCAATATGTCCGAACCGCTCAACGCCCTCATTTATCAGCGTGTCCACTTGATCAGCATCGGATACATCTGCTAAGATAACCGCTGCCTGTTGTCCTAACGCCTCAATTTCACGGACGACAGAAGGGGTACCCTCCCAACCGCTTGTCCCCCCCTTATTCCCCCCGCCAGCGGGGGGAAAAGGGGGGTAGGGATTGCTGACAACGTCACTCACAACGACATCCGCACCCTCCTTGGCGAGCCGTGTGGCGATCGCACGACCGATGCCGTATTCACCGCCCGCACCCGTTACCAAGGCAACTTTTCCGTTAAGACTGTACATATAATTTTCCTGCTGCTAACCGACTTTGTGGTTCATCAGATTTCCTGACGGCTCCGATAGATCGGAGTCCTCGGAACGGGACAAGGAAACGTATAGCCTTCCCCACTATCACGCAAACTCCCATGACCCCTGCGCTGCACGCACCGGATTGCCGTTGCCGACAGGCACCTTGCCAACGGGGTTATGCTGGTATTCGTCCACACCGCGCACGAGGTAACTCTCAAACGTGGGAAGGCTTACTCTCCCTCTCGGCGGGGGCGCACTAAGGTGTTGCCATCCGCTTCGATCAAGGGTCGATGGTAAATATAGGGTGGTTCTAACACTGCCTGTTGGGCTTCGGTCAGTTCGGAGACCCACTCCGGCATGTTTGCTTCATAATAGCCACCGTGATAGTGGAGGTACTTGGGGGTATAGCGGTAGAGCGCGGTGCGTCTCTCACCCTTGCCATTCCACGGAAGGGTGCCGTGTGTAGTGGCTTCGTTGAAGATTACTAGATCGCCAGCCGAAACGGGAATGTGATGCACAATTTCTCGGTTAGCTTCCCACAACAGGATGTCTTCGGGACACGGTAAATTCGCTTTGTGGCTGCCCGGTATGACGCACAGACCGCCGTCGCCGGGGTTCACATCGGTCATGTAAAACTGGCAGTTAATCAGACCGCAGCGCATTCTGCCGTTTTGGTAGGCGTAGAATCGGGACCCGTTGAACGTTACGTTGCCATCGCCGTGAAGTGCCAACCCTTCCGCACCGACTGTGGAGGTCAGTATGTCGGGGGTATGGTCCAACTTCCACCCGCGGCCCAGTAAGGTATTGAGATAAGGGATAAGCTTGGGATGGGCTAATAGATCGCGAAAGGGTTGACACCAAGGATGCTCCCACGTCAACATGCCGCTGATATGACCTCGGAGGTGCGTTCCTTCCAACTCTGGACCAACTGCGCGACTGGTGTGTTCACCGTGTTTGTCCTGGTTAGCATCGATAGCCTCGTTCAGGTGTTTCACCTCGTCGGTCAAGAGCAAGCCTCTGACGACGATAAATCCCTGTAGATCGAATAGGTATTTTTCTCGCTCACTCATTGTGGGGAACTGTTCTGTGCTCATCGTTACCGCCTCTCGTTTGGTGTGTGAATTTGTGAAATCCAAGGCCGTCAAAGACACCAAGCGGTGCCGTTATCACCATAGGAGAATTACTATATCACTGCCTATTAATCGGGTCAAGCGAAAACCGAGCGTGATGAAAGCGCTACTACAAACAGCGGGGCAAGATGCCCCGCCTACCGGGTGGAGATAGAACGTGCACGGAAAACCAAATAGCCGTAGAGACGACGAAGTTTTCTGTTGACGCTACGATAGGGGCGTGATATAAGAATAGGAATGTGTCCCTACACCCCAAAAGACTAGTGGACATCCTACCTTTAACGGAACGAATATGGTCAGGATTGCGCCTAACCGCAAGGAGACTTCCTCATGAAACTCGGTTTCTTCACAATGCCACTCCATCCGCCGGGCGCGGATTTCACAAAGACCTTGGATCACGACATGGATCAGATAGTGACACTGGACAAGTTGGGTTACACAGAGGCGTGGATCGGTGAACACTACACTTTTGAATGGGAGAATATCCCGTCCCCTGAACTCTTCATCGCGAATGCGCTGGGGTTGACCAAAAACATCGTCTTCGGCACGGGCGTTACATGTATGCCCATCCACAACCCGGCTGCCGTTGCCCACCGCATCGCCCAACTCGACCATTTGGCGCACGGACGGTTCTATTGGGGCGTCGGTTCCAGTGCCATACCGGGTGACTGCGAGATGTTTGGATTCGCCGCGGACGGCGACCGGCGAAAGGCGACAAGAGAGGGTATCGAGGCGGTGCTCCAGATTTGGGAGGACCCTAAACCGGGACTATATGAAACCGAGTACTGGCGCTATAAGATTCCTGAACCGGTGGACGATATCGGCTTAAAGGTGCATATCAAGCCGTATCAGAAGCCGCACCCACCTATCGCGATGGGAGGTGTTTCGCCCAGATCAGACACGCTCGTATTGGCAGGCGAACGGGGTTGGATTCCGATGAGCCTTAATCTGATACCTGTAGAGGTCATCCAGACGCACTGGGAAGCGGTGGAAGAAGGGGCAGAGAAGACGGGGCGTACCCCGGACCGATCAATGTGGCGCATTGCACGGGAGATTTATATCGCAGACACAACCGAGCAGGCGCGCAAGGAGGCGTTGGAGGGGATCCTCGCTCGCGATTTCAATGAGTATTGGTTCAAGCTTCTACCCAAGGAACGCTTCAAGAGAGATCCTAACATGCCCAACGATGAAGTAACAGTTGAATGGCTACTGGACAACTTATGGATCGTGGGAAGCCCTGACGATGTTGCAGATCAGCTGCGTCAACTGTACGAGGATGTGGGTGGCTTTGGCGTACTCTTGGCGATGGGGCACGAATGGGATCCCAAGGAGAAGTGGCTGAATTCCATGACGCTACTGATTAACGAGGTGATGCCCAAATTAGCAGATTTGGCATAGACTACGATTGGGGTTTTTTCGGAGGTAGAATATGCGTTTGAAGGACAAGGTAGCACTGGTTACGGGTGGGGGTTCTGGCATTGGGGGCGCGACATCGGTACTGTTCGCTGCACAGGGGGCGAAGGTGGTCGTCTCCGATCTGAACGAGGCAAACGCACTTGAAACCGTCGCAGAGATAAAAGCCGAGGGAGGCGACGCTACCGCTCTCACCGGGGATGTATCGAAAAACTCCGACGCCGAGGCGATGGTGAAAGGCACGGTGGAGACGTATGGCGGCTTGGATGCTGTGGTCAACTGCGCCGGGGTTATTGCTGATAAAGCCCTCCCGAAAGGCGCATCTCCTGAAGCGGTGTGGGACCGTGTGATGGAGGTCAACCTGAAAGGGACTTACTTGGTGACATGGCATGCGGTGCACACGATGGAAGGGTCAGGCGGCGGTTCGATAATCAACATCGCCTCCATCAATGGAATAGTGGGCTATCCGATTGGTCTCGGCGGCGGTTTTGACGCGTATGTTCCCTCGAAGGGCGGTGTGGTTCAGTTCACGAAAAACTTGGCGATCGACTACGGCAAGAAGAATATCCGCGTGAACTGTATTTGTCCGGGGCATATAGACACCAATTTGATCCGGGAGTTTCTCGACAATCCAGAGCGACGTGAATGGTTGGAGCAGCGTTACCCGATGGGGCGGGTCGGTCGTCCCGAAGAGATAGCCTACGCGGCACTCTTTCTGGCGTCGGATGAATCCTCTTTTGTGACGGGGGCTCCGCTTATTGTTGACGGTGGATATACGGCGCAGTAGATCGGATTCGCAAATCACGATCCGTTTGGCGGTGAACTTTCGTTAGTAGTGTCCCCCGAACTGAATTCTGTTGCCTTCAGGGTCTGAAATATCGAAACATGCTAATCCGTCCTCATTTTTTAATGGTCTCAATCGTAAACCCTTCGCCTTGAGGGCATCGTGAACGGCTTTTACACTTTCGACGGGAAAGCCAATCTTTTGTCTTCCGCCGTTTGGCTTGCTCGCACTGTGCAGGCAGAGTTTACACTGCCCGGTGTTAAAGCGGAAGAAGCGGTGCGCCGGAAACGATTGTTCTTCGTCGGGCTGCAATCCGACAACGTCTCTATAAAATGCGGTAACACCCTTCATATCTTTGACAAAGAGTATGATGTTTCCTATTTCCATGAGATTGCTCCTAATAATGTAACGTTGGTTGGAGTGTAGGCGCGTAATTTAGGTACGCACCATGCTATAGCCGATGACCCACTTCATCGAAATCAGAGTTTTCAACTTAAAATCGGTTTAACACCGGCAATATATATTTTAACATATCGGAATTATGTTTGTCACGTAAAAAATAAATTGATAAAATTGTAGGGATTGAATTGATGGGATAACGGTAATAAGGAGATGGATCAAACGCAACAGAATGCTGTCAACGCAAAAGTGCTACGGGGTAGGGCTATTCAGTTTTCGGTTTTTTGACTGATTTCGGAATGACCCAAATCCGTAGGCGGGGCATCTTGCCCCGCCGTAACTTTGACCGGGCGATCGAGATACGGGAAAATTAAATGACCCTAGCTACGGGGAGAGCTAGCGAGAAGTCTAAGGGATGTGGGTCAACACTGCCCACGCTTATCTCAACGAATTGCAAGGAGGAGGGAGACGCTAATATGAAAGATCAGGTTGTTATTGTCACCGGCAGTGGTCAGGGTATCGGCGAGGCAACCGCCCTGCGTTTCTCAAGGGAAGGGGCATCTGTAGTTGTGGTGGACATCCAAGAAGCGAGCGGCAATGATACAGTCCAAGAGATTCAGCGTCAAGGCGGCAAAGCGTGTTTTGTCAGGGCGGATGTGTCAAACCCCAGCGATGTGCGTGACATGGTGGAGCAAGCTGTGGCAGCGTTTGGAAAGATAGATGTCCTTGTTAATGTCGCCGGCGTTCAGGGGATGGTCGCCGATGTTGTTGAGCTGCCCGAAGACGAATGGTATCATGTTCTCAACGTAAACCTCACAAGCGTCTACCTCTGCTCAAAGTATTGCATTCCTTATATGCTTGAACAGGATGGCGGCTGCATCGTCAATATCGCGTCGATGCAGAGTTTTTTCAACATGCCCGGATCATCGGCGTATGCCGCCGCGAAGGGGGGAATCGTCTCGTTGACGCGAAGCATGGCGCTGGACTTTGCCCCTAAAAATATCCGCATCAACGCTGTCGCGCCCGGCTACATTGATACCCCCTTACTGCGTGGTTTTGCGGAGGCAACCGGTGATATGGAAGGTGCTATTCAGCAATGGTGTAGTCGGATACCGATTCGACGGTTACAACAACCGGCGGAGGTTGCGGAAGTGATTCTGTTCCTCGCTAGTTCAAGGGCTTCAGCGGTGACCGGCGTTACTTATCCTGTTGATGGTGGTATCTTAACGGCTCAACCGTTTATGGGGGATTAGATTTCAATCCTATAATCCCCTTTTCTCAAACTCATTAATACAGGAATATAAATCTATGCAAGCGAGTGAAGCGAATCTGCTGCAATTCTTAGACAATCGCCAACAGTTTATGGTGCCAATTTTTCAACGCAGGTACAGTTGGGAAAAGCACCATTGTGAGCAACTATGGAAGGATGTATTACGGATCGGGAAAGATAAAAGTGCTGTTGCTCATTTTCTCGGTTCAATCGTTTACATTGATGCCGGTATTTATAGTGCTTCAAGAGTGTCTCAACTACTTCTTATTGACGGTCAACCAGAATTCGGTTGTTGAGTGCGCGCCATTGCGACGAGTGTCTCAACTACTTCTTATTGACGGTCAACAGCGGTTGACGACCCTCTCTTTGTTCCTCTTGGCACTCGGCAAAGCTATTGAAGAGAGGAACGTTGAAATCGGCATAGACCGAGGAACAATAGAGGAGTATTATCTGTTCAACCTCCGTGAACAGGATGAGTTGCACTATAAGCTTCTACTTACAAAGCACGATAAGGAGACTTTAATTCATTTGTTAAAGGATAGAGATCTGCCTGCTAATGGATCACGCCGCTTAAAGGATAACTACCGCTTTTTTGAAGACAAACTCAAAAATACTGACCTTCAAGTGGTGTACAAAGGAATTCAAAAGCTAATGATTGTAGATATTTCTCTAAATCGCGATTATGATAATCCACAACTGATTTTTGAGAGTCTCAATTCCACTGGGCTTGACCTTTCCCAAGCGGATCTCATACGCAACTACGTGCTTATGGGACAGGACCCCAATTTCCAGAACAAGCTGTATGAGACTTACTGGTATCCCATGGAACAACGTTTTGGGGAAGAGTATACCAAGCGATTTGATCGCTTCATGAGGGATTATCTCACGCTAAAGACACGGCAGATTCCGAATATTAACAACGTTTACGAGAGTTTCAAAGAATATGTGGATAACAAAAAACATCCCGAAGTGCTAGAAGCGACTGTCGCAGAAATTGATCGCTATTCAAAACACTATGCCCGCATCGCACTGCTGAAGGAGGAAGATTCGGAAATTCGATCTCTTTTTGATGAGATTAATACCCTCAGTGTTGAGGTTGTCTTTCCGTTCTTACTTGAAGTCTATGAAGACTATACGCAGGAGCAAATCGAAAAAACAGATGTGATCGAAACTCTTCGTCTGATAGTGAGCTATCTCTTCCGACGTACTTTATGTGGTATTCCAACCAACGGCTTGAACAGGACCTTTGCAGGGTTGATGCTGGAAGTTGATAAAAATAATTATCTCGAAAACCTGAAGTTTGCGCTCTCGCAGCGACCCCCTAGCCAACGCTATCCTAGCGATGAGGAGTTCGGACGTTCGTTTCTTATTAGAGACATTTATAGATTCCGCAGTAAGAAATTCCGTCCTCGCGATTATCTTCTACGTAAGCTGGAGAACTACGGACGCAAAGAACCAATCAGTGTTGGAGACTACACGATTGAGCATGTGATGCCGCAAACACTGTCCGAAGAATGGCAAGCGGAGTTAGGCGAGGACTGGAGCGAAACACATGAAACATACCTCCACACGATTGGTAACCTTACCCTCACTGGGTACAATCCAGAATTAAGCAATCGTTCCTTTAGGGATAAACAGGATATTCCCGGTGGTTTTCGTGATAGCCCATTGCGCTTAAATGAGAGTCTCCGTGAAGTGGGGCGATGGGATGAAACGACTATCGTAAACCGAGCAGAAATGCTCTTGGAAAAAGCGTGTAAAATCTGGCCCGACCACGGCGTTCCTCAAGAAATACAACAGGAACATAGGGCAGGCTGGACACTATCCGATCACCATCATCTGGCAGGTGAAATGATGGATGTATTCCAACAATTACAGGGGCGCATTCTGAACTTAGATACGTCTGTCAGTGAGCGAATTACCAAACGCTATATCCGTTATAGTATGAATACAACCTTTGTAGTTATCTTCCCGCGGGCGCAACGTCTCCGTTTATTATTGAACCTTCCCTTTTCGGACCTCACCGATCCACAGGGAATGTGTAGAGATTTGTCACACACGGACCACCACCAATTAGGAGACATAGAGGTCGTCCTCTCTTATGCGGCTGAACTCGACTACATCATGTTCTTGATACAGCAAGCGTTTCAAAGACAAATTGCATCCCGATAAGGAGAAACCAATGACCGCGCAACCTGATTATGACCTCGATTTGAAACTTGCTGAGTTGAAAATTAACGGTTACGTTACGTTTGAGGACTTGATACCAGTAGAGACGATAGATCGGATACGTGAGGCGTTCCTGCCCCTTCTGGAAGAGGTGAAGGCTCACAGCAATACGCAGGGCGAAGATGTCATGGTACGTGGACACACCGATGATCGGCTCGTTGTGGAAGGGCGTCTACAGATTGTCAATCGTTACACAATGTATGTTCCGTGGGAGCAGCCCTTTGCTGACCCCCAGATCTTCGAGAACCCGGTGATGCTCGATTTTCTCGATCGGTATTGGGGCACCAGCGACTATCATATTACCTGCTACCATTCAAACAACCCGTACCCCGGCAGCGAGTACCAGCGGTGGCATCGAGATGCGGGAATTTCTAAATTAGTTCCCCACGTCGGCTTAGAGGTTTGCCCCCATTTTGGGATCAAGTTTCCGTTGGTAGATACCTACGAAGAAAATGGGAGTTTTGAGATCTTGCCCGCGACCCAATACCTTGCTGATCCGGAGTTAGAAAACCGCTACGATGAAGTGTTGACAAAAGGTGACTTCCCTACAGCGCGGCGTCTCAACTTAAAGAAGGGAACGTTGTGGGTTCAGGACCCGCGGACGCTCCACCGCGGAACTCCCAACCGTGCAGACCACGCCAGACCAGAGTTGGTGATCTGCTATTCGCTCCCTTGGTTCGCGATGCGTAAACCAATTGAGATGACCCAAGCGGAATACGATAAGCTTTCTGAACGGGGCAGGGAGATGCTTTCTCGGTGTGAGATAGTTGAATAGTTCAGGACTTACGCCTTTCAGGATAGGTGGGGCGGGGCAAGATGCCCCGCCTACAGTTGGCTACGTAAGTCCTATAGTTGTCAAATCACGGGGGTTCCCGTAACACGTCGAAGGGCAACCACAACGGTTGCCCCTACAACCGAGGAGAAGAAAAAATGAAAATGCTTAACAGTTTAACCCGATTAACTGTGTCAATCATCGGTCTTGCCCTGATTGGCGGTCTGATGATGGGTGGTCTTTACGCACAGGCGGACAGCCATGCAAACAGCGCGAAAGAACAGTTGGATCAATCGCCGCGACACGGAGAGTGGGTGAAAATTACCACCGAGAGTGGACGCGAGGTCAGTGCTTTTATCGTTTTCCCGGAGATTAAGGAGAAGGCGACTTCGGTGATCGTCATCCATGAGATTTTCGGTCTAACGGATTGGATCAGACAGGTTGGTGATGAACTTGCGAAAGCGGGTTTTGTCGCGATCTGCCCCGATTTCCTTTCCGGGATGGGACCAAACGGGGGTGGCACCGACAGCTTCGGGGGTAATAATGTCCGACGAGCGATTCGGGACTTAGACCCGGACCAAATCACAGCCGATCTCAAGGCGGTGACGAAATATGTCCGCGACCTGCCTTCGACGACAGATACGGTCGCTGTGAGTGGATTCTGTTGGGGCGGTAGACAATCGTTCCGCTTTGCTACCAATAACAATTCACTGAAGGCGGCTTTCGTTTTCTACGGCAGCCCGCCGGATGCAGCGGCACTGGGAAAGATTACTTGTCCTATCTACGGTTTTTACGGTGAGAGTGACAACCGAATCAACTCGACCATTGAATCAACAAAAGCAGCTGCAGCATCCGCTGGCATCACCTATGATCCGGTGATCTATCCAAGTGTAGGTCACGGTTTCTTGAGGCGTGGAATGGCTGCGGAGGCGAGTGAAACGCAGAAAACTGCGACCCGCGAGGCTTGGGAACGATGGGTGAAGTTGTTAAATAAAGATTAAAGGCTGTAGGACTTACGCATTTTAGTGCGGGGCAAGATGCCCCGCCTACCGGGCGGGTTGATACTGTGTGACAGGGTAAGATGCCCCCCTACAGTTGGCTGCGTAGATTATAGAATATCAACCTAACATAGGAGAGATTTTCAAATGAAAAGGATAGCAACGATCTTTATCTGTTTTTGTGCGATTACGATTTTTTTCTGGGGGACGGACGCGCTTTCAGAAACCGATAGATATTGGCATCAGTGGCGGGGACCTGAGGCATCTGGTGTTGCACCGGACGCGGATCCACCTATCGAGTGGAGTGAAAACAAGAACGTCCGATGGAAAACCGAAATCCCAGGCCAAGGACATGCCACCCCGATCGTATGGGATGATACCGTTTTTGTAACAACAGCCATCAGTACTAACAAGCAGATAGAATTAGAGCCAATAGAGGAGGAGCCTCGACGGCGAAGAGGTCGTCGAGGAGGCGGATCCAACAGGCCATCAACCGTCCAGAAGTTTGTTCTTTTCGCTATCAACCGTTCAGATGGGACCATCCGCTGGCAACAGACTGCTCGTGAAGAAGTACCGCATGAGGGAACGCATCAGACCGGTAGCTGGGCGGCAAACTCGCCTGTCACGGACGGGGAATATGTCTACGCCTACTTTGGTTCCCGCGGGCTCTACTGCTATGACATGCAGGGGAACCTCCAGTGGGAGAAAGACTTGGGAAACATGTCCACCAGGCGCGGTTTCGGTGAAGGCAGTTCACCGGTGCTCTATGACGATACTATTGTTGTCAACTGGGATCATGAGGGAGATTCGTTCATTGTCGCATTGGATAAGCGGACAGGTGACGTGCTCTGGAAAGTTGACCGAGATGAAAGCACGTCGTGGGCGACGCCAATTGTCGTTGAGCACAATGGGACGCCTCAGGTCGTGATCAATGCAACCCACCGCACACGTGGCTATGATTTGGCAACGGGGAAAACGCTTTGGGAATGCGGCGGCATGACAGCCAATACGATTCCATCACCTGTGACGGCGAACGGCATTGTCTACGTTACCAGCGGCTTTCGCGGTAATGCCCTGCAAGCGATCCGTCTCGCCGATGCGGAAGGAGACATCACCGGTGCAGCGGCAATCGTTTGGAATTATGGCAGGGATACCCCCTACGTGCCTTCTCCGCTGCTCTATGATGACACACTCTACTTCCTGAAACATAACAGGGGTGTTCTCTCTGCCTTCAACGCCAGTACAGGCAAAGCGTACTACGGACCGGAGCGTCTCGAAGGCATATCGGATGTCTATGCGTCGCCGGTGGGCGCTGGCGACCGAATTTATGTAGTAGACAGGGACGGCGCAGCACTGGTAATCAAGCACGGTTCCACGTTTGAAGTCCTCGCCGAAAACCTCCTTGATGACGGTTTTAGCGCATCACCCGCAATTGTAGGCAAGGAGATATTCCTACGTGGGAACAGATCCCTCTATTGCATCGCGTCGGATTAATTAGTATAGCGTTGTTTTATGGTAAAAATTATAATTACTGATACATTTGAATAATAAGGTGTTAGGTTGCAGCTGTTGATAACGCCAAACGTGATGCCCCGATAAATCCCCAATACATCGGGACAGGCGGGACAGGCTGTGAAACATCAAAACTATTGGCTCTTCGGTGCCTTTAGCCCCGGAGGGGCGGCATGTTTATAGTACGCGCATAAACAAATACCCCAAAGCCCCGGAGGGGCGACATGTGCAGCCAAAGGGTAGAACCCATGAGCTACCCTAATGAATCAATGAACGCTTCAACAATGTGGGGAAGACCCGCTCACTAACTAGCACCAAAGGTTAATATGTATATTTATTTGTATTGTTCACCATAGACACCCCCGATGCAGAGACAACCCCCTAAATCCCCCTTGTCAGGGGGACTTGATACGTAACCCGATAAATCGTCCGATAAATCGAGACCAGGGGGACAGGCGGAACGGAGCCATCTTCGTGCGTGTGCAGTGGATTTGTCAATCCACTGCGAGCGGTAATTTATTCAACTTAACACTCAGTACGTTAGAAAGAAAAAAATATAAAAATGTTTGATGATTATCGTCCCAATCGATTTGGGCCAGGGCGATCCGCTGTTATGTGCAAACATGGCGCGGTCGCTACAAGTCAACCCCTCGCCGCACAAGCGGGGTTACAGATTTTGCGCGATGGTGGGAATGCGATTGATGCTGCCGTTGCTACAGCTGCTATGCTCAACGTAGTTGAACCGATGTCTACGGGGATCGGCGGAGATATGTTTGCGTTGGTGTACCGTCCACAAGATGGTGTTATCCGTGGGTTAAACGGTAGCGGACGTGCGCCGTATGCCGCAGAACTTGAGTTCTTTACGAAGCAGGGGTTGACCAGCATCCCTAGCACAGGGAGTCTGTATCCTGTGACCGTCCCCGGCACGGTTGATGGATGGGCGACAATTCTGGAAGCGTGTGGCACAATGACGTTGGGCGATGTCCTCAAGCCTGCCATTGCACATGCGGAGAACGGGTTTCCGGTCAGTCCACAGATCAGTCTGGCGTGGCAAGAAGCCGCTGGACTGCTTTCGAGCACACCTGACGCCGCCAAAACGTATCTGATCAATGGACGTGCACCCGAACCAGGAGAGGTGTTCTACCAGCCCAATTTTGCAAATACCCTGCGTCTGATCGCTGAAGGGGGCCGCGAGGCATTTTATCGGGGTGAGATTGCCGAAAAGATTGTGCAGTTCTCCGATGGGAACGGCGGCTTATTCACGATGCAGGACTTCGCTGACCACACCTCGAATTGGGTAGATCCAATCTCAGCCAACTATCGCGGCTACGATGTCTACGAAATTCCGCCCAATGGGCAGGGGATCGCTGCGCTGCTCGCACTGAACATCGCTGAGGGTTACGATCTCCAATCGATGGGGCATAATAGTGAGGCAGCCCTGCACTGCTTGATGGAGGCGATGAAGTTAGGGTTCGCCGATCTGTATCAATACATCACCGATCCGGAGGTTGAGGATGTTCCGGTCGCAGGTTTGCTCTCCGACGAATACACCGACAGCCAAAGGGCGCGGATTAACCTCGATCGAGCCAATACGGATCCAATCGCGGGGGCACCGCCGATGGGAAGCGATACGGTTTATCTCTGCGCTGTTGACAAAGATCGCAACGTCGTATCGTTTATCAACAGTCTTTTTGCCGGTTTCGGTTCAGGTATGGTCGCGGGGGACACAGGAATTATGTTGCAGAACCGAGGGGCGGGGTTCTCGCTTAACCCAAACCATGTCAATCGGATTGCGCCGCATAAACGGACGATGCACACAATTATCCCCGGCATGATTGCTCAGAATGGCGTTCCCCTCGTAACCTTTGGCGTGATGGGTGGACAGATGCAGCCGCAAGGACATCTACAACTGGTGTGCAACCTCGTTGATTTTAATATGGACGTGCAATCCGCGCTCGATGCCCCGCGCTTCCGCGTTGTGGAGGGTTCAACTGTTACCATCGAAGAGGGTGTACCGATGAACGTCCTATCGGGATTGGCGCGAAAAGGTCACCAGTTGCTACCGCCGCATACCTTCTTCGGCGGCGGACAAGCGATCTTTATTCATCCGGAGCACAATACACTGATTGCGGGGTCTGAGCCACGCCGCGATGGGTGTGCTGTGGGATACTAATTTGAAACGTGAAACGTAATGCGTAATACGTGATGCGTCAGTTAGTTCACGGGTTCATTGGTTCACTAGTACATCAATGAACTTTTGAATTATAAGACCTAGGCATTTCAGCAAAGTTGGAGCGGGGCAAGATGCCCCGCCTACAGTTCCTAGCCTAGTGAACTCAATTAAGCGGCAGCGCGAATGTTCGCCCGTGTTCCTTCAATATCGAAACAGGCGTACTGATTATCCCGCATGATGCGCGTTGCGATTTGCATCCCCTGTGCTTCGGTCATGTAACCGTCCGCTATCTCCCCTTCAAGGGCACGACGAATCTCGTTGCGTGCTTGTATCGCGTACGCCATCGCGCTTGTGGGCCAATGGGTGTCTCCGCCAAATGCAAACAGCTTGTTTGACGGGACAGCGTGCAGGAACCGCCGTAAAAAGTCGCGGGAACTGTACGGATCGATGCTCCATGCCCAACAGAGATCGACCCAGATGTTCCGATAGTGCTTTGCGAGTGCGACCAGTTCATCGGTGTAGGGATAGGAGATGTGCATCAGGACAAACTTGGCGTCAAGGTAACGCGCAAAGAGGTCGCACATATTGCCAGCGGGAATGCGACTTATAGGCATCCGATCGTTTCCTGCATAGTAGCCGGTGTGGATCTTGAAGGGCAGGTTGTGTTCGATTGACTGTTCAACGCCTCGCGCCCAGCACCAATCTCCCAAACAGAGCTGCGTTTCAACACTGATCTCCTCCGCAGGCTGGGTTAGCACTTGTCGGAGGGCGGCGGATGCTTCGACATCGTTCCGTTCGATCCAGTTGAGGGTTCGACTGTAGGCGTGTTGCGCTTTCACCGCGATGGCAGTAGGCGCGTGTTTTGCAAAGATTGCCTCTATCGCCTGTTTCAGCGTTTTGAGATCTACCACCTCGATCCCTGTTTCGGCGTGGATCTGTTCCAGTTCAATTTCTCCATTGCAGAAGCTACGCCACGACAGATCGTAGAGAAAGAAGTCGAGTCCGGAACTATCCGGGGCACACAGCCATATCTTATCATCGGTCTGGGTGTGATCGAGGTTAGCAACATCGTGCAGCAACCGGAAACGTTCCCCGGGGCGTCGCAGCATCTTAATTTTTTCTTGTGCCGATGCTAGGTTTGCTCCGGTGAGTTCGTTAATCCCGTAGGCGTGTTCAGCGATGAGTCGCACCGCTTCGCCATATCCTGTGAACTGTGTTGCCTCCCACGCCTCTCGGATCCCCTCAAAGCGCCCAGCGATATCCGGGTCTGAACCATCCATCAGGCGTTTCATCCCATCGGGCGATGCGCCCGCCGTGTTGAGGTCTGCGGGGACGTAGTTTCCGAACAGATCTTGTAGGATATCTGGGCCGTCGTCCAGCCAGACATGTTCTCGATCCAAATGCTCATGCGTATCAACTAAAGGTGTGCTCTGAATGTGATGTGTCAAATCGGTTGACATATTTTTTCTCCTTGTATATTCTACGCCAGAATGTGTTATACCGCTTTAGAACCTACGCATTTTAGCCCAGTTGGCGCGGGGCAAGATGCCCCGCCTACAGCTGGCTGCATAAGTCCTGTAGAAATATAAACGACAAAAATCCTTCGGAGGCAGGCATGCGTTCATGCGCTATTTTCGATCTGGATGGGACAATTATCGACAATTCTTCTGAGCGGGTTCTCCTCAGATATCTGCTTGAGAGCGGTGAGTTGCCGTTTCGCAATCTGTCCCGATGGCTCCTTGATTTTATTCGGATTGGGGATCTCCGTCAAGCGAAAGCAAACAAGATCTACCTAAGAGGGTTGGATTATCAGCACATCCACGAGTTAGCACAGATCTGCTTTACGGAACGTTTGGTGGACCATATCTCGCCTAAAGTTTATGACCTCTTTGAATTTCATCGTGCCGAAGGACGCTCTATTGTCATTTTATCTGGATCTCTGGAACTTTTAGTACAATTCTTCTACGAACACCTGAATGCGGATCTCATGATTGGATACAGCTTAGAGGTGGTTGACGAAGAGATCACGGGGCACGGCGTGGGCATAAATCCTTATGGCGAGAATAAAGCCAAATTGGTTCAGGGACTTGCCGAGGCACACAATTTTGACCTGAGCGAATCTTATGCCTACGGGAACCACCATTCGGACGCACACAAGCTCACACGGGTTGGACACCCGGTCGCGGTTAATCCCGATAGAAAGTTACGAGAGATTGCAGCTGCCAACGGTTGGCAGATTGAACAGTTTCATACAGATTAACCCAAGTTGCCAATAGTAGTAGGCATATCCAAAGCACTATGTTGTAACCTCCGTTCCCATTGAGTTCAAGAGTTCATTAGTTCATTGGTTCATAGGATCACTGAGTCTTACACATTGCGCTCCGCTGGAGCGCGGGGGCGGAGGTGTCGCGATTCTATAGACATATCGCTCCTCTGGAGCGAAGAGTATCTGCTGTCTCGCTGAGGTTATGGGGCAGGTAAGATGCCCAACCTACGGGTGTGGTATATTGTGTTGGGTTTCACTCTATCTATCTATGAATACGGGTTGTTGAAAGGCAGCACCGCTATTGTGATTGATATGGATTGGCTCTCAGTCGTTCAACCCAACCTACACTCCGGTTAAATATCAATAGAACTTATCAACTTGGGTTAAAGAAGATTGTATTCCCAACTGTGAAAGGTCAATAGAGGACATGGATCTCCACTCCTTTCACAGTGACCTCACCAGCGACGACTGAGATCTCGATGTGGTTCCTCCCCTGTATGAGCAGATCGGGGCTTATTTCCTGACGTAAGGCGTGGACTTGCCCTCGTTGCGAGTCACTGTCCACATTATCGGGTGGGAGCCAAGGGTCGGTCGGCTCAAGTTTCGATAACGGCTGCGTGTTGAGCGCAACCTTGATTTCGCTCGTTTCGGTGAGGTCAGTGTAAGTAAGAGATAGCCGTATCAGCCGAGGGGTTGGGGATTTGGTAAAATCTTCCCCCACCAGAATAGGAACCTCGACCTGTTTTCCGGACGATAGGGTTTTTGGGAGCGTAGCGTGCAGCCAGTTATGTGGCAGCATCGGTTTCGGTCCCAAGAGGCGGTCCGCGACATAGAGTTTGTCTTTACCCCGCATCGCTTGGGGCGCATCCATCTCTCGCAACAGCTGCCTTTGTGGTGCGAATTGTGCGTTCTTGTCGGGCCGGTGCACGTAGGAGTGAGTGTTCCAGTTGAAGGTGTAGATACCGTCCGCCCCCTGCCCCCAGTAGTTGGAAGCCAAAGCGCGGAACATCGGCTCGGAATTCTCAAAACCGAAGATGATATTGTACCCACTGGGCCAAGCGTACACGCAGGGATATACGAATATCCCTGTACTGTTGGTCAGGTTTTTAAACGCCTCCACGTCACAGTCTATGTTGCCGCTGCCGAGGATCAGAGCGTCCACCAACCTCTCCTCAACCCAAGTTGGAATGTCGAACCCATCCAACCGACACGCCTCCAACGTGGGATTCACACGCACCGCCAACGGGATAGACCTACCCCGCGCTCCGCCTCGTTGATTTAGATGTTCCCGCACCCGACTGAGAAATTGTGTGAGCAGGTGGGCGTTTCGGGGTGCTTCGCTCGGGACGAAATAGGGTGGACTGCGGAGAAAGTCGATCTCCAATCCATCAAAGTCGTACTTCTGGAAAATTTCTTCGATAACGGCGAATTTCAGATCGCGGACTTCGGGGACTGCAAAATTGAGATTGCGGTGGACGGAAGGGTGCACCTCCGGATGCCCTGCTCCGATCGTCCATTCCGGGTGCTCCACTTTGAAGGTGGCGAGCAATCGCTCATGACCAAAGGAATCGTGACAGTCGTTGATACGAAGGGAGTAGAAGATGTCTACGCCTCGCTCCTTCGCTGCGGGTACAACAATCTTCGGTGGGTCGTCCCCTTCCTGGATAAGACGGCGCAGCGATGGATCTACCTCACCAACACGCTCTCCGGTCAACTCTAAAACATCGCTGTCGTAGTTTGCGGTGTTACCGCCCGCGCCGTCGTGCCAAAAGAGACAGTCGATGTGGCTGTTCTCAAGAAAACCGACGATGCCTTTGAGGTAGTCATTGACATCCGTTGAAGCGGGTAGCACACCGCTTGAGTCCATCTGATAGATAAGACGATAGGGTTTCATACTTTGTGTAATTCCCAACATCAATCTGCGCTGAACTGTCAACGCCGTTTTCTCAATAACGGCAGTTATCAGTCAATCTGCTTGAGCCATCCCCATGTCGTGAATTTTTTGCCTGCGGGAGAAACTGCAAAGGCAGAGCCAAACCACGCAGGGCTACCGTCACTATGCGGATTATTGGTGAGGTTTTGAGGATTACCCCCATCGGCGTCCATAACGTAGATTTCAGACGTGAGCCAACCGAGTATAGGGTGAACGTGCCCATCCCGCTGAGACGAAAAGACAATACGTTTGCCGTCAGACGACCATGAGGGAGAACCGTCATCAACGCGATTATTGGTGAGTCTACGCGTATTCCCCCCATCGGCGTCCATAACATAGATTTCAAAGTTTACATCGTCTCCCTTCCTATCAGCCGAGAAGGCAATCCATTTACCGTCCGGAGACCATGAGGGAGCCCAATCTGTCTTGCGATTATTGGTGAGTCTACGCGTATTCTTCCCGTCGGCGTCCATCACGTAGATTTCAGAAGAGAGTCCAAATTCGCCTATAAAGTGCCCATCCCTCTCAGACACGAAGGCAATCCGTTCACCATCCGGGGACCATGAGGGAGCCGAATCATAAAAATCATTGTCAGTGAGTCTTTGCTGATTGTTCCCATCGGCGTCCATTACGTAGATTTCATAGTTTTCCTGGTTCCCATCCCTATTCCCATCCCTCTCAGACGCGAAGACAATCCGTTCACCGTCCGGAGACCATGAGGGAGAGACATCACTATTGGGATCGTTAGTGAGATTTTGCTGATTCCCCCCATCGGCGTCCATCACATAGATTTCATAATTGGGTAGTCTTCCGGGCATATCAAAGTGCCCATCCCTATCAGACATGAAGGCAATCCGTTTACCGTCCGGAGACCATGAGGGAGAGTAGTCAAAATTGGGATCGTTAGTGAGGTTTTGAGGATTGCCCCCATCGGCGTCCATAACGTAGATGTCAGAAGTGGGCCAACCGAGTCTAGGGTGGACATGCCCATCCCTATTAGACACGAAGGTAATCTGTGCCTGTGCGTTTACGACTACCATCAGCGGCGTTAGACCCAAGACGACAACGCCAGCTAAAATGAAATGGGTGAGATTGTCTCTCCGTTGCATCTGTCTTTCCTCCTCTGTTCTCAAAGCGGGTTTCGCTTATGTTAAGGAATCGTGCAGCAGAAACCGAGGTTTTGTAGGGGTTGGGGAACCCAACCTCAGTCTCGATTTATCGGACCCGTACTACGAGCGGGGGGGACCCCACCCCTACGATTTCTCTTAGCACTTTGCACTTTCTTTTTATATAAGCTTTATTTTTTTCCTTAAACACCGTTCTCTCAATAATATGGTAAAAATTATAATTACTGATACATTTGAATAATAACCACTGGTGTTAGTTTGCAGCTGTTGATAACGTCAAACGTGATGCCCCGATAAATCCCCCGATAGGATCGGGGCAGGCCCGATGAATCCCCGATACATCGGGACAGGCGGGACTCCGACAAGCCGAGAGCAGGCGGGACAGGCTGTGAAACATGAAAACTATTGGCGCTTCGGTGCCTTTAGCCCCAGCGGGGCGACATGTTTATAGCACACGCATAAACAAATACCCAAAAGCCCCGGTTGCCTTGAATCCCGATTTATCGGGGAGGGGCGACATGTGCAGCCAAAGGGTAGAACCAATGAGTTACCCTAATGAATCAATGAACGTTTCAACAATGTGGGGAAGACCCGCTCACTAAATAGCACCAAAGGTTAATATGTATATTTATTTGTATTGTTCACCATAGTTATCGGTCGCCCTGTTTAAGCCATCCCCATATCGTGAGTTTTTTATCTGCGGGAGCAACTGAAAGCACAGGGTTAAGCCATGCAGGATCTTCGTCATCTTCGGGATGATTGGTGAGGTTTCGCGGATTCCCCCCATCGGCATCCATTACGTAGATGTCCCGATTCAAATCCCTCGTCCTACTCGACACGAAGGCAATCCGTTCACCGTCCGGCGACCATGAGGGATGCCAGTCCCTATCGGGATGATTGGTGAGGTTTTGCTGATTTCCCCCATCGGCGTCCATCACATAGATGTCTGTTTGCCCATTCCTCGTGGACGAAAAAGCAATACGCTTACCGTTAGGGGACCATGAGGGGTCCTTATCAGCACTAGGATTGTTAGTGAGGTTTTGCTGATTTTCCCCATCGGCGTCCATCACGTAGATGTCACTGTGACCATCCGCCCCAAAGCCAAAAAAGACAATGCGTTTACCGTCCGGAGACCATGCGGGTGAAAACTCATTCTGGCGGCGGTGATTGGTGAGGTTTTTAGGGTTGCCTCCATCGGCATCCATCACGTAGATGTCCGCCGAGGAAATAAAGAGAATGCGTTCACCGTCCGGCGACCATGAGGGATCCCATTCATCAGAGTCGTGGTTAGAAAGGTTTTGCTGATTGCCCCCATCGGCGTCCATCACGTAGATTTGCCGGTTCCACTCCCTATCATTTCTATCGGCGGTAAAGGCAATGCGTTTAGCGTCCGGAGACCATGAGGGGTCCTTATCAGCACCAGGATTGTTAGTGAGGTTCTGCAGATTCCCCCCATCGGTGTCCATCACATAGATTTCCCAGTTCCAATCCCTATCAGACATGAAAGCAATCCGTGCCTGTGCGTCTACGACCGCTATCAGCAGCAAGACCATAACGCTAGCTAAAATCAAATGTGCAAGATTGTATCTCCGTTGCATCTGTTATTCCTCCTCTGCTCTCAGATCGCTTTTTTGTTCTCTGGGGACGATAAAGGTTAGATTGTTTAGGAAACCCCTTTCCAGTTAAAATTACGCAAGTTGCTAGTGCTGAAAATCCATCAGTTTTCTGTTAAAACTGAAACTCTACCTTTCGCTCCAGAGGAGCGATATGTCTATAGAACCACGATAGAGTTAATCCCTGCGCTCCAGCGGAGCGCAATGTGTATAGCAAAATCGGTTATGGCTTGGATATGTCTATCCAAGCCAAGCAGGTTTTACAGCTAGCAACTTAGGTTAAAATTATACAACTATTTAAGCAATTTATGCAAGCACCTACAGTGAAGTGTCGGGATTCGGAGACCTCTCTGCGTTCCGTCCCGACGGGTCAAGCATCCCGATAAATTGGGCTTTAAAGCAATCGGAATCAGGGATAAACATAGATACAAGATACCCACGACAACTAGCATAAGGACGCGCAATGAATTGCGCTACTACAAACGGTGGGCCAGGATGCGCCGCCTACATGGGATGGGGATATGAGCCAAAGCGGAAAATCAGATAGCTCAAGGGCGAGCGTGAAATCGCTTGACTTTGAAGTCCGATTCCATTACAATCAGCAAAATTTTATTTATTCGTAACCCCTCTGATAAGAGGGGAAAGGCAAGGGGCCCTCTTATCTTCTCCCCTTGTCAGGGGAGTTGACGTATAACCACTTCAAAAGGAGCAGTTTATGACCACGCCATCTTTCACCCGATCTACTCCACAAGACCTTGTCCGTGTTGGTGTGATAGCCGGTCCCGGCGGACACATGCACGGTATCTGGGGCAATACGATGAACCCACCCGCGGGTCAGATCCGCACGACGGGCATGGTGCTGACACACGCTTGGACCATCAGACCTGATATGTCGGAGCGATTGACTTCACTGTTTCAAGGTATTGAAATTGTCCAACATCCCGCGGATATGATTGGCAAGGTTGATGGTGTGTACATCGACGATGTCACTGCGATTTCGTTGTATCCGCTGTTCGCAAAGCCTTTCCTTGAAGCAGGCGTTCCGACGTTTGTCAATCGCCCGTTTGCCACCTCCTTAGCGAAGGGTCAGGCGATGGTCGATTTGGCGGCGAAACACGGCACTCCACTCTTGACCGCATCAACGTGGGAATATACCGAGAGCGTGGGCGACTTGCGCGCAAAAGCTGCTGACATGAACGACATCAAGGGCTATGTTGCACACAATTCGATGAGCGATTACTATTCGCATGGGCTGCACGGCGTATGGTACATCCACGCTGTATTGCGGGACGAGATTAAGAAAGGTCGGGGACGGATGACGGGGGCGGCGTATCACACGCCGAATTGGCGAAAGCCTAACGGTCTCGTGATCTACGAGCATGACCATCCAACGCATCCGTACCACGGTTCGTTGCAACTGGTGAGCGGGGCGGATGCACAGGGGTATATGCGCATTTTCGGGGATCATCAGGGCGATGCGGAAGGCAAGATACCGGGGCGTCCGGGATATTTCCGCTACAACACATGGAATGCCTTGCAGTTAGTCATTCAGGAGATGTTTGAAACAGGCGAATCGCCGGAGACCGGTGACGATTTAATGGAGAAATTGACGATGTTTCTCCTACCGTTCTATTCGATCCTGGAGCGGGGCGGAAACTTTGTCCGCCGTGAGGAATTGGGCGATTGGGAGGTTCCGAATCCATCACCGGTATTGATGGAAGATGGCGAGCCGACAGATAGCGCGTTCCAACACCCGTACACCGAAGCGGAGTTAGATACTGTTGAACAGCTGTTGTCGTGATATAGGAGGATAAACCATGAGAGTCGGTATACACGCAGGTTCCAGTAGTGCAGACGAAGTTGCGGCGAGTTGTCGTGATGCAGGCGTGAACGAGGTCTTTCTCGGCGCGGGTTCGGTTCCGGGTGCCTCAGATCGAGGGTATATGACTTCGGACGACTTCAAGCCGTTCGGGGATATGCTTCGAGAACGTGGGGTTCAGGTATCTGGGATGATTGCGCCGCCGCCTTCCAAAGAGGCGGTGCTCGGCGAAAATGAGTCAGAACTGGCTGCCCTGTGCCAAACGCTGCGGGGGATAGGGGAATCCGGTGTTGATGTGGTGCTTTTCTATCCGCTGGATCGGTTAATCTATTTTAACGAATATCACCCCGGCAGGCCGCTGATGGTAATGCCGGGCGAGGATGGATGGGACAAGGTTATTCAATTCTTTAGGCGGGTGGTGAGCGTCGCGGACGAGGTAAATCTGAGGTTAGCAAATCATCTGTGGGCGATTGATGTGCTGCACGAGGTTTGGAACACGGTGCCGAGCCCCAATAACGGCGTGACCTACTGTCAAGGGATGTCTCTCTTTGGCGAAGATCCGCATTCACCGGTCGAAACATGGGGCATGGATCGGATCTTTTTCGCTCATGCCCGTAATCAGGTTAGCCACAGTCAGATCATGCGGGATCATGACGAGGTGCCTTTAGACAGTGGTGATGTGGACATCCCCCGATGTGTGCAGGCGTTGATTAAGGGCGGATACGATGGATTAATTATTCCTGAACATCTCGGTCCCCAAAGCATACCGGATGCCGTTGCCTACCTGAAAGGGTTGATTGACGATTAAATCCGGATCGCAGATGAAACGTGAAACGTGATAAAAAGCGCGCTGCAGGGTTCACTAGTTCATTCGTTTATTAATGAACTAGTGAACCAATGAACCAACTTAACGGGACCAGACTGACTGATACAGTCCTTCCGTTCCTTCTTCTGCTGGATATGCAATCGCCGCAGATGGGTATACCGCCACCTTGGGTTTCTGGTCTCGATATATCTGCTTCAACATATCTAAGATTTCGTCCCACGAATCCATTAATTTGGCTCTGGGCTGGGATTCCAGGACTTCCATCGGACCCACGGCGTCTGAAAAGAGGATATAATCCCAATCCTCGGATCTAACCAACGGCTTCCGTTCTTCGCGTTCACGATCCTCCGCTTCACGCTGAAGTCTCGATCCAATAATACCCGCTCGGTGATAGCACACCCCTTCATCTCCAGAGGAGACTAAGATGCGCGTCGCTTCCGGCGATGCGTGTTGCATGGGCCACCCGCCGATTTGTCCATAGCTAAGATCATGGTCGCGCGGATAGCCGGTAGTAATGACGATATCGGCGTCCTTCATCGGTGTGACCGCATAGGCGACCCTTGAGGTCTCGGCAGCAGCGCGATGGGCATCAACCAAGTCCCCCACGAAAAGGGCGGTAATCTCCCGTCTGTCGTTGAGGGTGGTTATTACCGTTGTATTCACCCCAAGCATCCGGGCAGCTTCCTCGGAGTTCAGCCGGAATTCGTTTTCGACATTCCCCGCGTTTCCGCCGCTTTCCATCGTACCGTGGGCGGTGCTGATGGTTTTGTGGTTCGACACGCCGGGGATGACGATCTTCCCGCCGCCACTAAACGCTGCGGTGCCGTGGGGCCATGCGCCCCCGACGCCAATTTTCACATCACAGTCTACAACCCATTGGTTGCAGTGAAGCGGAACGCCACGCGAGGTTTCGCCTATGTAGATGTAGGCGTCGTCCAATTCGTTCTGCTTAACGCGAAAACGGCGCACCGTGTCCTCGCCGAGTTTCTTCACGAGATCAGCATGCTTCATGCTTCTGTGACATCCGAATCCCATGAAGAAGATGATGTTCTCTTCGGAGATACCGCCTTCCTGAAGCTCCTCCAAGATAAAGGGAATCACCTCTGACGAGGGGGTTGGACGGGTTAGATCATCACAAATGATGACGGCGCTGTTTTGACCCTGTGCGATCTCCGCGATTCGGGGCGACCCAATAGGTTCGTGGAACGCCTGTCGTAGCTGGTCTTGCGTCAGCACTGGATGCTTTTCATACGCGATGACGTTGATGTCCCAATCGTCGGGAAACGTCAAGTCGACTTCTCTATCGCCATACCAAGCACCCGTTAAAACTTGAACAGATTGCATATTTGTCTCCTTACCTGGAATAACCCCAAATTGGAAATGACAATGGAATACAAATAAAACAGATGATGCCGATTCTCATCAATTAGTGCCTTGAAAAGGATTGCAGCTATGTGATAGTTGGATTTCAAACGATGTAAGTGCGCCTTTCAATCTTTGTTCTCCTTCAAAGAATCGATCCTACAGCACCTCAAAGACTGAAACTACCTCCCATTATCAGTCGTTATTTAGGTAACCAATTGAAAGGAGACTATTTTGCGTACAAATCAAGGAGCCTACACCGCAGCGAGTAGCTCTCTACCAACCACTGTTCTCACTGGACGGCAGTTGGAAAACTTTGTCTCAGAGATTTTAAACAATCAATCTATCCCCTACGAAGATGAAAAGAATTTACAATATGACGCCTATCACCCTAGTGCGTCCATCCGGGAAGATTTTGTCCTACCAAATGTCAGAAATCCAGAAACTACCATCTATGTCACTCACTCTAATCCAAGCAAATCTAGAGGGCATAGTAATGAGAACAAACTCCACCAAGCATTAGGAGAACTCTATCTCCTCAAAACCTACTATCCTGAGTTAAGATGTATAGCTTTCCTAGGGGGTCCAAGAGAAAAATGGACCGAATATATTCCACAAGCCATCTCTTTTTTCTACGATGGTGTGTCACACGCATGGGATAACGACCCAGCTGAGTCACTCCTTCAAGCTCTTGATGCCCCCCTGAAGCACTCCAAATTTTGGACAGAAGAAACACAACTTCGTAAATCTATTGAATTGTCTACAAATCCCCAAATCGCTCCTAATTCTTTCCTGCGAACAAACTTCTATAAGCAAGTGATTCCAGAATATCTAGGAATTACCTCACCAACCGCCATATACAACGAACCATTGAGATTTATAGCTGAATCAGCAATTGATAACGATGGTGCATTCTGGCGACACCTACATACTGGTGACTCGTCAAGAATCTGGTCGGAGAGGACGTATTTTAACCCATTGGAGGCTTGTGTAGCCCTACTTTTGAACAAAGAACAATTTGCCTATGAAGGCGGACTTGGAGAAGATGTGAATGTTCACCACAACCTACTTTTAGAAATGGGATATTCTTCTGCAAGCAGAAAAACAGATTTTCTTTTAGAAGATGCAGAAGGCATTCCTGTATACATCCAGTGTAAATCAGCAGGAGGTGGACAAGAAGGCCAACTAACCAAACACATTACGGATAGAGCTCGTGAGCAAATAGCAAGATCAATAATTTATCGCTCAACCTACCGAAATGGAGAGCTTATCTCCCAACCTAAAAATTTTCGATGGTACTTCGTTTTAGATAACAAATGGAGAACTCCAAATCATTATCCGTTGAAATATCTGCATATTTTAGAAATTGCGGGAGTTGATCGAGTATTTCCCTCCGATGATATCATCACTGATGATTTTGAAGTTAACCCAAATTCAGAACTTGCCAAAGAGTTGTCACGTATAGGCTGTAAGAAGATAATTTATTGAGTCATGGTTTCCTGAGTAGAATTACACTTTCTCTCAAAGGTGCGTCACCATACTTCTTGGCTTGTTGAATGCTTGTTCCCGTTAACCGTGCAACGAATATGTTTTCTAAATGAAAACCAATTGATTCTCCAATTGCAGCGATAAGTGTGTCTACTTCAAATATCACTCCAGAAAACCTAGAATTCCAAACTACGAATACTACAGTTGCTCCTTGACGACTGACACGATATAATTCCTTCAGAGATATGGCCATGTCAACAAAATAACCTCTAACCATATCAGGGTGTTTTGGATTTGAAAGTTTTCGACTTTCCAATTCAGTTAGAGCTTCCTCTAGTTTCTCCGGTAGTTCAAAAGAGATTTCATTAGTGTACTTTGCTTCAACATGAGACCGAACCGAATTATACCGAATGTTCTTTAACTCCTCAAAACAGGATACAAATGAAAGACACAGTTCTAGAGAATATATGCGGGTGTAATCCGTTTTATTTAAATAAGGTGGTGAGGTTATAGTTAGGTCAACAATGTTTTTACCTAGGTCTAGGTTTCTAGCATCTCCGACTTCTACATAACCTTTTGGTATTTTACCGGCGGCTTGATACAGTGGTAATTCCACCGACATTCTTTCCAAACCCTCAATAATCTTATCCATCTCCAACAAAAGTGCGGCCTTCACTGACATAATCTCTTTATCAACGACTACACGCAAAAATCCCCCATCTTTGCGTGTGTTACTAACATGCGTTAGAGTATTCAAAAGACACAAAAGGGTAAGATTACGTAGGTCACCAGATTCAATCTCCATGATTTGTTCTTTCCAAAAGAGCAAGTCTTCCGCGATTTTCTTTTGAATACCTCGTTGGACAATTTGTACATCAGGCCAAGAAAGCGTTGAAATCCTTTCTTCTTTTCTTACAAACTCCTCTCTTATTTCCTTCAATTGAGAAAGATCATAGTTGTTTTGAAGTTTCACTTGAGAAACAAAAACAGGTAGAGGAGAAATATCAAATCCTATATAATTCAATCCATATTCTTGAGCGACGAGCAAGGTAGTACCAACTCCACAAAAAGGGTCTAAAACAACGTCACCCGGCGAAGGATCTATCAAATTGAATATTTTTCTAACCAGAGAATGAGAAAATCCCTGTTTGTATGAGAACCAGTCATAGGGAGGCACCCCTTTGTTTAGCTTGTACGTTACATCATTAGCCCATTCAGAACGAAATTCAATCTTATCTGCGTAAGGCGTATCTTTATGTACCCGATAGCGATTATACAATTCTATATCTGTTTTCATACAACTCTATTCTCCAAAATCAATATACTTTCTCTGACATATTTTTTCCCATACTTCGCAATCTGCTGAGCACTATTTAGTTTATATCTAGCAACCCGAATTTCCCGAACCTCTAAACCCTGCGACTTTGCAAGGGTCGCCAAAATTTTATCAACCTCAATAAGTACACCAGACCAACAACAATTTCCTACGACCAATGCAATCACACCTCCGGGCTTGATAACTCGACTAATTTCCATAATTACCCTACTCATATCCGAAAAATATCCCACAATCATGTCTAAGTTCTTTGGATTACTATAATGTCTTCCCTCAAGAGCCTTCAACAACTCTTTGATAATTGGTAAAATCTGATTTTCCTTCTCTAACGGCTTTGCCTCAATATGAGATTGGAGAGTTTTGAAAGTAACCGCTCGATATTCTTTGAAAGAATGAACTAAGTCGAGTAAGAAAAGCTCTAATTTTGACTGTGCAATGTAATTATCGCGGTTTAAGTAAGGAGGAGAAGTGATGATAAAATCAATACTATTATCTGACAACGGTAAAACTCTTGCGTCTCCACTAGAAACCCACGCCCATGGTTTTCCTATAGGAAACGGCGGGTTCTCTTGCAGATAAATATCATTGATAATCTCCAACACTTTCCTTTTGAAAACTCCGAATACATCTTCTGTTTTTGGCTGCTTGACATAGCGGTAATGGGCTCCATCCTTTCTAACAAGGCTGACCTCATCCACAATAGTCCCCAAAGCAAACAATAATATAGAACGAACATCAGGATTGATAATTTTAATAATTTGCCCCTTTAGGTGCATAAACTGTTCTAAAGATTCCAATCCGAATCCCTTATGAACAATTTCATAATCTGGCACTCTACTTTGAGGATGTTTAAAAGCAAATATATCTGATAGGGATTCCTCAATGTCAGAGGCTGACGGATAGGGTGCAATCTTTTCATTCGCAGCCATCAAAGCAATGGGAGAAATATCAATACCGACAGAGGGGATGCCTTTATTTTGGCAAGAGAGCAGGGTAGTTCCAACCCCACAAAAAGGATCTAAGACAATATGGTTTTCATTGACCTCCCATTCCATTAAGAAACTATCTACAAGGCTAGCAGAAAAACCTTGTAGATATTTGAACCAACGGTGAATAGGAAGGTTTTTATTTTTTTGAAAACTCGTTAGCTTGTCAAAGGAGAAATCCTCTATCAACGGAATGTCTGGAAGATGCTTACTTAGAGGACTCGTTTGACTTAATTCTAACCTGCTCATTTATTATGGTTCTCTTTGTAATAATTTTTAATTTAGCATCATTGTTATCATCGTTTCACGATGCACAGCCTAAACTCACACAATAATGAATGAGGGCAGCAACGCACAGAGAATCTTATACGATTTCATTCTACGAGACGCTGCAGCCCAATTAAAAAAATATCCGATATGTCTAGCCGCGTATTGCTAGCTCTAATCCCGTGGATAAGCGATCGCTGACGAGCGATATACCGCTACCGTCGGCTTCTGGTCACGATATTTCTGCTTCAGAAAGTCGAGGATTTCATCCCACGATTCCATTAATTTAGCTTTGGGGTGAGTCTCTAATACCTCCATCGGACCCACAGCATCAGAGAAGAGGATATAATCCCAATCCTCGGATCGAACCAGCGGCTTCCGTTCTTCGCGTTCACGATTCTCTTCTTCGCGAAGTTGTCTGCCCCGGAGGAAGCCCGCCCGATGATAGCCAACCCCCTCGGTGCCGGTGTTGATCAGAATACGCGTTGCCTCCGGCTGGGAATGCCTCATGGGCCAACCGCCCTGACCTCCGTATGGCAGATCATGGTCACGCGGATAGCCGGTGGCGATCACAATGTCGGCGTCGGGCATTACCTGAACAGCGTAGGCATCTCTGGCAACATCAACGGCGGTGCGGTGTGCTTCGACCAAATCTCCAACAAAAAGCCCAGTAATCTCGCGTTTATAGTCCAAGAGGGTCAGCACCGTCGTATTTAATCCCGCCATTCGGGCGGCTTCTTCAGAGTTAAGCCGAAATTCATTTTCGACATCTCCAGCCCTGCCTCCACCCTTCAACGTGCCGTGTGCGGTACTGATAGTTTTGAAGCTTGCTATACCGGGGATGGCGAGCTTTCCACCGCCGCTGAAACCCGCGGTACCGTGTGGCCATGTCCCACCGATACCAATTTTGAGTTCGCAGTCCATCACCCACTGGTTGATATGGAGCGGTACTCCCCGCGATGTGTCCCCCAAATAGACGAATGGGTCATCCAACTCATTCTGCTTGACACGGATACGATTCACAGTATCTGCGCCGAGTTTTTTTGTGATATCATCGCGCCGCATCTGTCTGTGGCAGCCATGCCCTATGAAAATTAAGATATCCTCCTCGGCGATACCACCTTCCTGCAATTCATCCAAGATGAAGGGCATGACCTCTGAGGTCGGAGTGGGCCGCGTCAGATCATCGGCAATGAGGACGGCACTTTTCTTTCCTTGCGCGAGTTCCGCGATTCTCGGTGCCCCAATCGGTTCATGGAACGCTTGTCGCAGTTGATCTTTTGTCAACACTGGACGCTCTTCAAAAGCGATGAGGTTGAGGTCCCAATCGTCAGGAAACGTCAAGTCGATTTCTCGGTCGCCATACCAAGCGGCCGTCAAAACCTGAACTGATTGCATTATCAATCCCCCTTACGGAATTAGTGGATCTACGAATGGGGTAATCGCGAAGATTGCCCCGCTGTTAAGACGTCAAGTAGGCGATATGGTATTAAACATAATTCGGAAATTCTTGACCACAGATTAACGGATAATCAGGCTTAGGTGCATCGCCGAGATATTCCGTCTTCGAACACATATAGTGTGTGGCATATCCCCGGCGCTGCTTCGCTGATCGGTTGGCGTGGCTGCTGTGCAGAAGTAGACTATGGTGGAAACTACAATCCCCCGACTTCAACTCGACAGGCAATTCATCTTCCCATTTGCCATCAAGCGCGTGACTTTCGATCTCTTGCTCCCGCTCCCTGCTAATCAGTCCCCACTTGTGACTGCCCGGAATCACCCACAGGCACCCATTTTCAAGCGTTGCATCGTCCATCGCTGCCCAGCAACTGACGAGGTTATATGGGACGAGGTGTTTCCACGAGTTTGAGTCCTGATGATATTCCTTGCGCGAACCGTGCTTTGGTGGCTTCATGAACAACTGATCGCCGTATAGCTTGATGTCAGGACCGAGCAGATCAACGATGACCTCCACAATTTTCGGATTGGCAGCGTGTGCTCGCATCACTTCATCATGAGGAACAAGGTTCCACAACTTCCGAACGGATTCAATTTGCGACACCGTCTGAATCTCGCCTCTTTTGATAGCAGGCTCGACCTGAATCCACTCTTCTGGCACATGAGATGCCTCGCCAGACGCGATAAGATTCGCTCGTTCTTTGAGGGCTTCCACTCCTTCTTGGGTGAGAAGGTCCCGGACGACGAGGTAGCCGTCTTCCCAAAAACGCTGTTTCTGTTTATCTGTCAACGCCATATTGATCCTCTCCCTTTTCCAGTCAGTCGCAGCAGGTCCTCTGGTTTGCATTGCTACAAAGCGAAAAAAACAGCCCAATCTTTGTTTGGTCCCGATCTCTAATTGGACAGTATTTCGGGTAAATATGCCAAATCAAACACTTGTTAAGATCCATTATAGTATAATAGCAAAAATTCAGTCAAGCCTTTACTGCGTTGGATTAGGGGCATTTAGTTTTACTGTAGGAGGGATCTCCGAATCTCCCGATTCTCGGGATTCTCGGAACGGAACCGACATCTCACTGTAGGCGTGATCTCCCGGTTGCGCCTTTTCAAACAAAATGGTTAAAAAGCCCAAAACTGAATAGCCATAGCGTTGGATGGGCTCCCAGAATTAGGGATTGGGAGTGAGCGTCAATGTGTGGGTAGTTGGTCCTTGCAGGAAAGGTAGAGGTTCCCCTTTCAACCAATAGCTGTACTGGTCCTTGTAGTTTTCTGATAGAGGATGCCCGGATTGCCCACCAGGTATCTGCAGAATCCCATCTGCCTCGCGTCCCGGGGAGACGACCATACGTTCAGATGCATACGGGGAGCGAACGCAAAGACCATCTCCCGGAAGCGGATCCTGAGGCATGTTCAATATCTTGCCCAGCAGGGGAATAAATCCAAGAGGATGTGAGATGTTAGTTGTATGAATGCTGCCCCAAGTCAATTGGTCTAATGAATCGAAATTGTGTTCAGTAAGCAGTTGGTCAATGGATTTTTCTAATTTCGCGAGGATGAACTTATCCCAGTCTGGATAATTCACTGGATCTGGAAGGACATCGGGGATCTTTTCTTTTAGTAGGCTACGGAGGGGCGGTTCCGTATTCCGCCAAGCATACGAAAATTTCCCGTCAGCCTTATGACAGAGAACTAAAAAGGGTTCGAGCACATCCTCAACCAGCACATCCCGGAACCGAACCAGAATTGCAAAGGCTACACTATCCACTTCCGCTTTACCATCCCAAACGGCTATCTGCTTTTGTGCTTCCAGTAAGCGTGGTTTAGCTGCTATGACATCGTCTGTTAAAACGGATAACGCCAACTGCTGGTAGAATTTATAGAAATGGATCACCGTATCCAATTGAAGTTGGAACATATCCTGCTCTGTGATCTGATCCATTTCGCGCAAACGTTCGTTAATACGATAAGCCCGGTGACTATTAGCATAATTATAGCCGATGATGTGGGGATAGTCTTTGCCAAGCGTCCGGTCATTTGCAGTTGCAATAAAACCCTCTGGTGGAGAAATCACACGTGGCAATTCGGATGGCGGAATATAGCCTTCCCAACCAATATCACCATCCGCCCAAGACTTAGCGGAAGATCCGTCAAATCCTTTTCGGACAGGAAATTTTCCGCAGTATGTCCACGCAACTCGCCCGGTGCTATCAGCCATAACTACATTCAGCGGCACATTGCGAAAGCGGTTCATGATGTGTAGTGCATCTTCGACCGTCAAAGCCGTATCCATATCAAGCAGCTCCAGGCCGACCGCTTCGGGCTGCAGTGCTGTCCAATGGATGGCGACCGGCTGACCCATCAACGGCGTTTGGCTGACAGGTCCCCATATTGTGAGCTTGACAGGTTGGACGATATGCTTCCCTCCTCTAATTTCGATCCGTTCGTTGATAACCTCAAACTGTCTCCAGCCATCTGGTGTCTTGTATTCGTTTGGGTTTTCGGGATTGAGTTCCAACCGGACGAGGTCGAGGAAATCGCCGCAGATATAGGTGAACCCCCATGCCACATGACTGTTGGATCCAACGACCACAGCGGGAGTCCCCGGCAGAATAACACCTGAAATCTGAACGTTTTCGTAGCGGAGGGAGGCCCGATACCATGTATTGGGTATGGACAAGCCGAGGTGCATATCATTCGCTACAATTGCCCGACCATCCGCCGTCTTCGAGGGACCTACCACCCAATTGTTCGAGCCGACGACGTGGCGCATTGGGCGAACCACTCGTTCCCCACTTTGCTTGGGGGCACGGCGAATTGAAGCGAGTGCCTCAACAGGGATGGGTTGCATCGGTCGATGAGAGTCCGTTCCGCCTAAGAGTGGCTGCGTATAACTATCTGTATCGGGGGTGAGAAAAGTGACAACTTCTGGTGGAAGCGTTTCTTCCATGATAGTCATCATCCGTTCGTCATTTTCCCTAAAAGCCAGTGATTGAAAGATATTCATGACGACGAGGATGCTATCTTCCACCCTCCACGGTTCTGGTCGATAGCCTAAGAGGAGAAATTCAAAAGGTGGGGTATCCATTTGCTGGATAAATGCGTTTACGCCATCGGTGTAGGCAGCGAGGGTTTTCTGTTCTGCATCGGAGAGGTTGGCAATGATCGCTTGTGCTACACGATTGAACCCAATAACTCTGAGCCGCCTATCGGATTTGATCGCGATTTTACCTACGACTTCAGAGAGCCGCCCGGCGGAACGGCGGCGCAGTAGATCCATCTGGAAGAGTCGATCTTGAGCGGTTACGTACCCCAACGCTATGGCGGCATCCTTTCGTGTGGATGCGGTAATTGTTGGGACTCCAAATCGATCTGTAGTTACCGTAACTGGTAGGTCTAATCCCCTGATCTGCAGTTCGCCATCGCGGATCGGTAGAGACGATCGAAGCTTGATAATGCCGAAAATTCCACCACTTATTACCACTAACAGAAGAACCAATAACAGGTAGAGAGCGACCTTTAGAATGCGTTTTCTTTTGCGAGTCATAACGGTAGTCCCTCTCTATATTAAGCACCACGGCATTGGTTCTTCCCCCGACCTAAATTCCCAACCGCAGCGCGACGGCAGCAAGCAGAACGAGCAGCGAGACCACACCGATAAGACTGGACACCACCGCCATCTGACCGCGCATCTTATCTACATGTTCGGGCAGCTCCTCGGTCCCCGGCTCCAGTTCTTCAACAGCCCGCGCTAACCGCGGTGCCATAATAAAACCGTGAATACCGGTCAGGAGAATCAGGATAAGCACAAGAAGGACTTTGATGCCAAGCATCCGCATAAAAGGACCGATCAAATCGGGGCTCCCCAACACGCCAGCGGTGAAGATATTAAATAGACCAGAGAAGATGAGTATTAGCACGCACGCCCATCCAATCGGCTCAAAACTCCTGCCAATCTGGGTCATGATTTTGATTCGCTCCACAGGGGGCAAGGAGCGTTTGAAGTAAGGCACAATCACCATTGCTATCATAAAATTGCCACCGACCCAGATAGCAGCGGCAGTAACGTGTAACCATAAAGTCAATACACCAAGTAATTCCATGAAATTTCCTTTCTTTTAAACCTAGGACATTGTCAGATAAATGTTAAGTTCCTGCTCGCAGTGGATTGACAAATCCACTGCATGTATACGAATATGGCTTGGATATGTCTATCCAAGCCGAGCTGGGAGTGCCTTATCACGATTTACTTGACAGAGCACTAGGACTTACGCAAATTTAGCGAGGGTAGATTTTTGGGTTTTAACCCCCTAAATCCCCCACCCCCCTAGTCCTTATCAGGGGGGAAACCTGTCAGGGGGACTTGTGAACGCGCTGCATAAGTCCTAAAACCGATACGACTCCTAAATTTTTTCGACTGTATCCGCAGACAGCCAACCTGAATTTTCATCGGGCAGATAGATTTTCACCCAATCGTTACGCTCTTCCTGAAGTTGAATCTTGGTGCCCTCGTGTAGCGGCAGAGCAATCGTTTCGGAGCCTAAATCAGGTTCACTTCGCACTGTAACCTGATTGGTAATAACAATGGCATACGGTAGATTAATTTCTCGAATTTTCAAGCCCAACACGAGTAAAGAGAAAAGCCACCCAATGCCGCCAATCAAGACAATATAACGCAACGCTCGTTGGAAACGATGATTCTGGATGAATTGAATCACGATGAGGCTAATAGTTGCAATCCAGTACGGAATGAGTCCAATCCAAACGATCTCATTTGGGCGCAAAGCACCGTATAGAAGCGAAAAGCCGGAGAGGGGTTTAACAAGGTCGAATGAATCAACATTCCGTGCCTTAGCAACTTTGAGGTTGAAATTTGTATCTTTATCTCTTGGCATCAATCGTTTCGCGCGCTCGTAATTGAGGATCGCTTTCCCCCTATTTCCAAGACGAAAGTAGGCGTTGCCAAGATTATAATAAACAGCACCATTATGGATCGAACGTGCGATCTGTTCGTACTTTTCGACTGCCTGCTGATACTGCCCGCCCTGATATAAGGCATCGGCCCTCCGATAACTCGCTTCCAAGGTTGATTGAGATTGGGGATAGGCGTGCTTCCACCAAGAAGAAAAACTGAGGAAACAGACAAGAAAGATAAAGTGTGAGAGGACTCTTTTCTTATCTTCGATCCGCCCATATTTCCAGTCTTTCATGCCCCTAATCTCCTTGCCTCATTATACACAATAGCTATTATATCTTCAACTGCCGCTCTTTTTCTATTTCGCCGATCGATGCTCTGGCGCGGTTGAGGGCATCTTCCACATCTGTTGAGGTTGCGGCAACTGGAGCAAACCGCACATAGTCATACTGCGTCAACGTGTCAACAATCTGTGTTGTCGCAGATTCAGAGAACCCTGCGTCCTCACATCGCTGGCGCACCAGTTCGGGATTGAGTCCGCCGGGCGAGATATCGAAGATGTCTCCAATGTACTGATACAACCCGTTGGCGAGTGTGCCGTAGAACGCTGCCGGTTCACCCACGGTGTGTTTTTTAGCGTCCTCAATGATGCCCAGAGCCGTCCTCGCGGCATACTGTCCCCGAATCTGTTTCGGGTCGCGCTTACCTTGCCGCTGCCGATAGAACCATAGGGACAGGATAACGGCAATAGGTAAGGTCTGTGCAACCCAAAATGACACGTGCTTATAAGGATAGAGGTGCTGATCTGATAATTCAAGCGAATCCGGCTTGATATATCGAATATCCTGCTTGAGGAGGTGCATGTCGGACTGTGTTGTACCCGCAGCCGTTGTTCCAGCTGCCTGATTCGGGTTGGAAAGTACATCTATCGTGATGGGGACCGTGCGCGCAATTTGGTAGTTCTCCGCCTGTGGATCGAAATAAGGGTAGTCAATCGCAGGAACGGTCCAGCGCCCTTCCTTTGACGGAATGATGACATACTCATACGTGCGACTCCCCTGAACCTTTGAATCCACTATGCCGATGGCATCCGTAATCTGGGGGTCATATACCGCCATATTTGGGAGCGTCGGAACAGTTGGGGCGGGCACCGTCTCAATATTCCCTGTCCCGGCGACCCGCACTCGCAAGGTGAACCCATCTCCGGCTTCGACTGTCTCCCGATCGGTTTGTGCATGGATACGATATTGACCGACTGTACCTGGGAAGTTTGTGGGTTTACCTTCCTGAGGGAGCGGACGAACATTGACTTCAACTGGATTTGTGACAAGCACTCTGGACGACGGCTGGAGGCGACCACGTCCCGCAGCCAGCGGGAGCGATAGCCTCGCCGGTTCAATCGTGATTTTGCCAGCGGCAATTGGAAATAGCCCCACCTGAATCTCCTCAATCGAATAGAGGGTTCCATCGATCACTTGCCTCCGACCCTGTTTCCTTTCCAGCTCGGCTGTCCAAAATTGCCTTAAAGAGGGACGTGTGTATTTGGGAGTATTGAAACTTGGAATACGAGCAGTATAGAGATACCGAAAAGTATATATAATCTGCTCATTCACGTAGGGGCGCGAATTATCGACAGCGGCTCTCACTTTATGCGTACTGCCGGAAAATGCGTCTGTAAAGGTATCCTGTGTCGATTCGCTTTGGGACGGTTTCTTAGATCTCGGTAACACCTTGATGGAGATCGGATCTGCTGTGTAGGTTTGGTTGTCGTGAGAGATCTGAATTGAGGACACCATAAACTGTCCTACCTTCTTAGGTCTCAACACGTAAGTCCAAGTTACCGAAACAGAAACCTGATTACCGGTGAGATTATATTGGCTGGATGCACCGCCGTAGGAAACATTGAAGTCGGGTAATGCTCTTAGTTTCGGCGGTCCAATATTCCCCAGTTGCTGGTTAGCGGAAACCGTTACACGCAAAGTTGCTGTTTCGTTAAGGCTAATAATTTTTGGGGTGATATCCGCGGAGAGGGTGATGTTTTGGCTGTAGGCAGCGTTGCTGAAGAGAATGGAAACCAGAAGCCCAAAAAGCGCGGAACGTAGAGCGTAAAACGTGAAACGTGAAACGTAAGGCTTGTACATCCGAACCTCCCCAGGTTGGAACGTTCTATCTTGCGCTTTCCTTGTCCCCATATTTCGGTCTACCTCCTACCAATCCTTTTCAGATCGCTGGCGTCTTGAGAATCGCTTTTGTAATATCTTCTTCTGAATCTCTTTCTCGTTATCCTTGAGAGCCTCCAGCAGGCGAATAGCATCTTCCTTAGACATTTCAACCGGCTGCTGTATTGACTCTTGCGCTGACTGCGAAGGCGATTCTTTGGAAGTGGACTCTTGTTCAGACGACTCCTGGCTCTGCCCCTGTTGCTCTGATTCTGACGAATCCTCCTGATCTTGCGGATTCGATTCCTTTTCAGCCGTATTTTGTGGGTCCTGATTCCGCTCCTGTTGGTCCTGTTCTTGTTGGCCTTCGTCTTCCTCCCCGGACTTCGATTGATTCTGCTGTGATTTCTGTTCTAACTTTTCAAGCACGAGCTCTAAGTTATGCTTCGCATCCAAGTCCCCTGGATTCAAGCGCAACGCACTCTTGTAGGATCGGATTGCCCCCTCTATATCGTTGAGTTGGACCTGAGCGTTTCCCAAGTTGTAGTAACCCTGTGCCTGATAGATTGGGTCTTCTGCGTCGAGCGATCGCCTGAATTCATCGGATGCCTTCTCAAACTCCTTTTTTTGGTATAGGGCGGTCCCCAGATTGTAACGGGAAATAGGATCTTCCGGTCGGTTTTCCGCTGCGGATCGATATGCGTCAAGCGCGGCGTCATACACCTCGGCTTCATAGTGCGTATTTCCACGCTTGATTGCCTGAGACCAACTTCCTATCCAGCCAATTAGAAAGAGGGGTAAAACCAGGACCATGTAACGGACCAGACGAGCAGTGGGTTGGGTTGATCTTACACTCATTTTTTGCTTCCCTCTGTTTGCGTCAGATTAGGAACAGATTTCAAAGATGGTCAATGGTGTAGGCGTCCAGCAGTTTTTCATCAATCTCCACACCGAATCCGGGGTTATCATCCAGTGTAAAGAACCCATCGTGAGCTGCAGGACGCAGGCAGCGATAGAGCTCATTGTCTGTAGATTTACGTGAGGGTCCGAAGGTTTCCGCTCGACACGGCATCGGCAGACAGGCAATCAAGTGAAGTCCCCACGGGGTTCCACCCTGATGGGGCCATGTCGGGACGCCCTGTGCTGCTGCTTCGTTGGCAATCTTGAGACATTCGCCGAAGCCGCCCGCCCAACTGATATCAGGTTGAATCATGTGAGCAGCTTTCCAGCGTAGTAGCTCGCGAAATCCGTATCGGGTGAATTCGTGTTCGCCGGAAACAATCCAAGTGGAGTCAATTTCTCGAACCAATCGCGCCATGCCCGCATAATCGTCTAAAGGGATCGCCTCCTCAATCCACTTTAGATCCAAATCGGCGGCAGTCTCAGCGAAACGAAGGGTATAATCCACATCCCACCGAAGATAGATGTCCGCCATTAGTTCGATATCGGATCCAATCGTCTGACGCGCCTCGTGCATAATGTCGAGGTTTTTGGCAAAGCCCTCGTCTCCCTCCGCAAGCCCATTTCGTAGACCCGGCTTACAGGCGGTAAACCCCTGCTCCACGTAATAGCCGACATCCACGCCGGTGGCATACGCCGGTATCTTGAGTTGTGGTTCATCCGTGATTAGGCTATAGACCGGTGCATCCAGGATTTTGCCACAGAGATCCCACAAGGCGAGTTCGATGCCACTAAGCGCATAGATGACAACCCCCCGCCGTCCGTAGATCGACGTGATGTGATAGAGGTTATCCCAGATATCTTCAACGTCAAGGGGATCGCGCTCCAGTGTGAAATATTGGATATGGCGGTCGATGATGAGCGCTCCGGCAAGTCCGCCTCCGCCAAGTCCATAGCCTTTCAACCCTTTGTCAGTTGTGATCTCCACCATTAGTGCGCCCGCTTGTGTGGCAAAGGGTCCGCGCCAGTCCACATGGACATTTTTCGGTTCGGGCGGTATCTGAACCTGCCGCCCCGCTTGTGAGTACGCCATAGATGACATTGTGGCGGGATTTAGGTTAATGTGCCACGTCCGAATGCCGACAATTTTGTGCCGAGTCTTCGCTCGATTCTTCCATTCTGCGGCACGTGCACGTGCCTCGGCGGCGTAGTCCGGCGGTTCGACTGCAATGTTTGTTTTATTTCCGGTATCGACAGAAGATTGCTGTTTGTTAGACATAGTCGTTGCCCCCCCCTTTCTTGATACACACTTAATCGCCAAATCTAATATTAACCTGAGTTGCTAGTTGCTAAGGCGGCTCGGCTTGGATAGGCATATCCAAGCCATCTTTGTAAATATGCAGTGGATTTGTCAATCCACTGCGAGCGGTGAGGAACTCGATTTCGTTTTCATGCTTCCGCTTTGCGGCATTTCACATCACTAGCAACTTGCGTAATATTAGCAGAACTTACACATTTTAGTGCGGGACAAGTCGCTTTGGATCCCAATCCTATTGAGGATGCCCCACCCCGATAAATTGGGATGCAAGCACCTACGGTTGGCTGCGTAAGTGCTAAGGTGAACTATGAAACACTCATTTCAAAACGAGTCCCGCACAGCACGTTCTCGGAAGAAACGGATCAACGGTTCAACATAAGACTGCTCTGTCCGAATTTCGATGTTGTCGATTTTGTTTGATTGGAACAACTTTCGACGTGCTTCAACTACATTGAGATTGAGTTGTTGATACATCTGCCGTGCCTTGGGGTCCCGCGTGTCTAAGACGATGACTTCACCGGTTTCTGCATCCTCAAGTTCGATCAACCCTACATTCGGCAAACTTTCTTCCCGCATATCCTGAAGCGTAATCGCAATGAGGTCATGACGTTTGCTTGTCACCTGCAACCGCTTTTCGTAACCTCGGTCTCTGAAATCGGAGATTAGGAACACAACACTCTTTCGTCGGATGACGCGGTCAACGTACTCCAATGCAGCACTGATGTTCGTTCCCCGCTGCTGCGGTTCAAAGTATAGGATTTCCCGGACGACGCGCAGGACGTGCTTCAGGCCCTTACGCGGCGGAACAAACAACTCCACATCGTCTGTGAAGCAGATTAGCCCGACCTTATCACTGTTTTTGATCGCGGAAAAAGCGAGTAGCGCGGAGATCTCCGCCGCGATCTCTGCCTTTGTTTGCTGGTATGTTCCAAAGTCCGCGGAGGCACTGGTATCGACGAGCAGCATCATCACCAACTCACGTTCTTCAACATATTTTTTTATATAAGGCTGCCCCGTCCGAGCGGTCACGTTCCAATCAATGGTGCGGATTTCGTCGCCGGGTTGGTATTCACGTACCTCCTCGAACTCCATGCCCCGCCCCTTGAATACGCTCTCGTACTCTCCTGCGAATATGCTGTTAACAAGCCGGTTGGTGGAGATTTCGATTCGGCGAATCTTTTTCAGAATCTCTTTCGTGTTCATCGGAAATGCCTCACGCTCCGTGCGTTGTGCTATCTTCAATTTTATCAGGATGGTGCGAGACAATCAAACGAAAAAGGGTTGAATTTTTGTCACCTTACTGATATTATTGCCAAAAGCACTGCTTGAAGGTGTAAAGCCTTGTGGAATCTGTGGTTACACAAAGAACCGTCCGCGAAAATCCCAGTTGAAAGGAGCGGTATATGGACAAAGGTTGGCTAAAATACTGCGCTACGGATGAACAACTTCAGACGTTTAACGACGAGGGCTATTTGATCGTCAACGATGCTATATCTTCGGAGATGGTTGAGAAAATGACCATTGCTATTGACCGAATTGATGGAGAGGAACGAACAAAGCAGGGGCTCGGTCCGAACGACTTGATGAAAAAGTTCCGCACCATCGCTGCCGATGATCTGTTCCTTGAATTGCTTGACAACCCGAAGGTATTTCCGTTGCTGTGGGATATCCTCGGCTGGAACATCCAGCTTTATATTTCTCACCTAATCGTCTATCCGCCGGAAGCACCGGAGGTACCCCGCACCCGAAAGGGAGCTGGCTGGCATCAAGATGGGGGCAGACCTGTACAAGAAATGGAGCGCCCACATCCACGACTCTCGCTTAAAGTGAGTTATTGGTTCAGCGATGTGAGGGGACCGGATCGCGGTGCGATGCGAATCGTGCCCGGTAGTCACAAGCTGGACGAACGTCCACCTCAGAGCGACCCGGATGGCGATCTGGACGGTGCGATCGAATTGCAGATTAAACCGGGGACAGCCGTGCTGTTCGACCGCCGGTTGTGGCACTCCCGTGGTTGGAATTATTCGGATGTAACGCGAAAGGTATTGTTCATCGGTTACAGTTATCGCTGGCTGCGCGGGCTTGACTACAATGTGATGCCTCCTGAACTTCTCGCCAAATGCGATCCGATCCGCCGGCAGCTACTTGGCGATGGGGTAGATATCAAGGGGTGGTGGCAGCCAACGGACGAAGATGTGCCGTTGAAACAGTGGCTTATGGAGCACCGTGGAGAGGAGTCTGTGCGTTAGGAGCGACAGATCGAAGGTTCAAAAAGGGGAAGCAGATGTTGGCTTCTCCTTTCTTATTGGCAACCCCCTGCCGATGTGCTATTCTATTCCATTGAGAAATATGTGCGGCATCTGGACGAGAAAACGTTGTCGCAGCAGGTACAATGGCAAATAGAATTTGAAATGACAAAAAAGAAAACTGAGGGCTATTAAATGAAACTGGTTACTTTTGAAATCACAACACTACTTGGAAAACAGCAGCGACTCGGCGCGATGATCGACGGCGGTCAAATCGTCGATCTTAACGCTGCCTACGCCCTTCATCTTTCAGAGACACAGGGGCAATCTGCCGCCTATCAGAGCGCGGACGCCATCCTGCCATCTGACATGATCCAATACTTTGAACGGGGAGAGCGAGCGAGAAAGGCGGCACAGGCGAGCCTTGACCACCTTGACGGAAACCCTACCGGTGCCCGAAGTGAACAGATCGTTTACCCGACGGATCAGGTTACGCTGCTCGCACCGTTTCCACGTCCCGCCAGCTTACGGGATTTTGGCGTGTTTAAGACGCACATGGACGCCGCTGCGCTGATCACCGGTAAGGAGATTTCGCCCGAATGGTTTAAGCTGCCGAACTACTATCGCGGCAGCACGAGTCCTGCTTCCATTGCCGGGCACGACGCACCGGTGACTTGGCCCAACTATACTGAGAAACTCGATTTTGAACTGGAGTGGGGCGTTTATATCGGTAAGGAAGGGAAGAATATCTCGGTCGAGGACGCGCCGAACTATATCGGTGGTTACACAATCTATAACGACATCAGCGCACGCGACATCCAGTTTCGCCACATGACGTTGGCGCTCGGTCCCGCCAAGGGGAAAGATTTCGACAATAGCAATATCATGGGGCCCTGCCTTGTAACACCCGATGACATCAACGACCCGTACAACCTGCGGATGATTGCACGGGTTAACGGCGAAGTTTGGGCGGACGGAAACACATCGGATATGTACTACACCTTCGCGGAGATGATTTCGTTCGTCTCGCAGTCTGAAACGCTTTGTGTGGGCGATTTTCTTGGATCGGGCACGGTTGGCAAAGGCTGTGGTTGGGAACTGGACCGGTGGATACAGCCCGGCGATGTCATTGAGTTAGAGGTTGAAGGGATCGGGCTGCTGCGCAATCAGATCGAGGAGAAAGCGGAGAATCCAGCAGCGTGGCAGGAGAAACAGTAACGGTCAAAGACTCTCGGAACGGAGGACAATGACGCACTATGAGACTCGAAGGTAAAGTGACAATCATCACCGGTGCTGCCTCTGGAATTGGGCAGGCAACAGCACTCCTATTTGCCAAAGAAGGGGCAAAGGTTGTTGTGGCGGATCTGGACAAAGCCGGAGGGAACGAGGTCGTTGAACAGATAAAGTCTGACGGCGGCGAAGCGATGTTCGTCCGCACTGATGTAACGGTGGCCGCAGATGCACAGGCGATGGTGCAATCAGCAATCGACGCTTACGGCAGGTTGGATGTGCTTTTCAACAATGCTGGCATCGCGATGCGCCTACCGGTTGTCGAGCTGCCGGAGGAGGACTGGGATCGCTGCGTTGATATCAACCTGAAAGGGGTTTTTCTCGGCTCAAAGTACGCCATTCCCGAGATGATCAAGAACGGCGGCGGTTCGATTATCAACATGGCGTCGATTTATGGTCTCGTCGGTGCACAGACCCGCGCGGCTTACGTGGCGACCAAAGGTGGGGTGGCAAATCTGACGCGTGGTATGGCGCTTGATTATGCGACCGATAACGTCCGTGTTAACTGCCTCTGTCCCGGTTTCACCGAGACCCCACTCTTAGCAGGTGTGCTGAAAACGGAAGAGGAATATCGCGCACTCGCCGATCAACACCCAATGAAACGCCTCGCCACACCACAGGAGATCGCCTACGGTGCGCTGTTCTTGGCGTCGGACGAATCTGTTTTCGTGACGGGAATTGCGCTACCAATAGATGGCGGATTTACAGCGGGTTAGGCAAAAAGCAACTGCAGCGATTAGTAGAAGCAAAGGGATGAGGGCAACCACAAAGGTTGCCTCTACGGGCAGGGAGATGGAAAAAATGACCATGCAGGTCCATTCCAACTATGCAAGGCTTGTTGACTTGGCGCGTGAGAGCCACGAAAAAGGGCGCACACCGGCGGAAATTACGCCCGAAGACGTTGCCTTAGCGCGATTGTACAGCTACGCCTTTCGCGGTCATACAATTGGTGCCTTTCACGCCACGCGGGTAGCAATCGATGAAATTGAGATGTGCGACCCACTCACAGAGGCACACCGCAAGCGGGCGGTAGAACTCCTGATAGACCTTGCGAATCAGACAATGGATGTGGTGGAAGCTGACTTTCGCGCCCTAATCTCCACATTTTATCGCTACGCGACCAACATCCCAAGGGTCATCGAGTCATTAAGCGAAGGGGTTGAGACGTGCAAGTTAGAATCGATGCGAAAGGTTCGAGATCGGTTCACCGAACTGATGGAAGAGATCGCCAACGGCAACGGCATCCATACGACATTGGATACGCATGCCCCGGAGGGTGCAAGTTTCATTGTGCCGAACCTCGGTATCACGATCGTGCCGCTCGTTTATGGGGATTATCATTCGTGGAATCTCGCGTATCTCGATGGGCCTCGGTCGGATGTGCCGTTTCATCTCCATCAAGACGGTGTCGAGATTCATCTGGGCTACGGGCCGCTGCACGGCAATACGGTTCTCGGTGAGTATCATGCGGAGGTAGACGAAGGCTACGCCATGCCGATTCCCCCGAAGGTACGACACGGGTATGTTAATGATAGTACCATGCAGCATCATGTCCCGTTTATCTTTGGATCGCTGACCCGCGGCGGATGGGGCGTATTTCTGGATGTGGAGGCACAGCCGATCGAGTTAGAGAAACTTGAGAGGACACCCGTCTACAGCCGTCAAATGAATCAGACGATTTATCTGGAACGTGAAATCGATAAGGCTGCGGAGAGGTTTTCCCCTGTGCGTTACCCAATCATCCCGGCTTCAGCCACTGACGGAGATGGGATCGGTGGGCTAGAGTTGTCTGTGGCACGGGTCAATGAATACGGTTTGAACCTGCGGACTGACCGCTTTTGTATTGTCTCTGTTGTCCGTGGACGGGGGATTGTGCGGATGGCTGGGGTTGAGAAAAAAGTCGGTCCTCATGAACATTTCTGCGTACCAGCAGGGATCCCCGCATTTCTGCAACAAGAGGGGAACGAGCCGATGGTGACTCTGGATGCGGTGATTAAGGAAACACGAAGTCCAAGATCCAACCCAAAATGGCAGCGGAATCGCTCTTAATCTCTTCGGGTACAGAATGAGCTCAAGGCTTCTCCATCGTGAAGCGGAAGTGACTTCTGAGGAAATAGGACAGCAGCTTATTGCCTAACAGGACTCTCCCCGGAGAGCGGAGTGTGTTGAAAGCGGTCCATCTGATACTCGGATTAGTGAATCCAACTTGGCTTAGCAGATCCGTCCAGACTTCTGGCGCCTGATGTTTATGCCACTCTATCGTGGGAGCGAAGGGATTCCTAACTCTGAGTAAGGCGAAGACATTATATCTGGAGCAATCGCAAACGATTAGCTTTGTCCCGCCATTTGCGAGTGAACTGAGTTTTGAGAATATATTCAGATAAATCGCCCTGGACGCTTTATTGTTGGGCAGGTTGATGCACGCAATTTCATCTAAGTGGTTTATTGAGTTGTGGAGTAAGATAACGTCGAATTGCTTCCCTCCGGGATCAAAGGCTTGAAATGTAACGGGTTCAAACTTCACCTGATCCTGCCTGAGAATCTCACCTAACTTCCCAAACTTTTCTCTCGTCCCAGAGCGACTGCCCTCCGTTTCCGGTTCGAGACATACAACCTCCTTAGCCCCCATACACGCCACATAGAAGCTGTGTAAGCCGCTCCCTCCGCCGATATCCAACACTCGTCTGTTCTCAAGAGCGATGTCCTTGAACAAAGTTTTCAGGTGGAATTGAAGATTACCTCTATTTGGATATAATCCTTCTTTGATGACAGCAGTGAAGTAATTTTCAAGGGTTGGCTCGGTTGGTATTTCAATTTTCATTAGTCTCCAACCGCAGGTTGTGATGGCAGATCTGTCGCGTCAAGAAAGTCCTCCAACTCAACCCCAAGTGCATCGGCAATCCGGTTGATGGAATTGAAGAACCCGACAATCTCAACAACATCGAAGATTGCTTCGTCATCCAAGCCGTGTGATCTGAGCAAATCCAAATCTGATGGTTGAACCGTGTACGTGGCAAGGGTGACTTTCTCTGCAAATTCCAAGATTGCTCTCGTAGCTGCGTCCAAATCCGCGGATCGGAAATCGGTTTTGATTTGACGCACCAATTGATCCTCACTGACCTGTTCCCGCAGGTCTTCGCCGTGCGCTTGCACTCAGTATCGGCAGCCATTAATTTGCGAAACCACTGTCGCTATCATCTCCCGTTGCGCTCGACTCAATTTGGAGGGACCAAGCATGATAATCTCATACTGATTGACGAACGCTTTGAGGCTTTCCGGCTTGATACTGAACAACTTGACGATATTGTAAACTCGGCCGGCACGCTCAATTCCTGCATCATATTCTTCCTTGACGATGCCTGTTGCCTCTGACTCGGGGACTGTTCGGATCCATGCCATTTTCTGTTACCTTGAGGTTGAAGTTGACATCTAAAAAGTTATAGTGCTATAATGGCACACCTTCGGATATCTATTAAGGCAAAACCGGAGAGCACACAGGGTCATTCATTTAGTCCCTATGGAATTTGAAACGTCAGAATCAATCTTCCGGTTGCGGCTTTTCAAACAAAATGGTTAAAAAGCCGAAAACTATAGTGGATCTTAGAATTAATGAGATACGCCAAACCGGTGCGGTTGGAAACCGCACCTACCGTTCTCCCGTTTGGTAGGCACTGTTTCTCCCGACAGGTCGGGATCCCGATTTTCGGGACGCGCCTATGCGGTGCGGTTAGGAAACCGCATCTACCGGGGAGCGAAGGTGTCTATCTGTTTTTAGAATTCACTATAAATAGCCCTAGGAGGACACCGCCCTCATGCGAACACCGGAACTCATTGAGCCCGATATAGTTGCCATCTCCGAAGGAGATTTCCTTATGGGAAGCGACAACGGCGCAGCGAATGAGCGACCTGTCCACCGTGTATGGGTGGACGCTTTCGGCATTGCTCGATACCCGGTGACCAACCGAGAGTATAAGTGCTTTATGGAGATGACAGGTCATCCACCACCACGGTTTTGGGGAGAGTCTAAGTTCCAGCATCCGGACCAACCGATTGTTGGACCCAGTTGGCACGACGCTGTCGCTTACTGCGAATGGTTAAAGGAGTTGACGAGTAAAGCGTATCGTCTCCCGACAGAAGCGGAGCGTGAAAGAGCAGCACGGGGCGGATTGGAGGGAAGAGAGTATCCATGGGGCGATAAGCTGCACGAGGACCATGCGGGAGGACGGAATGCCCCACATTTTCCAGTCGGGACTGACGGGCCCAACGGTTATGGGCTTTACAACATGTCAGAGGGTGTCCATGAGTGGTGTACCGACAATTATGACCCAGCCTACTATAAAATCTCACCGGATCGTAATCCGACTGGACCAAGGCATAGCGATCGCCGCGTGGCACGTGGCGGTTCGTGGCGTCACCGCGTCCGCTTTGCGCGTTGTGCAGCGCGGAGTAGTCTCAGTCCGGAGAAACAGTTCAGTGACTTCGGATTCCGATGTGCGATCACGATTAATTAAAAGCGAGTTGATTAAACCCCAAGTCCATAATACATCACACCTCACGCCATGAAACCTCCCCTGATTTGCATTGTTGGCCCTACCGCTGTCGGTAAGACTGAAATAGCGATTCAGCTTGCGCAGCAGCTTGACGCCGAAATAGTGTCGTTGGATTCGCGGCAGATCTATCGGAAGATGGACATCGGCACGGCAAAGCCAACACCAGACCAACGGCGAGCGATCCCCCATCACCTCATTGATTGTGTGGACGTGGATCAACCCTTCTCCGTCGCAGAATATCAACGACTTGCGGATGTCACGATTGCGGAGATCGGAGAACGTGGTAAACAGCCAATGGCTGTTGGTGGGGCAGGGCTATATTTTCGTGGCATTATCAATGGGCTTTTCGACGGGCCCGGTGCAGACGCGGAGATACGGGCGAAACTCCAACGGGAGGCGGACGAACATGGTAACGTCGCCCTCCATGAGCGGCTGCGTCAATGCGACCCGGAGGCAGCTGATCGGGTCCACCCAAATAACCTCGTCCGGGTCATCCGTGCTTTAGAGGTTTATGAGCTGACGGGGAAACCGATTTCTGCGCTCCAACAGCAGTGGAGGATGGAGGAATCGCGTTACCCATTTCGGGCATTCGGACTTGACATGCCGCGTGAGGTGCTCTATCGGCGAATCGAAGATCGCGTAGATTTGATGGTAACGGCAGGGTTAATCGAAGAGGTCAAAGGGCTATTGGATCGAGGTTATCCCCGTAACTGTGTCGCAATGCAGAGTTTTGGATACAAGGAACTCATCGACTATCTCGACGGGGTGCGAACGCTCGATGAGGCGATCGCGCTGTTAAAACAGAACACCCGCCGGTTCGCCAAACGGCAGTTGACATGGTTTCGGAAGGATCCTCGGATTGAATGGATAGACATCTCCCAGTTTGCATCGATGGAAGGAATTGTGGATAACCTTCTGGCAAAGAACTCCGTCTAACTGCAAGTGACAGTGCTGCTTTTTATAATATAGGAGGTGAGTTTTTTGACCCCATTCTGGGTAACTATAATCGCTTCACTATTGTCTGGACTGATTGGAGTTATTGTATCATCATATTTCTACAGAAGATATGAGAACCGTAAGCAAAAACTCGACACTCTCCGTCGCCTTGTGGGGAATCGTTTTGCCATAGCAGAAGGACAGGGAAGTAATACCGAGCTTTCCCGAGAAGATTTTTTTGCTGCGTTGAACGAGGTGATTGTCATGTTTCATGATTCGGTCCCTGTCCTAGACGCTTTAAATAAATACCACGAAAGCAAAAGTGAGGACTACCTCTTACGTTTATTCAAAGCTATTTGCAAGGATTTAGACGTATCTTACGAATTCAACGACTCATTTTTTACCAAGCCATTTACACCCGGCTCAATGTTCAGAGGCACTGGATCTGTATAGAGCGTGCACAGCACGAACAAATGGAGTTCTATCGTCATGGCTGAGGAAGTGGTGGTAATAGAGAAAGTCATAGCAAAAGAACCACTTACAAAGGAAATGATTGAAGCAGGTGCCAACGTCTTGCGTCACCTCAATAAAGCGAATCTTGATGTTCGGGCGGCTTTGTGGATCTACCGGTTGGAATCAAATTCTTGGCGTCTTGTTCTCGCCCTGCCCGAAGTAGAAAAAGATGGACCGCTGAAAAGTTATACGAAAATACGGCGTATCCTCTCCCAGATTCCAGACAACCAGCCCCGTCTGACTCTATCCGATATCAAGGTATCCGAAACCAATCATGGCTTGATTACTGCGTTGCGAAAGAGAAATAGTCTTGCAAATAAAGAGTTTCCGCAACATGTTTATCATGTTGGAGGAAATGATCACCACGTTGACGAGGGATATGTTTATCAACTGCTGTAACACTGTAAAATAAAAAACAAATTGGAGACAAACAATGGCAGTAAGGGAAGGTTACGCAGAGTTACAAGCAAGAGTCTTGGAAGCCCGACGTGTTTGGAAACGGACACTATTTTGGACAGGTTGTGCGATTGCTATCGTTGGATTGATTGCGATTCTCGCTGGGGCAGCGATTGTAGACCTACTGATGCCGCTGCCGGGCAGCGTTCGTATTGTGTTACTCGTCGGTATAGTTGGCGCTGTAGGCTATCTGCTTTATAGATACCTTATTCAACCGCTTCGGGTGAAACTGACGCCGCACGATGTCGCGCTCAACGTCGAGCGGAAACATCGAGATCTTGAGGATCGCCTTGTCAGTGCCCTTCAGTTTGGTGAGGTGGAAACCGAAGATCCGATCAAATCACATCTGTTGCAGCGATTGGTTACGGATGCTGTGGAACGGACTGAAGAAATCGATTTCAAGGCAACGGTCGATAAACGCAAAAAACGCAAGCACGTCGGTATTGCGGTTGCCGTGTTCGCTGGCTGCGCGCTTCTGGCTCTGATCTTTCCCACCGAACTTAACACCTCTCTGAATCGCCTATTGAGCCCTTGGGAAAAAACCGAACCGGTATTTGCGACAAAACTGACCGTCGATCCGGGGGACGCTCGTATTTTACGGGGTCGAAGCCTCGCAATTAACCTCGAAGTGACCGGCAAATCCGCGGACAAGGCGCGGCTCGTTTATACAAAGCAGGTCCCAGCTGCTGACACGGAACCGCAGCGTCAAGAGATTGATATGGTGCGGATCGAGGGTGAAAAGCGCAGGTTTGGCTACGAAATCTTTAATATCAGTGAGAATATGGAATACTATGTGGCGGCGAACGAAGCGGAATCGGCGCGCTATACCGTTGAAGTATTTGACACCCCCAAAGTTACTGCTATTGAGGTTTCCTACACCTATCCCGAATACACAAAATTGAAACCGATCACGCAGCAGGGGGATGGGAACATCCGCGCTGTCGCCGGTTCTCAAGCAGAAGTCCGCATCACAACGAACAAAGCCATCCAATCAGCGGGGCTCACAGTGGAACCGCAAGATCCGACCTCCATGCTTATCTCCGACGGAAACACGCTTACCACGAGCCTTGATGTGTTGAACGACGGAAAGTACACCGTTGAACTGCTTTGTGTCGATGGCTTCAATAATCAGACTCCGATCGAATATACCGTTACAGCGATCCCCGATAAGCCACCTGAGATTGTTATCAAGGAACCGGGGAGAGATATAAAAGCCACGAAATTAGAAGAGGTCAAGATTCTTGCAGAGGCGACGGACGACTACGGCGTTGAAAACATGACGTTGAAGTACAGCATCGGATCCGGTGAACCACAAGAATTGCCGGTGGAAACGGTCGAGGTAAAAGCGGAAAAAATTATCTCTGGTGCTTACGTTTTCTATCTCGAAGAGCTCGATGTGGAGCCGGGGGAACTCATCTCCTATTACGCCCAAGCCACCGACAACAACACGCGGACAGGTCCAGGGGTAAGCACCTCTGAACTTTATTTTATCGAGGTGCGCCCGTTCAATGAGCGGTATATGCAGATGGAGGTAGAAGGGCAGCAAGGTCCAGCGGAACAACCATTCCCCAATTTAATAGCGGATCAGCGGAAAATTATCAAGAACACATGGAAGCACATCCACTCTCGACCATCGCCTGTGACGGAAGACTACCAATCCTCCGTCAAAAAGATAGGTGAAGAGCAGGATCAACTCAAAGGCAAGACGCAGCGGGCTGTCGATGAGCTGAGTATGTCGATGCGCGATGCAAATGTAGCCCCCGAAATGCTGATGAATTTGGAGCAGGCTGTCACCAAGATGGGTGAAGCAACCGACGAACTCCATGCCGTAAATCCGAAAGCGGCACTTCCGCATGAACAGGACGCTCTCGAACTCCTCACCAAAGCCATGATGGACTTAGATAAAGTCTTAACGCAAATGCGGTCGAATGGCAGCCAAGCAGCTGCCGATAATATAGAGATGGATATGGAGGACCTCCAAGACGCTATTGAGCAGGATGAAAACGAATTAGATGAGCAGATGGCAGAGCAAACGCAGGAACTATTGGACCAGGCAAGAGATATGCTCGGTCAACAGGAACAACTCACAGAACAGAGCCAGCGGCTGGCACGGGAGCAGCAGCCTTCACAGCGAGAGATGCAGCAAAATAGCCAGCAAGAGGGACAGTTAGCGGGACAAGCCCAGCAAATGGGGGAACAAGCCCAACAGATGGGGCAAGCGTCCGGTCAGGGGGCCGCCCAGAACAGCACAGGGCAGCGCATGGTTCAAGCGGGCGAAGCGTTGCAACAGGCATCTGAAAATATGCAGGAAGCCTCGAAAAACATGGGGGCTGGACAGGCGCAGATGGGTGCGGCGAAAGGTCAAAAAGCCGAAGAAAACTTGCAGCAGGCGATCGAGGAGCTTGAGAAGGTCGCCGCACAGTATACCGATCAAGCGCTTGAAGAGGCAACTGAAGTGATCGACCGGATCATAACCGAGCAATCGGAGATCCGAGAGCAGACGGCAACCCTTGAGGAAGAAACCCGACAGAATGGGGTGGGGCTTGAGGATCTACGGAACGCCTCTCAGTTGGCAAATGAACAGCGAACCCTCCGTCGAGACCTTGAGCAGCTGCAACGTAGCCTCTCGAATCTACGGGAGACGCTCAGCGAGAATGAGCCCCAAGCGGCACGCAACGTCGCGGACGCCAACCGTCGCCTCATTGAGGAACAGGTATCTGGAAACATGGAGGACGCACAGCGGGCATTGCAGTGGCGGAATTTCCAATCCTCGGAGCGGGAGCAACGGGAGGTTCTGGATACCCTCTTGGAGGCACGCGATGACCTACAACAAGCGCGGACAAATTTAGCGGAGACAGAGGAGGAGCGACTCGACGCGGCGTTGGAACAGATCGAAAGTTGGGCAGCTCAGATGGAAGACATCCAGCGCGAACTTGAGGGGATGGACAACCAAGAAACGCCGTTAACACCGGAACAGGAGGCACGGCAGCAGCAGCTGTCTGAACAGCAGGCGCAGATACAGGAGCGTGCCCAAGAAGCAATGGAGGCACAGGGACAAGGAGATGCTCAGGGGGAGGAACAGGCACAGACTGGAGGTGCGGATTCAGATCGCGAACTCAGGGAACTCTGGCTTGATGCGATCCGTGCGATGAGCAATCGTCCGGGAACTCGGAGGGCACCGTTTCCCGTCTACGATCTCTCTCTGCGCGAACTCAGGAAACTTGAGCGAGCAATTGAAGAGCGCCTCACTGTAATTCAGGAAAAGAAGCAACTCGCGCAGGTACTTAAAGAGGATGTGCCGCCTGAATACCGGAAAATGGTTGATCAGTATTATGAATTTCTAGCAAAGTGAGGCATAATGCGTGAATTCAAAAGTCGAAATGAACGTATTTGTGGAGGTAATGATATGTCGCTTTTAATTGAATCCGAGCCAATTCCACTAGAGACAGATACTGACGGCGTTGTTCGCGTTGGTGGGACCCGTATAACACTCGATACAATTGTAGCTGCGTTTAGTCAAGGTGCAACAGCGGAAGAGATTACGCATCAGTACCCCGCCCTCAATCTAGCCGATGTATATGCCGTGATTGCATATTATCTGCGACAACGTGAGGCGGTCGAATCCTACTTGCAACACCAACAAAAGGAGTCGGACAACATACGCAAGCAGAATGAATCTCGTTTTGACCCGAACGGCGTGCGCGACCGTCTTTTAGCTCGACGTACTAAGCGGGAGACTGATGTTGCGGTTAGCTGCTGACGAGATTTTTAATAACAAGATCGTCTGAATTCTATAACCAATTTATAACATTAACGCAAGTTGCTGGTGATGTGAAATGTCGCAAAGCGGAAGCATGAAAACGAAATCGAGTTCCTCACCGCTCGCAGTGGATTGACAAATCCACTGCACACGCGCAAAGATGGCTCCGCTCCGCCTGTCCCGATCTTATAGGGGAGAGTCTAAGACTTGGATATGTCTATCCAAGCCGAGCGGGTTTAGCAACTAGCAACTCAGGTAACATTAGTGGACCTTAGAATTAATGAGACACTCAAAACCGGTGCGGTTAGAAACCGCACCTACCGGCCCCGATAAATCCCCGATGAATCGGGATAGGTGGGATGCAAGCACCTACAGTTGACTACCTAAGCCCTCAATGTAAAGGATCCATATATGGAAAATACTGAAGCCGTTAGTCTTACTCCGGCACAACGGTTGCATTTCGACATCTACGGTTTCGTACTGTTAGAAAACGTTCTGACCGCCGATGAAGTCGCTCGCATGAAGGACGCACTCCATCGGATGAATGCTGATCCAGACCTTGAGTCCAAACGGGTCTACGCCCATCGGCGTGGCGAACACCACGTACTGTTAGGAAATCTGGTGGAATATGACCCCGCCCTGTTGGAATATGCCGCCCATCCCAAATTAGTGCCGCTCGTTGAGGAGGTGGTTGGCGGCGAGGTTCGCCTTGAGGAGAGCGAGGCGATTATCAATCGTAGGGATCCGGAGGCGGATATTGAGGAACTCCACAAACGACGCTATAACCCGACCGGATTCCATCGTGGGACGCAGCACGGTTGGGGAACCTATATCGAACAGAGCAAATTCCACTGCATCTTTGTCAAGACGTTGACCTATCTCACCGATGTGGGACCTGACGATGGTGGCACCTGCTTTATCCCCGGCAGCCACCGGCTCACATGGGACAGGGAAGCGATGATCGAAGCTGCCCTTGCTGATGACAAACTGATCTATCAGGTTGAGGCAACCGCTGGCTCGACCCTGCTCTTTCCGGAATCGCTTATCCACAGTACGACCGCCATCCGTAGCGACAAGGAGCGTACAATCCTTGTCGCTGGGTATACTCCACCGATGGTGCGCGAATGGCCCGGTAATGAAGTCAGTCCTGAGTTTATCGAAACCTTGCCTGAAGAGATTAAGCCGCTTATATCTGGGAGTGATAGTTGGCGTTGGAAAAGACGGTATTAATCACGGATGAATAGTCTGAATCAGGATTTTCAAGATTAAAAGAAAAAAGGAACGCAAGGACACTAGGACGCTAGGACGCAAAAAAAACAGAGAAAAAAAGAAGCACCTTTGTGTCTTTGCCCCTTTGCGTCATTGCGTTAAATATTGTTTTCACGCTTTATCTGTGAATCCGCGCTATCCGCAATCTAATTTAAAGTAACGCAAGTTACTAGTGATGTAAAATGTCGCAAAGCGGAAGAATGAAAACGAAATCGAGTATCTCACGGCTCGCGGTGGATTGACAAATCCACCGCACACGCGCAAAGATGGCTCCGCTCCGCCTGTCCCGCTTGTCCCGATTTATCGAGGATCTTATCGGGGAGAGTCTAAGACTTGGATATGTCTATCCAAGCCGAGCGGGTTTGATAACTAACAACTTAGGTTAAAGTAGCAAAAAGAGGAATCAATAGATGCCAAATGTTAAAATGTATACAACCAGTTTTTGCCCATACTGCTACAAGGCAAAAGATATCCTTGACAGGTTGGGGATCGAATTTGAAGAGATCAACATCCAAGGGAATCCCGGGATGCGTGATGAGATCGAGGAATTAACCGGTCGCCGCGATGTGCCGCAGATCTTTATCGATGATCAGCATATTGGCGACGACGATGATTTAGCGGAACTTATGCAATCGGGAAAACTGAACGAAATTTTCAATATAGAAGGAGAAACAGATGGCAGAAATAAAAAACGGAAGCGATGGTTTGGAAGAGCGTAATATCATCATTATCGGTGGCGGCACGGCGGGTTTTGCAGCGGGGGTCTATACCTCACGTGCCATGCTGGAGCCGCTACTCATCACCGGAGACGCACTCGGTGGACAACTCTCACTGACGCTTGACCTCGAGAACTATCCCGGCTTCTTCGGGACCGAAGCCGCAGAATTTATCACAGGGATGCAGAAACAGGCCGAGCGTTTTGGAACCGAGGTAAAGTTTGATATGGTAACGGATGTGGACTTCAACCGCCACCCGTTCTACCTGAAGACCTATGACCAAGAATACCTCGCCAAATCGGTTATCATTTGCACCGGCGCTTCGCCACGGACCCTGGACATCCCCGGCGAAGAGGGGTACGGCGGACGTGGTGTCTCCTACTGCGCTACCTGCGACGGATTCTTTTTCCAGAACCAACGGCTCATTGTTGTCGGTGGAGGCGATGCCGCCCTTGAAGAAGGGATATTCCTGACAAAGTATGCGTCGGAGGTCTATGTTGTTCACCGCCGAGATCAACTCCGCGCCAGCCAGATTATGCAGGAACGCGCCTTCAAGAACGATAAAATCAAGTTCATCTGGGATACGGTTGTCGAAGAGATTCAGGGAGACGACGAAAAGGTTACCGGCGCGCTGCTCAGAAATGTGAAGACCGACGAAAAGCAGGTGTTCCCGATTGATGGCGTGTTTATTTTTATCGGACACATTCCGAACACCGAGCTATTCACAGGCGTGATCGATATGGATGATCAGGACTACCTTGTCGTGGACCAGCTTCAGCGCACCAATATCGACGGCGTTTTTGCAGCGGGTGACGTGCATGACCACGTTTTCCGTCAAGCGATAACGGCGGCGGGTGCCGGTGCTGCAGCGGCTATCTCGGCGGAGAAGTTCATCGCTGAATTGGAGAATCGCGCTTATCCGGGACAGTAAGTTTGTATTTTCAGGCACAAGTCCTCGATGGATCGGGATTAAGAAACCTGCCCCCTACATTTGGTTGATTCCTGTAGGGGCAACCCTCGTGGTTGTCCTATTGTAGGTCGATTTTCCAAAATCGACATCGGAGCGTCGAGATATGAACCTCGACCTACGGGACGACATCAATACCCGTAGGTCGGGCCTCCCCGGTCACGGGATCCTCTCGGATTTGCCCACCCCATAGCCCCAGAGGGGCGGTATGTATATAGCAGCACCGAACCCCTACACAACCAAGCCCCAGCGGGGCGACATGTGATACGGTAACGAAAAAGTTATGAAGCTAAAGAAAAAACCGTTACGATGTGGAATAGGGCTTATGTCCCTCCTTCATCGCGTTTTTGATTCTCCTACGCTGCAGAATATGAGGAGCATGCTTTTCATGCCGGTAAAGATAGGGGTGGTAATCACCGTTGTTCTTACAGTATTGTTTAACATCGGCTGTAGCAGTGAAGGAGTATTTGAAAATCCTGACAGTATTGAGGTTACAACACTCAGTGCGATACAGGGAAAAACAGGACACCTCGTAAATTTTACGATAGGTAAAGATACGACAGGAACAACAAAACGCGCGGTGCTGGCTTTGCGAGACAAAGAGGTGAGTCCGGCCGCATTGTACATAGTACTTGAAAGCGGTAACGCTGGTCTGCACAGATTGATTGACCTTCTGAAGAACGCATCTGACATTGCTATTGTTCCTGACCTGCCGGAAAATACAAAGCCGTTAACTAGACTATGGTTGAACTCCGGTGAAGGGCACCGATATGCGGGATTTTTGCGAATCACTGCATCAACGGGCACACAGTACCTGTCAATCCGAGGAACTCTCTCACAAGAAAGAAAAAATTGGTATCTCAGAGAGTTTGCAAAGCCTCCGACAGCAATATATACGACACCAACAATCATTATTGATGAAATAACCTTTGATGATCTGAATTTCTACATTCATGGTGACGGAACAAATGACGAACCCATAAAACGCAAAAACAACCAACAAAATCGACAGGATTTTATTGGCTGTGTGTTTGTTCCAAAAGTAAACAGAGAAAATCTTGTTTACATGAAATCAGTACGACCGTTCTCACAGCCTCTGCCTGGTGTTACGGTAACAATCATGTCAGGAAAAAGGTCGGGTGAAAGCACGGTCACCGATCAGAATGGACAATATGTCTTCCAAGATGTACAAGAAGATGCACTGTATCTTCTTGCGGAAAAAGAACACTTCGAGCCCAAAGAAGTCATCGTGCACCGATCTCGTCAGACAATATTGGCAAACGGAGATGTGCCGAATCATGTTGGGAATAATCCCCAAAAAATACCCGGCAACATACTAATAGGTCAGGTATGGCCTGAACCCATACGACCCTTACTGCAGCAACAACCAGTAGTAAGCGACCCCTTGTTCATCATCGCAGATTTGCACAAAAAAAGGGGGGGGTTATATGATTCGGGGATAGTTGTGATTGATAAAAATATATACACCCCTCATTATGTTGCTCATATAGCAAATATCTTTGCACACGAAATCGCTCACATGCGTCAACACGCGATAGTTTCTGCTGACGGCAGTGGGAATATGTTTAGCTGGGTACACACTCCCGAAGGCAGGGCATTTGCAGAAGCAAGGCAAAAAGACTGGAACGAGGTCGGTAAGGCTAACATTGACCGTATTCCCGGCTTTTCCTCTCTTGTTGAAAATGCGGCGGAGATCTGTGCCTATTACTGGACAGGTGAGAACAGAAGGCTCTATGAAAATCCAAGAGTCACAGCACCCAATCGCTTCAAATGGGCACAAGAGTGGCTCAAAAAGAAATAGACAAACCCCGGCGAGGCGTTGCGAAGCACGACTTGGAACGTATTAGGGAGGCAAAGCAGGATTTACAAACGGCATTGAAATTCGCGGAATTAACAGGCGATAAACATCTGAAAACCCTAACAGATTCAAAAATTCACGCTATCCGTGTAATCTGCTTAACCCGTGATTCAGACAAGGAAACAAGAGATGTTAAGAATTATTGACAACGGCATCATTTCCCACCAGAGCGAACGGGGCGCGTATATGCCCGTAATCACCCCGCTCAAAGACGGCAGCTTCATCGCCTGTCAGCACGTCGGGGAAGGGCTAGGCACACCGGACAATCATATTGAGGTACTCCGTTCAACGGATGGAGGCGTCACATGGATCAACGAAGGAAGTATCCATCCCGGAGGGCAACCCACAGATGGCTGGTCTTACCGGGGACCGAAAATTAGCGAGGTGCCGGACGGCCGCTTGGTGATGAACGCAACCCGTTTTGAGACGGAAGGCGAGGCGCTCTTTGACGCAGAATCGGAAGCCTTGCAGCGTCCGGAGATGCTGCTGTTCTGGTCAGGGGATCAGGGCAAAACATGGTCAGCGCCGCAGGTCGTGCCGGTAGATTTGCCGCCCGAAAAGTACACATGGAACGGGGCTGGCAGTCTTCTACAACTCGCGCCGGATCGGTGGATGTACCCACTCGAAACGTGGAAACCGGAAGGCTATGAAGGTCCCCCCGATCAGAAGGCAGCGGCGGTATTTTCGGCAGATCAGGGACAGACGTGGGGTGAGTTCACCGTCGTTGCAGATGACCTCACAGGCGCGTTGCTCTGGTGGGATCAGATGTGTTCTCTCTTGCCGGACGGACGTATCTATACCCTGATCTGGACGCACCAATACGGGACCTCCGAGGATCTGACGAACCACTGGGTAATCTCCGAAGACGGTGGACGCACCTGGTCCGAACCTCGACCAACGAATCTGCGCGGTCAGGTCTGCACACCCATCCCGTTGCCCGACGGTCGCGTGGCGGCGATCTACAACTTCCGGCACGAACCCCACGGCATCCATGTGGCACTGACCGAGGACCTTGAGCATTTCGATGTAGAGAATGAGGTGGTGGTCTTCGATGCTGGCAAAGAGGCGACCCTCGGCGAACCTGAGAACGAGAACTTCCTCGCTGAACATATGCAAATCGCTTTCGGCAAGCCCGGCGGGACGCTGCTACCGGACGGGGATGTGATGACCTATTTCTGGTGTACGGTGGCAGGAGTCACCCATACGCGCTGGGTGAAATTGCGATTGGAAGACTAATAAAGCGGTTATGGAAACGCATTACTACAAACAGCGGGGCAAGATGCCCCGCCTACCGGATAGGGATAGAACGTGCTGCTATAAATAACGCAACAATGGAAAGGAGTTCAGATGGATTGGCAGAAGGATTCAGGACAACTCAAGGAAGCGTTTGACCGAGATGGATTTGTGGTCATTCCCGGCTTCTACACACCGCAAGAGACGGAGGCGTTAAACGCTCACATCGACAAGTTTATCGCGGAAACGTTGCCCGGATTGCCGTCGAACGCAGCCTTTTACGAAGCCAAAGGACAGACCGAAAGCATTATGCGGCTGCAGGGCATGGCATCTTACGACGACCACTTTAAGGAACTCACTGAGAGCGATCGGTTTGCCAAGCTGGCGGAACTACTATTAGATGATGGGGTTATAAGCCAAAATATGGAGTGGTTCACAAAACCCGCCGGCAGCGATGCGGAGACGCCACCCCATCAGGACGGGTTCTATTTCATGCTCGAACCGAACGAGGCACTGACGTTGTGGCTGGCGCTGGATACGGTGAATGATGATAACGGCTGCATCCATTATGTACGGGGTTCTCACCGCCGAGGTATGAGGCCCCACGGACAGACAGCGGTGTTCGGGTTCTCTCTCGGAGTCACGGACTACGGCGAGACGGATTACCAAGAGGAGGCAGCTATCCATGCTGCGCCGGGTGATATGATCGTGCATCACTGCATGACGATTCACCGTGCGGGTTCCAATGCCACCCCAAATCCGCGCCGGGCATTGGGGCTGGTCTATTACGCCCAACGCGCCAAAGCGGATGCAGAGCGTCAGGAAGCGTATAAGAAAGAGTTAATGGAACGGTGGAAAAAAGAGGGGAAAATATAGAGGTTCAAAATTAACTGGTGCAACAGAAACCGAGTTTTTTCCGAAGTACGGAACGCAGATCTGCGTTCCGTACGGTTTCTCTTCACGCTTTGCACTTTCTTTTTATAAGCCACCACTGATAGGAGTAAGCGATGCTGACCGATGCACAACTCTACCACTTCGCTGTTCACGGCTGGGTGCTTCAGGAGAACGTCTTCAGCTCTGAAGAAATTGATGCCTTCAAATGCGGACTGGATCACCTCTATGAACGCAAAGTCTCGACGATGAAGGACAGCGAGGACATCAAGAATATCAATAACATGGTGAACTATGACTCAATCTATCGGGATTGGATCATGTCACCGAAGATTCTTCCCGTTCTGAAGCAGCTTTTGGGAACACCACCCCGTTTTGAGTGCTGCCACGCGATGATAAAATCCCCGCACCCCGATCGATCAACACGGCGCGATGAACTTCGAGATGCGGAAAAGATGGGGTGGCATCGCGGCATTCGACCGAAATATGGTATTGTACCGGCGAACAATAATCCCTACATCAACACAACATTCCTCAACAACGCTACCTACCTGACGGACGTTAATCCCGACAATGGCGGCACAATGATCTTGGACGGCTCACACCGGATCGAGGCGCAGGATTGGAAAGAAATCTTCGATCCCGCGATGGTCGTTCAGATTGAAGCAAAGGCAGGATCGGTGATGCACTTCACGGAGGCGTTGGTTCACACCGGCGTCCCGATCCTCTCCGATCGAACCCGCTATACGATGTTTTACGGTTTCACCCCACCGTGGATGCAGTGTTGGCCCGGCTGCAGCCCGACGCAGGAAGTGATTGACGCCAGCGAAGGCGAACTCAAAGAAATTCTCGGAGGCCGCACAGGATATATGGGGCAGTACGGACCTGAGTGAGTAGAAACCTGCGCACCCAAAATTTGAGTCCCTTATAATACCGTTTCCGAATAATTGTGTCGCATCAAGTTTTGTGGGAACAAGGGTTTGTGGGAGCGAGTGTGTGAGTATGTGAGGGAGCGTGTTCTTTTACTCGTCTCCTCGCTCACTCGCCTCCTCTTTCTCTCGCCTCACGTTTTACGTTTCACGTTTCAACAATGCGTTATCCTTTGTCAGAATTGGTATAAGAAGGAGGAGGTATCCGATGTTATCCGATTTGGAAGTTGGGCAGTTTTGGACATTCGGGTTCACTGTCTTGAGAGGCTGCCTGAGCGAAAATGAGGTAGACCGTCTACAGGAGGCACATTGTCGTGTCATTGCAGACGCGCCGGTCTACAATTATTTCGCTGAGAACGGCACACGGATGCTTAGCCCTTTTGTCCAAGTGGACGATGCTTTCGCAGATTTAATCGAGCATCCCGGTGTGATGGAAGCGATGCGCGATATCTGGGGGACGGAGTGCCTCTACATTGCCGGTAGCGATATGTGGGCGAACCGAGACCATACCCCTTGGCACACCGACGGTCAGCCGGGCCGACAGAACGCCACGCTCAAGACCGCCATATATCTTGATGAGCAATCCAAAGGCTTCGGATCGTTGAACCTGATTCCTGGCAGCCACCATCCCGAATACTCTGCGGCCCTCTTCCGCTCTTGCGGTTACTGGGACAGAGGAAGACCCCGCCTACGGCTCGATCCCGATGCAATTCCGGGAGCCCTCTCCGTGCAAACCTATCCCGGAGACATCGTGCTGTGGGACAATCGCCTGTGGCACTCCGCCTTCAAGCGCAAAGACGGGCAGCCCCGACGAACGATGTTCATCGGCTATATGCCGGACCCCCAAGACGACCTACTCGCACTCAAAGACCTTCGGACGACAGTTGAAACCCAAATAACTGAGGGGCAGCCATGCGTCTATAGCAAAGAGATGATGGAGAAGGGCAGCCCTCGGCGTGAGAAGATGGCGGCACGGTTAGAGGAATTAGGCGTGGAAAAGGTGAGAGAGTTATAATCTCAAGAAGGAAAGACGATGACGAACAGATCTCAACCGCTGCGTATCGGCGTTGTTGGCTGCGGTGGCTTTGGACGTGGCGCTTATGTGAACAATGTCCCTGAAAACCGTGATGCCAGTTTGGTCGCACTCTGCGACATCGATTTGGGACAGGCGGAAGCGGCGGCACGTGAAGTCTTTGATAAAGGAGGCAGAGAACCGCGTCCAGCGCTTTACGCAGACTATAAAGCGATGATTGACCAAGAATCCCTCGATGTGGTCATGGTCGGGACGATGGCAGATGTCCGTCCGCGTGTAGCGATCTATGCGTTGAATGCCGGCGCCCACGTCCTCGCTGCCAAGCCGATGGCACCGTCCTTAGCAGAAGCAGAGAAGATGCTCCAAACAGCGAAGGAAGTGGACAGGATTTTGATGGTCGGCTATAACTTCCGATTCCGGGATGATGCACAGATCGTGCACCGTTTTATCCGCGATGGCGGTATCGGGACACCTCGCTTTGCCCGCGCTTGGTCGTTTGCGCCCAGCGTACCGATCCGCGGACCCCACTACAAAGCGGGGTCGGGTGGCGGCTCACTCGCCAGAACAGGGGTTCACACGATGGATCTGGCGATCTGGTTCCTCGGCAGCCCGCCCCTCATCTCTGTGCATGGACGGGCGCTTTCACGTTTTGCCGACCTTCCCGCGCTGCCCCCCGAATTGGAATCCCTTCGCGGCGACTACGACGATCCAGATCTGGTCAGTGGTTATGTCCAGTTCGCCGATGGGGTCACGCTGTCCGTCGAGAGTATGTGGATGGCACCGCCGCAGATTGGCGATCATGGTGTCGAGGTGTGGGGGACGCACGGTTACGCCTCGGTGACACCGTTACGATTGCTGACTTGGCAGGATGGAGATTATGTTGACGTGACCGAGCAGGTAGCACCGGGTATTGCGGATTCCTTCCATGATGACTGGCACACACGGATACGACGCGAGGTCTTTCACTTTATCGATTGCGCTCTTGGCAGATCGACACCGCTTGTAACGCCGGAAGAGATGTGGACGGATCAGGCGATTGTGGAGGGGATCTACGCCAGCGTGAACGCCTAGAGAAACGCCTTCTCCCTCGCTTCCGCCGAGACATCCCACGCACGATCATATTCATAATCGTCCCGACGCGCCAACAGTGCTCGCAAATCGTGCCGCAGCTCCTCTACTGTGGGTCTTCCGACATACCACCAACCGTTGTAAATCTTGTAAATTTTGCGATCGCCGTCGAGGACAAAAGTATAGGGTATAGGGATCGGCGAATGGACGGGATCTGTGTTGTCTACGATGTCGAGCTCATTGATTAACGCCCGGTCAAGGTCAACCAAGAAGGGCCATGTCGCACCGATACGCTCGCGCAGTGCCCTCGTTGTTTCCTGATCATCAACTGAGACCGCGATTAGCCTACAGTAGTTGACCTCCAATTCGGGTTGCAGGTCTTTTGCGTAATTCTCCAACTGGAGAACATCCTTCGGTCAGTATGCTCCCCGCCAAAAGACGAGGATCGTGGGCCATCCACGCATCAAATCCTCCAGCGTTCTGATTATGCCGTCTTGGTCGGGACGTTCAAAGTTTGGGATTTTGTTACCGGATATCATCAAATCTTCGCGGATTTTCATCTTACCCTCCAGTTTCATGAGACCACATGAAACCTTATCAGGATTCAAGGATCAACAAGATTAAAAGAAAAAAGGAACGCAAGGACGCTATGATGCCCTGACGCAGAGAAAAAAGAAAAACCTTTGCGCCTTTGCGTCATTGCGTTAAAATATTATTTTCACGTTTCACGAGGCTTGTACCTCTTCCCAACGCTCCGTTTTCCATGAGCGCTCAATCGCCCCCAACACCTTAGCCACCGCTAATGCCTCACGAAAAGTAGGTTCACCCGGACCTCCATCTCGAATGGATTGCAAAAATTGATAGGATTCAATCATTTTCAAATCTTCGTAGCCTAAGCCGACACCAGGACCGGGATTGAAATGTGCATGAAACGGGTGTTCAGGTCCGCTCATGATACGGGTGTAACCGTTAGGTCCGGCATCGTTGTCGGACAGCAATAGATGGAGTTCATTCATCCGCTCGAAGTCCCATTTTATAGCGCCGCGTGTGCCGTGGACTTCAAACGCCATCTCACACTGGGGTCCATTTATGACACGACACCCCTCCAGTGTCCCGTGTGCCCCATTTGAAAACCGTACCAGCGCACCGACATAATCTTCGTTGGTAACTTTGCCTGTTGGACCATCTGTGCGAACAGAAAAATGCGTACCTTCGCCGGGGGTGGCAAGCGGACGTTCTGAGACGAAAGTCTCGCGGTTGCCCACCAAACGCTTAATCGGACCGGCAATTAGCTGTGCCATATCAACGACATGCGACATCAGATCGCCCAAGGTTCCCAACCCTGCCACCTCGCGCTGAAAACGCCACGACAGCACAGCGTGAGGATTGCTGGCGTAACCCGCAAAGAAACGTCCACGATAGTGGGTGAGATCGCCGAGGTGACCTTCCTCAATGAGTTGGCGTGTGTGCTGCACAAGCGGTGCCCACCGGTAATTATAACCCACGCGGGTTAAAACCCCTGCTCGTCGAGCGGCATCTTCGATGGCGGCGGTCTCTTGTGGATTCCGACCGACGGGCTTCTCACAGAAGATATGCTTGCCAGCCTCGGCAGCCGCCATCGCAATTTCGAGGTGCATACTGTTTGGCGCGGTGATGTTGACGAGTTCTACCTCTGGATCGGCAATCACCTGTCTCCAATCCGTGGCGCACCGTTCAAAGCCCAAAAACGCCTGTGCTTCACGGGCGCGGGCTTCCACCGCATCGGCGCAGATAACCAAGCGCGGTTGAACCCCACAGTCCTGAAAACGGATGGGAATCTGTCGGTAGGAACGGCTGTGCACAGTCCCCATCCACCCCATACCGATGACACCGATGCCTATCGTTCGCGTCATAATTGGCCTCAGAATTTAGGGGTTTCCGTTAAGTGCGTTCCAGCGCGATTTTGCATATTGTCTTCTCCGCGTCATCACCGTACCAGAGATTCGCGCCATCCCACGTCAAGCCGTGCGGCTCACCGGGACACTCGAAGGAATCCAAAACCTCCCCGGATTGAGGGTCAATTTGGGAGATGATGTGCGTGTCGGTGTCCGCACTCCACAACGTGTTTCCATCCCAAGCGATTCCGTGTGGCCGTGTGCCGGGTGATGGGAATTCTGCCAATATCTCCCCAGTTTCAGGAGAGACCTTATAGTGCCGATCTGATTGCACATCGGCGCTCCACAGCGATTCGCCGTCCCAAGCGAGACCGTGCGGACTTGGGCCCGGTGGAGGAAACGAGGTGACAACCTGCAAATCCGACACGGTTAATTTGTACAGGATCTTTTCACCGATGTCAGAATACCAAAAATGGGTGCCATCACATTCGAGTCCACTGGAACCCGCCGTGGGAGGATTTACGGTAAGGATAACCTCGCCGGTTTGGGGGTTAATTTTGTGTAATGTCCCACCCCCCTCTACACTCCAGATAGCTGCGTCTTGCCAAGCAAGTCCGTTGGTACCAGGTCCCGGACAATTAAAGCTGGTTGCGATTGATGCTTTTAACATTGTTAATCTCCTTTCTATGGTTGGGTGGACTGAATTTGACCCTCAATCCTGATTTATAGTGGACCTTAGAATTAATGAGACACCCCAAACCGGTGCGGTTGGAAACCGCACCTACCACCGGGTTGGATCGAATGCTGTGCGATTGGAAAACGAAACTACCGGTCCCGATAAATCGGAATCGAAACCGGGGGGCGAAAGTGTCTATCTATTTTTAGAATTCACCATAGTTGCGAATTACGGTCGTACTACTGATCCATCCGCTTTCCGATCTTCAGCGGCGTAATTGGGTACTTTCGCTCGTTCCGCGTCCAGCATTTGCGCTGCCCTCGTCTCGTCGATGTCGATCCCCAACCCCGGCTGGTCGTTGGCGTAGAGGTATCCGCCCTCAAGAATCGTGTGACCGGGAAAGATGTCAAGTTCCTCTTGGCTGAAGTGATTCTCTTCCTGAATACCGAAACTCCAGCTCGCCAAGTCCAAGTGCATTGCCGCTACTTGGTTGACGGGATCGTTGTCTCCGCCTTCTTGCCATGCGGTATTGACACCGAACCATTCGCAGAGCGTAGCGATTTTCCGGCACGAGGTAATGCCGCCGCCCTTCGATACCCGGACACGAACGAAGTCAATAAGCCGCTCAGTGATAAGCGGCGTCCACTCGTGAGGATTGATGAATAGCTCACCCATCGCCTGCGGGGTGGTGCACTGCTGCCGAATCAGGCGAAACCAATCAATCTGCTCAGGCGAGAGGACATCCTCCAGAAAAAAGAGGCGGTAAGGTTCGAGCAGTTTCGACAACGTCACTGCACACTGTGGTCGGAGATGCTCATGGACATCGTGCGTGAGTTTTGGTCCGAATCCTAACTTAGATCGTAGATATTCAAACATTTTTGGGATGCTCTCAATGTACGCCTCATCATCGAAGGCAGGTGCGTTGGACCAAGGGTTCTTCGGCTGCCCCGCTTTATCGGCCTCAATAAATCCACCGCCACCGTACCCACCCAGCTGACACCGAATAACCGAATAGCCTTCTTCCATGTAGCGACGGATGTCGTCTTCAAGCTCGACGAAGTCACCTCCGCCAGCGTGGGCGTAGCACGGCACGGCAGAACGACAGGGTCCACCGAGCAGTTGGTAGACCGGCATCCCTGCCTCTTTCCCTTTGATATCCCAAAGCGCCATATCAATACCGCCCAGCGCGGTGTTCGAAATTGCCCCATTCCGCCAGTAACCACTGGTAAGGGTGGACTGCCAGATGTCCTCAATATGGCCCACCTCTCGACCAATGAGGCGAGGAGCGATGCACTCCTCAATCGCCGTAACAACTGTTTGTGCATGGTAGTGGTCGCTGGCAGAGCCGATACCGTAGAGTCCCGGCTGGTCGGTAGTAATTTTTACAATAACCCAAGTTCCGTTTACCCGTGTACGAATACATCGAATTTCTTTAATTTTTGCCATAGTATGTTTCCCTTTTTTGTCGTATTCATCGCCTTTTCAACAATAGATTATGATACCTTATAGCAACATGCTGCTTACCGACATACAGAACTATAAATTCAACCATTACAATTTTCTCTAACATACTCCACTTGGAGTCCGTTGTCAACAAGAAATTACTCTTATGCTTACAAAACCGTCCCGCATTTTTTTCTTGATTATTTTCTTAGAATCGCCTATCATTTCCTTGTTTTCGCCCCTGTTTTCACGAGGGTAAGTTTGAGCAGACCTAAAGATCCAACAATCAAGAGTGAAAGGAGACACAAGTAAATGGTCTTAACATTTTTGGATAAACATCGAGACATCGGTTTATTAATCCTGCGGATCGGATTTGGATGTCTGTTCCTCTTTCATGGGCTTCCGAAACTGTTTGGCGGTCCCGAGAAATGGGAAAGGCTTGGCGGAGCAATGGCGACCTTCGGCATTACGTTCCTACCGGCGTTTTGGGGATTCATGGCTGCGATTTCGGAGGCTTTGGGGGGCATTTGTCTCATCCTCGGTCTATTTATTAGACCCGCCTGTATTCTTTTGACAATCACGATGTTGGTCGCTGCTCTGAGCCATCTGGGTCGGGGAGAGGGCTTGGGAGGTGCTGCGCATGCGCTCAAAGCCGGCATCGTTTTTCTAAGCTTGATTCTGATTGGACCCGGTAAGTACAGTCTTGATGAAAAACTCAGCGCGGATCGCGGCGATGACGCATAATACTGTTTGACGTGCAGGAAAAGTTAGATGGCAGAAAGAGATTACTACGAAGTCCTTGGGGTGAACCGGAACGCTGCTCCAGAGGAGATCAAACGGGCTTACCGCAAGGTCGCGCTGAGGTATCATCCTGACAAAAACCCGGGCGATCAGGCAGCGGAAGAGAAGTTCAAAGAAGCCTCAAATGCTTACGACGTGCTATCGGATCCAGAGAAGCGGAAGATCTACGACGTACGCGGGCACGCAGGAGTCCATAACGCTGGATTTCAAGGGTACACGAACTTTGAGGACATTTTCACCAATTTTGGAGATGTCTTTGGGCGTGAGGTCTTTGGAAATTTCGGAGATGTCTTCGGAGATGTATTTAGCAGAGACAACCCCACCGGCTTTGGCACACACAGTCGCGGCAACGTGCGAACAAAACTGACAATTCCGTTTGAGGAATCCATATTGGGCGCCGAAAAGCGGATTCAGGTGAACGATCGAACCCTCACGATTAGGATCCCGCCGGGTATTAAAGACGGTCAGTCGTTGCGCCTTGCCGGTCAAGGCGACCTCACCGTAGGCGGACAACGTGGATCGTTAATTGTGAAAATTGCGGTTCAACCGCACCCAAATTTTAAGCGGGAGAATTTGGATCTCGTGACCCAAGTCTCGGTGCCTTTCACGACTGCAGCGTTGGGCGGGAAGGTGCGTGTTCCAACCCTGGAAGGACATATCGACCTGAAGATCCCTGCGGGAACACAGCCGGAGCAACAGTTGAGAGTCCGTGGGGCGGGTGTCGTCGATGCGTCGAAGCGCAAAGGCGATTTACGCGTCCAGATCAAGGTCGAAATTCCACGTTCCTTAACGAGAAAACAGAAAGGACTGCTAAAAGAGTTAGCGGAAACCCTCTAACCCGATAACTGGTGAGTGGTAGTGCTGTGCAAGGTGTGCGCGTGCTGCTCATTACACATCATCATAAATAGGCGATTAAATGAACCCAGAGAAAACCTTAGTTTTGATTAAACCGGATGGCGTTCAACGCGGATTGATTGGTGAAATTATCAACCGCTTTGAGCGCAAGGGCCTCAAACTGGTAGGACTTAAATTACTCAAACTCCCAAAAGACCGAGCGGATCAACTCTACGCACCGCATCAAGGGAAGTTTTTTTACGATTACCTCATCCAATTTATGACATCAACACCGATCGTGGCGATTGCCCTTGAAGGACGAGATGCTATCGAACTTGTGCGCCTAGTGAACGGGGCAACAAGACCAACCGAGTCTCAACCCGGCAGCATTCGCGGAGATTTCTCGATTGACATCACTCACAACGTTGTTCACGCCTCAGACTCCCCTGAGAATGCGGAACGTGAACTAAATATTCTGTTCGATCCGAGTGAACTTGTTGACTACCCACGAACTGATGACGCGATTCTTTACAGTCCCGAACTGTAGCAGGCTGAATAATAAATCGGATTGAGTGTAACGAGGCACCATCGCAGAGGGCAAATCGTGGCTCAAAACAGCGACCTACTTTTTAGCACCGAGGATTGGGTTGAAATCTACCGCACGACAGACGAGTGGGAATCGAACCTGATTCAGACAATGCTCGGCAACGAACAGATTCGGTGTCGCCCTGATTACACACGGAACGCAGATAGACAACGTCAGATTACCCTTTCCGTTCATCCTGACGACCGAATCGAAGCCTTAGAGATCGTTAGCCGAACCGGTTTGGCAATAACGAATGAGGAATATGAAAATCAGTATGTGGATGATGAAAGCAATTCCCGTTTGAAACGTGCTGACGAGACCTCGGGCAGTGACATTCCACAACCGACGCCAGCAGATGGAACAGCGACTATAATTGCGGATCGCGAGGAGATCGGCAAGATCGCCCATTACGTCGGGCGGGGATATGAATTGCAAGTCGGACCGACACCGTACTATATGGTTGAAGAAGATCGCTGGGAAGAATTTATCGATTTTAGTGCCCAGCGCCAAGAGTTCTCGATCCTCATCAGGCATGAGTATCCGGACCTTTCCCTATGGCTCAAGCAGGAGAGTCTGTTGCCGGAGTTTATCCGTTTAGTCGAATCCACGTATCGTGATGTGCCGCCAACCCGCCCGGAAAACCGTCAACAAACGACGCCGACACCTGACAACGCCAACGCACCGGAAGCTCAAATTAACCGTCTTGCCAAGTTTGGTCTATGGGTATCGCTGGTTTCCCTTCTCGGTGTGATCCTCCAACTACCGTGGTATGCAAGTGCGGCCCTCGCTCTCCTTGCCGCTGTTGCCGGATGTATTGCAAAAGTTCAGATTGATCGCAGCAATGGAACGCTCAAGGGAAATCTAATTGCTTTTTTAGCGATTATCATCGCTTGCATAGTAATCGTCATCGCTTGGCGACAACGTCAACCGAGCCTGCCAGAAACATCGGATTTACAGTCCGCCTCCCTGCTCCATCGATTAGACACCCGTTACAACGCACAACCGGGGAGTAAAATATGGATGCCTGCGTTATAGTCTTTGTCAAAGATCCCGTTCCCGGTCAAGTTAAAACTCGCCTCATTCCTTACCTTTCACCAGAGCAGGCTGCGTCTCTATATCAGGCATTCTTGGTCGATTGGTGCAATGCTCTTTCCACAATCCCCACAGCTGACCGCGTAATTGCCTACACACCGCCCGAAAGTTTGGGGGCTCTCCAAGCATTGATAGGGGAAGATCCGGTTTATATTACCCAACAGGGTGCATCGCTTGGGGACCGCTTAACTGCGGCTGCACGTTGGGCGCACGATCAGGGATACGCCAGATTCTTATTCGTCGGATCGGACAGTCCAACGCTGCCAACCCACTACGTCGAACACGCACTTGATCTGTTGGAATCACGCGATGTCGTTATTGGTCCCAGCGTGGACGGTGGTTATTACCTCATCGGCTTCTCAAAGGAGGGAGCATCTTCGTTGATTCCGACTATCTTTGAACAGGTCTCGTGGAGCACCGAGGTTGTCTTCCATCAAACACTTGGGAAAATGCAGGCGACTCATGCGCGATTGGGGTTGTTACCGCCGTGGTATGATGTAGATACTCCCACCGGATTGCAGCTGCTACGGGATCACCTGCTTGGGATGGATCTCGCAGGGGAAAACAGCCCCGCACCTCGAACATATAGCAAACTGGCAGAGTGGTTTTGAATCACTTGAACAACGAGGTTTTGATAGTAACTTTATGCCCTAACCATCGTTCTACATACTACGCTTAGCATTTTGGTGGGGTGGGTTGTAGAGATCAGAATTGATGATTTATGAAGGCTTAATTCAGACCGAACAAACCCCGTTTTCGCGGGGGCTACAGCACTACTTTTCGGCTTGACGCCGGTTGGGGGATGGGGTATCATTTCATCCGGCTTAACACAGGTCATATAAAAAACAGAGGATCTTTTGATGGGACTCAAAGAGCAACTAAATGAAGATATGAAGCAGGCGATGCGGGCAAAAGACAAAAATCGTCTGTCTGCGGTTCGCATGGTGCGCGGTGCCGTCCGGGATAAGGAAATCAATAGCCAAGTTGAGTTGGATGATGACGGTGTTTTAGAGGTAATCGCCAGCCAGATTAAGAAACGGAAGGACGCACTCGAACAGTTACGAAAGTCCAACCGCGATGACCTCGTTGAAGCCGAAATGGCACAGATTGATGTATTACAAGAATTTCTCCCCGCCCAACTTTCGGAGGAAGAGATTGAAGCCGCCGTCACAGGTGCGATTGAGGAGTTACGGGCAACATCAATGCGAGATATGGGCAAAGTTATGGGAAAACTCGTTCCACAGTTGAGAGGCAAAGCAGACAATTCGGTTATCAGCCAAATTGTCAAGCAGAAACTGGGTTAACACAATGAACGACCAAACCACTATCCTCGTTGTTGATCCTGACCAACGACAGCGCGAAATGATTTGTCTCACACTTGAGCGCGAAGGGTTGCGTGTGCTCGCAACTCGCACAATGTATGAGGCGTTGGACCGCATCGAACGCTTGGATATTGATGTACTGATTGCTCCGCTTATAGGCGAACGGATGGATGGGCTCAAGCTGCTTGAAGCAGCCTATGATCGGAACCCTGATGTCGGCGTAATCTTTGCCACAGCCCCAAATGTTTTAGAGACCGATGTTGGCATCAAAGCTACGATTCATATGGGGGCAAGCTACTTTCTCCCTAAACCCCTCAACCTCCCCCAACTGATAGCCCTCCTCCACAAAATACTCGAAAATCAGCGACTCACCGTAGAGAATCGACAGCTACAATCTCAGATCGACGAACGGGTGGGGCTCATCCAACTAACGGGACACTCACCGAAAATCCAAGAGATTCGAGATCTCATTGCACAGGTCGCCCCAACAAGAGCCACCGTCATGATCCGTGGTGAACGTGGCACCGGAAAGGAACTGGTCGCCCGCGCTATGCACCACCGAAGTTTAAGGCGAGGTCCTCTGGTTATATTCAACTGTGCAGCCTTGAACGAAGGTCTCGCGGAATCCGAACTTTTTGGACATGAACGGGGCGCGTTTACCGGTGCGTATCAGACGCGGAAAGGGCGATTTGAAGCGGCTCACGGCGGAACGTTATTCCTTGATGAAGTGGGACAATTGAGTTTGTCAAATCAGGCAAGGCTCTTGCGGGTGCTTGCCGAGAGGGAGTTTCAGCGTGTCGGTGGGAACGAATTGATAGAGATCGATGTTCGCGTCATTTGTGCAACGAACCGCAATCTTGAGAAAGCAGTAGAACAGGAGAGGTTTCTACCCGATCTTTACGATCGCTTGAACGTAATTCGGATCTCCCTACCTCCGCTCCGTGAGCGAAGTGAGGATATCCCACTCCTGGTCAAGGTCTTTACGGAAGAATTTTGCCAAGAAAACCGGATGATGACTAAGCGCATGACCTCCCATGCAATGCGAGCGTTAATGAGATATGACTGGCAAGGTAACGTGCGAGAGTTAAGAAACTGTGTGGAGGGTATGGTTATCATGTCGAATCGACCAGAACTCGACATCGATGATGTCCCGGAACATATTCTCGAATCTGCCAGAGTTAGTTCTCCTGTTATCCTCTCCGCTCCTACCGTTATAGATACCGACGCGGTAGACCTACCTTCATCTGGACTGGACGTTGAAGTGGGGATGTCGATGGCAGAAATCGAGAGGGAAGTTATTCGATCAACGCTCCAATATGCTGGCAACAATAGAGCCAAAGCGGCACAAATTTTAGGGGTGTCAAAACGAACCATCTTCAGAAAAATCAAGGAACATAGTTTGTGCGACGAATAATCCATTCAACTTCTGCTTCAATATGCGTCCAATTTGTTCTGGGGCCCGCCTACCTTTTTGCAGCGAGCAATGATCTTAACAGCAACAGTGGTAGTCCGGGCATCTTTGGTGCAATTATCGGCGTTGTGGTGCCGACACTGCTTATCATTGCCATCGGGGGCGCTATCTATATCTGGTTTCGCCGAAACAGACCTTTCTCGACCAGATCATTCCCGCGCCGGCGTTCCCATAAGAATTGGGACATGTCACCATCAACACATACATCTCCACCGCTATCTTCCATGTCCTCTCATGGCGCTAGTGGCTTTGACAGCCCCGACCCGTTGACAGAACAGGATAGGCAGTTAGAACACGATGCATCTACCCTTGAGTCTATTGCACTCACGCGCCTAGCGGAGGTAAAATCCCTGCGTGAATCGAACCGAATCCAAGAACACTACGAAGCAATTTCGATCATCATCAAACAATACGTAGGAGAAAAATACCAAATCAAGAGTCTGGAGGCTACCACAGGACAAATCCTATCTGCGCTCCCCAACGGCTTGACCGATAGCGTTACAGATCATGTTGGCGAAATTCTCCTATCGTGCGATATGGTTCAATTCTCTCGACATCGACCCTCCCGTTCAGAACAGGATCGCATCTATCAGACAGCGCGGGAGTTCCTTGAAAGTCAAATTGTTGTGGCACCTGTTGAAACAGACGAGTTTGAAGAGGAGGAAGTGGAGGAAGATAGCGAGATTTATCAACATTATAGGGGGAGGTTTTAAGGCTGAGCCTCGGTGTTTGCCCTAATCGAGGAGCCACGATGGAATCGGGACATGAAAGAATCTGATTTAACGGCATTGAACGAAAAGATCCAAGAGGCGAGTACCTTCGTTGAAGAGATTTTTGAAGAGATTCGGAAGGTTATCATCGGACAGAAGTATATGATTGAGCGGATGATTATCGGCTTGCTCTGCAACGGTCATATCTTGTTGGAGGGCGTTCCGGGCCTCGCGAAGACAACCGCTGTCCAGGCACTATCCAGCACAATTGCCGTCTCTTTCAAACGCCTCCAATTTACGCCGGACCTTCTACCCGCTGACTTAATTGGCACTCAAATTTATAACCAACGTTCCGGCGACTTCTATGTCAAAAAGGGACCCATTTTCGCGAACCTCGTTCTCGCTGATGAGATTAATCGGGCACCTGCCAAAGTTCAAAGCGCACTCCTCGAAGCGATGCAGGAACGTCAGGTCACAATCGGCGATGAAACCTACCCCCTCGACCCACCATTCCTCGTCTTAGCGACGCAGAACCCAATCGAGCAAGAGGGAACCTATCCGCTACCAGAAGCGCAGGTAGACCGATTCATGCTCAAGTTGCAGGTGACCTATCCCTCGCGGACAGAGGAACTTTCCATTTTACGGCAACTTACAGGCGAAGAGCCTCAACCGATTCAACAGGTTATATCCCCTGAAGAAATTATCCAACTCCGTACAACAATCCGTGAAATTTACATGGACGAGAAGATCGAAAACTATATTGTCGATCTCGTCTGTGCCACGCGCGAGCCAGCGAAGTATCAGTTAGACGAACTCACAGACCTCATCGAATACGGTGCATCGCCGCGGGCAACGCTTTTCCTTGCCATGGCTGCGAAAGCCCATGCCTTCCTCCGGCATCGTGGGTATGTTACGCCAGAAGATGTCTACGCGGTGGGCATGGATGTCCTGAGACACCGCGTTATCGTCAGCTACGAAGCGGAGGCGGAAGAGATCTCTTCCGAACAGATTATCAAACAGGTTTTTGAAGGGGTAGAAGTGCCTTAGCGGTAAGAGAATTAATATGTTAACCTAAGTTGCTATTTATGAAAAATGTTGTAAAACGGGAGAAGGGAACTGAATAAAACCCATTACCCGCTCGCAGTGGATTGACAAATCCACTGCACACGTACAAAGATGGCTTGGATAGGCATATCCAAGCCGAGCGAGTTGGACGACCAACAACTTGCGTTATGTTAAGGCGGGGTCCCTGATGAAAAGGAGAATCATAGATACTACTAATTTGTCGTCAAGGTTAGTAAGTCAATAGCTGCAAGCAAAAACTTAATTTCGGTTCTCCTCATCCAAAAGTTCCTCTAACTCCTCTAGGAAATCTACCGGATCGCTCTCATCTTCATCGCTTTCTTCCGGTCCTTCCAGTCCTTCTTCCACCGACTCCAGATCTGACCGAAACTCAATCAGGTTACTTAAGTAACGTTCGCGGGTGACGTTTTCTGCGTCCCCATAATTCTCGCGTAGGCATTCTCCACAGAATTTCCCGATGCGCTGAATACCTAAATTGACCTGATCCAATGCACCTTGACGGTCATCTTCCATCAGACACAGTTCAGCGTTCGCCATGCTGTTCATCATCAGCATATAACCTTTATACTGGTAACTTTCCCACGCAACCTCAGAAGGAGCATAGTTCTTTGCCATATTCGTAGAGGCAAGATTCGTATCAGTATCTCGTTTGACATCCGCCCACCGCTTGATCCCCGCGAACAGCAGATAACGGGTATACCTATCGTACGATTCTCGGAACAAAACACGCCAATCCTCCGGTGTCAAACCGAACCCCTCGTCTGTACCGTGCTGCTGTTTATAATCCTCAAGTTGTTCGCGGAAGTACTCATAATAGGACTCCCGGCCATGAGGTCTTTTGCCATCAGGGCGCCCGGACGTATAGATACGTGAAATCGTGAACGCATTTGATTGTACAACAACGACCTCTTTGCCTTCCTCCAACTTCAAGACTTTTATCGGATGAGCAACATCAAACGCTAAACTATCCAGAATTCCATCAAGTGCACGAACGAGGCGGGTGTTCCTTTCAATCTGATTCGTTGCCATTTTTATCTCCCTTCCATAAACATCTAATATGCCATGTAGTATTGCTATATCCACAGATGTGCTGTAAAATTTCCCAAGAATTATCTCCTCAGGACTTATGCGAATTCGGCACGCGGCGCGATATTGTTTTATGTTTAATCCCCTAAATCCCGCCTGTCCCGATAGACCCCCGATACATCGGGACAGGCGAGATATACCACTTGTCAGGGGGACTTTGATACGCAACCCCCTAAATCCCCCTTGTCAGGGGGACTTATGAACCAACCGCGTAAGTTCTATCCTTCTATTTCTTTACGCTTCACGTTTTATATTTCAATAATAATCTTGCAACGGGGTCACAGTCATCTCGCCACGACGGAGCGCCTCAATGCTATTGATTGCCGCTGACGCACCTGCTATTGTAGAAAATAGGGTAATTCCATAATCAATTGCCATCTGCCGAATTAATTCCTCGTTCGGACGATGTGCATACCCGGTCGGTGTATTGATAATAAGATCGACGGCGTGGTTCTTGACGTAATCGTGGATGGTCGGGCGCCCTTTGCCGATACTATGGACCAGCGTTACCTCCATGCCGTTCCGACGAAGCACCTTCGCTGTGCCGTGCGTCGCAATCAGTTGAAAGCCCAAATCAACCAACTTTTTAGCGATAAAGATAATTGCACGTTTATCTTTGTTTTTCACGCTGATGAACGCATGACCACCGAGAGGTAATCCATAGCCGACCGCCTGCTGTGCTTTGGCAAAAGCGATGCTCAAGTCTGCATCGATCCCCATCACCTCGCCTGTCGATTTCATCTCAGGTCCAAGCTGAGAATTTGCTCCCGGAAAGCGATTGAACGGAAAGACCGGCGCTTTCACCGAGAAATAGTCTGTCTCAATCTCTGTGGTAAATCCAAGTTCTGCAAGGGTCTTCCCGGTCATGATGCGGGCGGCGAGTTTTGCCAACGGCACCCCGATGGTCTTGCTCACAAACGGCACGGTGCGTGATGCCCGTGGGTTGACTTCCAACACATAAATCTCATCGTTTTTTATCGCATACTGTATATTCATCAGCCCACGCACGTTGAGTGCCTTTGCAAGTGCGTTAGTATACTGCTTGAGGGTATCAATCTGGTCTTCAACAAGTGTGTAAGGCGGCAACACGCAGTCGCTGTCCCCGGAGTGGATTCCCGCCTCTTCAATATGTTCCATGATGCCGCCAACGACGGTGAGAGTCCCATCAGAAATCGCATCAACGTCAACTTCGATTGCATCCTCCAGATACTTGTCAATTAGCACAGGATGTTCGGGAGAAGCTGCTACAGCCGTATCCATATAGGCTTCCAGCGCGTCTTGGTCATAGACAATCTGCATCGCCCGTCCGCCCAAAACGTAAGAAGGACGTACCATAACCGGGTATCCGAGTGCTGCGGCGATCGGTACGGCTTCTTTCACTGAGGTTGCTGTACCATTTGGAGGCTGCATCAAGCCGAGTCCATCGAGCAACTCTGTGAACTGCTTCCGATCTTCAGATCGTGCAATATCCTCTGGGCTCGTTCCGATAATTGGAACGCCTGCCTTCTGAAGTCCGAGCGCGAGATTCAAAGGCGTCTGTCCACCAAGCTGCACGATAACCCCGTCCGGTTTTTCCCGATCGACAATATTCAATACATTTTCGTGCGTGAGTGGTTCAAAGTAGAGTCGATCCGAGGTGTCGTAATCGGTGCTCACAGTTTCGGGATTGCTATTGACCATAATGGTCTCATAGTTATCCTCTTTAAGTGCGAGTGCCGCATGAACACAACAGTAATCAAATTCAATTCCTTGACCGATCCGATTCGGACCGCTGCCCAAAATTAGAATTTTCTTCTTCTGGCTGGGCCTGACTTCATCCTCCATGCCGTAGGTCGAGTAGTAGTAAGGTGTTTCCGCCTCAAATTCCGCAGCACATGTGTCTACCGTCTTGAAGGTGGCTTCGATTCCGTGTTCTTTCCGTAGCGTCCGGATACCTGTTTCAGACGCATTCCAAAGCTCGCCTATCTGGCGATCTGAGAAACCGTACTGCTTCGCTTTGCGGAGCAGGAAGACGGACGAATCAGACAGCTGGGGATTATCCAGAGTATCCAGTTTACTTTCGCATCCAACCTTACGAATTTCGTCCTCAAAATCGATGATTTCCTTCATATTATACAGGAAAAACGGATCAATGTGTGTATATCCGTGAATCTGATCAAGGCTCATTCCGCTTTGGAAAGCCTGTTTTATGTAGAGGATACGCTCCATATTGGGGATGGTCAACTTCTGTGGAAGCTCTGAGACCGGCAACTGGTCGATGGGGCGGCTATCGAGTCCTGCCCACCCATTTTCTAACGATCTCAACCCTTTCTGCAAGGATTCCTTGAATGTCCGTCCGATTGCCATCGCCTCACCCACGGACTTCATCATGGTAGTCAGCGTCTCATCGGTACCGGCGAACTTCTCAAATGCCCAACGCGGAATCTTTGTGACAACGTAATCAATCGTCGGTTCAAATGATGCGGGGGTTTTGCGTGTAATATCGTTGGGGAGTTCATCAAGCGTGTATCCAACAGCCAGTTTTGCAGCGATTTTTGCTATTGGAAACCCGGTGGCTTTGGAGGCGAGCGCAGAACTCCGAGAGACCCGCGGGTTCATTTCGATCACAACCTGTTTTCCGGTATCAGGATCAACGGCAAACTGAATATTCGAGCCGCCGGTATCCACACCAATTTCACGAATGATCTTAATTGCCGCATCCCGCATCTGCTGATATTCTTTGTCCGTCAAGGTCTGTGCAGGCGCAACTGTAATACTGTCACCGGTGTGAACCCCCATCGGATCAAAATTTTCGATGGAGCAGATAATCACCACGTTATCCGTCCCGTCCCGCATGACCTCAAGTTCGAATTCTTTCCAGCCGATTACCGATTCTTCGATTAACACTTCGTTGACCGGACTCAATCCCAATCCATACTCAACTATGTCCCGAAATTCTTCGATATTGTAAGCAATACCCCCACCGGTGCCGCCGAGCGTAAACGCGGGTCGAATAATCGCGGGGTAACCAATCTCATCAATTATGGCAGTTGCATCGTCAAACGAATGAGCGATACCGCTTTTTGGCACAGACAAGCCAATACTTACCATCGCCTTTTTGAATAGATCTCGATCCTCCGCTTTCTTGATGGCAGGAAGTTTCGCGCCAATCAACTCAACGTCATATTTATCCAAGGCACCCGATTCGGCAAGTTCAACAGAGACATTCAATCCTGTCTGGCCACCTAAGGTTGGGAGCAAGGCTTGGGGGCGTTCTTGCGCGATAATTTTTTCGGCGATATCCGCTCCAATCGGTTCGACATAGGTTCGGTCTGCCAGCTCCGTGTCTGTCATAATCGTCGCCGGATTACTGTTGACAAGAACAACCTCATATCCCTCCTCCTTCAAGGATTTACACGCTTGGGTGCCCGAATAGTCAAACTCACAGGCTTGACCGATAATAATCGGACCGGACCCGATAATTAGGATCTTTTTGATGTCAGTTCGCTTTGGCATGGTGACTAACCTCATCCTATTGTTATCAGAACAGAATTTAACGCAAAGGCGCGAAGGTGCAAGGATTTCTTTCTTCTTTTCCTCTTAACTTATTGCGGCATTGCGTTGTTTTCTTTCTCACGTTTTACGTTTCACGCATCATGTCTTACGCATCAGATCTGTAAACCTCTTAAAAAGATAGCTTGCGTCGTGGGGACCGGGAGACGCCTCCGGATGGTACTGCACAGAGAACATTGGGTATTCTGTGTGTTCCATCCCTTCAAGGGTTTGATCATTCAAATTAATATGCGTTACCTTTACATTGTTTGGCAGTGAATCCATGTCCACGCAGAAACCGTGATTTTGTGAAGTGATTTCGACTTGATCTGTGTCAAATCGTTTGACAGGCTGATTCGCGCCGCGATGTCCGAATTTGAGTTTGAAGGTCTTTCCACCAAGCGCAAGCCCCAACAGTTGATGCCCTAAACAGATGCCAAAAGTCGGCTTCACGCCTATCAGCTGCCGAACCGTCTTTATCCCGTATTCAATCGGTTCCGGATCGCCGGGACCGTTGGATAAGAAGATACCATCCGGATTCGCAGCGAGAATATCTTTTGCAGAGGTGTGTGCTGGAACTACCTGCACTTGACAACCGTGTTGAGTGAGTTGGCGCAAGATATTATATTTGACCCCGAAATCTACCGCAATCACCCGGAATTGCGGAGTTGATTGTGCCTCGATTCCTGTTGTGTCAAAGTCAATTGTGAGTTGGGAATTTTTATCATCGGTAGTGGAGGTCAAGTCAGAAAGGGTGTTTGATTCGGGGGCGCGCGTTTCCCATGCGTACGGATTGGGGCATGTTACATACTGAACCATATCCACGCCAACGAGTCCGTGCCATGCCTGCGCTTTGGCAACTAAGCTTTGGGGGTCAAGGTCTTCGGTCGAGAGAATGCCGTCCATGACGCCATGCACCCTGAGCCGTTTGGTCAATGCGCGGGTGTCAATACCGTGGATACCGATAATCCCATTTTCTTCGAGATAGCTACCGAGATTGGACTGTGAACGCCAGTTGCTCTCGTACGCGCTGTATTCACGCACAACAAACCCTTCGGCTTGCGGTCGAATTGATTCGACATCAATATCGTTGCAGCCGTAGTTTCCAATCAACGGGTAGGTCATCGTGACGATTTGCCCCTTGTAGGATGGATCGGTGAGGATCTCTTGGTATCCGGTCATGCTGGTGTTAAAGACCACCTCACCGGAAGTTTCGCCGGTCGCGCCGAAATGTTCTCCTTCAAAGGTTGTTCCATCTGCTAATGCGAGAATTGCTTTCATTGGATCAGCCATCCTTATTCTCAAATCGTAATTCGTTTGCAAATTCACAGGATATACAGGTTTCTACAAATCTTCTCTGAAGCTTCGGAACCGGGGCGTGCGAATCCGTACCTGCTTGTCCCCCCGACGAACAAGAAAAAGCGTCATCTTTCCGTCATGGATTGATGAAGAGGAAGCAGCTAACTGTTCTCGTTTGCGCTTTGCTTCTGTAAAGTCTTCGGCTACACCGACGATCTGGGTGTCGTTCAAAATGATAACTACCTTGCCTTCATACCGTTTTGGATGCTTATAGATCTCTTGGAGCCATTGCTGTGCTTGCCGTTTTTTCATGTGTTTCGTCACCCCTTCAGGGAATAAACGGTGTTGCTGTCTATCGTAGGGCAGGCACAAGACCTGCCCCTACATTCGGCGGATTCCTTGTAGGGGCAACCCTCGTGGTTGCCCTAACAAAACACGGTTTCTCTAATGGATAGCAGCAAAGGCCATCATGCTTCTATCTCAAGTTGTTGGCTTTGGGGGGCTGCCCGTTCTGCCCTGCGGAATGTGACATCAATAGGCGTCTGTGGATATTCGATACCGTTTCCCGAAAGCAGTTCATTGATCGTCCGAATCTGGATCTTTGGATATGTCGTGTGAGCAACATGAAGCCATTGGAAACGCCCTGCTGTCGCTGCTTCCTTAACCATCGGTTGGGTCGGCGGGTTCAGTGTGATAAAGACACCGATCACAGCGTCTTGGCTATCGACAACCGATTTCAGTTCCCGTATGTCCTTGACAGAAACCTTCCCACTTTTGACCTGAACGACAATTTTTCGGGTCAACACCTTTTTTGGTTTGTCTGGGTCAACATCTTCATAATAGATTACCCCGTCCACACCCTCGTCCGCGCCCTTCTTTTTGCCCTGATACGGTCTCGCCCGAATCAGACTCAACGCCCACCACTGGAATTGATACCGATCCTGAATCGCTAAAGCCTTCGCGCTTTCCGCATCCTTTGGTTCACCGATGATTTCATATTTCACATCATCACCGAAGGCATCAGCAAGGCGGTATTTCAATAAGGCAATAGCAAGATGTGTGATATCAATCCCAATCCACTGTCGGTTAAACTGTTGAGCAACAGCTATAGCTGTTCCACACCCACAAAACCCATCAAGGACGACATCTCCCTCATTTGAGGAGGCCTTGATGATGCGTTTGAGCAGAGCTTCCGGTTTTTGGGTGGGATAGCCGAGACGTTCTTTTGCCTGTCCTGCTATCATAGGGATATTCCAATAGTCACACATGGCAACACCAGGAGAAACTTTGTTAGTAGCACGTATCAGCACCTTGCCAGATTCACCTACATAATGCTCAATTTTCTTTCCGCCCTTTACTCGCTTCTTTGTTTGTTCAGTAAAGTCATCGTAAAGTTGATTCCAGACAACTTCCTCAGATTTCCCATATCTCAGAATAATGTCGTGCATTTTCTGAAAGTTGGTCTGTTTTGCAGGCCATCTCTTGTAGCACCACACAATTTCATTCCGAAAGTTCTCAACCCCAAAAATCTGATCCAAGATAATCCTCAGATAGTGCGATGCAGTCGGATCACAATGGAGATAAAAGCTCCCCGTCGGCTTCAGGGCACGATGGAGCTCCACCAATCGCAACGCCATCATTACGAGGTACGCCATCAGATTTGTCTCTGTAAGGAAGCCACGAAAACTCTTGATTGTCTCTACCAGAAGATGTGGTGCGGTCCCGACCAGTTCATGATATGCCTCCTCGGTGGTTTCATCCCAACGCCATGTATCCTCAAAGGCTTGAATCTGCGCCTGTGACGATGAACCATCCGCCTCACTGAAAATCACGTTGTACGCTTGATTCGAGTTGAACGGCGGATCAATGTAAATGAGATCCACGCTCTCGTCGGGGATGTGTGTTCGCAAAATGTCCAGATTGTCGCCATAGTAGAGTTGATTTGTATCCATCGGCTACCTCTATAACTGCTGCGAGTCGGACCTCAGAATTGAGTACAATTTCATATCGTGAAACTGTCCCTTAATGTAGACATATTTTCGCATAACACCCTCAAGGGTCATGCCAACTTTCTCCATCACGCGAGCGGAGGCACGATTCTCAACCATGCAGGTTCCCTCAATTCGATTGAGGTGCCATCTCTGAAAGCCGAATTGGATGACCGCCTGAGCGGTTTCGGTTGCGTAACCCTCACCCCAATACTTCCGCGCAATATTGAAGGCGATCTCCGCCCTTTTGTGTTCAAAGTTCACATTGTGCAAGAAGCAGTTACCGATGACTTTGCTGTTCTCGGTCAGGACAACTCCCCAGCACGCGAAATCACCGGCTGTTGCCCAGTCAATAAAATCCCTGCTATCTTCTATTGACTGGTGTGTCCGCCAGAAGAGATATGCTGTTACTTGTGGGTCTGAAACCCATTCAAATATATCTTCAGCATCCTCCATCTCTAACTTTCTTAAGAGCAGTCTTTCTGTTTCTATCGCAGGCAAATCGCTGAAGCGTTCATCCTTAGCCATACTTTTACCCGTTTAGAAAGGACTTATTCTATTTCTTCTTACAGATCTCGCTTCAGATAATAATCTTTGGTGCCAGTTAAGTCGTTTCCACTTGGTTCATTAGTCGGTTGGTTCATTCATTCTTCTTACGTTTCGCGCTTCGGATACACATGTCGCCCCGCTGGGGCTAAATGAACCCTGCCCCGTCCTAAAATAATCCTGTTTCACTTTCTGGTTTCTATCCCCGATAAATCGGGATTAAGAAACCTGAAAATCCTTAAATCCTGATTCAGACAATAATTATGCACACCCCTCAGTCACTTAGACACTCCCAATGCACAGCCAACCCCCTAAATCCCCCTTGTCAGGGGGACTTCAGCAACTTTCTCTAATTCACCATAGCAGGTTGCCATTCTACTTTTATGTCTCATGCTTCATGCCTCAGTAACAACACCGTCCCGGATGGTCATCACGGGCCACCCTTTCAACTCCCAACCGTCGAAGGGGGTGTTGCGGCTTTTGGAGGGGGATTGATCTACATCCACCGTCGCAACCTTTTCTGGGTCTATCAATGTTACGTCCGCCGCCGCTCCGACCGAGAGTGTCCCACGATCAATCTGTAGAATTTTAGCGGGGACGCAGGTCATTCTCGCTATCGCTTCCGATAACGAGAGCTGGCCAGTGTGAATCAGTCGGTCAAACACAAGCGGCACGCAGGTCTCTGATCCGATGATGCCCGGTGGAGCGTCAAGTATACCTTCTGCCTTTTCAAACGGGGCATGTGGCGCGTGATCTGTCGCAATCGCATCCAGTGTACCGTCCTTGATCCCTTCGATGACAGCATCAATGTCAGCCTGTGTGCGCAAGGGTGGGTGCATCTTGGCATCTGTGCCGTGTTCTTCGACTGCGGCATCGGTTAGCGTAAAGTGATGCGGCATCGCTTCGGCGGTTACGTTGACCCCTCTGCGTTTACCCCAACGGACGAGATCAACGGATCCCGACGTACTGACGTGGAGGACATGGAGATGACCGCCGGTCAACTCAGCGAGCATGATGTCGCGGGCAACGATGATATCTTCGGCTGCGTTGGGACTTCCGGGCAGATTCAGGCGACGTGACGTTTCGCCAAGATTCATGACCGCTCCCACATCGAGGTTATGCTCTTGGCAATGAACCATAATGGGAAAAGCGTGTTCCGCGCTCAACATTAGCACATCGCGCATTAACCCAGCATCCATGACTGTTTTACCATCATCCGACAGCCCGACGACACCGGCTTCCAGCAGCGCTGGAACATCCGTCAATACCTTGCCATCGAGATTTTTCGTGATACTGCCGATTGGGAACACATTCGTTGCTCCATCATCTCGCGCCCGCGACCGTATTAATTCGATAATCTCAGGCGAATCGGCCACCGGATCGGTATTCGCCATGCACGCAACTGAAGTAAATCCACCAACCGCCGCTGCACGGGTGCCCGATGCGATCGTCTCTTTATGCTCAAAGCCGGGTTCCCGGAGATGAACGTGCATATCGACCAAGCCCGGTGTCACAATCAGTCCTTTTGCGTCAACGGTTTGGGAAGCCTCAGTTTCGATTCGGTCACCAATTCGATCGATTTTCCCATCACAAATCAGGAGATCTCCGGTGGTGTCAACCCGGTTGGCGGGGTCAATAATGCGACCATTACGGATGAGCATCCGACTCATGAATCATCCTCCTCGTAGATCGTCGCCTGGTCCACTCCATCTTCTTCGACCAACTGAACACGAACAATCTCCTTGCGCGAGGTCGGGATATTCTTGCCGGTATAGTCCGCCGCAATCGGGAGTTCCCGATGCCCCCGGTCGATGAGAACTGCCAACTGAATGGCCGCGGGTCGCCCAAAGTCCATGACTGCGTCCATTGCAGCGCGGACAGTGCGCCCAGTGTAAAGTACCTCATCGACCAAGATGACACGCTTTCCGGTGGGATCAAACGGAATCTCCGTGAGATTTGCTTTAATTGTCTCGTCATATAGGTTCACGTCATCTCGATAGAGCCGCACATCAACGACACCGACCGGGACTTGGATCCCCTCGGTCCGTTCCAGATTCTCAGCGATTCGACGCGCCAAGTGATCGCCCCGACTTTTAACGCCAATGATTGCCAGCTCAGCGATTTCCTGGTGACTCCGCTCCAAAATCTCATGCGATATTCGGACCACCGCCCGTCGGATATCCTCCGCTGTCATCACTTGTGTTTTCTCACGCATTTGCATAGCCTGTCCTCACATCAACGCTCCTCAATAGGACTTACGCATTTCCGCACAACTGGCGCGGGGCAAGTTGCTCCGAATCCCGACTTGTCGGGGATGCCCCGCCTACAGTTGGCTGCGCAAGTCCTCCTCAAATTAAATCTTCCCGTCTCTGATACAGTAGGTCCATAATCTCTTGTACCAGGGGAAAATCGTCAAAGTTCCGATAATTCCAAGGATTTGCCCAAAATTTGTCCAGCGATCGATAGCCAATCTTTTCGTATTCTAAAACTTGAATCATTAACTCAAGTTTATCAGCAGCCCGCACCAACTTCCCTTCGATAGATGTCCCTTCCTCAAATTCCTTCCAAAGTTGGATGTACTTTTCTTGGAGCGGACCAAAGTGTTCAAGCATGGATTCGACAGCAGTCCGTTCCCCCGCTTCTTTGATCTCTTGGGGTATATATTTGAGGGTCGGAAACGGTAAATCCCCAACCCGCGCCTCAGCGATCTCGTGCAACAATGCGAGCCGCATTACTTTTTCCACATCTAACGGAACGTCCTGCTCCGTCAATACATCCGCCAGAATCATTGACAGAAGCGATACCCGATAACAGTGATCCGCGATGCTCTCAGCATCTTTGATACCGCGAAAGCGCCAACCGGTGCGCGGCAGATTTTTGAGAACGCCAATTTCTTCAATGAAGTCTAATACAACCTGTGCATCCATATACTATTAAATCCGGGCATAAAAAAAGCCTCCCCTGCAAAAAGAGGGAGGCACTTAAGGTCGATCGTCTTTGAGATATGGGTGTAGCTATAAATCATGAATGATACCCTTTCCTAACCTCACGGGATCAGATTAAAAGGGGAAGGCGTATTCGCTGTTACTATAAAGACATTATAAGTGTAGCACAATTGCGCTATTTCTGCAAGGAAAATGTTGACCATTGACATCACAGAAAAATTCTGCTAAACTTAATTTATCGATAAAATTGTTTGTAAGCCAGAGTGTATCATTGCGAATTTAGATTAACGGGAGAACATTTATGTCTATTGACACGCCAACCCTTTTAGAGGCTTTAGATTCTGTGACAGCAATTCCAATCATCCCCTTCAAAGATGACGAAATTGACTACGCGGGACACGCAAAAAATATCAACTATCTGATGGAGAACAACTATCTTGAAGGCGACCGGAAGCGCGTGATTGCAATTGCCGGGACGAGCCTCGTCCATCACGTCAGTTTGGAGGATCAGACCCGTGTGATGGAGGCCACCGGTCGTGAAATGGCGGGCGATGGAGTCCTGATGTCAGGTATTGTGCCAAATCCAATCGGAGACGCAGGGAAACTCATCGAGGCGCAGTCCAATTTGCAACGGCCACCCGATGTATATTTGATAATGCCTTTAACAGGAATCTCAAACCCCGAAGGCGTATATGAACAGTACATGAAGTTTGGCGAAAAATATGGCGAATCCTGCGGCGCGCGATTCCTCTACTACTTCCGCCAGAAACGCGAACTTGACGCAATGGTCCGTCTAGTCAAGGACTCGCCACACTTCATCGGCGTGAAGATTGGGACAGGTGTAGAAGATGTAGAGTCAATCATTGATGGTGTGGGGGACAGTGGTCTTGTGGTCTGGGGGATCGGCGATAGATGCACACGCCCAGCGGAACTCGGCACGAAAGGGCATACGTCAGGGATCGCTGTCTTATGCGCACGCGCCTCCGACGAGATTAACAATGCCCAACGTCTCGGTGATTACGAAACCTCCCGTCAAATTGAAGCGGATATCTTCGCTCTCGAAGAGATTCGTTTCGTCAATGAACGCCTCTATAACTATTCCGCTGTAATAGAAGCGATGAATCTCAGCGGTTTCAGTGATATTGTGGGCGGTACAGGAGGTCCCTTTAACCCGCAGGTTCCCGCAGACATTTCAGCACAGGTACAGGAAGCGATTCAACCGCTGAAGAAGTACCATTGATACAGCAGTCTATCAAGGAGAAAAACAGTATGAAGGGACGATTTGAAGGCATTCTGACACCAACGATCACACCTTTGGACGAGAAAGAACGGATTGATGAGTTGGGGTTTGTGAAGCATCTGAACCGTTTAATCGATAACGGTGTACACGGCATCTACCTGCTCGGCACCTCGGGAGAGTTCACAACGCTGACAAATGCAGAACGACAACGTGCAGTCGAAATTGCTGCCAACGCAGTTAGCGGGCGTGTTCCGATTATTTGCGGCGTGATGGATTCAAGTACCCAACGGGTTGTCCAGAATATTGAAATCGCACAGGAATTTAAGATCGATGCCGTTGCAGCAACCCCGCCCTACTACTATCCGTCAACCAGCGATGCTGATATTGTCGATTTCTATAAAACTATCGCCCAAAGCACCGATCTGCCGGTGGTTATCTACAACATCCCAGTAATGGTGAAGACAGCGATCCCGCCGGAGGTCGTTCGCGATTTAGCAGAGGGTGTGGAGAATATCGTCGGGATCAAGGATAGCTCAGGGGATTGGACAAACTACCTCAAAATGCTTGCTTACCTCGGCGACAACGAGGATTTCTCGATTATGCTCGGCTCTTATACGTTGGCGGGTGCGGCAATCCTGTTCGGGGCAGCGGGTGCTGTTATTTCAATCTCTAACGTCGATCCGAAAACCTCTGTGCAGCTGTATGATGCAGCGAAGGCGCGCCAGATTGATGAGGTCCATCGCTTGCAGAAACAGATCCTTGAACTGAGCAAACTTTACGGCTACGGTGCAGCGATTAGTTGTCTGAAAGCCTGTATGGAACTCCTTGGTGTCTGCAGCCACCATACTGCTAGCCCCCTTCTCCCGGTGGACGATGCAGCGAGATGTGAACTGCGGGACCTACTCGTCGAGCACGGGCTCATTTATAGTGGATCTTAGAATTATGAAGCACTCCAAACCGGTGTGTCCCGATAAATCGGGATCCCGACCTGTCGGGAGAAACCGCACCTACCGGGGCGAAGGTGTTTATTTATTTTTAGAATTCACCATAATTCCAAAATAGAAAATTCCTCAATGATCGAAATCCAACCTATCCAGAAAACGATCAACACCACAGTCACAGTGCCCGGTTCAAAAAGCTATACGAATCGGGCATTGCTTGTTGCCGCACTCGCTGAAGGACGTTCTCGATTGACAGGCGCCCTTTTCAGCGATGATACCCACTATATGTGTGAGGCATTGCGAAAACTTGGCGTTGAGATTGAGGCGGATGCGGAAGGATGTACGTTTGAAGTCGTTGGAAATGGCGGACAGATCCCGATCGACCACGCGGAACTTTATATCGGCAATGCCGGCACGGCAGCACGTCCGCTCGTCAGTTATCTCGCGCTCGGTAACGGCGAGTTCATCATCGACGGCGATGCCCCGATGCGCCGGAGTCGTCCCATTTCGGATCTGCTTGACGCGCTCAAGCAGCTCGATGTTGATGTCCGCTCAAAATTTGACAACAATTTTTTGCCGTTAGTTATTCAAGCAAACGGACTCAAGGGTGGGAAAACTCGACTTGACGCCAGCAAAAGCAGTCAATTCCTGACCTCGCTGATGCTTGTCGCCCCCTATGCCGAAAAAGGGATAGCGATAGAAGTTGTGGGTGAGATGAAGACCCCTTACATCGACATTACCATCTCCGTGATGAAGGATTTTGGCGTAGAGGTCACTCACCGAAATTATAAATCCTTTCATATTCAAGGTGGGCAGCGTTACCAAGCCCGCGAATATGCCGTTGAGCCAGACGCTTCTGGAGCATCCTATTTCTTCGCTGCTGCTGCACTCACCGGTGGTCGCGTCCGAGTGACCAATCTGAGCACGGAGTCCGCACAAGGCGATGTCCAATTTGTCAATGTACTACAACAGATGGGCTGCCAAGTGAAACGGTGCGGCAATGATATCGAAGTCATCGGACCGGATCGGCTCAAAGGGATTGATCTTGATATGAAAGCGATCTCTGACACATCATTGACTCTCGCCGCAATCGCACCTTTCGCAGAGAGTCCAGTGACGATTCGGAACATCGAGCACACGCGCCACCAAGAAACAGATCGCATCCACGCTATGGTCACAGAACTCCGCAAACTTGGTGTTCCCGTCGCCGAGCGTCAAGACGGCGTTGAGATTTCACCCGCTCAAATTACACCCACGGAAATTGAAACATACCAAGACCATCGGGTTGCGATGGGTTTTTCGTTAATCGGTTTAAGAGTGCCGGGGATCCGGATCAAAGATCCCGGTTGCGTGAGCAAAACCTTCCCAAGTTTTTTTGACACTTTGAAGACACTACGAGCGTAGCAGCAATTCGATTTTCGAACGTAATTGAATACCCGGCTGGAGGCACATAATGTCACGTATTTTAATGTTCTGTATTACAACAATCTCTACATTCATAATTACCAGCGCCATTAGCGCGAAGGAGACACAGATGGCAATATTCAAAGACCTGAAAGTTGGCATGCCGGCACCAGATTTTACACTCAATGACGGAGATGGCGTCGCTCACAATCTGCGCGATTATTTGGGAAAAAAGAATGTCGCTTTAGCATTTTATCCCAAAGACTTCACCGGCGGCTGAACGACAGAACTCCGCTCGCTCCGGGATGAGTTGAGTCAAATTCAGGGGACAGATACAGTTGTTTTGGGGATCAGCGTTGATGATGAAGCCTCTCACAAAAAATTTCAAGAGGAGGAGAGGTTTGGGTTTCCTCTGCTTGCCGACACGGAGTTCGCAGTTAGCAAAACCTACAGCGGCATCATGGAAAGGTTTCAGGCTTCCAACCGATCAACCTTCGTTATTGACAAAGCGGGATATATTCGCGCGATTGATCGAGATGTGAACACGCAAACGCACGGAGCAGACCTTGTTGAACTCATAGAGGAAAGTGTGCCGGGACCTATTGAGGTTGGGCAGCCTGCGCCAGATATGATTGCCTCAGATGAGAATGGCAAAACGTATCAACTCAGCAGTTTCAAAGGGAAAAAGAATGTTGTAATAGCATTTTATCCCAAAGATTTCACCGGCGGCTGAACGGCAGAAGTCTGCTCGCTCCGGGATGAGTCGAGTACCTTCGCCGAACATGATACACAGGTTTTTGCAGTGAGTGTACAAGATGCAGCCTCTCACAAACAGTTTGCTGAAGAGAACAATCTGAACTTTCCATTACTTGTAGACACAGGGCGTCACATTAGTTTGCTTTTTGGCGCAACGGACCAACCAGACGGTTTGAGCAGTCGCATAACGGTTGTTATCGACAAAGACGGGAAGATTATCAAACTGGATAAAGAGGTCAATGCGAGGACACACGGCAAAGACCTTGCGGACTTCTTTCAGTCGAGGTAATCGATGCGAAGGCTGGCAATCCTAAAGTCGAATTGCCAGTTGTATTAACACCAATATAGCTTGTCATATCGAGTAAAGAATTGCTTTACAATTGGGCGTAACAGGTGTATACTAATACCTCTACGGGGCGGGGAGAATCCGTGCGAAATATTGTCTTGGTTGGTTTCATGGGAACAGGCAAGACCTCAGTGGGTCAAAAACTCGCTGCACGTCTTCAGATGCCGATGATTGACACGGACGATATCATCGTGAAAGACAGCGGAATGGATATTCCCGACATCTTTGCTCGGTATGGAGAAACGCACTTTAGGGATTTAGAGAGCGCAGCGGTTCGCAAGGCAGCAAATTTAGAGAACCACGTAATCTCAACGGGCGGCGGGGTTGTCCTGCGAGAATCAAATCTGGAGATGCTCAAGGGCAATGGCGTTGTCTTCTGTTTGACAGCAGCGTCGGAGGAGATTTGGCGGCGCATCGGGAGTGAAACCCACCGCCCGTTGCTGCAAGACCCCAACCCATTGAGGAAAATTGAGCAGATGCTGATAGAACGCTGCCCTTTTTACGCTCGCGCTGATTATGAGATCCCAACAACAGGGTTATCAATTAAAGCGGTCACAGATAAAATTATAGAAATATTCCGACAACCCCTTCATTCAGGGTGAGCGGTATGCAAATGAAAAAAATAGATCGCGGTACTAGTGCCAAGAACAAGATCATTTTAGCCAAGCTGGAAAGCTTTTCGCAGAAAATTTGACGATATGAACATTTTATTGATTCACGGTCCGAATCTCCAACTCTTGGGAAGACGGCAACCTGAAATTTATGGCAGTCAGACGTTGGAGGACATCAATTCACACCTACGCGAAATCGCTTCCCAGCGCAGCGTTGATCTCAAGACCTTTCAGGATAATTCCGAAGGCGAAATTGTCTCATTCATTGGAGATAATATCGATTGGGCGGATGGCGTCATTATCAACCCCGCGGCTTACACGCATACAAGTGTTGCAATACGGGATGCCCTATCCGCTGTGAATCTCCCCGTTATTGAGATCCACCTCTCCAATGTGCACACCCGTGAGTCGTTTCGCCAGCATTCTTACATTTCCCCGATCGCTGTCGGAGTGATTTGTGGATTTGGAGCACACGGCTATGACTTGGCGTTGGACGCAATGATTCAGATTTTGCAACCGTCAGACTGATGGGTTTATAGAACAACAGGAAAGAGAAAAGTTTGAAAGCGTATTTTTTCGAAAAGTGGAAAAGGAGAATTTTATGGCATCACTCAACGACTTGCGAAACGGTTTAGTGATCCGTCTCGACAACGTTATGTATACTATTACTGATTGTCAACACGTTAAGCCCGGTAAAGGAGGTGCATTTGCCCGCACTAAACTCAAGCGGGTCACCGATGGGGCAGTTATCGAGCGGACATTCCGCTCAAAAGATACAATCGAAACCGTTCGTCTCGAAGAACGTGATATGCAATATATGTATAGCGATGGAACCTTATTATACTTCATGGATAACGAGACTTTTGAACAACATCAATTATCAGAGAACCTCCTAAACGATGGACTCAAGTTTCTCAAAGAAGGAGAGACAATCCGAGTCAAAGTTGACGAGACTATCCCAGTAACGATCGAACTACCGACGTTCGTGGAGCTTAAAATTGTTGAAACAGACCCCGGTTTACGCGGTGATACCGCCAGTGGAGGGTCAAAGCCAGCAACACTAGAAACCGGTGGGGTGGTCCAAGTGCCCTTATTTGTCGAAAACGGTACGACAATCAAGGTTGATACCCGCACAGGAACATACGTAGAGAGGGTTTAATCAATGCCAAGAGAGAAATCGCCATCCGCCACAGAGCTTCTGCAACAAGTCTCCGACATCATGGAAGAGCGAGATTTGACGGAGGTACTTCTGCGTGAGGATGGTATTACCTTGAAGGTCCGGCGAGGCAGCGAACCTGTACCTGTTGCGTTTTCGCAGCCGAGCGACACAGTGTCCTTGCCAAGCGCGGACCAAGCAGAACCTCCTGCAGTACAACTGACACCAGAGGTCGGAGAACTGATACGCTCACCGATGGTGGGACTGTTTTATGCGTCACAATCGCCGGAGGCTGCGGCTTACGTGGAAGTTGGGAGCGTTGTATCAGAAGACGATACTTTGTGCTTGATTGAAGCGATGAAAATTTTCAACGAAGTCAAGCCGGATTTCCCCTGCGAAATACTCGAAATACTCGTTGAAGATACCACAACCGTTGAGTTTGATCAACCCCTGTTTCGTGTGAAGCGGATATGAGACGTGAAGCGTGAAACGTGATGAAGCGGCGAGCGAGTAAGAAAGCGGGTAAGTGCCCAGCTGCCCGGTTTCTCTTACATTTCACGTTGTAGGGGACCAAATACAGGACAATAGTTGTTGTCCCTTGAAAACAATCGGAGACGCAGGAAGTATGAGAAACGAACTTAAACGTCAAAGTCACGCAATTACTGATGGTCCAGATCGAGCAGCAGCACGCGCCATGTTAATGTTCGGCGATGATGGATTAACACCTGAAGACTTGGATAAGCCAATCGTCGGGGTCGCTAATACATGGATCGAGATTGGTCCCTGCAACTACCACCTCCGTCGCCTTGCTGCAAAGGTGAAGGAAGGTATCCGGGCAGCCGGTGGCACTCCGCTTGAATTTAATACGGTCAGCATTTCAGACGGGATTACCATGGGCACCGAGGGAATGAAAGCCTCGCTCATCAGTCGGGAGGTCATTGCGGATTCTATTGAGCTTGTTTGTCGCGGCAATATGTTCGATGCGGTGGTTACACTCTGTGGATGCGACAAAACTGTTCCCGGAACGGTGATGGCGCTTGCCCGCTTAGATATCCCCTCGCTGACACTTTACGGCGGATCAATTATGCCGGGCCGTTTTCAGGGAGAAGATGTAACAATCATGGAGGTTTTTGAGGCGGTAGGGGTGCACGCTGCAGGTAAAATCACTGTTGAAGAACTTGATGACCTCATCAGTAAAGGGTGTCCCGGTCCGGGGGCTTGCGGGGGCCAATACACCGCAAATACAATGGCGACCGCTGTTGAGATTCTTGGAATGGCACCGATGGGTAGCGGCAGCGTTCCAGCAGTAGATAAAAATAAAGATGATGTCGCATTCCAAGCAGGCGAATTAGTGATGGAGATGTTAGCAGCGGACCGCCGTCCCAGCCAGATCATTACCCGCCGCTCGCTCGAAAATGCGATATCCTCGGTGGCAACCACCGGCGGTTCAACGAACGGTGTGCTTCACCTACTCGCAATCGCACACGAAGCCAATATCCCATTGACAATCGACGACTTTGAGGAGATCCGATCAAAGACACCAATCCTTGTAGACCTCAGACCCGGAGGACGTTACGTCGCTGCAGATCTGCATGAGGCAGGTGGTATTCAACTTGTTACCAAACGTCTTATGGAAGCCGGTCGCCTCCACGCCGACGAGCTTACCGTAACGGGACAGACTATCGGTGAAGCCGTTGCGAGCGCGGTCGAAACAGAGGGGCAGGACGTTGTTCGCCCCGCGTCGAACCCAATTAAGCCGACCGGCGGGTTTGCGATTCTCAAAGGTAATCTCGCACCCGAGGGCTGTGTAATCAAGTTAGCGGGTCATGATAGAACCCTTCATAGAGGACCTGCGCGTGTCTTTGAACGCGAGGAAGATACTTTTGCAGCAATTAAGGATGGAACCATCCAGCCGGGCGACGTGGTTGTTATCCGCTACGAAGGGCCCGCTGGGGGGCCTGGTATGCGAGAAATGCTCGGTGTGACTGCTGCCATTGTCGGAGCCGGATTGGGCGAAGATGTCGCTCTCCTAACAGACGGCAGGTTCTCTGGCGCCACACACGGCTTTATGATTTGCCACATTGCACCGGAAGCGGCGCATGGTGGACCAATCGCCATATTGCGTGACGGCGATACCGTCGTGATTGACGCCGAAAAACTTCGGATTGACGTTGAGCTTTCGGACGAAGAGATTAAAGCGCGATTCGAGGACTGGACGCCTCCAGCACCGCGTTACACCCGCGGCGTAATGGCGAAATATGCGCGCCTCGTATCATCTGCGTCCGAAGGTGCTGTTACCGGATAAGGTAAACACATGCTATGTGATATTTGCGGTAGGGAGGAAGCACGGATCCGCAGAATTACAGAAACTAACGGCAAGGGCGGAAATTTGATAGTCATTGAAAATATCCCTATGGTGAGTTGTCTTCATTGTGGAGAAAGCTACTTTACAGCGGATACACTCCATGAAATTGAGCGTATTAAGCTCCACCACAAGAATTTTGCTGTTGAACGTCCGGTGCCCGTGGCCAAGTTTGCATAAAGAATTTCCCCACACAAAAACATGCAAGATAAAATTGTTGGTCGAAACTCGGTGCTGGAACTCCTACGCCGCGGCAACCGTGAGATTGAACGGATTCTTATCGCACAAGGAAATAACCATCCACGCCTGCGACAGATCCGCGCGCTTGCTGAGAAAAATGGCATTCGTTGCGACTTCACACCACGCCGTGAGTTAGATCCGATGGAAGCTGATGTCCCCCATCAAGGGGTTATCGCTCTTGTCAGTCCTGCCAGCTATATCGACCTCCCCAGCCTCATTACAAGTACACAAAACTCGGATCACCCACCGCTATTTATTATGTTGGACCAAGTGCAGGATCCCCGGAATCTCGGGGCAATTATCCGCACGGCAGATGCCGTCAACGCCGACGGACTAATCCTTCCAAAGGATCGAGCCGCTGGCATCACAACGGCTGCACACAAAGCCTCAGCGGGCAGTTCTGAGTATGTCCCAATTTCTCAAGTGACTAACCTTGCCCGAACAATCGAAACCCTCAAGGAGGCTGGCATCTGGATAATCGGCGCGGACCAGGCGGCACCTACCTCTTATACGCAAGGGGATTTGACAGGACCGATCTGCCTTGTAGTCGGTAACGAGGCGGAGGGGCTTCGCCGTCTCGTTAGGGAGAAATGTGATCTATTGATCCATCTCCCGATGTTCGGACACGTTCCATCGCTTAACGTGTCGGTTGCCGCGGGTATCCTGCTGTATGAGGTCATCCGGCAGCGGGAGAATGCTGATTGACTCATGTCAAAAGAAAGTGCAAAAAGGGTGAAACGTGATGCGTGAAACATGAAAGCCACTTGTTCATCTGTTCATTAGTATATTGGTTCATTAATGAACCAATATACTCAATCGGTTTCTGTTGCACGATTTCTTTACATGAGCGAAGATTTTATTGGATTTCTCATACGCTCTTATAGGACACAATTACTATGCAGATTAACGACTCAATCACCGTCGAACAACTTAGACCGAAACTTGAACATCTGTTTGACCTTTCGGGCAAGAAGATTTTAGCAATCGAAGGCACATGGCTTCCCGAAAGAGGGACGCCGGTGTTCACCGCCGCCGGTCAGTATACCACGCGAGGGTGGACGGAGTGGACGCAGGGATTCCAGTTTGGCTCTGCGCTGCTGCAATTCGATGCAACAGACGACGAACAGTTCCTCGAAATTGGACGGAAGAACACCGTTGAGAAGATGGCACCACATCTGACGCATATCGGTGTGCACGACCATGGGTTCAACAATGTTTCGACCTACGGCAACTTACGGCGCATGATCCTTGAAGGGCGCATCCCACACAACGAATGGGAACTCCACTTCTATGAACTCGCGCTGAAGGTGTCAGCAGCGGTACAGGCGAGTCGCTGGTCACAGACAAAGGATGGGAAAGGATATATCCCCTCGTTCAATGGACCCCACTCGCTTTTTGCTGATACTATCCGGTCGTTACGCTCACTGGCGTTGGGACATAGCTTAGGACATGTACTAATGGGCGAGAACGACCAGCCAATCCCTTTACTGGAGCGGCTGCTACACCACTCCGAAACAACCGCAGCCTATAACGTCTACTACGGCGAGGGGCGCGATGCGTTTGATGTACGCGGACGAATCGCACATGAATCAATTTTTAATATGAACGACGGAAATTATCGATGCTCAAGCAGCCAGCAGGGGTACTCACCGTTTACAACATGGACGCGTGGACTCGCGTGGATTATCACAGGTTACGCCGAGCAGCTTGAATTCTTCGAGACATTAACGGACGACGACCTCTCCCCCTACGGTGGGAAGGTAGTCTCAACCACCCATATCCTGAAAGCTGCTAAAGCCACCTCTGATTTTTATATTGAAAATACAGCCTCAGATGGTATCCCGTATTGGGACACCGGGGCACCGGGCTTGCTCCAACTGGGATCCTATCTCCAGCAACCCGCAGATCCGTTCAACGGGATTGAACCTGTCGATAGCTCCGCAGCTGCTATTACCGCGCAGGGGTTAATCCGATTGGGAAATTATCTCAAGAAACAAGGTGAACAGGCAGCAGGGAAACGTTACTATCAAGCGGGATTAACGGTCGCTGACGCGCTCTTTTCCGAACCGTATCTGTCGGAGTCTGACGAACATCAAGGCTTAATCCTGCATTCAATCTATCATCGTCCAAACGGTTGGGATTATATCCCGGAAGGTAGCGCAATCCCCTGTGGTGAATCGTCGATGTGGGGCGACTACCACGCCCGAGAACTTGGACTGCTTCTGTCGCGGGAATTGGAGAATCAGACATATTTGACTTTTTGGGGAGAGTAGCAGAGAAGAAAAATCTTTATGCCATTTGGGGTTTTGTTTCGATCGCAGTGTCGGGACAAATCTCATAAAAATTAGAGGAATTTACCAATGCGATTAACAGATAAACAGGTACAACAGTTTCACGAAGACGGGTATTTGGTTTTTGAAAGTCTAATCCACGGCGAAAAACTCAAAGCTTATCAAGATCTCTTTGATGAATTGGTAGAGCGCGGCCGTACCTTCTCAATTGGTAGCCCGCATTGGAGCTTTGAATTTAACGAAGATAATGAACCGATCCCGGGTTTTTTACACAAAATTCAGGGCGTGTGTGTTGTTGAACCGAAGGTGCTGGACCTCGCCCAAGAACCGGAAATCCTCGACCGAGTCCAATCACTCGTCGGTCCCGACATTGACGTATTTGGCACCAAGTTTTTTCCCAAGCTGCCAAATGGAGGCACCTCGGTACACTGGCATCAGGACAACTTCTACTTCGGTACAAATACAAACCGCATTGTCAGCTGCGGTATTTACCTTCAAGACGCAGACCGCGAGAACGGTTGCTTGAGAGTTGTTCCGAAAAGTCATCTGTCACAAGCGATTGCAGAACACCATCGAAGACAAGGGGCACATGGGAGTTGGACGGAGGTAGACGAATCGAAAGCAGTCGATATGGAGGTGCCCGCTGGTACGGTGGTCTTCTTCTCATCGAACCTCCTCCACGGGACGTACGAGAACCGCAGCGATCGCCCTCGCTACAGCACAGCTTGGCACTACATTCCCGCAGATTTGCCCTTAGAGCGGTTCCCACGCGGCGGCTACGAAGACAGACACATCGTTAGGGAAAACTAACAGACCAAAAGAGGGCAGGATGCTCACTCATTCTGAGATAGAATCATTCCTTCAAGACGGTTACGTCATCCGCAGAGACGTGTTATCCCAGACGGACATCGAGACATATCGCGCCGCTGTGGATCGTATTCTGCATAAATGCCGCGTTGAAAAGGTGCATCAATACCTGCGCTATGTTGATGGGGAGCAAGACGACATCTGGGGCGTAAATAACATCTTCCATCCAAGTATCAGGGAAGAAGCGCTGGTCGAATCGCTTGGGCATCCGCAGATCTTGGATGTCATCGAAAGCATGATAGGAACGCGGTTGCGTTATCACCTATGCACACTGTTGGTCAGTTCGGAACGAAAGCCGTATCATATCAACTGGCATCGGGATTCGGTAAGAGATGGCGAAGTGCCTCGCGAACAACTGATAGCAAAACTCAAGAGTAGCGTCCAACTGAACGGCGCGTTGTACGACGACGATACTTTGTTTATCGTCCCCGGCAGCCACCGCCGGGAGATTACCAGCACCGAGCGGCATATCATACAAAATTCGCCCAAAGCTGACATGCCCAACCAGATGGCTGTCCAATTGAGGGCGGGCGATATTGTTTTCTACAACTCCAGCCTGCTCCACAAAGGGCATAACCGGTCGGGGGTGATCCGTCAAACGCTGCATTACGCGCTTGTGGTTGCGCCGCCCGAAGGAGAACCGCCAAACCCGGATAGCCCTACGAGTCAGGAGTGGTTGGATGATCCTGCGTTCCTCGAAGGTCTCGACCCACGTATCAAGCCGCTTTTCGATAACTGGTTAAAATATGGATAATAACGGAAAAATTAGGTCTACTCCTGACTGAGGACATATTATGTTATATCTGAATTCCATCGAAAACGCCGAAGCTAGCCCAACAGACAAAAAATACGCAATCTGTCATGAAGAAATCTCATCTATGCTGCATATCCCGGAATTGGCCCCATCAAGGGAGCTGCTTGTACGGTGGCAATCTAATACGATCGATTGGGAAGAATTTCGTGACCGGTTTACTGATGAGATGAGAGCAGAGTATCGCAAGGAGGAGAGCCGACTTAAGGGACTAATAAAATATAGCTTGGAAAATGATGTCACCCTCCATTCACCGGAGCCAAGTGGCGAGCAGACCTATCGCGCTATTTTGGAAGGGATTATTAATGTAATCTGCAAAAGCCAAGGGCAGACAGGCCACGTAATTAATCTCGCTTCAGAACCGATTGAGGATTCACAACCGCAGGAAGATATTGCCAGCCTTTTTGGTAACACCCTGCATGAATTAAACTTGATTAAAAGCGACAACACTCGATTGCTTATAGAAAATGCCGAATTGAAAAAGGACATTCAATCTTTTCAAACGGAAAGCCACAATAAAGGTAAAGAAAATGATGAGTTGAAAAAGCGAATCGATCAACTTGAGGAGAAAATCAACGTCCACGAGACAACCATTGACGACCTTCGTCGAACTTTCTTAGAAAAAAAGGAAATAATCTCGGATAAAGATCGTGAAATCCAATCGCTTCAAGCCGAAAGCCGGGAAAAACATGGGGAGAATAACACGTTGAAAAGGCAAAGGGAGGGGCTTGAGGAGAGAATCTCGAATAAAGATGAACAAATTCAATCACTTCAAACTGAAAATCGCAATAAAGATAGAAAGAATGACGAGTTGCGACAGCAAGTAAATCAAATCCAAGAGATCAACACCCACCCAGGAATCAGGGAGATTGCTATAAAAGCCACAGGGGATAATCCAGTGGTGTTTGAAAAAGATTTCAGTACACTCGCTATTGATAACAATCTCCCTATTGCTTTACGCACATGGCTTGGAAAAGCGTTGAGAATAGACCAGAATGCCCAATCGGACTTGTACCACCTCATTCGGGGCCATACAGACTATAGTATAGAATACAGTCTGGAGGGTAAATTTGATAAATATGATGTCCCTCTCGCTGATGTTATAAGAACACAACGCAATTTAATAGCTCATCCTGAGAGGATGGATGAAAGAACGAAAATGGCACGGGTATTGTGCTGCTTTTTTGCGGCAGCTTTGTTGGCTCCAAAACTGTTAAAAGCCGACCATACCAGCGCAGAGCCGCTCAGATCGATAAAACCGGAACCCAATGATGCTGAGATACACTACAGTTACGGCATTGCTTACCGGAAAAAACGCGATTATAATCGCGCAATCGCCGAATATACCAAAGCGATAGAGTTGAAACCGGGGTATGTCAATGCCTATAACAATCGTGGAAACGTGTACAGCGACAAGGGCGATTATAACCACGCCATTGCAGATTATACCGAAGCGATAAAACTAAATTCAGATTTTGCCAATGCCTATTACAATCGTGGGACAGCTTACTATCGCACAGGTGATTATACCCGTGCCATTACGGACTTGTCCGAAGCAATAAAGTTGAAGCAGAATTATGCCGCGGCCTATAACAATCGTGGCCTTGCTTACCAAGGAAAAGGCAATCGCGCTCGCGCTCAAGCAGACTTTGATAAAGCAAAACAGCTCCAAAAGTGACATTTTTGCTACTTCTTCACAGCAGCTTTACTATTTCCAAACCTATGAGAAGTAGTACATTGTCAGATAATTGTTAATGCCCCTGCTCGTTGTGGATTGACAAATCCACAACACCGCCGCAAATCGGGCTTGGATATGGCTATCCAAGTCTCGGACTCTCCCCGATTACATCGGGAGTCCGTGCCGAAACCAGGCAGGCGGAACGGAGCCGAGCCGTGAGAGACTTATCATGATTTATACGACAGAGCACTCGAATTTCCCGCTTTTCGATAACCAGCTAAAATACGGATAATAGAGGAGGGATTTATGGCAACACATCACTTTGAACCGACCGTCTATCACGTCGCAATCGGGGCACACGATCCGGTGCTCCACATTGACAGCGGCGATACGGTCGTCACAACAACCGTTGACGCCGGTGGCGTTGACGCCGCCGGGGAACAGGTCACTGAAGGAGGGAATCCGCAGACGGGACCTTTTTATATTAACGACGCCGAGCCGGGGGACACACTTGCTGTTCATTTTGATCGGCTGGTCCCCAATCGCAATATGGGTAGGACCTCGACGGTGATTGCCCCACACGTCCTTGATGCACAGTATGTCGCGTCCAATTTGCCGGAGAACGGCCGCGGAGACTGGGAGATTGATCTGGATAAATGGACGGCAACCCTCGTTTCACCGGCAACGAGTCTCGGCAGGCTCACGCTGCCGTTGGAACCGATGGCAGGGTGTTTTGGGGTTGCCCCGCCGCGCAAACAGGCAATCTCCACAGCGACCTCCTCAACGCATGGTGGGAATATGGACTACCGCGGTTTTTGTGAAGGCGTTACCGTTTATCTTCCCGTTTTTGTGGATGGTGCCCTGTTTCACATTGGGGATGGACACGCTGTACAGGGTGATGGTGAAATTGTTGGAACTGGAATTGAGATTTCGTTCGATGTGCAGTTTACAGTCAACGTAATCAAAGGCAAAGAGATCGGTTGGCCCCGAGCAGAAAACGACGACTATATCCTAACGGCTGGAAATGCACGTCCCCTCGATCAGTGTGTGCAGCACGCAACGACAGAAATGGTCCGTTGGCTTAACGAACTCGGCTTGGAAGGAAACGCACCCCACATCCTACTTGGTCAGTGTGTGGAGTACGACATGGGTAATGTGTATGATCCAGCGTATACGATGATTTGCAAGGTGAAAAAGAGTATCTTGCGGGATATTGGTTTAACCCTGAATCCACTGATCTGAAAACAGGAAAACCGGTGTTAGAACAGCGTCAATTTCGGAGACTCAGGGGCTTCTGTCAGTTTTTGTTTCGCTTCTGCGATATCATCAATCAGCGCTTGTCGGGCACGCGTATACGCTTCGCCTTCTTGTCTCAATACGAATGCCGGGTTATAGGTCGCCAAGACGAATGGGGCGTAAAGTGTATCTGTGAACCAGCTGCCTCGCTCCTCGGTCATACGAAAACCTTTGTGGATGAGCGTATTAGCAGCAGGGCTCCCCATACATAGGAGGACCGAAGGGCTAATCAGCGTAAGTTCACCGTCGAGCCATTTTGAGCACGCTTTAATCTCCCCGGCTTTCGGCGGACGATTTTTTGTCACGCTCCCTTGTCGGACAGCGGCACGACATCTGATGACGTTTGTTATCCAGATCTCGTCACGGTCTATGTCATTCGCATGAAGCACTTCGTCGAGAAGATCCCCCGATGGACCCGAAAATGGGATTAGCGTATGTTCATCCGTCGCCGATGGACCTTCAGCGACAATAACAAGTTTGGAGGTCGGATCACCGTTACCAAAAACGACGTTCAACCGGGTTTCCGCTAACCCACAGTCGGTGCAGACAACCGCTTGTGCTTTCAGTGCTTCCATTTTTTCAAAAACTTCAGCCATTCCTATCCCTCCTCAAACAAGTGTAGAACGCATGATAACACAGGGAATTAACAGTTGTCAATTTCTATACCCAGCTGCGATTGTGTAAGGGAATTGTTAGCATGGCTGCTTTCGTTGGAAGGATAATTCAAGCCGGTATTGCAGCGAAACTTCCTATTGACAAAAAAGCCTTAGACGTGTATCCTATAGAAGACGCTACAATTGTTTAAGGAGAGAGCCGTGGAGACATGGGATACAAAACCGAGCTTTGTTCGGTCAGACCTTCCATTGATTGATTGTGACATTCATAATCGCGTACCGTCGTTAGGAACCCTTTACCCATACCTGCCAGACTTTTGGGTTGAGTATTGTAGTACATCTGGATTTGGGGGACCTGAGATGGGCGACTATCCCGGGGGCGCACCGACATCAGCGCTTCCAGATACGAAGCCTGAGGACGGACCGCCGGGATCAGATTTAGAGCTGCTGCGAGAACAGACGCTGGATTTCTGGGAAGCGGATTACGGGATCTTGAACTGCGCGTATTGGGTGCAAACCGTCCATAATGAATACTTGGCAGCAGCACTCGCTACCGCAGCTAACGATTGGCAGGTCGAACATTGGCTTGACCAAGAACCACGCCTACGTGCCTCATTAGTTGTTTCGAGCCAGAATCCACTAACAGCGGCACAAGAAATTGAACGCATGGGCGACCACCCTGGATTTGTGCAGGTTCTGTTGCCCGTGCGCTCACTGATGCCTTATGGCAAGCGACATTATGACCCAATTTTCGAAGCTGCTGCCCGCCATAATCTTGTCGTTGGCATCCATTACGGTGGTGCTGCGGGTATCCCTCCAAGTCCAAGCGGTTGGTTTTCGACTTACTTGGAGGAATACGCCGGCGCGGGACAGATTTTCCAAGCCCAAGTTATCAGCTTGGTTACGGAAGGTACATTTGACCGGTTTCCAGATTTGCGAGTCGCTTTAATCGAAGGCGGTTTTACGTGGCTCGCATCAGTCATGTGGAGAATTGATAAGGAGTGGAGAGGACTGCGCCACATTACACCGTGGATTAAGCGGCTGCCATCGGAATATATGCGCGAGCATCTCCGTTTTACGCTTCAACCGATGGACGCCCCACCAGATCCTAAACAGTTCCTTCGGATGATTGGGCAGCTTGATTCGGACGATATGTTGATGTTTTCAACCGACTACCCGCATTGGCAATTTGATTCGCCGGAAGAGGCGTTGCCGATGGGACTACCCGAATCACTGATGAAGAAAATCTTGGCAGAAAATGCACGAGAATTCTATCAACTGTAAAACATATCAGGATTGCTTTGTAAATCCTGTTTCAATCCACCAACTTAATCCTGAAAATCCAGAAAATCACGTTCAATAAGGAGGAAACACAGATGAAGAGCACACGGGAAAAGGTACCCGTCATTGACACCGATATTCACAACAACCTCCCATCGCCGGAATCGCTGCATCCCTACCTCTCTGAACGCTGGCGCAAGCATCAGGCGATGATAGGTGGGCGTGGACACGCCGGATCCAACTATCCGCGAGGGATGCCCCATGCGGCTCGGCACGATGCCTGGCCCCCATCCGGATTATCACCGGGCGCAGATCTCGCTTTCATGCAGGAACAATTGCTCGACGCTTGGGACTTTGAGTACGGGGTTCTGAACCCACTGATGGGTGGTAGCGGACTTAATTTGGAGTACGTCGCAGCGATTGCACGAGCGATTAACGATTGGCAGGTCGAAGAGTGGACTACGCCTGAACCACGCTTGAAGGCATCAATCGTCGTCCCCTACGAAGATGGGGAGTTAGCAGCAGAGGAGATTCATCGGCGTGGCGAAGATCCAAACTTTGTGCAGGCGCTGTTGATTGCACGCACGGACGAACCGTTGGGACGGCGGAAGTATTGGAAGATGTATGAAGCCGCAACGCAATATGATCTACCGATTGGCATCCACTTCGGTGGTACCGGTGCTGGTCCAATTACTGGCGCAGGTGCGCCCTCTTACTATATTGAGGACCACGGTGGTATGCCACAGGCGTTCCAGACACAAGTGATCAGCCTCGTTTGTGAAGGTGTCTTTGAACGCTTCCCCACACTCAAGTTTGTCTTGATTGAAGGCGGCTTCGCGTGGTTTCCACCGCTGATGTGGCGACTCGATCAGAGTTGGAAAAAGCTGAAAGAGGAGGTCCCGGATCTGAAAAAGCTGCCGTCAGAGTACATGAAGGAACATTTCTGGCTCAGTTCGCAACCGGTGGAAGAACCTCCCAAACGAGAGTATTTCGACCTGCTGCTTGAGCAGCTTAACGCACGTGAGAGACTGATGTTCGCAACCGATTATCCGCATTGGGACTTTGATGCACCCGACCGCGCCTTCCCAACGAGTCTTGCGCCGGACGTAAAGCGGCGGATTATGGCGGATAATGCACGCGAGCTTTATAAACTGTAGGAGACCGCAAATCAACAAATCGTTCAGGGGTTTGTAGGAGTTTCATGACACTTGAACCCCTGAACCCTCATCACTACATTCCATACAATACAACCGAATCTTATGGCAAAACATGTAGTTGCAACCGTAGACGAAATTCCGCCGGGCGAACGCAAAATCGTCGAACTTGAAGGACGATCGCTCGGCGTTTTTAATATTGATGGCGAGTTTTATGCCGTGCGGAACATCTGTCCTCATCAGGGAGCGCCTCTGTGCGAGGGACGTCTGACAGGTCTGCTTGAGTCCGATGTGCCCGGTGAATACAAGTATACCCGCAAAGGTGAGATCTTGCGCTGTGTCTGGCACGGTTGGGAGTTCGATATTAAAACAGGACAGTCGTGGTGGAACCCAGCACAGAAGCGTGTCAGAAAGTACCCGGTAGAGGTAGAGGACGGGGCTACGGTGGCGTCAGGGCTGCAGAAGGGACCGTATACCGCAGAGACCTACCCTGTATCTGTTGATCAACAGTATGTGGTCATTGATATGCCTGAATAAAAGACGTGGCTCATGTAAAAAGTAAAGTGCAAGTCCCGATTCATCGAGGATTCTCGTCCCGACACATCGGGATTCCGCCTTGCGGAACGAGCGGAAAACTCGGTTTCTTTGCACTAAATCTCAACATGAGCGAAAGACGTGAATCCAACCATTCCTTCCGTAAAATATCAGCGACTCTCCAAAGCAGATCTGTCACACACCCCTTAGTAAAGAGAAAGAACACTATGGCTATTTTTCGATTGAACGTAGAAGACAACAATCTGCACAATGCTGAACTTATCATAGCAAAAGAAACCGACATCAAACTTGAAAGCCATCTGGAAAGTTGGCTTGAAAACAGTCCGTGGGCACTTGTCGAAGGAGAGTCCATCCTCTGGATTGATAGACAAACGAGTGCCAATGTCGAAGAAAGCACTATTTTCCCCGACCTGCTCGGCCTCGATTCCGAGGGAAACCTTGTCATCGTTGAACTAAAAAGGAGCAAAACTCCGAGGGAAGTTGTCGCGCAACTGCTTGAATACGCAGCATGGGCGAAGGACCTCTCAGATGAGCAAATTCAAGAGATAGCAGCAACATACTTCCAGACCTTAAAAAAAGAGACGACGCTTCAAGATGCCTTCAGTGAAACGTTTGAAGACGAAATGCCAGCACTGAACCGGAGATTGCGTTTATTCGTTGTAGCAGGAGAGATATCGCGGCGGATATTGCAGGTTTGCAGATTTCTCCGAACCTCCCACAACATGGACATCGACTGTATAGCTGTTTCGACATTTCAAACGGAATCAGGGGAAGTACTTGTCAATACGGAAGCAAAGGTTGGAGATGAAGACGTCGTCGCGCCCAAAGCCGCGAAACAGAATGCGTCGTCGATTGCTCGTTGGTCGGGTGACCAACCGGTCAAGGAGGTAGTGTTGGACGCAGTCCAAGAACTAACGGACGGAAATACAAATGTTGAGTTTTCACCCAAAGAAATCTCCACACTCATCTTGAAAAAGTACCCCAACTTCAAGGTAGGTACAGTGCACGGTCAGCTTACCGCGGGCTGTCCCAATCATCCGTCATACGATAGACACTCTGGCAATCATAAATATTATTGGCGGATCAGACCTAAGACTTATCGTTTATATGACTCTGAAAGCGACGAGGTAGAAACGTGATAGGTAGGTTAACCTGTTGTACCTGTGGTTTTGATAATGATAAACTGAATAACACATTAGGTAAAAACCCAACCAAAAAGAGATAAGCCAGAATGGCAAGGATTGATAAGCTAAAGGAAGAAATTGGCTGGTTAAAGATTATATTCGCCATTCTGATTGCCACGGACATTTCACTGGTCGCTTGGGGAATTCAGAACTACGGAAAAACTAGGGTATTTCTGCTTATAATTGGTGCGGTAGCGGTATTTCTGTTTACATCTGTGATCATTTGGATCAATAGAGTTGCATATCGAAAGATTAATGAATTGGAGGAATTGTGATGGAATGGCTTGCAGCTGTTATGCTTATAGTGTTTATCCTCGGTATGTGTATAGTAGCACGAGATGCCATAAAAAACGCCAACAAACGGTAACACAGGGCCTACGGAGTTGATATAAAGTATCGTCTCCGTTCCGGGAATCGAGGACCTGTAAGGGTAAAATCAGGAAATTCAGGAGGCTAAAAATAGGGGTAATTAAATCACATATTGAAATCACACCGGGTGTTTGCGGTGGCAAACCTCGCATTGCTGGACACCGTATTCGGGTGCAAGACATTGTGATAATGCACGATAGAATGGGCAAGGACCCATACGAGATCGCTAATGACCACTCTTCAATTACATTGGCCGATGTTTATGCCGCACTGGTCTATTATATGGACAACATGGAAGAAATTCGCCGGGACATTACGGAGGCAGAGAAATTAGAGGATGAGATGCGTACCAAGACCCCTTCTCTACTGATACAGAACCTCAAGGAACGAACTCAAAAAGATGCCTCAAGCGATGAAATTCCACCTTGATGAGAATGAATCACCGAATTACAAGGATTTGAGCGCTTAAGTCCAAAGGAAATTACAAATGTCAAAACTAAATATCGCACTAATCGGCGCAGGCAGACGCGGTGGGGGTGCACACCTTCCGGTGATTGCCAAACTGAAAGATGTCTACAACCTTGTCGCAATCTGTGATATAGATCAAGCGGTTGCTCAACAGTATGCCGAACAGTACGGTGCGACCCCTTACACCAATGTCCGGGACTTGGTAGCACATGAAAAACTGGATGCGGTGGATATCACCGTGCCCGGAGTCGCTCATCACGCTATCGCTTGTTTTATGGCGGATGCCGGCGTGAATATCATCGTTGAAACGCCAATTGCCGTGACATTGCCGATGACAGATCTCATGATCGAAGCCGCACAGCGAAACAGCGTCAAACTGGAAGTGGCAGAAAACTATTATCGTGCGCCGCGAGAACGTTTTCTATCGACCGTGATTGATGCAGGTGTGATAGGTGAGGTGGGGCGAATCTACCGGATCTTCTACGAAGGCGGCTATCACGGCATGAGTATGCTTCGGCTTCGTGCGAACGGAGAGCCAAAGTCAATCCTCGGTATCGCCCAATCCACGCCGGTCATTCCGATCATCGACCGCATGAAACGCCACCATACGAGCGATAACTGGACATTCGGCTTTCTGGAGTTTGACAACAACGCGACTGCCTTGATGGTTTATTCCAACGTCATTCATGCCCGTTCACTAGGACGTGGACAGGGCGGTATATCGCAGATTGACGGCAGCAAGGGAACGATCGTTGGCGAAGATATTCACGTTGTCCCGCCCGAAGATTTGGAGAGTGGCGCAAAAAGTGTTGGTTATCAGCCGAAGCGTACGATGATCAATGTGGATGGGACTGAGGTAATTGAGAAGATTGAACTGGAACTTCCAGACCAACTGATTACATGGGAAAACCCACTAAGGCACTACCCACTCACCGAAGGACAGATCCCGGTCGCCGATGAACTGTTGAGCCTCGCGAATGCGATACTCAATAACACCGAGCCGAAATACGGCGCACAACTCGGACGGCAAGATCAGGAGATGAATATCGCCATGAGTGAATCCGCCAAACAGAGTCGAGTCACCTTGAACTTCCCGTTGACCGATCTCACCGAAACCGAGCGCGGCATACACGACAACTATGAAGGACAGCACGGCCATCCAATCGATGACGTCGAAGCTGGGATTGATGTTTTCTTCCCGCGTCAATGATACTCCGCCGTTACTAAAGCGTTGAACCGTTCTTCATCCCATTCAGCGCCCCACCCCGGCGCATCCGGCGGGGACAGGTGCCCGTCCGATACCAACGGACCATTCAGCATACCCCATTCCAACCCTTGTTGGCGATTGCCGTCGGCAGCAGCGGAGAAGGACTCGTAGAAATCCGTGTTATCAATACAGCAGCCTAAGTGTGCATGGAGCAGTCCAAATAACCCGCCCTGCCCGTTAAGTTCTACATTCGCCCCATAGAGCTCAGCAAAGTGAGCCAGCTTCAGCACCTGAGTTGTACCGTGCCGGGCATTGACGCGGAGTCGATCCGTTGCCCCGTGGATAAGCCACTGGGAGGATAGTCCAATATCGTGCATCAACATCTCGGTCGCCATAACCGGAATCGTTAATTCTCTGCATAGTTCTTGGTAAAGATTCATCTTCTGTTCGTGGAACGGCTCTTCCAACCAGACAAAGTCCAATTCCTCCATAACATGTCCTACCTCAATCGCTTCTCGCAAGGTATAAGAGCAAACCGGATCGTGGAGCAGTGTATAGTCCGGACCGACAGTCTCCCGCACCTCACGTAAGATCGGGATATCCGCTTTACCCCCTTTGTAGGAGTGGAATTTGTAGGCGTTAATCCCTATTTCTCGTCCTGCCTCAATGGCGCGCAGATAGTCTTCGATCGTACCATCCCCACCGGTCAGGTAGACAGGAAATTGCTCCCGCCCTCGCCCCACCAAGGCGTAGACTGGAAGCCCTGCGGCTTTGCCAGCAATGTCCCAAAGGCAGTTGTCAAAATCTCCGAACCAACCGGGCGGCTGGTAAACCCAGCGCGTTCCCTTGTGTAGCATCTGGTATAGTTTTTCCCGATCCAGTGGGTCTTCGCCTAGCACCTGATTCCGTAAAATCGCTGCCTGCACAGGTGACATCGTGGTGGTACACCTGCCTGTGATCCCGGCATCGGTCTCCACCTGAATAAAAGCCTGCTGTGCCGGTTGATCGCTCGGTAGCCCTTTGTGGGTGTATTGAGTGCGGCGCAAGTTCGGAACTTGCACCAACTTATGTCCACCCCCCTTGCGTTCTGGATGCTCAAGGATGTAGAGTTTTACAGCTGTGATTTTCATACGGTTTCTCCATCAAATTATCTCGTGACTGTCTCGCCAAAGAAAATAGCATGGCGTAAAGCAACGCGTCCGGATAGTGTAGTCGATTGCCTAAACTGGTTCAATATCAAAAAACCGATCCTTGGATCCAGATGGGCTCTATTTTCCACTTGACGCGCTCACCGATTTTTGCGAAGATAGAATAATATTCAACATCTCCGTTTACAAAATCAGGACTTACGCATTTCAACGCGGGGCAAGTTGCTCTGAATCCCGATTTATCGGGGATGCCCCGCCTACAGTTGGCTGTGTAAGTCCTAAAAATATAATGAGCCTTTCCTGAGAGGATTGGGGATACGCCCATTTAGGGCGAAATCGCGTCTATCTTGTCACCACCATTTGGGAGGAATGACTATGGCAACCGAATTTCACGGTATATTTCCGGCGATTATTACGCCAATGACACCTGAAGGCAAGTTAAACGAAGTGGCTTTTCGCAAAGTCATCGAATTTAATATCCAAGCCGGTGTCCACGGCTTTTGGGTAGCTGGAGGTAGTGGAGAAAGCGTCCTGTTAGACGATGAAGAGAACAATCGGATCGCAGAGATTGTTGCGGATCAGTCCAACGGCAGAATAAAGAATATTATGCACGTCGGTGCACCAACAACGGCGCGGGCTGCCAAACTGGCAGAACATGCCGCCAAGGCTGGTGTTGAGTCAATCTGCTGTGTGCCGCCCTTTTTCTATGGGCGCGACGATGCGGAGATTGTTGAGCATTACCGTATTGTGGGAGCAGCGGCTGACCTACCTTTGTTCGTCTATAATCTACCGGGTGCCACCGGCGTTGAAATTACCCCTGCCTTGATGCGGAAGATTCAGGACGGGGTACCGCAGTTGGCTGGGCTAAAGCATTCTGCGGTGACATTCGGCAATGTGCGCGCTTTTGCCAAGATGGGACTTTATTGCCTCATTGGAAACAGTCGATTAATGCTGCCGGCTCTGACGATCGGTGCCACAGGCTGCGTGGATGGGCCACCGAACATGGCGCCCGAACTTTGGGTGGAGATTTGGAACGCTTACCAGGCTGGCGATTTGGAGCGGGCGGAAGCTGCCCAAGACAGGGCTTGTGAGGCAGCGGACAGAATGTTCGCGTGTGGCGGTGGATTTCACGCCCTCCTCAAGGCAACGCTCAGTGAACGGCTCGGCATCGATTGTGGCCATCCCAGAGCCCCCGGATCTCCCTTGACTGTCGAACAACATACGGCGTTGCGGAAAACTATCGCTGAACTTGGGTTGACCAATGTTACGATTTCTTGATGAGAGCCATTCTTGTGTAGAAGGCTCCTGCAAAAAGAAAGTGCAAAGCACGAAAGATGTGAAACGTGATGCGTGAAACGTGAAAACAATTGGTTCATTCGATTGTCCTAATTTAACGCAAGTTGCTAGTGACGTGAAATGTCGCAAAGTGGAAGAATGAAAACGAAATCAAGTTCCTCACTGCTCGCAGTGGGTTGACAAATCCACTGCACACGCGCAAAGATGGCTCCGTTCCGCCTGTCCTGATTTATCGGGGAGAGTCTAAGACTTGGATATGCCTATCCAAGCCGAGCAGGTTTAGCAACTAGTAACTCAGGTTAATTTAATAGGGGAGAAGCGATGAAGGTCAATCCACAACAATTGCGAGACGACGGCTATATCATCCTGCGGGAGGTTATACCTCCGGACCAGTTGGACGACATACGCACCAGCTTTGAAGTGCTCGTTGAACGTCAAAAGGAGAATTGGGTGCAGGAGGGGAATCCGAGTGCGTGGGAAACCGGCGCACAACCGCGGTTGGTACACTTCGAGAACCTCATTGATGAAGAAACCGCCAACGCCGTTGAAACCTGGATGCACGAAAACACCTTAGGTGTGGGCAGTCAATTGTTGAGCGTTCCCGAACAGACAGGAATCGCTGGCATGATGTTGATGTGCAGCCCACAAGAGGATCACGGTCCAGCCCACTGGCATCGCGACGTGCATCCCATTGACATGGCACCTATGGCGAGTCTGCAAGCCGATTTTTTGGAGAACGGACCGAAGTACGTTCAGTGGAACATCCCACTCTACGATGATGACGTGCTTTGGGTAGTGCCCGGCAGCCACCGTCGTCTCAACACTGAAGCGGAAAATCGGCAACTGCTTGAAAACCCTCGTGTCCCTTTGCCGGGGGGCATCCCCGTTGAGCTAAAAGGTGGGGATGGGGTTGTGTATTCCAATTACATCCTGCATTGGGGCAGCAACTATAGCACCACGCTGCGCCGAACGATCCATGGGGGTCACACGATTTTCCCGTATTACCCAGACTTAAACTTCACGCAATTCCTTTCCCCAGAGGCACGACAGACCTTCGAGAGTTGGACGCAGGCGAGCAATCGGATGCAAGATCTCACGGAAACTGCATTGCGGGCAGTTCTGAAAAAGGATGCCGAAGCGTACCACGAAGCGGTCGAGGAACTCCAGCCCGGTGCAGGTGAGAAGGGCAAAATGGTGCTCGCGATATACCTCTCCAAAGCGGCATATCACATCCACATCTTAAAAAGTCCCGACTTCGACACGCTGCCGCCGGAGATTCGCAGGCGTGCCTCCAGCCCGCACTCAATAAGCATCAACTGGGGACCGCAATTCGCTGACCGTTTTTCAAAGGAGGAGGCAGATCTCCTGTGGGGACGGTTTGAGGTCCTCGATGGCAAGCTGCAAACGGAGGAGGATCTTTTCGTGCCCGGCTTTCAGTCCGGACCGATGCGATATTTTTTTGAAGAGGAGCCGAGCGATTTTGGGGTTGAAGACTTTATTGCAAGTTGGTAACTAGGACGTGTTAGCACTTGCGTGTCGAGATATGAATCTCGATCCACAGGCTACCTGCCGGTATTGGACCGGGCAGGAGGGTCGGGCAAGTTGAAAATCCCGATTTATCGGGGATGCCCAACCTACGGGGGTGGTCTTGTTGGGTTTCACTTTATTCGAGTTGGTAATTTTATTTCCACAACCCCAATGCACATCCAACCCCCTAAATACCGTCCCCGATTTTATCGGGATGTACCACTTATCAGGGGGACTGTAGATCCATGTGTCACGGGAATAGTACCCGTCCCCCACTGGCAATGACGGTCGCACCGGTCATGTAGCTGGCGTCTTCGCTGAGCAGGAATGCAATGACATTTGCCATCTCTTCAGGCGTCCCCAAACGTTGTAATGGCGTGGTTGAGCGTAGATGTTCCAACATTTCTGGAGAGATCTCGTGGATCATATCTGTGTCAATAGCACCGGGGGCAAGTGAGTTAATCCGGATGTTATGTTGGGCTAAGGGCTCACAGGCAGACTTGGTAAAGGAGATGACACCCGCTTTTGCCGCTGCATAGGCGAACTGATTGGGGCGCGGAGCCAACGCTGCAATCGACGAGACATTGACGATCCGGCCAAATTTTTGCTGCACCATCCCGCCTTTGACCGCCCAGATGACGTTGAAAGGTCCTGTCAGATTAATTCCAATAATCCGATCCCAGTGTTCGGGCGTGAGTTGATCGAAATCCATATTGCCGACATCCCCGGCGTTATTCACAAGCAGCTCGATAGGACCGAGCGCCGACGTAGCCTGCCCCACCATTTCATCGACTGCGGCTCGATCGGCAATATCAGCTTGAACCGCAACTGCGCGTCGCCCAAGCGCACGGATCTCCTCGCAAACCGCCTCTGCTGGCTTTGCGGATCTCACATAATGGACCGCAACATCGGCACCTTCGCTGGCAAGTTTAATCGCCGTTGCCGTGCCGATACCGCGACTGGCACCCGTTACCAGCGCAACTCTTCCCTCAAATCTCATACGGCAAACTCCTTCTGTGAAGTGTGAAAACGATAGTTACCCAATGCCTTCAATCGCAGCCTTAATCCATTGCAGGTTACGCTTGGGCATGATTCCGTAGTTGTAGAAAGATACAGCACGAACACCGAGCGCTGCGACTGCTTTGACATTTGCGGCGAGTGTCTCCGCGTTTGGACTTGCCGGAGGATACGCACAGAGACCAACCCAGACCCGATCCACCTCTCCGTTCATCAATCCTGCGGCGTTTCTTACACCCGTTTCAACGGATTCCCTTGACGGCGCGTAGCACAGAATCTCGAACCAATCTGCAATATCCCGAACCCCTTCCGTGTTGAGTCCTGAATATCGCCGATCTCCCATCGCCATTGATGAGATCGAGGCATTTGAAACAGATTTGATGTCTGCAATGAGTGAACTAACGACAGACTCGCGCATTTTGAGGTACGCCCGGGTTTCAGGGACTTTATCACAAAATTCGTCAAACCCAATCTCGATTGGACTTCCGGACTCAAAACTGGTGACAAGCTCAGATCGCACACCGTTTGCAACAGCGGTGACATCAATTCCCTCTTTATCCGCAGATTTGCGGCAGCTTTCGCAGAAGCATAGCCCAAGCAGGAGTCGATCCGTCTCTCCGAGCGGGATACCAATCTTCTCATGTCCGTGGTAATGACGGCCCCCTTGATAATCACACGATTCCAACTCGACAGTAGCGAAATTATAGTTCGTCGTTAAGTCCGTTACCAGTGTCCGCATATACTCGCGCACATTCTCATTCGCAGGACAGAGCGCGTGCCAGCACGGGTTACCAAAAACGTCGCGCTGGGCTACCTCTGGCTGATTTCGCCCAATCGTTGAGTTATGAAGGCACACCGTCCACGATGAGAGTTTCATGCCGTGCCGATCACAGCTATCAGAGATGCCCCGCAGTGGGTTTGTATTCTCAGCGAGCGGTGATATGGGCGGCTCGATTCGGGTGTCCTTATACAGAGATCTATCCGGTTGAAAATAGATTGCCGCCTGCGAGCTATAAAAGTTGTTCTCCAAACGATGAACACGCAGATGATCGACGCTATGATAGCATGTTGCAACAGCAAGCGTGTTTAAACCGATCTCGTTCTTGAGGGTAGGAATGATCGAATCAACGCCCTCATCAACTATATCCCAAACGTATGCCCAGATACTCAAAATATCCATATTCATTTCTGTTGTCTATCCTCCATAAACGTATCACCCTTGTTATGATGGGAATATTTCCAACTGCCCTTTCGCTGTCGGCACAAAAACAGCACACGGTATAATCATCTCCTGCATGGAAATCCCACCCTGCACATAACGGGACGCCTCAAGCGGCATAAGGTCGCTTCGGGGTTGCACATTAGTAGAAGGAGGAATCCGTGTACGTCCTGTTGCGATCCCATAATGCGATATATTCCCGGCAGGTTGCAAGCCGATTTGGTCCGCGCTGAAATAGACAAAGCGGTCCAGATCTGCGTGCACGGGAGGGTTTGATAAACCAATATAGCGTTGATGGCGGGTCGCACCGGAGGGCATCTGAAAACCCTCCTCCGAAAAGCCCTGAGCGTTTGTAGACTCAATAAATCCACGATCGGAAATCAGAAAGACAAGGGAATCACTCGGGACCCGCTCAAGATACGGCTGGACCAGGCGTTCAAAGTTAATTTTAATCTCCTCATAAACTGTGGACAGATTTTGCGTCGCCTGCTGCAGTTTCTGGTCGATGAATGTAAAATTGACAATCTTGACAGGAACATCTTCCGCTTCAATGAGGGCGAGTATCTCTGTTTGGTTATTTCCGCTGTCACTTACCTGTTGTACACCATGGATTCCATGCGTCTGAAAAGCGGGGATCAGTGCATTCTTCCAACCGTTGTTAGCATCCCCGTTTGGAAAATCTCCCGTAAAAATGGCATACTTATTATAATCCGCCATCGAAGGTAAAATCGAAACCAAAGGAAAAATACCGTCGAGGGCGAGTCTTCCTTGAAATGCACCCAATACCTTTGGTTTGATTGCCTCCCACGTATCCCACCGCATCCCGTCAAACATGAAGATGTAAGCCGATCGTGACCTTTCTTGGAGATACTGTTGATAACGGGGCAGAAAAAGCAGTTCCAAGAAATCGATTGTCAGAGGAGGTCTGTCTTTATTTGACGCTATCCACGCGGGGAGGGAATCCCCAATCCGTTGGGCAAATTCTGTATTGTATTCATTTATCAACCCCTCAACCCGCCCCAAGACCTCACCAATCACAGAGTTCGGCAAAAAATCACACTGGAAGTTAAGTTGTTCGAGTTCAGCCGCCATCAGTTCCAGCTTCGAGAGGCGTTGGGCATATCCCCAGTCTGCGACCGCTCCGACTTCCTCGGGATTCAAATCTACCTGATCTTGTGCCTTATCCGAATCCCTATCAGCCGGATAACTTTTGCGTTCTATCTTTGCGATCAATTGATTCAACGCAACTAGATCGGTAAATGCTCGGAATACATCTTTAATCCGCAGGTAGTTTGCGGTATGTGCCTGAAACAGATGCCGGCGCTGGATGTTTTCAAGAATTTCGTTTATGTCATCCGCATCCAACGATTCAGGAAAATGGCAGAGCTGTGCAGCAAGCAAGCGTAAGGCTTCACGCACCGGAACGCAAAAGAGGGTCTCTTTCTTCACATATTCCAGTGTCTTGTTAAGATTGGAGGCATCAAGCCCTATCCACCGTTGAAAGAGTTCAAGCCGCTCCTGATTTTGGGTCAGCCAAATTTCTGTTTGTCTAATCTGGTCCATGACCCGTTCCGGATCGCTCTGGATGAGTTGAGGACAAGTTCTCCATACCTCCTCCGGTGGAGTGTTTCCATACTTCTTCCAGATCGTGTCCCCGAAGAGTTCGGGAAGAAAGAGATCGTAATCCTTATTATGCTGCGCCAATGAATACGAGGTCCAGAGAAAATGAACAAAATCAGCATCCCCTTCCAACTTGTCCATGAATGGTAGTGCCGATCGAACCTTGAGATTCAACGCCTGAAACAGCCGAGGATATTTCTCGCCCCACGCAATTAAATCTGCATCTCTCTCCATTTTTTGCCAGATCTCTACTGCTTTTCGAACTGATAGGTTGGCTCGCAAATCGATATGCAGCTGCGTTGAAAGCAGGAGATTCGTCGCTTCAGCGGGTGTCATGGAGCGGGGATAGTTCAGACGATATGCCTGAAGCGGTTCAAAAAGTGTCCAAAAATCCTTACTGTATAACTGATTAACGGAGTGGGTCCAACTGTATCCCGGTTGAGCAAATGCCAAGATCGATTGTGGCGTCATCTCAACAGATTGACTCCGCACAATGTAGTCAAGAATTTGGAGATTAACCTCATCCGGTTGACGAGAGACAATACATGCAGCAAAGTCGCCCGGATTATCTTTGTAGCGTTCCAAGCATTGCCGTATCCGTAGATCTCCCTCAAAAAAGATGACCGTGTATTCACGGTTAGAGAGTTTCAACGTATGAAGACTTGGAAAGATTCGCGACGTATCATGAATAAACAGCCAACGCCCTGGAGTTGGGACTGAATTTGTCAGATAATTTTCGATCCAAGAGCTGTCAATCCAATCTTCTGATCTGTTAGTGGCCATGATTTCGATACGCCTCGGTGGGAGTTGTGCAAAAGCCAAAAAAGCACTTTGCATATTTTACTTGGTTGGAAAAGGTCTGTCAAGACGATTCAAAAAGGGAGAACGGACTGAATCAAATCTGACAGAGACTAAAAAAATAGGACTTGACCTTGCACATACTTTGTAGTAAAATGCTGATAATACGGATCTGAGACAGACGCACCGATTCGGCTAAGAGACGATGAGGGTCGTATCTCGCTGATTCGTTCGATTTTAGAATTGCAACGATATTTACAAACCAAACCATCCACAATCGAAAGGGAGAACGATGGCGCCAGAACAACAAGGAAGAAGAGATTTAGTCGAATATCCGCTGGAAGACAATGTTCGACTGGAAGTCTACTGGCGGGATGATCGTGCTGGGTATGGCCCCGCAGCATCTGTCTTCGCCTATGACCAAGAAATCTTGCGGCTTGACTGCTTTGGCGAGGCAAAAAAACAGGGCGGAACGGGACACTGCCACATCAATCTGAAACAGAACAAAGCACGGCAGTGGATGTATCCGGCCGGGCCTGTCAGTGCTCATATCGAGCAAGCGATGCACGATCTCAAGCACAACCTCGGTTTCTGTTTTGCGACAAACACCGATGAACGGATTCAGCAGACAACGGTCGATCCCGAAACGCTGGAACAGGCTGCCGAGCAGGCAGAAGCAAAGATGGTTGCATTTATGAACCAGCTCGACCTCGATTAAACCACAAAATCAGTATGGAAGGGACTGTCATTTTCGTATACGGTCCCTTCTTTCTATATTCAGTTGCTAAGATACCAATTCGGAATAACCGCCTCACGTTAACCTCCTACCATTACAATAAGAGATCGCCATTCAGAAATGGTATAATCTCAATCTTTGTGTACCCCCTCCTTGAAACGATCTCAAACCCTTGGACAGATTGATGATTTTCATTGATAACACACCTCTGATTACGCTGCGACGGCTACTCATTCCCCTGCTTTGCATTACTGTATTTTGTTCACCCCGCCTTTGGGCTGCCCCGTATTGCCGGGACAGCGGATTGGTAGATATACCAACGGGAAGGGTTATCGAACATGGGGTATTTAATCTTGGCAGCTACTTCGGCTTCCGCAACGCAGGCGAATTGCCACGCGACGAAGTTGCACTCCAACTCGATTTTGGGCTTTTTGATCGCGTCGAGATCGGTTTGACAAGTGTTCGGCACAATCAACAGCGATTTTTATTGGGAAATCTTAAAGTGCTTCTGGTTCGTGAGGCTGGAATTGTCCCTAACATCGCGGTCGGGATAGAAAATATCGGCGACAGTATTGAGAGCGGACTGAACGATGCCGAGCGTTACGAGCGCAAATCGACGTTTATAGCGGTTAGCAAACAGTTTACCCTACCAACTATCCATCATATCACGGGACACATCGGCTTCGGGAACAACCGCTTCGTAGAGGATATAGGCATGAGTAAGGTATTGAACGGCGTGTTCCTCGGTATTAGTAAAGACTTCCACCCCGCCTTTGCCAGAGGTAGTCTGACTTTCAGTGTTGAGGCTGATGGTCGGGGAGTTAATACGGGACTCCGCCACACCGCAGCCAACGGTTTGCAGGTTTATGTCGCGGCAGAGGCGTTGAACGCGCCAGCGATTGATGGGAGGGAGATTCGGTATTTGGCTGGTGTTTCTTGGACGAACCGTGCATTGATGAAACGGATCGAGGAAGCGAAACGCTTGGCAAAGCAAGCCGCACGACTTGCAAGTCAAGCGAAGAAAACCGCTAAAGACAGCAACGAATAACCCCATGGGACCAGAAAGGTGAGTTATGCCAACGGATTATATCCAAGCAGCTATGCGTAAAGCACACTATGAAATATTACCCGATGGGGAAGGCTATTTTGGCAGTATTCCCGACCTTCAGGGAGTTTGTCTGAGATTGAAACGTTTGAGAAGAATCGGGGCAAGATGCCCTTCCCACAGCTATGAATGATAAGATTCTCAAGGAAAAATAAAAAAGGGCAAGCACAAGGCTTGCCCCTACAGTTTAAGCGATAAACATTTAGATTTTGAGATTGTAACGTTGAGACGGCAGGTCAGGAATCTATGGTGCGTAACAAGGGGATATAGCCTTACCAGCGTGGTATTCCGCCGAGGAGCAGTTTCTGTTCGGGAGTTCCATTTTCGAGCAGCTCTGTGACGCGGGGACCGTCGAAGGGTTCGCGGGACTTCATCCACGCATTCTGGTAGCACATCAGACAAACCCGTCGCCGCTGGTCAGACTTGTTGGCGACACCTCGATGATAAATCCAGCCGTCGAACATAACCGCCTGCCCCGGTGTAGCAAGGACAAATTTTTCGTCGGGAAAATGTGGATGCCCCTCAGGCGGACGGAATGGAACCCGTTGGCTACCGGGAAGAATCGCAATCGGACCGTTCTCCATCGTCAACTCGTCGAGGAAATAGCCGCAGTTAATTTGACCGGGGATACTGCCGTACGGCGTGTTTTCCGGTGCCATGGGCCAAGGTCCGTCACGGTGCCAGTTCTGATCTGGCTCATCCGGCTGTGTCACGCGAGCAGTTGCGCTATGGAGCTGGACACAGTTACCGAGAATCGCCTTCATGCGTGTGAACACCGGCGGATTGTCCAAGAGAAATGTAAAGCGCTCGTCCTCTTCTAAGAGTTGATGGGTGAACTGCTCGCCTTTCCTGTCAAAGGTTTCGTCCAATGCTTCGCGCAGGGATTCTACCTGTTCTTGCGTGATTGCATCCTCTACAATGAGATACCCCCACTTCAGGAAGAAAGCGACCTCCTGCGCTAATTCGGGACTGAGTTCAGGATTTAGGTGTTGTGGTATGATGGAACGATCTAACATGGCTTATCTTCCTTCGAGTCATGGGGGATTTCAATCTGCAGCCATTTCGACGGCTTGCTCGACATCTGACAACATCTCTCGCACCGTCCCCAACATCGCCTCCACATTCTCCGCCATATATCGTGTCAGAAGTTGATTGGCAGTGTTTTCGCATCCTCGCTCAATGAGGAATTTGCCTTCTCTGGCTATCTCGTAGGCAGTGGTGAAGAGTTGGGTTTGGAGAGCTTTCCATTTTGCCTGGACAGTTGGAATCAGTTCCGGTTCTTCCAAACGCAGTTTGAGACTCAGTTGGCGGAAGAGCCACCATGGGCTGTCATCTGAAGGGGTTTCATCACCAATTGCCAAGACCTGTGGCAGTTCTCCTTCAATAAACATCGGTAGGAAAACAGCTAAACAGGGTGAATAGAAGCTACACCAGTAGACAGGCAACCGCGAACCGTCGTCGCAGAGATGGGCAACCAAACTTGCAGCGGTGTTACCGCCCTCGCCCTTATCATCATGATGAACGCAGATGGAGGTTCCGCTCGAAATTTTTGTTTGGAAGGGTTCATCAGGCGCACTCCCATCGGAGTGATCACTCAATAACGCCATCATGGTCTGCACCTCAATGTCGCCGGTGTATTTGCTCAACACGGCACAGGACCGTCCGCGACGCATGGCACCGCTTCCGACCGAGCGATCTGCCGCGCGGCTGTATGCTTCTGAAAAATTAAATCGCGTCGAAGTATCCGTCCACCAATCTTGAGCGATTGCTTCGTTCACACTGTTTGGCGATAGGCGATCCCAGTCCTCTTCAACAGAATAGACGTTGCTGATTCCCACCGCGCCCTGAACCTGTTTAACCGCCCATTCGTGCCCCGCAGTCTGGAGGATATACGCTTCTATTGGATCGGCAATGATGTAGCCGTTATCGTAGGTGCGAACTCCCTGATCGTTGCTGAATTTCCCCTGACCATACTTCGTAATCAACTCTGTCATGACCGTAACTGCTTCGGCGGCGGTTTTCGCGCGTTCCAAACCGAGCCGTATCAACTCCATACCGATCAACTTCGGGGAATCAAACTCATATTTGGAGGCTAATCCCTCGTTTCCAATTACGACTTGATGCTCATTAAACCCATGTTCGTATCCCCAACACCAATATGGGCGCGAACCGATATGACGATAGGTTGTGGTCACACCGGGAAGTTCTACAAACTGGCATTTTGTGCTCGTTCCGGCGGGATGGGTCTCTCTCTCGCGTTGAACAAGCGGTTGACATTCGATTGCCGGACGATCGCTATTTTTGGCAAAGATGGTTTGGTTCTCTTTAGTTGCGCTCGGCAGGGCAACCATCGTGTCACAACTTTTAGGCATTACAGCCCCCTTTCACATTATCCGGATTAGTAATAAAAGGTATATGTTGGTCGGTTAATCATAATACTTAGAATATTCCAAAAACTTCCAATCACAAAATCGCCCAGAATCAGCCCCAAGAAAAACGGAGTCGCTCTGCGATAAAGACGGATGCCTCCATATTTCAGCACCACCCATTTGGCAACAGCGGCGACGATAAACGCTGCCCAGAAGGTGTACATGTGGAAGGAGACACCGTATCCGAGCGGGTGGATGGGCCACCAAAAAAGGTGACCGCGCACCACCGCCAGCAGAATGGTAAACAGGAAACCGATAGTTATGGCGATGATGTGTGCGGTGTCCGCATCCCGTGGTGCCGTGAGCCATCCGTGTAGAAAGCGATAGGAGCGCCCCCCAAAACTGTTGATCTGTCCTCCCACCTTGCCGGTGTCCACGCCGAGGTCGAAAAAGACGTTCACCAACATAAGAATGCATAACGGCATCGCAATAATGATAAGGGTCAGCATTAGACGGGACAACCCTTTGACATCAAGGTTCCCCCGTTCTGCGAGTTTGAACGCCTCAAGCTGGTGGGGCATGGGGTGGCTGCGGTTGTCCCGATTGAACCAGAAGAATAGGGAAAACCAGGTAAGATTTTGCCCTCCAATCCTTCGTGTGCCGAACAGACTGACTAGGCTATGATGGGGTCCAATGAAGGTCGTATTATGGATGGAGAGACCAATCTGTGCACGGATGCGCGTAACGGCAATGGCAATAGTGAGAAAATGTGCCACAAAAAACAGGACAGCGATCCAGAGTGCCATCCCGCCTCGCATTGCAAACCATACGAGGAATATCCCACCAAGTAATAGACCTAAAAACGCTGTCCTGTACCGCATCGGCTCGTTGTCATCTTCACGCGGTTGTCGCCCAATAGCTTGGAGAAATGCCCGCCCTATCTGTCGCCGCGTCCCCCATAGCACAATTACTGAGACTCCTGTATACGCTCCAATGTTCTGCTCATAAGGGAAAGGAAAGCCGGGCAGACTGTCGAGTCCGGATATAATTCCCATGAAGGCTTGCATCTTGTATAGGAAGAAAAAGAGGATGCACGACATGAGCAGGTCGAGCGGCATTAGGAAGCTGAGTCCAACCGCAAACGGATAGACCAAAATTGCGCTTCCGCCCGTCAAAAAGGCGGTCCACGGCTTTTCCGTGAAGAACATATTCAAGGAGAAATGCTTCACCGGGATTTCAGGAACTACCGGGTAAAAGAGGTGAAGTCCATTGAGAACACTGATAAACGCTGCGAGCGAAAATCCCCACCACATTGGGCCGCTGCGAAAAAAGCTTTTGCTATTGTAAGAAATCTGGTAAGGAAGCTCGACAATCGGGTAGACGAGCCGTTCCTGTTCCGCCCACTGCTTACGAATGATTGTATTGATGCACTGCATCACAAAAAGCAGGGCAAAGCTGAAGGCACACCACCAGAGGGTCGGCTCTATCCAGCGGCGAATATAGTGCCATTGAAGAAAATCTTCGTCGCCGTGATAAAACGCGGTTAGAACGTCCTGGTCGTTAATGGTCAACCACTCCGGTAGATATTTCCAGAACAGATCGCGCCACTCATTTTCCGGCGTGGCAAAATAGAATGCGTGCACAATGATTGAGACCAGCGGCAGGAACATGTCGTAGGACATGAACAACAGCGTCATCGACATCAGTACGTAGAGGGAGATTAATTCTCCACTCGTCAGGGCGTACTTGGCAACGAATTTTTTCAGGGGAACGTTGATGATAACTAAAATTAGGATGGTAAAGACAACGCTGTAGAACGGCGCCATTAGCGTCGGGAAGGTGTATCGAAGGGCTTCACACTCTATATGCCAGACATAGATGAATGGAAGGAAAAGCAGTGAAAGGATCACTGTTCGCCAAGTAATTTTTTCGGGCGGTTGTCTGGAGGGCACGGCAGGTGTCGTCATAGAGGTTTCTGTCGAATGGAATTGCATTGCTCACTACAGGTGGCAATCAAAGTTGCATCGTCAGATGATAAGTATACCCCATCTCCACTCTATTGACAACTCAAAAACCTATTTTACTTGGGAGCGCAAATCATTCAACAACTGTTGGTAGAAATTGATATAAGCAAACGGGTAACTTCCGAGCGCAAACCTTTTTGCTGGACACGCTTCAGAGGCTGTGATAAACTACTTTAGGTTGCTATCAGACATTGTTTCCATACGGAAGTGATTGATCCGATGAATATGCTCCCATTCACTATCAAAACAACAGATCAGGCGACGATGCATCTTTGCCGCATTACGCCACCGGAACAGCATGAAGAGCTCGATGTTTCAGTCGGATTCCTGCTCCGTTCATGGGAGATTCATCACCTGAACGCCCTCAGAGATAGCACACGTCGTAATCTCACGCGGCACATCCTCAATGAAGTCCCCAACGATGCTTACAAGATATTTATACGGTTTTTGAGAGATACCGCTGAACCTGAAACCTTCCTACCAGCGATCCGATTAAATCGCTATCTGCATCGTCAATATTGTCTCCTTTTATCCACCAGTCGAGCACGCGAACTGTTTGCGGTCCATAACAGTGGCGGTCGACACAGTCAGCGCCTTATTAACTTTAGCGGGTACGACCTCATTGTGGGTACAGGGATTCAACTGTTAGACACAGAAGCTTACCTAATTGCACCAAGCAAGTATACAATCTTTCTTCGTCAGGTGAACGCAGCCAATGAGATCAATGTCTACCATAGCGATTTCATTGATCTCGGCGGTAGTACGCCCCCACCGTTGCTATTCCGCCCTCAAGAGATCATCGATATTGTTCGGAATAATATCGGCGCAGAAACCGAGAGCAAAGCACATCATGAGCAAGGCCACAGGGAGGAATCACCCGCAACGATAGTAGACTGCCCAGAATGCGGTGGGGAGGTTCAACGAATCGGTGGGGAGAACTATTTCTGCCTTGAGTGCAGTTGGGATAACTTACCGGCACTGAGGTAAGAGTCTACAACTCAAATTAATTCCGTACTCAACGAAACCCGGAATTCGGTGGATTCGGCTTAGGGCGCTGCCAGCTCCGGTTCGCAACGCGGATTTGGATGCGCTTATTATTCCATGCACCATCACGCAGCACACGCGCCCCACCCGTTTCAACGCCAGTTGGATTTCGTATGGGGCTAACGGCGTAATAATCGGGTTCGTACCAATCGTGGCACCACTCCCAAACGCTACCTGCACAATCGTATAAGCCGAATTCGTTCGGTGGGAAGCTGCCCACCGGCAGCGGTACGCTGTGCTTTTGACCAAAATCTGCACGTCCTTTGGGAGATTCATCGCCCCAAGGATACTCCTTTTGGATGAGACCGTCCCTTGCGGCTTTCTCCCATTCCGCTTCGGTGGGCAGCCGTTTAGCCGCCCATTGACAGTAGGCAACGGCATCGAACCAACTGACATCAACGACAGGCTGTCGAGGCTTCTTGAATTTTCGGTCGTTCCAATGGGGTGGAGGCGGGTGGTTGGTCGCTTCCATAAATCTCGCATACTGCTCGTTTGTTGCTATATATTATGTTCGACATTTAGCAATTCCGACTGAGCGCAGGGGCACTGACCGTACTTTTGATTTGCTTAATCACCAACATGCTGCTATACTTCTGTTTAGTAAAGTCCAGAAAACTTATAAGAAAGGATAAACCACCCGTGACTTTAGCAGAAGTATTCGATACCTGTCAAGACATTGAACTCAGGCATGCAAAATTATACGCAACACTGTCCCTTCTGCTGGGGAATGTTGATGAGCGGGTCGCTCGTTTTTGGGAACAGATGAGCACAGAGGAATGGCAACACTATATCCTTGTCGATTTTGGCAGATCGCTGTGCGCTCGCAGCTTTGGATTGGAGTCACCAGCCACAGAGATGCCGCATGTATCTATCCAGCGGATCATGGAATCCCTAGACAAATATGAGGGGCAAGTTTTTTCAGAACAGGTTACGCTCCAAGAGGGATTTGAAATTGCCATTGAGATAGAGGGAAGTGAAGCAGACACAGTTTATATGTATCTCCTTTCAATTATCAGAAAGGCGATTTACCAGAGCGAAGAAACTTACTTATTGGATCGAATTTCCCAAATCGAGAAGGACATGCATACGCATATTGATCATCTGATTGATGCAACAAAACGGTTTGCCAAGGATCCGGACCTCGTTCGAAAAGCGTATAGCTTAAAGGAGCACCACGCTCATTAGTTGAGAGCACAATAATTTCCGCTCAAGCAGCGGAAACAGGGAGTTCACGATAATTTAACTCTCTATTCTACCTAAGTTTTGAGCCAAAAATGTTCTAGGACTTACGCACTTGAACGCACGCTTTGACGCGCAATGAATTGCGCTACTAC
>JAJECO010000025.1 GCA_022822005.1 Candidatus Poribacteria bacterium
TGATTGACCCCCTGACACAGGACTTCCGTCCTCCCGAACCTCAACCAAAAATGTCATTGTATCACCGGGGTCGATGGAACAGGGATAAGTTACCGCACAAGGATAATGTATCCAAACTATCGATAAGTCCGGTGGCGGCGGTGGTGGGGGTGGCGGCGGCGGATCTGGATCTGGTTCTGGCTGTGACGTTGAAGGTGTAACGCTCGCGTATACAGCCAGAGATTGCCCGCCGACCGATGCTCTAACACTGTATGAACCGGAGGCACGGCTCCCAAGTGTCAGGGTCGTGGAGGCATTTCCGCTGCTATCCGTTGTCGCGCTCGTGGGATTCAGCGACACAGTCCCATTGTCTGGACTTATACCAAACGTCACCGTCTCCCCTGACGCGGGACTCCCGCTCTTCCGAACATTAACAGTAAATGTCAATGTATCACCGGGAGCACCAGAACCGGGATGGCTTACCACTGATACGAGTGGGGGCGGTGGTGGAGGAGGCGGGGTACTAGATGTTATGGTCACACTCGTAGATGCGCTGCCAGCCGATACTGTGACCGTATATGAACCGGAGGCACGGCTTCCTAACCGCGCCGTGGCAGATGCACGCCCATTGCTACTAGTCGTTGTGCTGCGAGTCGTCGCCGTGCCTGAGTAACCGAACCACGCATTTCCATCGCCTGAAGTGATACTAAACGTCACTGATTGACCCCCTGATACAGGACTCCCGTCCTCCCGAACCTCAACCAAAAATGTCATTGTATCACCGGGGTCAATGGAACAGGGATTAGTTACCGCACAGGGATAATGTACCCAAACTATCGATAAGTCTGCTATTGCCCCCAACGGTATCAACGTACAAATCAAAAACAGCAAGATGAAACCAACTAGGTGTTTCTTCATAGTTTTAACTCCTTGATATTCAGCCAATGAAAGTGTAAGCAATTCTATTGATTCGTCACACAACGGGCGATAAATCGCCCGACTGCAACCTTGAAGATCATATCATAGCGCAAGTTGCCAGTATTATTGGATGAGGAAATTTGCTTGAGAAATAGATAAAGCGTTAGATAATAACATGCTATAGCCTTAGTGTATAAGCGTTCTCTGTTAAAAACTCAGTTGTTGAAACAACCGCCAGCTTCACTTTCGTCTACCTCTATATCTATTCTCTCTAGCCAGTGACACACAGCAGAACGCATCAAGCCTGACCCAACCGATACAAACCGACATATCAGTATAATATACCTCTATAAGAAATAAGAACTTTCTTGAGTCTACTGAGAGCAACTTACTTTTGGCCGGGGCGAAACCTGGGCCGCGCTGTCAACACACCCTAAATTAAAACATTTAAGAGGTTAAGACGCCTTGCAATCCGAAATTTAAAACCTCATCTAAGATGCAATCCAGTTGAGAAATAGCTGCCACGTCTGAAAGGATGTGATTGACCACCTCTTTCATACAGCCTAGAACGCAGCATGCAATTACCTTCGTGTTGCACTCAAGCGCAAACGTTCAAAGAATCGGGAACAGGCACGGCTCAATCTGACGCGAGCCCACCGCAGAATTGAACGGCAGCGATCTGACTTCCACTGGAAGCTGGCACATGCGCTGACGGACCGATACGACGAGATACGTCTGGAGGATCTCAACCGCGCAGGTATGAAGTCGCTATAGGGACGCAAGGTCAGTGATTTTGAATTCGCTGATTTTGTTAAAAAGTTGAAATACATCGCAGCTAAAAAGGCTGTCAAAATCACCTTCACTGATAAGTGGTCTCCCTCGTCTAAGACTTGATCGGTTTTAGGATGACCATTTTCTGTATCGTACGAAATCATCCGGCTACAATCTTGGAAACTATATCATAAAAACCCACAAAAAACCAGCAGAGGCAAATTATGCGATGCCCCTACCGGTTCGGTTTTTGATAAGTTTTGCTTTTACTTGCCGTTGCCGTGCAATGCGTCGACAACCTTTTCCGGTTTCATTGGAAGTTCCGTGATCCGGATGTCAACGGCGTCGGCGACAGCATTCGCCATTGTTGCCAACGTTGGGGTGATTGGCGGCTCGCCGACCCCCTTCGCGCCAAAGGGCCCATCGGGCGCTTCCACCTCAACGATAACGGACTGAACAGTGGGCAAGTCTGCCGTAGTCGGCACGCGGTAATCGACAAAGCCGGGGTTCACGTTACCTCCCTCATCATACTGCATCTCCTCCATGGTTGCCCAAGCGTAGCCTTGAACCGTGCCACCCTCGATCTGTCCCTCGACCGCCATCGGATTGATAGCAAATCCAACATCCTGAGATGACGCCATCTTCAACACCTTGATTCTGCCGGTCTCCGGATCAATTTCGACCTTAGCAATCTGTGCTGCGAGGGCTGGTGTTGAAGGTTTGCGTGCAAAGGAACCTTTGCCGACAATAGGACCACCAGTTGTGGAGAGACTGTATGCAGCCAATTCACCGAACCCGATCGACTTTGGCGGGTCAGCTACGATGGTTGACACCTGACCATCTTTGAGTTCAAGGGAATCCACGTCGGTATTCAACCGTTCAGCAGCAAGTTCGAGGAGTCGTCTTCGCGTGTCCTCTGCAGCGAGCTTGGCGGTATTGCCCATTGTGAAGGTGACAACACTGCCACCCGAGCCGGTGGCATAGGGCGCGGAGTTAGTGTCACCACGTGAGATTGTCACCTCATCATAGGGAAGGGTCAGGATTTCAGCGACAATCTGGGCAAGGGCCGTGTCTGTGCCGGTGATATCCATTGAACCGTGGAAGATTCGCGCGCTTCCATCTTCGTGGATTGAGACGAACATCCCGCCGGGGCCACATCCATTTGTCCAATCACCGATTGCGACGCCCCACCCTTGATTTGGTTCCTTCGTGCGATTCTTCCAATCCACCGCATCCGCGACCGCTTGTAGGGTTTCCTTATAACCGACCTTGGGTTCATTCGGACCTGCGGGCACTGGATCGCCCTCGACCCGCATATTTTTGAGGCGAAACTCGACCGGATCGAGGTTGAGTTTACGTGCAATATCATCAAGTTGCGATTCCCCGGCAAACGCGACCTGTGGTGTTCCCGGGGCGCGATAGGCGGCCGTCCCTGACTTGTTAGTATAGACACCGTACGCATCAACCTTTAAGTGCGGGAACTTATAAACGCCACGCAGGCGGATGGTGCTACCGATTGAGGCTCCTGACACGGAACCGGAATCCCAAAAAGCCAGTCCTTCGCGGGCGAGGATTGTGCCGTCGTTTTTCACGCCGGTCTTTAACTTAATCACACAACCCGGTGCCGGACGACCATCGGTAAACTCCTCTTCACGGGTCATCTGAATCTTCACCGGACGACCTGTTTTCTGAGAGAGCAGGACAGCAGGAACGTGCGTCAATGCAACGCCAAAACGTCCGCCAAACCCGCCGCCCATGGTTGTTGCAATGACATTAATCTGATTGAGTGGGATGCCAAGTGTACCAGCAATGCCAGAACGAATGGCGAAGGGACCTTGCGTACTTGCCCACACCGTTACTTTTCCAGTGGATTCTACATCCGCGACAGAAACGTGTGGCTCCATGTAGGTCTGGTGAACGCGTGGGATGACATACGTATCTTCTACAACGAGATCCGACTCAGCAAAACCTTGCTCTACATCACCTGCGTTAGAGTGGGTTTCGGCGGAGACGTTGTAGTAGACCTCATCTGCCAGTTCTTCCAACTGGCCATTTAACTCAGCGATCCTTGCGCTGTGGTCTTGTGAATCATCCCGCTCAAGTTTCCGCAACTCAGTTCTAAAAACTCGACGGGCGGGTCCATCTTTCGTATCATCGCTGTGCAGGCGTGGTGCATCCGGTTGAATGGCTTCCATCACATCCTGGACCGCGGGCAGCACTTCATATTCGATCTTGACCAGATCCGCAGCTTCCTCTGCGATATCCGGATCTGTTGCTGCGACGGCTGCAATCGGTTCACCAAGATATAGGACTTTGTCCGTAGCGAAAACCCGTCGTCCGCTTTCGACGTCGTCTTGCGTGATGATAGCCCGTACGCCGGGCAATTTTTCAGCTTCACTCGTATCAATATTCAGGATCTTTGCGTGTGCGTGCTTGCTGCGAATAAACTTTCCATGAAGCATACCGGGCAGATGGACGTCTCCGCCATACTGTGCCGCACCCGTAACTTTTTCAAGGGCATCAACTCTCGGTACACTTTTACCAAGAACTGTATATTCTGACATGAAGAATCTCCTTTTTGGGCTGGAACCTCAAACGTAAGCGTTAGGATCTGGTCATCAATACGCGGTGGATATTACGAATTGCGCATGACTTCCGCCGCACTCATCACAGCTTCAATGATCTTTGTGTACCCTGTGCATCGGCAAATATTATTACCAAGCGCGTATCTGATCTCTGCTTCCGTTGCGTTGGGATTTTCGTCAAGGAATGCTTTGGAGGCTACGATGAACCCCGGTGTACAGAAACCACACTGGTATCCCCCTTTATCCATGAACGCCTGCTGAATGGGATGCAGTTGGTCACGGCTGGCGAGTCCTTCTATCGTTGTGATTTCCTTGCCGTTGGCACTTACGCCGAGCATCATACAGGATGTTACCGCTTTTCCATCTACTATAACTGTACATGCGCCACAATCGCCGGTGCTGCATCCCTCTTTCGTCCCTGTTAAACCGATTGTATCACGAAGGGTAGCTAACAGTGTCTTGCGCGGCTCAATTAACAGATCATATGTATCAGTGTTGACTGTTAAACTGACTGGATGCTTCTTCATTGCGTTATCCTTTCTGTTCCCCGAATAGGTCCGGGGACGGATCTAAAACAAATATGACGTTTTGATTTCTGTATGTCTCAGAGATGAATCAGGATTTGACTGAACTTAGCTTGCCGGTTAACCCTGTGCGCGATCGACCGCTGCTTGAAGTGTTCGCCTGGTCAGTACACCGACCATTTCTCGCCGATGTTCTGCCGAACACCGTAGGTCGGAAATAGGGCTTGATTGCGCTGAAGCAGCCGCTGCTGCTTGTTGCAACAACTCAGTCGTCAGAGAATTTCCATTGACAATAGCTTCGGCATCGGTAGCTCGGAGAGGGGTAGGGGCAACAGCAGAAAGTCCAATCTTAACATTTGAGACAGCACCGTTATCAGTCGTTGCAGATGATGCGACACCTACGAATGCCAGATCCATCACTTCCCTGATCTTTTGCTTGATGTACTGGGAGCCTTGGTTGGCACTACGGGCTGGGCATTCAAACGCTGTGACAATTTCGCCAGTTTTTAACACAGTTTGTCCCGGTCCCACAAAGAAGGTTTCAATTGGTACGGTACGCTCGCCGTCGGCACCGGCAATTTTAACTTGTGCACTAAGCGCGAGCAGAGGTGCCGCAGTATCTGCAGCGGGGGAGCCGTGACTGATGTTACCCCCTATCGTTGCAAGGTTGCGAATCTGGACACCGCCAACCTCACCAGCTCCTTCGGCGAGGGCAGTATAGCGTTCACGAATTATTGGATCGTTCTCCAGTCTACGCATCTTCGTCAGCGCCCCGATTCGCAACCCACTTTCTTCGTCATAGTCAATACCAGTTAATCCCGGAACTTTTTCCAAACTGATAACATGCTCAGGCGTCGCCGTTCGTGCTTTCATTTCTATGATAAGATCTGTGCCACCGGCTAATAGCTCCGCTGTGCCGTTGTATTTTGTCAGCAGGTCTGACGCTTCTTCAATTGTTTCCGGTTCAAAAAACTCAAAATTCCTCAATGTTATGGCCTCCCTGTAAAATACGAGGCATCCCACCCCGCGAGATCGTTGACCTTGAATGTAGTTTAACGCAGCTAAAGCATACCAAATCTGGTTGGGGTTGTCAACGCTTAAATGTTTGCATCAGTTGATACTATTCGATGATTAGTTGATGATGGTCCTTCACTGATTCAGCAGGACAATCTATATCAGCCAGTTGAATTGAATTCCCATCAAATTCAACATGCCGCTGCGTTGTGAAGATAGCACATTGATCTTCCCGCTTCAACAGATGGACATGAACACAGCCTGAAATGCCGTAAAGATTGATAAAATCATAGACGATTTTAGGTAGTTGATCTAGCTCGCTATGTTGGTGAGGGGTATACGGCGCAACCAAGACAGGTGAACGTCCTTTAAACGTACCGAGTGACGCCTTAGGGGAAGAATTGCGAAAGAGATGTAATACACTTTTATTGGGGGATTTGAAAAGCTTATTCCAAGCCCTCCTCAATCCACGAAATGATCCAGAAGGCGGTGCAACATAAGAGGATAGAGAATAGGCAACATCGCTTGGTGACTTAGTGTCTGGACGAATATACTGGCAAATGAGAAATGGCTTTGATTTGAATGACGCCAAAAAGTAAGCACAGTGTGCTGGCGTTTCAGCAAGTAAATCAAGAAATTCAGAAAAGTTTGAAATTTCGTGTGATTTCTGTTCTTCGCGTTGACCTTCTGTTTGAAAGGAATGTAGCCAGAAGTTGAAACGAGTGTTAATACTGGCGTAGGTCTCACCAATTATATTTAGGAGTTCGCTAGCGTGCTCGCACGTATCTTCGATAGTCCTGGCAAGATATCGATGATTTTCGGATACGCGCCCAGCAACTACTTTAAGCTTTTCGATGAGATGCACCATCCTTCCTTGAACCATTTCAAACTCCAGAGGGGCTGCAATTAAGTGTTCAATCTCACCCACAAAGCTATCAGATTTTTCCAGATCTTCTGTCAACAGATTCAACTCGGATAACGTCCTTCTAAGAGATTCCGCGGTCAAGTGAGTGATTTCTGTTATTGATTTAGATATTAATTGCTGGGAACTATCCGCTGTTGTTAAATTCTGCTTTTCTTTCATACGAAGTTGTGCTATAATAGGTTAGTTACTTTAATGTAAGTAATAGGTAGTTAGACACTTCCGTAGATTTGTGGCTATAAACTGCAGAAATTATACACTATATCGATTTAAAATGAAACAACTATTTCAGAAGGAGTGTTTGACATAGGATGGCTATTGATTACAATCAGATCGGGGACGATGCGTTGACTATCAGACAAAGCATCTTGTTTTAAAAACGTCTGTCATTATGTGCTAGAATTTCGAGGAGATATCATGGCAAATTGGGGTGAATATATCGCGGACACACTGGATCGCCTGTCAGGAAAGCGGCAAACTTCAACGCTTCCGCAAATCAGCCTGCAGCCACCTGAAACGACTGAGGCGATCGCCATCTATGAGGGAAGGGAAACACGGCGTGAAAAGCAGGTCAAGGAACGTTTGTCGTATCAACTGTTCGAGAAAATGAGACGGCGTACCTTTAGTTGGAAATCTTATTACTACTACGATGCATTTGATATCCCGCGGATTGCCATAACGAACGAAAACGCAACGGGAACACATATTATTGAACGACGGCATTTGGTTCCAGAAGACCGGATCATTGAAGCCAACTTCTATGCGAACACCAACGCATCCACCATCCTTATTGATGCAAATGATTTGGCCCGTGTGAGTCAGGAAATATTTGATCAACTCAATGCGAAATCTATTACTTTCCAAATTTATAATAAGACCTACCCGCTGGAAATCTGGTTTGATAGCGCTCAGAAGCAGGCAAACCAGTTTTTTCCGCTTGGCCAACACAAAATTTGTATCAATGATCAACGGGCATATTTGCTCCGTCCGTTCCGGAACTTGGGCGCTGATGGGTTCGCCGCCTTGTCGAATCGGTTACTTGCCCAAGAGGGCATCGCTGTCGACCCGAAAAGCACTATAGAGTCCCTACTAATTGAACTTGGCAGCGAGGAATTGCTTTACCATTACCAAGACGCCCTCAATCTGTATAACCAAAGAACCTCAAGGCGCCGGTCTGCCGGCCTCGACGAAGATGACGAGCAGCCTTTAATTATTACAAAGACACGTCAGCGCACACACAGAGGACAAGATAGTAATCGTTCAGCCGCCGATAGAAGTCGGCCTGAACCCGTGCCGGATGAGATGTACGACATGCTAGCCTTCGTTTTTGAGAAAAACTTCTCAGAAATTGAGGAGGACTTGATGCACATCAGCCTCGCGGCGTTGAGTTTGGATCGGGGGGCAGTCACGGATGGTTGTGCAATTTTGAGAGATAAGCTTTGTTCCTATACAGAAGCGGCAGTGTTACAAGAACATCAACTGGAATATCTCTACCAATTCGTACAAAGGCTATTAGATGAAGAAGCAGAACCAGAAGAAGAGGTATACTCGCCTCTCGAAGATCAAGCGTATGAAGAAATATTGGTCGAATTGTTAGAGGAAATTCGTGACATAACAGCAGACTTCCGATACATTCACTATCCACCTATTAGCAACCAAGTTGATTCGCTTCAAAAATCTGTTCAATCACTTTCACAAGCACTTGAGGATGCGGAAGATAAGCAACGCCGTCGTGAAATCAGTGACAGACGTGAGATCTTGACCAAGAAAGCATTTGAGGTTCCTAACCCTCGGACTTACGGACCTGATAGCACGAAGGGAAAGATTAGTTTCTATGAGCGATTGCTAGAGATCCAAAAAACTGTTCATGATGTACACGAACAAGCCAGCAATTCCGCCCATGATGTGGCTTTTGGTTTAGCGAAATCTGCTTACATTTTAGCTCAACTACATTTGAAGGAATTTCCGGACTTAGGCAATCTATCCAATCAACTGATTGAACTGATGCAGCGGGAACCGGATGACAATTACAAGGAATTTGAACTTGAACTGATTAAAACGCTCGCGCAGATTGCTGGTGCCCTCCATGGGAATATCAAGATAAATCTATCAGACCAGTTAATGAAGATAACGAACAATCTGGAAACGTTTTGTACCGGTAATGAGCAATTCAGTGAAAACAACTGGAACACGGCTTACACTGAGTTTGTCGAGCGCGAGGTTGGAAAACTTAATGATAAGGTACGCGAATCTGCGATTGAGAAATATGATCAGATTGCCGAACAGATTGATTACCAGCTGGAGTTGATTGAGATCTTTATCAGCGGCATTAATGTTCCCGCATTACTGCCAGCACAATTGCACGAAGCAGGACAAGGGTTGCAAACTTTCCTCGTAGAACAGTTGAAGAAATACCTGAATACACAAAACTTGCAACTTCAGAGCGTCCCAGGGCGTGAGCATCAACTTCGATCGCTTATTAATGAACTAATGCCTATGCAACTGGATACTCCACTTGAACAGTTGGAATATTTCTTTAGAAGTACGGCTTAACATCGAAAAAAAGATCTAATGAGCCAATAAGGAGTGAAACTTAATCTGTTGTTTTAACGTATTAGTTGCAGATAGGGTCTATTATGAACTCTTTAGGAGTCAATGAATGAAATGACAGCCTGCTTTTAACCCCCGCCTTTACTTTGTCACCTGGAGGATCATGGCCGTGGAACCGAAGAAGCTAGAAGCCTACCCCGTAAAACCATACTTCTCTGAGCAGCAAGAGTTGAATGAGCGCTTGAATGAGATTCTCCCACCATATATATCACAAATACCTCTTGCCACGCGTGGGAAGCGTTTGGTTCAGATCTGTGTTCGAGTTACGTTCATCATTTGTCTCCTGTCTACGTTGGCAGCTCTTGGATTTTTAGCTCATCGTGCGGTGAAGCAGAAAGACACGTTCTGGTACTATCTCACAAAGAATCAGACCATAGTCCTGACGTTGTTCCAAGGGAAGAAGGTACAGGACGCGGCAACCCATGAGGTACTGGCCACACTCACAGCCGCGGACAAGACGATGCAGGAGCGGCTCATTCAGCTGCAATTAGACGGATACGCTCAGAGCAATTCGCAACAGATCCCCATCATTTACGACATGTCGGCACAGAAGGATTATCGGAGAACGTACGAACAGTTGATTCAACCGGCACTTGAGCAGGGGTATCGAATCTATAACAATTTCAATCAAAAAACTGAGCAGGAAGTATATGGAATTACGACGAATGAGCTAATATACCAAAAAGGCTTAGCCGTACTGGGATATGGCCCCAAGGCATTAGAACAAGTGCTATACGGGGCACGACGTTACTTCCCGTTTGCGCTCATTGCCGGACGAGTTGCCGACATAGACCCGCTGCTTTTATTGAAAATCTTTGAAATTGAAACCCATTTCAGTGAAGTTGTGGTTGGTCCCAGCCAGACAGAAGATGGGGAAGATGATATCGGTATTGCCCAGAATAACCTGGCTGTCTTACCCGACTTGATTCGCCACATCTTAGATCCAAGTATGCCGGCATATTCTCCCTTCTTTGAATTTCTCAGTCCCGGTAAGGATTGGGAAGGGAAACAACTTTCTTGGAATGAGTATTTACCCCGATTGGAAGAGGAGTTAGCGGGAACTTATGATCGTCAGAAAAATCCGTACGGCAAATATTATACTAATATGCTGAAAGCCCCTCACATCGGCGCTTTCTTGGCAGCCTACCATATAAAGCGTGATAAGGCCTATCGTTTCGACGAATGTCTGGATTTTTACAAGAAAAATGCCAAAGCCCTTAAAGTTGAACTCGATCTTACGCAGAACGTACAGCCATATCATTGGGCATATTATACTTTTTACAACGGTGGCCCCAAGCGTTGGCACGTGCTGAGAACATACCTGAAGATGCGCCAAAATCAGGAGTTGATTCCACCTGAACTGCAGGAAGCAGTGGATACAATAAAACGGCGTAACATCAAGGCACAACGGATCGGACATAAAAACGAATATCTGAAAGGGCTCGTTTTTGACCACGCGGAAGGTAAGATAGTTAGAAATGATGGTTTGCTTGATTATGGACTGTTTGACTTCTCGCCAAATTTCAAACCTCGAGAACTCATGTCCGGACTTCCTCCCAACCTCGCTATGGCAAAAAAGATTGGTGATTAGTACAGGTGGACAGGCTTACAGTGGATGGGAAGTATCCCGTGTAAGTCTGCTCATATGTCTATGCTGAGAAAATACGACCTAACGCCCTCTGTCCTGCTGCTCCTCCTACCGATTATTTTCTTCTTCTTTGTCTTTCTGATATATCCCCTCCTATACATTTTCAAAGAATCTTTCTGGATCAACAACCATTTGAGTCTTGAGTATTTCAAGCTAATGGTTACAGACGAAAGCATCCGCAAGTTGGTCACCAATAGCTTCAATATGGGAATTGTGGTGACGCTCGCGACAACCCTTATCACGCTGCCACTTGCTTATTTTCTCACCCGCTACCGTTTCCCTGGTCGTAACATCCTGCAGGGGGTTATTCTGATTCCGATTATTATGCCGCCTTTCGTCGGGGCAATTGGCATGAAGAAGTTGTTCGGTTTGTACGGTAGCGTGAACATCTTTCTGAGCAAGATTGGGCTTATCGATTTGGCGGACGCAATTGATTGGTTCGGTAGCGGTTTTTGGGGCGTGATTTTGCTGTCTACTTTGCACCTCTATCCAATAATGTATCTGAATGTGGTTGCAGTGTTAGCAAACGTAGACCCAAGTTTGGAAGAAGCAGCGGAAAATATGGGAGCATCACGCTTTACGCTTTTCCGAACAGTGACACTCCCATTGATGCTGCCAGGATATTTCGCAGGAGCGATTCTTGTATTCATTTGGGCATTCACCGACTTGGGTACACCGCTGATCTTCAACTACAATGAAGTAATCGCTGTACGGATCTTTCGCCAAGTTACCGATGCTAACGTTAACCCAATGGGGTACGCACTCGTCGTCTTAATTATTGTACTGACAGCCCTCGCATTCTACATCTCCAAACGTTGGACCGGGGCTGGACGGTATGAGATGCTCGGACGCGGACACGTGGGCTCTCGTGAGATTCAAGCAAGCCGCTGGATGTGTGCTATTATCTATTGTTTTGTGGGTGTCATCATATTCATGGCACTGTTACCACATATTAGTATTGTCTTGACGTCACTGACTCCTGACGCGAGTCAATGGCGACTGAGTGTGCTGCCTCAGAGTTATACGCTGCAGCATTATTTAGAAGTGTTCAGCCACGAAAGCAAACTGGAAGATACGCTGCTTAGTATCAAGAATAGCTTATTCTATAGCGTGTTCAGTACGCTGCTCGCACTCTTCCTCGGAATTACACTCTCATATCTCCTGACCCGAAGACGAATCCCGTTCAAGAATCTACTCGATGCTATTGCTATGTTACCCTTAGCTCTACCGGGTGTTGCGCTCGCATTTGGTTATGTGGGTAGTTTCGCGGATACGACACTGCTACTTCGTCACCTGCCCCAATCCATCGTGTCCGTCTTAGATCCTCGGCAGAACCCGATTCTGCTGCTGATTATCAGTTATGCAGTCAGACGTCTACCGTATATGCTCCGATCTATTTATGCGGGTCTTCAGCAGACAAGCGTAACGTTGGAAGAGGCATCACAGAATCTTGGCGCAAGCCCAGCGCGGACGCTGTACAAAATTACCCTGCCTCTTGTAATTGCCAACATCATTGCCGGATCAATTCTTGTGTTCTCATTCTCTATGCTGGAAGTAGCTGATAGCTTGATTCTCGCAATGCGAGATCAATATAATCCGATTACCAAGGCTATCTGGAACCTTTCACAGCGTCCGGTTGGTGGGGCGTATATTGCATCTGCATTGGGTGTGGTGGGAATGTTTATTTTAATAGGGTGCCTGGTTAGTGCAGGACGTATCCTCGGGGGACGCTTGGGCGAAATTTTCAAAATCTGATGTGTATGCTTGTTGAATGCAGAGGATTAAAGTTGTCTTTTACAAGCCCGGTTCAACATACAATGTTTTTTCGTGGGTATAGTTCACGAAGCCTGGGGCGGTTCCCTTCGGCTTGACAACATACCGAAACCATGTATAGTCGACGGGAACATAGCTCGAGTGTTGTGCTTTACTGAAGAATGCCGCAATTTGGGCGGCTTTCAGAAGCGTCGGCATTGGAATGCCCGGCTTATTTTCAGGATTGCGAATGACAACGTGCGAACCGTGAATCTGCTTTGCGTGTAGCCACATGTCTCGGCTTGAGGCAACTCGACGAAGGAGCAGGTCGTTTTCCTTGCTATTGCGCCCCACATAGATCTGAAAACCATCGGGCGAGATATATTTCCGAAAGGCACCGGCGGACTCGCTCTGCTTGGACTGACGTTTAGTCTCTTTTATCCAACCTTTTTTTACAAACTCGGACTGAATCGCTCGAAGTTCTTTCAACCCGTTTGCTTCTTCCACTTCCGACGCGTAAGCCTGTAGCGACTCTTGCTCTGCTTCATTATCAGCAATCAATCGATGGAGAACGGAAACCCCGCGTTTCGCTTTGGAGTACCTCTTGAAGTACTGTTGGGCATTTTCTGACGGACTGAGTTGCGGATCAAGTTCGATTGACAACTCACTCAAATCTGGACTGTAGTAGTCCTGCACCTGAATAAGTGCTTGGCCTCGCTCGATGTGGTGCAAGTTCGCAGTAAGAAGCTCACCCTTGATCCGATAATCTTCCGCTCGTTCCGCCCTTTCCAGATCCTGCCGCAGCGACACCTGTTTTCGCTCCAGCGAAGCAGTCATCTTGTCCAGGACCTGGCGTAGCGTATTTCGTTCCGATTGTATCGCCTCATTGCGAGTTACTGCGTCGTAGTAGGCGGACAAGGCTTTGCTCATCGTTTCAAAATGCCGACTCTCAGTATTTGGGAACTGCATCAGTTTGAGCGCGGATACATCGACAACCTTGTCTCCGTCAGCCAATCGATCTGAGTCATTCGCACTCTCTTCTAATCCGGGATTTTCAAGCGAATCATCTGCGTCAACAAGCACTTGGGGTTGGCTGGTAGACGGCTGGAAACACCGCACAACCTGCTGATACGCCTCCCAGAGTCCATCTAGCGTCACTGAATCATCAACCCGCGCGATAATCTCCTTAGCGAGCGTTGGGCTCAAGCCGTCAATCTGGTTAAAAAGAAAGCGCCAGTTGATTTTCTCATTCTCGACAAGGGCAAAAAAGGCATCTTGATCTAACTTAAGGGGGTGGCATTTATCGGGCTGCGGTGGCGGATCATAAGTCAAGCCGGGCAATACCTCACGATATCGACTCATTGTTTCGTCAATATGCTTGATACTTTCGAGAATATTACCGCTTTCTTCATCAACAAGGATGATATTGCTATGCTTTCCCATAACTTCTGCGATAATCGACTTGGACGACGGCTCAAGAACGTCAGATGTGGAGGCAATGGTGAGTTTGAGGATTCGATCTAAGCCCACTTGCTCTATCGCTGTAAGTTTACCCCGCATAACGTGCGTCATCAAGAAGTCTGCAAAATGAGATCGTGATTGCCCTCTCGGCGGGCGTTCAACCAGGTGAGCACGACCATGAACAGAATGGGTTGAGATCAGCAAGAAGTGGCTTGTAGTTGACTGAGAGATCTTCAGTACAATGCTGTGAGAATTCAATTGCTCAATATGCCTAATGGTCCCATTTAGAATTGTACGACGGAGTTCATCCGTTACAAGATGCAAAGCTAAGCTATCGAATGACATGAGGCAAACCTCGTAGAAGTGACTTGTCGTAAGTGCTTCATACCTTCAGCAGCATCGCGCGTCTCAGCGTGTCGCCCGGTAGAACGGTTGCTCATTATACCATAATCCTACAGAGACGGCACGGAAAATTGACCGGTTGCGCTTTTGAGTTGATGGTTTAATCTGTGGAGATATCTCACTGTTTGCCTTGGGAGTAGGGTCATTTAGTTTTTCTGTAGGTGCCTGCATCCCGCCTGTCCCGATTCATCGGGGATTTATCGGGGAGGGATTTCCCAATCCCGACACGTCGCTCTATGAGCGACTTCCCGACTCCGACTTTTCAAACAAAACGGG
>JAJECO010000022.1 GCA_022822005.1 Candidatus Poribacteria bacterium
GTGATGTTGTAGTGCTGCCGTCCCTCACCGTGAAATTTGCGGTTATTGGGATTTTGTGCGGTGTTCATCTCCTGATTGAGCGTGGCAAAGAACAGGTTCTGAAGAATTGCTTTGTAGTAGGTGCTTTCTCCCGGATCGAGGTTTTCGAGAATACCGTCAAGATCGTTTGGGTTAAAGAGTGCGTCGGGCACCAATCCTTTCTCCCTGATGAACCAGACAAAAATTAATCGCGTGAGCAGGCGGATGACGCTGGTGGCGTTGCGGACTTCGACATCTTCCTCCGCGTCTTCTGGGAATGTTACCTGATCGACCGCCCAGAAATACCAGTTGGCGAGTTCGTTGAAGAAGCGTTTATTGAGTTCGGAGATGTCAAGAGTTTTTTCCCACGCGCGATGCAGTTCGACAAAGTTGCGAACGCCGTGGGTACGATTCAGCGGTTCGAGGCTGAGATCGAATAGGATATCGATATGTGCACGGTGGGTATTCCTGAAATTGATGTCCTTAATGAGAGTAACCTTTTCGAGGACATCACGGGATGGGTCACGCACCCCCAAACGGCGATTGATAACCGACAGCGTGAGTGTTTCTCCATGTTGAAAGAGGAGCATCGCGGGCATCGGGAACAGTTTGTTGATTTCGCGGGTGATTTGCGAGAGTTGGGTGCGGTTGTAATGACTTTCGCTTAACCGGAGCGCGAGGAAAAGGTAAGATTCAATGATGGTGTTGTCCACCTGCGTCTGGCTGGGATCGAAAAGCCATCCATCGGTATCTGTGTGCACCAGATCATCACCTGCGAGTTGGAAAAGTGGGTCAATGGAGGCCCAATCTGCTGTCAGCGCTCTCTCGCTATTCAGTTTATCTTCTGGGTCGAACGCATCAAGAAACACGTCGGCGGTGTTGGGTTCAAGGGATAGGACTCTTTCGCTCCGATAGCCGAGTGTGTCGAGTAAGGTTCGTGTGTTTTCGGCGAGGTTATCGTCAGTGAAGCGGCTTAGGGCATTTGTGATGGCGGCTTTGTGTTGTGTGTCGTTCATTTTTTCTACTCCTAAGTTTAGGGCTATCTAGCTTTCGGTTTTCTCAGGTTTTCTCACTACCTCAGTAGGAGGTCGGGATTAGGAAATCCCTCCTACAGGGGAACTAAATACCCCGATCCAGAGTCAAGGTCGGCTTGACATTTATATTATTTTATACCGTCCGTTGGTTATATTGATGATATCATCGTGATGCCTTGCATCTACCTCATATTCCGCATCAGTAAGGAAATCGTATTCTCCTATCTTTATGTCGTATTCTGTGTCATCGAATATGATTTCATAGGGGAGGTTAGATATTTCGCACAAGGCTTTATACGGGTCGTTGTCTATCGTGGCAAAATCCTCGCTAGGATATGCATCATGGTCATAGCGGCGTTTAGTAGATTTACGTGGCTTGAGTTTTGAGGGATTAAAACCGTCAAGTGTCGCCTGCCACGCCTGATGGAACTTTAGGAAGCTGCGAAACCGGTAATGCCGGTATAATTCATCAAGTGAAAGCTTAGACAGGATTTCAACATGGGCGCTATCGGGAAACGTGAAGTCGATATTCTCAATAAGAGTAATTTTCTCAAGGACATCACGGGTCGGACCTCGCCTGCTAGGACGACGATTGATAACAGCTAGAGCTAGAAACGCGCCGTACTGAAAAACCACCATCGCGGGTATGGGGCTCAGTTTATTGATTTCGCGGGTAATCCCCGATAGTTGGGTGCGATTATACTTTGAACCACGCAGCTGGAGCATAAAAAACAGATACGACTCAATGATTCTGTTATTCACGGGATAGTTTTCAAAAACTATTTGCAGCTGCGTATTCTCAACAATCTCCCCTTCTGTCAGTTGAAACAGGAAATCAATTGATTCCCACTCTTGTAACAGTGCCTTATCCTCGTTTATCTCACCATATTGACCGAAGGTCTCAATAAATCCTTGGGCGGTATTCGGTACCAAGGCTATCGTTCTGTCGCTTTGGTAGCCGAGGGTTTCAAGCAGGCTTCGGGCATTGTTGGCAGGGTTACCCCCCATGAAGCGTCGTAGCGCTGTAGTGATGCTGGTTTTGCGTGGTGTGTTTTTCACGATTGCGCTCCTAAAGGATTCTCTTTATGGTTTGCGAACCCGGTGGATTTGTTAAGTTAACCTAAGCTGCTAGTTATCAAACCCTATCGGCTTGGATAGCCATATCCAAGTCATCAACCCACCAAATGTGCGGTGGATTTGTCAATCCACCGCGAGCGGGAGGGGACCCCATGTTCGGATTGGACAGCCATATCCAATTACACAGGATCTTTAATCACCAGCCACGTAATGAGTTCAAAATCTGTCGTTTGACGAATTTGCTCGGCTTGGGTAGGTAAGACACCACCCCGACCGGATAAGAGGTTACCAATAGCACGCTTGTTGTAGGTGCGACTGAGCGAATCGACTGTTCTCTGAAGCAGATTGTTATATTGTGTCATGTCGGCACCATTATCTGTCTGTCGATCGAATAGGGTGCATAGTTCATCATAGGGGTCTTGCACCCCTGCACATAACGAGCGATACATCTCAAGTATCTGCTTGGGTTGCGCAAAGGTATACCTCACTATCCCATCCTCCCGAATATAAACCAGAAAATAGGGTTGGGTCGGGTTTATCCCCTCATTTTCCGTTGACTCCGCTTTCTGTTTTAGGCAGAAAATGACACCGGGAGCTATTATTGAGGAGTCTGGCGGTGGTGGGACAACGGTATAAAGTCCGGGGGCGGCGTCTTCAAGTTGCTTCCGGTTGGTCTCTAGATATTTTATCAACTCCAAGCGAAAATCGTCGAGGGTAAACTCGCTGAGAGCGACGTTTTCATCGAAATCTTCGAGGTCCAATACTTCGTCTTTCAGGCGTAGCAGCTGCTGGTCACGGTATTGGAGGTCGTCGGTAACTGCCTCCTGAATCTCCTCCGGTTCTAACAGGTTATCCCCTTGCGTAGCGGTGATGTCCACCAGTGCCATACGCGCCTCGACGCGGTTTTTTAGGTTGATGTAGCGGTTGAGATCGGGGGTGGGCCAGAAGTTGATAAGCTGAACACTGTGATTGATACTGCCGATGCGGTCAATCCGTCCAAACCGCTGGATAATTCGCACTGGATTCCAGTGAATGTCATAGTTAATCATATAATCACAGTCTTGCAGGTTTTGCCCTTCAGAGATACAATCTGTGCCGATCAGCAGATCAATTTCGCCCTCCTGCGGCATCGCTTGCATCTGAGAACGGCTTTTAGAAATGGGCGAAAAGTTGGTCAGAATATGACTGAATTCATTTCTGTTAAAGGTGGTCTTACAGCCCGACGTGCCTCCCGATACCATGGCAGCATGGATTCCCAGTTCTTTGTTTGCCCACTGATGCAGCGCATCGTAGAGATAGGCGGCGGTATCCGCAAAAGCGGTGAATATGAGTACCTTTCGGTTTGGACCGCCCTCCTTGTCAGTCGTGGGATGTTTGACCTTCTGAGCGATTAGCTCTTTCAATTTGGCAAGCTTGGCATCTCGGTCGGCGGTGATGTCCTTTGCAAAGAGGTAAGGTAGTTCAAGCTGTTCTCGATCGCGATCCAATGCCTCCAACCATGAATCAACGTCAAGATGCGCCATCTTGAAAATTAGGCTTTTACCCACCTGCATCGCTTCCTGCAATTCCTCGTCTTCGAGTGCCTCGATTTCTATGTCTTCTAAATCCATATCTGGGTTTTCAGCGCGAAACTGCTGAAACCGTCGGATACGTTCTTTAAGCTCCTCAATTTTCTCAAGGGTTCTTTCGAGTGTAATCGCAAAGGAATGAATCGAACTTTCTAAGCGTTTGAGAAAGTTCACCTTCATCATGCCGATTAGGTAGTGTTCTCGATCACTTTGTGTAAAATGTTGGATCCGCTGGGCCTCATATAGGGAACGATATTCAGGGAGGACATATTCTGACGGATTGAAGAGGGACAGTTGATATTCTGAGATCTGATCATTTAACTCATCGTAAGACATAAACCGCTTCGACGGGTCATCTTCCAAGTCGATATCCGCATAGACTGCCCTTGGTGGGCAGCGTTCCGGGAATCCGCCTAATTCTTGGAGCGAATCTGTGTAGTATTTCTCAATATGTTTTCGGGAACGGGCGATAGTCAGTCCATCAAGCAATTTGAAGAAAGGAGAGTTAAGCTTTTCCAAGAGGTCCTTGGTGCTCCGCTTGCCCCCTTGCTTTGACCAAGCAGTAAAGGTACCTTGTGCGGTTGACAACGTTTCTCGCAGGCTGGTAATACGAAGCGAGTCATAGAAGGCATCATCGCGCTCTTCGGTTAGAAAATAGATCTGGTTGCGTAGGTCTTTCAGGTCGTTGTTGACCGGTGTGGCAGAGAGTAGTAGGACTTTGGTTTTGACTCCACTTCGGATAATACTCTCCATCAGACGTTGGTAGCGGCTCATACGGATTAGGTTGCCATCTTCGTCTCGCTTGCCGGGTGTGTTGTTTCGGAAATTGTGGGATTCATCAATGACGATCAGATCAAAATTTCCCCACTTCAGCGTGGCTAAATCAATATCTCCTGATCTTCCCCCGTCCCGGCTGAGGTCGGTATGAGATAGCACCGTGTAGCCGAATCGATCATCAAGGAACGGATTTAGTTCACTCATATTAACCGCTTGGTAAATTGTCCAGTTGTCCCGCAGTTTTTTAGGACACAACACAAGGACGTTAGCATTCCGCAGTTCAAAGTACTTAATGATTGCCAATGCCTCGAAGGTCTTACCCAACCCGACGCTATCCGCGATGATACAACCGTTGTGCTGAAGAATTTTGTTGATTGCGCCTTTTACGCCATCTTTCTGGAACTCGAATAGGGCATTCCAGATTCCTGTATCAACAAGCTGTGTCGGCTCTGTCAGTACGCCCCACTCTTCCTGCTCGTTCAAGAATCGCTCAAAAAGGTGAAATAGCGTTTTGTAGTAGATGAATTCAGGAGCGTGATTCTGATAGAGTTGCTCAAGATATAGCAACACATCATGTTTAACATCTGCGACATGCTTTTTGTCATTCCAGATTTCATCAAACCACGCTTTTAGGTCGCGGCGGTCTTGGTCGGTCTCCACTTCCAGATTGAGTTCAATATTATCGTGGGGCGGGTTTAATCCGAGTCCACGGACGGTAAAATTGGAGCTGCCCATGATGGCTTTTTTTGCGTCGTTGTTGGCAATGTGATACATTTTTCCGTGGAGCAGGTTGGATTGTCGTGTCGATCGAATTTCGACCTTCTTTTTTATCCAATCGGCACATGCTTTGGCAATCGGTCTCTGTTGAAGTTGGTTGTGTAGCTGTAGACCATCGTCCACGATTTTGAAGATTTTCTCGTCGGTCTTTTGGGGATCGATGCCGCTGATAAAGTTGGGTTCTCCGAACAGAAATCGAAGTCCGTCAATTTTGTCCAAGGTTCCCTTCAGCGCATGGTAGGCGTTGATGGTGAAGTACGCCGAGACGATAGAGAGTGATGAACCGTTTTCGATGTTGGACTCAAGGAAAGAGCCAACGTTTCCTCGGTGTCGATTATCCCGGATTTTGGAATGAGATGTGTCGTTATCGGACATGATTTACTCCTAGATCAGGTTGATGACGATTTATCTATGCAATTTTCAGAACTTACGCACATGTCGCCCCGCTGGGGCTTTAAGAATTGTGTGTCTCGTGTTGCTATAAACATGTCGCCCCGCTGGGGCTAGGGTAGTGCATTGGTTCATTAGACTGATGCACTCTATACATTGTGCTCCGCCCCGATAGATCGGGATTCAAAACTGGAGCGCAGGGATTTTGGGTGTCGCCCTTCTATAGACATATCGCTTCTCCAGAGCGAAGTAGACCTCGGTTAGGTTGTTGGAACTATTCGAATTTGGGTGGCTAAAGACCTCACCGCGCTATGGCTCTTTCGACTGCTTATCCACGCTATCGGTTTAATCTATTTAATCCGTGATTCAGATATTTTCTACTTCCTCCACGGCAGCAATATTCTTAAGAATTATGCACATGTCGCCCCGCTGGGGCTTTAAGAATTGTGTGTCTCGTGTTGCTATAAACATGTCGCCCCGCTGGGGCTTAAAAAGTTGAGACACCGTCGGATTATATACATGTTGCTCCGCCCCGATAGATCGGGATTCAGAACCGGAGCGCGGGGATTCGAGGGATCGGTCTTCTATAGACATGTCGCTCCGCTGGAGCGAAAAACACATATGTCGCATCGCCCCAGATGCCAGATTTCATTGAGGGCAGGCACAAGACCCCGATTTCACCGAGGGAAGTCTCTGCTCCTACATTGCCAGCCTCATTGATATGAAGTATGGGCGAGGGGAACCTCGCCCATACGATCGGTTCGTGCGAATATAGGATTATTCGGGGAAGCGGATGCGTTCGGTTAGTTCGTCGTCGACTGTGATTGCCAGGGGACCGTCGGGACTGAGCATCCTGCTTACCATAGTGGATTCAAGTTCCCTTTTTTCAAGTTCGTTCAGTTCGTCGATGAGGGGGCTGTGGAGGAATCGTTTGTAGGGACCGCTGGTATCCCTGAACGGCATCATGTACATCGGAACCACTGCCTGTAGCATGGCAGCCCGCTTATGCGGGGTGCGGTTGACGCCTGCACGGTGCCAGGTCCGCGAATCGTAGATGATATAACTGCCGGGCGGTGCCTCAACAACATCGGCGTCGGGACCGGTGTAGGGCAAACCTCTTGCTTCGCGATGGCCGGGTTCTTTGTTTGCGTTCCCGGTTCCCCACTCGGCAGGTGGTCCTTCACCGAATGCGTGTGAACCGAGTTTGAAGCAGGTCGCGCCGTTCTCTTTACGGAACTCCGAGACGCACAGGTTGCGCTGGACGCCCATCGCGAATCCCTCGACCTGATGCACCGGTATCCGGTCCTTTGTCCTGCCGGCGATGCCCCAGAGGTATGGGAAGTCGGAATGCCAACCCTGGACGTTTCGTTTGCCGTCGTCTTTGGGAAGTACCGCAAAGCCGGGTGAATGGCCGAGCCGAATGTCTTGGACGCCCATGTATTGACGCATCAGCCACAGTGTAACCGGTTCGGCTATGATTTTAGCGACGGCGGAGGTCTGGAGTAGCGGTGGAATGCTGCGATCGAACTCGCCGCTCTCCCAGCGACCGGTGCCGCTGGTCCGCTCCAACTCCTCAAGGAGGTCGGGCGGGACAATCGAGGGGAGGCAGACCCATCCGTTCTCCCTGAATGTCTTTAGATATTCTGATGGCATGTGTGCGGGTCCGTGACCGGGGGTGAACAGCGCGGCTGTATCGCTAAGCGATCCGTCACTTGCGATCCACTTCCCACCATGACGGAGGTAGCTTCCATCTTTAGAACGGGGCGATTCGGTTTCAACGACGCGATCTGTCCCCACGTGGCGATAGGTTTCTCCGTCGGTATCCCATATCGCCTTATCGTCCACATAGTCGAAGGTGGCAAACCCGTCTTCAGTCGCACCAAGGAAATGCCCATTGGGGTCGCGAAGTAAGGTATAGTGTGACGAGGGTTTTTCAACGCGGGTAACGGTTTCTTGGAAAATTTCATCTTTTGGCATTGGTGTTTCCTCCCAAAATAGCAACGTGAAACGTGAAAAGGATATTTACCACAGAGGCGCAGAGGACGCGGAGAACCACATGATCAATAAAATGACAGATTGGGAAATCTGTCCCCACGATTTGTTACGCACGGGCGCAAGGATTTTTTCTTTTGGCTTTCCAACCGTGGGAGAGGCATCCTGCCTCGACATTTCGCCGAAGTCGGGATTAGGAAATCCCTCCTACAGGAGAACTAAATCATGACCAAAGGCTTCTCGGTAATCGTCGTTGACCATACCCTCGTAATTGGTGATTTCGGTTATCGGGAGGTCGACGGGGGTCATGCCGCCGAGTGAGGATTCGTATAGCGCGATGCACATTTCGACATCTTTTCGTCCGTTGAGACCGTATTCTGGTTCGTGGTCATGTAGCGCGGCGTTGGCGATGCTCATGATCTCCTCGGCGGTGCCGACGTTCCAATCGTCTATCGCGTATTCTCTGAACGGGTTCTCGTAGACGATCTGCGGGTCGGTGTGGACGACTATCCTTGATAGGACATCGACGCCATCGACGGTGTGGCGTTCCCTTTCGATTGGGATATCTTGCATTTCGCCGTTCACTATTGCGCGGATTGGGAAATCCGACGTCCAGTAGTTGGCGTTCGTCATTACCCCTTTTGTTCCCATGACTTGGCTGTACCGGATCGTCTCCTCGCCGACCTGCGATGCCTCGTAGATACCAACCGCGCCGCTTTCAAAGTCGACGATCGCGTGTCCCCAATCTTCGTAGACTCTTTCGGTGTTGAGAAGGAATTGCTTCGTGATTCCGGCTATCCGTTTCGGTTCGCTTTGGGCATAGAACCGAAGTTGAGACATCCGATGCACGCCCATGTCGATACAGACACCGGAGTGGGAGCCGAATGTTGATACGGGACGGGCTATCCCTTGTGGCTTCCCCGAACCGTGCACAAACTGTCTGCCTCGTCCAGACGGTTCGATAAAGTGGACTCGCATGATGTCACCGAGCACCCCCTCGGTAATCAGCTTGATGAGGATCCGATCGTTCGGCATCCGGAAGTAGTTCTCGGCAACTTCGAAGTGGACGCCGTTCTGCTTGGCAGAGTTTATGATTACGTCGCAGCAGGGGAGTGTGGGCGCCATCGGTTTCTCGACCATCGGGTGCATCTTGCGTTCCGCGGCAATCTTCGCCACCTTGTGGTGCTCATAGTCGCCGGTGCAGATGTCTACGACATCGATATCTTTGTGTTTGTCCAACATCTGCTCGACATCGGTGTAGTGTGGTACGCCGTACTGTTCTCCAGTCTCGCTCGCCTTTGCTTCGTCGGTATCACATACGGCGATGAAGTTTAGATCTCCCCTTTTTGTTAATTCGGCGATTGTCGGCAGGTGCCATCGTTTTGCGACAGCTCCACAACCGACGGATGCAATGTTCGCTTTTCGCATGGATTCAACTCCTTAAAAGAGTAATACGTAACGCGTAAGGGGGTGAGCGAGGAAGCGTGGGCGTGTGGAAGCGAGGAAGAAACCTGCACGACTTCACGGACTCACCATCTCAAGGATTCTTCGCGCATCATATTTCACTCGTCCCACGGCACATGTCGCCCCGCTGGGGCTTTACCCATGAGGATGCAATGTCCTATAAACATGTCGCCCCGCTGGGGCTAAGATACGTAATGCGTAAGGGGGTGAGCGAGGAAGCGTGGGCGTGTGGAAGCGAGGAAGAAACCCGCACGACTTCACGGACTCACCATCTCAAGGATTCTTTCACTCATCCTATGGCACATGCCGCCCCGCTGGGGTATGTTGGTTCATTGGTTCATTGGTTCAATAGTTTATTGAATGGATTAACATTTGTCTGAATCGCGGATTGACGCGGATTAAAGGATTACACGGATTCAGAAATCCCCGCGCCCGATCGAATCGGCAACTCAGACTCTTACTCATCTATCTGCATAAATCTTGAGAGATTAAGCACATGTCGCCTTGCCGAGGCTATATTGGTCTATGCGTTCATTAGTTCAATAGTTCATTGAATGGATACCCCTATACATTGCGCGCCTAGGAAACGGGTTACGGCACACGGCGTGTGCCTACTACTATAAAGATGTCGCCCCGCTGGGGCTAACAGAATAATACGTAATGCGTAAGAAAAAACAGCCCTAATCCCTTAAATTATCACGCCGACCTGTTCGCGCCAGGTGTCTAATAGCTGCATGTTTGAGAGTGTGTCGTCCCACGACATCGGTGGGGCTTGTCGTGCGTCGATGTGGTTGGCTACCGTGTCGGCTTCGTATGTGAAGAGGTCGCGGTCAACAGGCACCTCGATCTCTGTGGATTCGTCGTTTCCGGATTGGACGATGATCGTCGCCGATGGGAAGACGGTGTCGAGTGGTAGGGGTTCTTTCGCGCCACGACAGGGGGATGAGGGCAGCCACGGATTTGGGAGGGTGATCACGCCCTCTGAGCCATGTATGGATACGCCTCGCCCAACGTTGCCCTCGACTGCAGCGATGATATCGGCAACGATGTCGTTCTCAAATTTGAGGGAAGCAACGGCGATGTGGTCTACACCTGTGGGACCAACTTTCCCGGTTGCTCTTACTACAGTCGGGTGGAGGAACGGCTTTCCTTCTGCGGCACCGGCGAAGCGGCGGACGGCTGAGACGGTATAGCACCCGAGATCGAGGATTCCGCCGCCGCCCATTTCGCGGTTATAGATCCGGCTTTGTGGGTTGAAGGGGACTCGTCCCCCGAATCTCGCTCGGATGATCTGGACATCACCGATCGCGCCATCTTGTATGAGATCAACGACCTTCTGGATTTGCGGGTGGCAACGATACATGAAGGCTTCCATCAGGAACACGTCGTTTTCCCGTGCGGCTTCGACCATCGCGGCGGTTTCGGCGTGGTTCATGCTGATCGGTTTCTCGACAAGAAGGTGTTTGCCGGCTTCGGCACATTTTATCGCCCATTCGGCGTGGAGCGGGTGGATCGTTGCGATATAGATGGCATCGATTTCTTCGTCGTCCAGCAGCCCCTGGTAGTCGGTGTATTGTCGGGGGATAGTGAAATCGTCCACCAGTCGGTCCATCCGGGATTGCGTTCGGCTTGCGACCGCGTGAATTTGTCCGGAGTCTGTGAAGCGCATCGCGTTGCAGAAGACGTAGGCGATGCCGCCGGCGCTCATGACGCCCCAATTTAGCATGGGTTATCTCCTAATTTGGTTTATTGGTTGATTAGTTCATTGGTTCATTGGATGCGTGTACGATTTTGGAACTGAGCTACAGCGGGCAACCACGAGGGGTGCCCCTACAGTCAACCCCCTAAATCCTTTAACCCCCCTAGCCCCCCTGGTCAGGGGGGAAACCACCGTCCCCCTTCTAGCCCCCCTTATTATGAGGGAGTGAGGGGAAAGACAAGGGTGAAGATCCCCTACCCCCCCTTGTCAGGGGGACTTGATGCGAAACCCCTACGACTTTGCTGCTTCTTCGCGCTCGTTTGCGAGTGGGTGCATGATGCCGGCGCCGGGGGGCCAGACGCCTGGCTCTGCCTTGATCCATTCGCACATTTTTTGAGCGTGTGGGGTCAACGTTTCCCACATTTCATGGGGCATGACGATCTTGAATCCGTCCTGTGTGCGCCAAGGCGCGGCATACTCGACGTTTGGCAACGCTCTGACCACTTTGGATAGATTGGGGGTCGCACCGTGCCATGCTCGGTTGTCGCGGAAAACGCCTGCGCCTGCGGGCGCGCCGACGAGGGTTGAATGCCGCATCCAGTCGGGTTCGTCGTCGGTTATCGGTGGCGGCTGCTCCACGACGTGTGTTCCCGGAATCTGACGGATGGGACCGTTTTCCCACGTGAGGTCAGCCATCAGGAAGTTGATGGTTACTGTCGGCGGTGTCATCTCCATAATCAGTTTTAACGTCGGCACGTCGAAGTTACCCGAACTGTCGGTGTTGAACTCGACGCCGACCCGTTTCGCCCCCTCAATCCGCGCTTCCGAGAGGTGCTGCCCGTCTCTGCCGTCGGAGTGCAGATGTTGGTACTCGATTGCGCCCGGCAGACAGAGATCGCCGCCGGACCCCCAGACACGATAGTCCGAAGAGCCGAAGATTTCCGTGACAATGGGGGTGGTTGTGGGTAGGTCGAGCATGTTTGCCCATGCGGGATGGTGTAACATTTGTCTCGACGCGGAGCAGGTGCCGTAGCTGTATCGGTGTGGGAGGCGTCCGGTCTCGGTCATGTATTTTCTCTCGCCCGGGCCGGGGGTGTCCAAGATCTGTCTCAATGCCTCGGCGCAGCCCGCTCTCCAGAGTTCCAATTGCTCTGCGTTGAGGAGGTCGCGTATAACAACAAACCCGTCCCGACGAAAGATTCGTGCGGCGCGTTCGACCTCGCTGGGATCGCAGATTTCGAGACCGCGGATGCCGTTGTGCTTGCGTAGGTGTGCGCGGAGGGTTTCGACAGTTGGATCATCATAGATGCGACGTTTCGGGGATCGGTTGTCTGGCACAGGAACCACGCCCCGATTTTGTGCGAGGAGGTTTCCGTATTGGTCGAGGGTTTCGTTAGGCGGGGTGTTTTCGTCCCATCCAACGCGTGTTTCTTGATGGACGGTCAGGCTGTTGAGTTCTGCTTGGAGCTGTTGTTTTCTTGCTTCGGTCATTGTTAAACCTCCCTATTATGTTAGTTCATTGATTCATTAGTACATTGGTGTATTGACGAACTATAGTAGATTTTAGAATTATGGTAGATTTCAGAATTAGTTGGGCACTCCTAATGCAAAACTAACCCCCTAAATCCCGCCCCCGATAAATCCCCGATGAATCGGGACAGGCGGGATGTACCACTTGTCAGGGGGACTTGATACGCAACCCCCTAAATCCCCCTTGTCAGGGGGACTTGATACAGCACGCGTCGAGGATAAGTTGTAGAACCTCCTGCTGGTGTAGCCATGTAACGGTGTGCGTTTCGTAGGGTTGTGATGCGCCCGGATAGGGGGTTGGGTTCATGACGATAACCAGTTGGTAGCTGGGGAACACAACCACGTAATGTCCGCCCGCGCCCCAAGCGGAATATCCCTCTTTTGGCAGGTTGGGCCAGAGCTTGCCTTTTTGGTTTGTCCAGAACCCGTGTCCATATCGCCATACCTCCTCAGGACTGTTCGCCAGAATGTCGGGTGCGACGGCGGTCGCCTCTCGTAGCCAGCTTTCGGGGATCACAGGCTTGCCATCCCAATACCCCCAGTTGCACCAGAGCCATCCGAGCCGTGCCAGTGCCCGTAGGCTGGTGAGAATTGCGGAGCCCCACGCGAAGATGTGGAGCCGTGCTTTCTCGTGCATCTGTTGCGAACCTGATGTGTATTCCCAGTTCGCGCCAATCACATCAGCGATTTTCCCTTTGTAGAGCGGCGGGATTTTCGGGGACTGCTCTGGTTGGTTGATGTCGTACAACCCATACGCTTTTTCGATACAGTGTGACAGAACACACATGCCGTTGGTCTGATAGTTGAAGACCTGTCCCGGCGCTTCGCCGGGTTTCATATAGCCGGACACATTGCAGATCAGGTGTCGCAGCGTGATCCCGCGATTTGCTTCAAACGCCCATCGCCCCTCTTTGGGACCTTCGCCCTCCGGGACATCCATCAGCTCAGGGTAGTAGTCTATGGCGAGATCGTCAGCGCTTCCGATTTTGCCTTCGTCGATGGCTATGCCCAGCGCACTCGACAGGATCGACTTGTTGGCAGAGGCGATACCGATCTTTTCGGCGGTTGGCATATTATGCGTCCATTCCGCCACGAGGTCGCCGTGCCGTACGATTGCCACGCGATATGTGTCGTCCGCAAACTTTGAATCGAGCCACGCCTTGGCAAGATCCAATTTCGCTGCGTCCATCCCGACATCGGCGGGAGCGGCGGTCTGCCACTCTGCCTTTGGAAATGTCTTGGCTGTCATAGGACTGCACCTTTTTATGGTGAATTCTACAATTATTTATACACCTTCGATGTACAACTAACCCCCTAAATCCCCTTTGTCAGGGGGACTTGGGAAACTTCTTGAAGGTCGGAATTATTGGCAAACGTCCACTTATTTCTAATTGCCGCCTAAGCGCAGATTATCCGAGTGTGATGACGCCCTTGATATAGGTTGGGTCGCCGGCTACGAGCTGCTGCATCAGGCCTGGGTATTCCTCCAGCGTCGCTGTGTGTGTGACCAACGGTTTGAGATCGAATACACCTCTGTGGATCATGCGGATAGCGGCTTCGAAGGTATCGCGGATCTTCGACGATGGGGACGAATTGACGACTGTGAACCCGCCCATGTGCCACTTGGTTGGATCGAAGGTGGCGGTATCGCCCTTGAGCCATCCGAACAGATTGATCCGTCCGCCGCGCTTGACGATATCGGTAGAGAGATCCAGACCGCCCTGATGGCCGGACGTATCGACAACGACATCGATCTCCCGCGCTTTTAGGTCTGCTGCCAGTTCGGTCGTATCGATCTCTGAGGTGTTGTAGACTTCGTCCACGCCGAGTTGTTTTGCGAGATCCAGGCGGTTTTGGACAACATCGATCGCGATGATTTGGTCGAGTGGGTGGTGCAGCAAGCCCTGTGTAATCAGTAAACCCATGAACCCACAGCCAACGACCGCAACGCGGTCGCCGCCTCTAAGTTGGCAGTGATCAACGCCTGTAACTGCACACGAAACCGGTTCGACAATCCAGTATTGGTCGGGCTTTTCGGACTCCGGGATTTTATACAGTCTTTCTGCGGACAGATTTCGGACGGTTGCAAATCCGCCGCCTGCGACACGGTCGCCTTCTTTTACGCCGGTGACTTCAGCGCCGATCTTGCTTACATAGCCGACCCCTTCGTGTCCGGGCGGTGCCATGGGGTTCATTTTATCCCCCATCTTGGCTGTGGCCAGATCCCACGAACAGATCCCGCATGCCCCGCCTGTGACCTGGACTTCATTTGCACCGGGGTCGGGGACATCCTGTCCGATAACTTCGACACGACCGTCAGGCAGATACCGCATTGTTTGGCTCATGATTGGGCTCCTTTATGTAGTTGGTTTATTGGTTCATTAGTACATTGAGGAACGTGGGGCTCACATGTCGCCCCGCTGGGGCTTTAGGAGGTTTTTTCATTTTGCTATAAACATGTTGCCCCGCTGGGGCTAAAGAACTTAAGATAGTGTTTGGCTATACACATTGTGCACTGCTGCAGTTACGGCATACGGCGTATGCCTACTACTACAGACATATCGCTCTGTTGGAGTTGCTATAAACATGTCGCCCCGCTGGAGCTAAAGAATTTGAGATAACGCCCGATGAATCGGGCAACTACAATCGAAATCCGTAAGTCCTGTACATATCGCCTCGCTGGGGCTAAAGAGGAACAATACGTCATGTTAGGAACAGCCGTCTGGAGACTTATTAGATGTGTAGGGGTTGGGCCTCCCAGTCCGACGGGCGAGGAAACCTCGCCCCTACGAAAAAAGATCCTACGATGGGGAAATATCAGTATCCAGCAATACCGTGCCTTGAATTACGGATATACCTCATGTAAATGTCCACACGCTTTAGAAACTTGGGCTATCTTATCACGGTGTTGGCTGTTTTTCAAGAGGGTATTTCGTATGGTAGTGGGTGGTCGCACGAATCATCCGGGGGTGACGTAAGAGAGATCCCAATCGCCGAGTTTGCGCAGATCGGTGGGCGTATTTGATAGGTCTGATTCGCCTGATGCGCGCCATGCAGCGATTTCGTCACGATGACCGAGCCGACGTAGTGCGTTCCACATGTCGCGATAATTGGCACGCCCTGATCCGCCCGCACAGTCCCAGAAGAACATGTGCTCAGCGCCGGCGCTATAGACTGTCGCGGCACGGCGTCGAAAATCTGCTGGGGTCATGTGGCGTGGCATGAGATTCGGGGCAAGGATACAAGATGTTCCGCGAACGAGACTCACGAAGAATTCGAGTTGTTGCGGATCTGTCCAAGCTGTCACGCTGCTGTCGTAGTTCGGGCCCGATGTGTAGGGGATGAGTGTGTCTACCAAGCCTTCGTTCACCCACGTTGGTAGGTCCATTCCGTTGACGAGGTTCTCCCCCTCAGTGCCACCGACGATCGCTGAGATTTCGATGCGTTTAGACCGCCCCTGTGCACGTCCCTCTTGGTCCAATGTTGCCCGGACCTCTCGCATGAACTCTGTCAGAACGCCGGTCCGGTATGACAGCCAGCGCGGATCACCTGCGTCTAACTTGTGTGGATCTTCGCCGAACGTATCCTTGAATCCCTCTACAACTGGGGGTTCGTATTCAACCAACGGCATCCGACGGTTGTAGAGTAGGCAGATACCGTCGATCGGTCGTTGTGCCATCTCGCGAAGCAGTGAGATGACGAACTGACGTACCCCCGGAAAAGTGTACGCCATTCGAGGCGTGTGTTTGCCCGTCCGATCTACACCGCGCCACTCTGGATGTGACTTATAGAAGGTCTCTCCCGCGTTGAAATGGTCGAGCGGCGGTGGGTAATGAAAACCTGCCACCCTGTAACTGGCATGGAATTGGAGACCAATCTCGTGTGTGTGTTCGAGCGCAACATCGAATGGGTCTATCCCCTGCCGTTGGAATTCGCGCCAGCTCTCAACGTGCAGACGGTCGCCGCGACGGCCGAAGTCGGCGAGGTCGAGTGTGTACATGCGCCCGATCTGACTGAAATATGAGGTCTGGTCGCCGCCGCCTGCCTCCCAATAGATGCGTGAGAAATCGGTGTTACGATATGGTTCAATCTCGCGTCTAACGTGTTCGGGCGTCGTCAGACGATACAGGTAGTGGGGACCGTGGGCATCGTTGTGAGCAAACAGCCGCCGGGTATCGGAATTCCGCTGGTCTGATTGGAAGGCTCGCGTCTCTGCGTCCGTGAGCGGCACGAGCTTGAGATAAGCCACCCGTGCCGGTAAGCACTCAAATGATCCAGCATTGTCATCCGGTGCGACTCGTGCGCCGACCTGTCCAATCTCCAAATTCTGATCTGTCAGGTCGGTGATCCCCCAGAACATCTCGACGATCTCATGATGGTGCGGGCCGCCGCTGGTTTGGGGTGGTAGTGAAAGCAGTGTGAATGTTTCGTCCCCGCTGCGTTTGAGGAGAACTGTGAGCTGGTTACCCTCTTCAGCACTCGTGATCGGCAGGACGCCAATGGACACGGCGTATAGACCGCGGACATTTAATGGATAGGTGACGGTGGGCGCTGCGGTTTCTGGCCCTGCAAGCAGCATCACGCCGGAGAGTACATCGGTTTCGTAGGGCAGCGTTCGCCATCGGCGCAGGCGCGGTTCGGCGGCGAGTGCGTCACCGGGGGTGCATCGGTCAAGGTCCGTCCGATAGTCGGGTTGTTGGCTTAGCCAGCCGTCGCCTATACGATCAATTGCGTTTGTCTGCATCTATTGCCTCCTGTGCTTGGTTCATTGGTTCAATAGCTCATTAATAAACCATTCTATAAACATGCCGCCCCGCTGGGGCTATGGGTCGGGCAAGATGCCCGACCTACGGATGAAGGGATTCCGCCCTGATAGAATTTCTGACAAATGGAGACCAAGGGGACAGGCGGAATTCAAAGCGATTGAACTGTGTCCGCGCCCGTGTCGAGATGTGAATCTCGACCTACAGGGTATGGGTTGGTTCATTAGTTGATTAGTTCATTGGTTCAATAGTTCATTAGGCTGATGACAACTTGTCTGAATCGCGGATTGACGCGGATTTACGGATTGCGCGGATTTGGGAACAGCTATAGCGATATGCCTTGGGACCTGTTCATTACGGAGCAATGGTTATGTTGATGATCCCGCTCTGGATGTTGGCGTGGGGGAACCGGGCTTGCAGCGCGTGGGAACCTGCTCGAAGCTTCCACCGTGTTGTGTAGGGGTAGCCCACCTTCTGAAACGGTTCTCCATCTACATACCAGACAATCTCTGGGACATTGGGTGTGACGCTGGCTCTGAGTGCAATGCTCTGTAGCTCTCGTGGCGCCTCTGGATGGAACCGAAAGACGCTCCCGTTAACAGGTTCCTGAATGGCAATGCTGGCGGATGACGATTCGTTTGAGGGAGTTGGCGGTAAACCGTGGCCGTGCAGTCCGCCCCAAGCGATATACTGCGGGGGTAGGACAGCGTAGCTCCTGACTTCTATCCGCTCTGGGGGCGTCATGGGACCCGCTTGCGCACCTGTTAGTCTGTCAACTGCAAACGATTGATGGACGCTGCAGGCGGTCCTCGGCTCGGTTCCGGGGGCGAGATACTCCAAGACGGTCTCCGTGCATACCTCCGTCGCAGGTTCTCCAGACAGCGGACAGAGTTTAACCAACTGATAGTCCGCAGGGACCCCTGAATTGCTACTGAACCGGGGCGGTGGAAAAGGCGTTTCGTCCACACCTCGACGTTGTTTAGGGTGCAACGAGAGCATGATTTCTTTCACTATTTGCGCTGCATCAAGCCCGCTTACCCGCTTCATCCGTTCATGGTCCGGGTGCCCAATCCACGCGCCTACGATGTAATCTGAACTGTAAGCGACCGCCCAAGCGTCTCGAAACCCCTGAGATGTCCCGGTCTTTACTGCCACCGGGAAGGGATATTCTAACGGTCCCATGCGACTGAAGGTGGGCAGTCGTGCGAGTGGCTCGGAGAGGAAAAGCGTGATCTGACGGGCAACATCTTCGGGGATAAGCTGCGCTGGCGTTTCTTTATCGGCAGGTTCAAACCAATTCAACCCAAACGCCTGTCCATCGTTCGCCAAGGTGCCGTAAGCGGCGACGAGATCCTCTAAGGTTACGTAGAGTCCACCAATTGCCAATCCGAGTCCGTACTTGCTGGCAGATCTGTCGTCCTTTGCGAGTCCCAGTTGGCGGAACAGGTCATAAGTCTGCGCTAATCCGACCGTTTTCAGGACATGGACTGCCGGAATATTTCGGCTGGTCGCAAGTGCCTTCCGGTAAAGGATTGGTCCGAGATGTCGCTCATCGTAATTGGCGACGCTATACTGTCCGCCGGGATAGGAGAGGTGGTACGGTAGATCTGCCAAGACGCTGGCGGGAGAGAATGCCCCGGTTTCCAGACCTAAGGCGTAGATGAAGGGCTTGAGGGTACTGCCCGCGGAACGTGGGGTTGTGGCATAGTTGATGGCACCGGCGAAGTCTGGATCGGCGTACAGATCGGAGCCCAGATAACTCCGGATCACACCGGTCTCTTTCTCCGTTACGATGATAGCCAGATTGCCCGCGCCGCGCTGCCGGAGTCCCTGCATGGCTTCCTCCGCGATGTTGTCCACAACCTTCTGAATGGGAAGATCCAGAGTGGTAGATATCGGTTTCGTATAGGAGGCCGCTCTGTCCACTGATTCCTGTAGACGCAGAATGGCGTGATAGCTGTGGTGGGGTCGGGATTCCTTAACTGGGATCTTCAGGGAGTTCAGTTGGCGTTGGCTGATTACAAGGATCTTCTCATCGAGCGTCCTATTTTCGTGGAGTAGATTGAGAATGAGATTTGCGCGTTTAAACGCTTCTTGACGCCCCTCAGGACGGTAAAGGTTCATTCTGCCCGGTGCTCTGGGCAGGCTTGCGAGCATAGCGGCTTCCGCCCAGCTTAGATCCGATAGGGGTTTTTGGAAATACCGTCTTGCCGCGTAGGCAACGCCGTGGATCCGGTTGCCTTGGGGCGCGATTTTAAGGTAGTGTCGGAGCACGTTTTCGTGGTCATACTTTCGATTGAGCCATACCGCTGTTCCCATTTCGCACACTTTTCTCCAGAGCGTTCTTTTTCCGGGGCGTTGTAGTCGTGCGACTTGCATGGCTATCGTTGAGGCACCCTGTCGTGGTTTGCCGCTGAGGTTATTTACCAGTGCGCGGAGGAGGGATCGGAGATCAACGCCGAGATGTTCGTAGTATCGTTTGTCTTCAATGACTAACAGGCAGGCAACGATGCGTTCGGGTAAGATATCGGGCGGATCCCAAAAACCGAGTGGTGCGTTCTCGTCGCGTGTGCCCTCTGCCAGGAACGTCCCGTATCGATCGGTATAAATTGGTGTCGCTGCCGGTGCAACCAATTCGCTCCTATCTCGGACTTCGCCCAGTAGCAGTAAAGCGAGTGTTGTCGTCAGTAGACCTGCGACGACGATGAGGCTTTTTACGATGGGGTTGAGGTGTTTTGAAAGATTTGATTTCATTGTTTCAACCCTTTTGGGTCTGTCAATCCGTGGCAGATGTGTTAGAAACAGCACCTCAGCTCGCAAGTAGATATGGACGCAGATTACGCAGATTTTCGCAGATAAAAATAAAAGGACGAAACCTTTGATAAGATCGGGATTCAAAGTACGTAGGCTATGAGTCGGGCAAGATGCCCGCCCTACGGGAATAAGTGCAGATAACCCCCTACGTCCCCAACCCCCCTAGCCCCCCTTGTCAGGGGGAATTGGCACACCTAACCCCCTAAATCCCCCTTGTCAGGGGGATCAAGGCAGGGGCAGTGTAACAACTTGACTCATATTTTATCACACCTAATCTAAATTGTGTATATAACTGATTCCTTGTGTCGAGGTTGTAAGTAGAATGCCTCTGAATTCTATGAATTTCTACCTTGCGAATATACGGCGAATCGTTTATACTTAACGCTTGAAAGAATCGTGCCACACCTCTTTATTCCGGAAGGAACTCTTTGATGTCCGATCTCCTCGAATCTTTGAATCCCGTTCAGCGCAAAGCGGTCCAGCACACTGAGGGTCCCCTGCTTATTTTGTCGGGTGCGGGCAGCGGCAAAACTCGTGTGATCACCCATCGAATCGCCCACCTCATCCAACACCACCGCGTTTCTCCGTATAACATTCTCGCGGTAACGTTCACGAACAAAGCGGCGGAAGAGATGCGAACCCGCCTTGAAAACCTTATCGGCCAGAGCCGGTTGTGGGTAGCGACCTTCCATGCGACGTGTGCTCAGATTTTGCGTAGGGACATTCACCATCTCGGTTATGATCGCTCGTTCACAATCTATGATACCTCAGATCAACAGACCCTGATTAAAGAGATAATCAAAACACTCCAACTCCGGCTGAATAGCCCGGGGGCTGTGCTCGGTGAGATTAGTAGAGCCAAGAGCGATTTTATCTCTCCTGAAGCGTATGCACAGCGCACAGAGGGGTTCTTCGAGGCATCCGTCGCGCAGATTTATCCGATGTATCAGGACTATCTTCGCGCAAACAACGCACTCGATTTTGATGATTTGATCAAGTTGACGGTTGAATTGTTTGATGCAAACCCAAATGTATTGGAGTATTATCAGGATAAGTTTCAGTATATCCTCGTCGATGAGTATCAGGACACCAATCGCGGTCAGTATCTGCTTGTGAGCGCATTGGCGCAGAAGCACCAGAATATCTGCGTGGTTGGCGACGACGATCAGAGCATTTACTCATGGAGAGGGGCGGATATCAACAATATCCTCGACTTTGAGGAGGACTATCCGGACACCACGGTTTTGCGCTTAGTGCAGAACTACCGTTCAACCAAGAATATCCTCGAAGCGGCGTATTATGTCATCAGCAATAACCAGAAGCGCAAGGAGAAGCAGATCTGGACTGATAATAAGAAGGGAAGTGTGATCACCCTTCACGAAGCGACGGATGATATCAGCGAGGCGGACTTTGTATTGCGACAGATTCGGGATTGGCGGACACGTGGGCGGAAATATGGGGACTGTGTGATTTTTTATCGGATTAATGCGCAATCCCGATCGTTTGAGGATGCGTTACGCGGCGCAAATATACCGTATCAGATTGTGGGTGGCATTCGGTTCTATGAACGGATGGAGGTCAAAGATATTATCGCTTATATGCGGGTGATAGTGAATCCTGCGGACACAGTAAGCCTACGGCGTATCATCAATGTGCCGGCGCGTGGGATTGGGGATGTGACAGTACAGCGGATTCTGGATTTTGCATGGGATGAAGGTATCCCCCTATTTGAAGCGATTCGGCGTGTGGAGGAGATATCGACCCTCAACAATGGCGCGAAAAACAGGGTGCGCGAATTCGCGGAATTGATCGGGTTGTTCCGCGCAGATGATCCGCCGACGCGCACAGCGGAAGACCTGCTTGATCGCACCGGCTATCTCCAAGCCTTGCGGAGCGAAGGTTCGATTGAGTCACAGACCCGTGAAGAGAACCTCGGTGAACTCATTGCGGCGGTTGCGGAATATGAGGAGAGTGAAACGGAAGCGACGTTGGCGGGTTTCTTGGAAAAGATTACGTTGTCCTCGGATATCGACAGTATGGAAGATAAGAGTGATCTGGTGACGATGATGACGCTGCATAGTGCGAAGGGGTTGGAATTTCCGATTGTCTTTATGGTCGGGGTAGAGGAAGGGTTGTTGCCCCATCAACGCTCTTATGATAGTGAGGCTGAACTTGAGGAGGAGCGGAGACTGTGTTACGTTGGGCTTACACGTGCGGAGGAGCATGTCTATCTGACACATGCCCGTTCGCGGCGTTTGTATGGTGACATCGATTATCGACTGCCTTCGCGTTTTATTGAGGAGATTCCGCCGGAACTGGTTGATCAGGGGACGAAGCCGGAAGCGTCTCGGCGGCGGGTGGTTTCGAGCTATGATCCGGATGAGCCGGATTTTGAGGATGACGTTTCATTCCCTTATGATGTTGGGGACGTTGTGTTTCACGCGAAGTTCGGTAGGGGAAAGGTTACGGCTATTGATGGGCGTGGCTTTGACATGCGGATTACGGTGCGGTTTGAGCGCGGATCTGAGAAGACTCTTGCTGCGGCGTATGCGCGGTTGCAGCGGATAGGGTGAAAGAGAAACGGATTCGGTTGGTTACGGCATACGGTATATATCTGCCACTTTACACATGTCGCCCCGCTGGGGCTTGGGTGTGCAGGAGACCGGTTTTCTATAAACATGCCGCCCCGCTGGGGCTTAAAATATTAAAATACCGCTGGCTATAAATATGTCGCACCGTCCCGATAAAGCGGGATTCATAGCAATATGCCTACTACTTTACACATGTCGCCCCGCTGGGGCTTGGGTGCATAGGAGACCGGCTTTCTATAAACATGCCGCCCCGCTGGGGCTAAAACATTAAAATACCGCTGGCTATAAACTGTTGCCCCGATAGGGTTTGTTGGCGCGTTAGTGTATTGGTTCATTGCATTGATGACAGATTGTCTGAATCGCGGATTGGCACGGATTAACGGATTGCACGGATTAGAAACAACGATCGTTGTTCCCTACAGTTAGTTTGCGGTAACCACGTCGACGACCTTTGGATGTGCTTGATTGGATTTTGCCAAGCACATTGCGCTCTGCTAGAGCGCAGGGATTGGACCATCTCGCCTTCTATAGACATATCGCTCCGCTGGAGCGAAAGATGGGCGGGGGAATCCCACCCCTACGATTCGGCACGCATCGGAATGCGTAGGGATCGGTCTGATAATCCATTGGGAATCGTGCGGTGATCTCAGTTACGGCATACGGAGTATGCCTACTACCTTAATAATGCAAAACTAACCCCCTAAATCCCCTTGTCAGAGGGACGTGATAACAGATATAAATATCTGAGATAGCCGGATAGTAAGGAGAAATAGATGGCAACGATTACAACTGATGATGTGCAGCATGTTGCGACGCTTGCGCGGCTTGAATTTAACGAAGAGGATATAGCGGAGTTCACGCATCAACTCGCTCGGATTTTGGATTATATCGGAAAGTTGAACGAGTTGGATACGACGGACGTGCCGCCAACGTCGCATCCGTTGACGCTCCGAAATGTGGTCAAAGAAGATGTTGCGAAGTCTTCGTATGAACGAGATGTGGTTTTGGATGGGGCGCCGAGCGTGGAAGAGGGATATTTTGAGGTGCCGAAGGTGATTGAGTAAAAGGAGTAAAATGTTTCATGCCGTTATATGAATTAACAGCCCACGAACTTCATGAGAAATTGAAAGCGAGAGAGATTACTGCCGTCGAACTGACGCAGTCTATGTACCATCGGATTGGTGCGGTTGAAGAACAGATAGATGGCTATCTGACCCTGACCGAAGAGGGTGCGCTTGAGAGTGCTGCGGTTGCGGACGAAGGCTTCCAACGCGGGGACGAGATGCCCCCGTTGGCGGGAATTCCGATCGCGATTAAGGATGTAATTTGCACCAAAGGGGTATTGACAACGTGCGGTTCTAAGATATTGGGGAACTTTGTCTCTCCGTACGATGCAACCGTGATGACCAAACTCCATCAGCAGGGGGCTGTGATGCTCGGTAAGACGAACATGGACGAGTTCGCGATGGGGTCATCAACAGAAAATTCGGCGTACCAGACGACGCGCAATCCGTGGAATCTGGAAACTATTCCCGGCGGTTCAAGTGGCGGTTCTTCTGCTGTGGTCGCTGCGGGCGCAGCGATCTGCTCGCTCGGATCGGACACCGGCGGCTCGATCCGGCAACCTGCTGCGTTGTGCGGTGTGGTGGGGATGAAGCCGACCTACGGGCGCGTTTCCCGGTTTGGATTGGTGGCGTTCGCATCGTCCTTGGATCAGATTGGACCGTTCTCCAAGGATGTGACCGACTGCGCCTTAGTGTTGAACGCGATCTGTGGACACGATCCGATGGATTCGACGTCGGCGGATGTACCGGTTCCAGATTTTACGAAGTGCTTGATTAACGACCTCGAAGGGGTTAAGATTGGTATCCCGAAAGAGTATTTTACGGCGGGAATTGACTCAGAGATAGAAGAGAGCGTGCGGAGTGCAATTGCTGTGCTTCAGGGAGCGGGTGCAACGATTGAGGAGGTGTCTCTGCCGCATACCGACTACGCTATGGCGACATATTACATTATCGCTCCTGCGGAGGCGAGCGCGAATTTGGCGCGTTACGACGGTGTCCGCTACGGTTTCCGTGCAACAAACGCTGATGAGCTGGGTGATATGTATAGACAGACGCGGAGTCAGGGTTTCGGCGAAGAGGTTAAGCGGCGTATCATGCTTGGCACTTACGCACTCAGTTCGGGATACTACGATGCGTACTACCTGAAAGCACAACAGGTGCGAACACTGATTAAGTCCGATTTTGATGACGCCTTTGAGAAGGTTGATGTGGTTGTCACGCCGACCTCACCGACGGCGGCGTTCAAGATTGGGGAGCGGACCGCGGATCCGCTGCAGATGTACCTCTCCGACGTGCTGACAACCCCGGCGAACCTTGCGGGTTTGCCGGGGATTTCTATACCGTGTGGATTGACGTCGGATGATTTACCGATCGGCTTGCAGATCCTCGCCGCCCCGTTTGAGGAGGAGAAGATCCTGCGGGCAGCATATACCTTCGAACAGAATACCGACCACCATCGAAAGCGACCAAAACTGTCCTCAAAGTGAAACGTGAAAACAACGGGGTCATGGGTTTATGGTGAACTTTAGAATTACTTATACACTTTCGATACACAACCAACCCCCTAAATC